>JAMXLM010000026.1 GCA_024280995.1 Candidatus Dormiibacterota bacterium
AGCTCGGCCCTGCTCGAGGTGCTCGACCCCGCCCAGAACCACAGCTTCCGCGACCACTACCTGGACGTGGAGCTCGACCTGAGCAACGTCATGTTCATCGCCACGGCCAACGTGGCCGACACGATCCCGGGCCCGCTGCTCGACCGCATGGAGGTGATCCGCTTCGACGGGTACACCACCTCGGAGAAGACGGCGATCGCCCGCGGTTACCTGTGGCCACGCCAGCTCGAGCGCAACGGCCTGCGCGCCGAGGAGGTGGAGATCGACGACGAGCTCCTGAAGACCGTCGCGACCGAGTACACGCGCGAGGCGGGCGTCCGCCAGCTCGAGCGCGAGCTGGGAACGCTGCTGCGTAAGACCGCGACCAAGATCGCGTCGGGTCAGGCCGAGGCCCCGGTCACCATCGACCTCGACGCGGTCCGGGACGCGCTCGGACGCCAGCGCCACTTCCAGGAGTCGGCCATTCGCACGGCCGTGCCCGGCGTGGCCACCGGCCTGGCCGTGACAGGCACCGGCGGCGACGTGCTGTTCGTCGAGGCCACCGCGATGCAAGGCAAGCCGGGCCTCACGTTGACCGGCCAGCTCGGCGACGTGATGAAGGAGTCGGCACAGATCGCCCTCTCGTACGTCCGAGGCCATGCCGCCGACCACGAGATCGAGCCGTCAGCGTTCGAGGAGCGTTCGTTCCACGTGCACGTGCCGGCGGGCGCGATCCCCAAGGACGGCCCGAGCGCGGGCGTGACGATGGTGACCGCCCTCACCTCGCTCCTGGCCGGTAGGCCGGTGCGGCACACCGTGGGCATGACCGGCGAGGTCACGCTCCAGGGCCGCGTGCTGCCGATCGGCGGGGTCAAGCAGAAGGTGCTGGCCGCGCATGCCGCCGGTCTGACCGACGTGGTGCTCCCCGAGCGCAACCGCGGCGACCTGGACGACGTGCCGCAGGAGGTTCGCGACGCGATGAGCTTCCACTTCGCGATGACGGTCGACGAGGTGCTGGCGGTCGCGCTGGAGCCGGCGCCCCTCCACCAGGCAGCTGCTTAGACGACAACGCAGCGCGCTGACCCCCGGCGGATCACCAACGGCCCGCCGGGGGTCTCGCGCGTCTACGGCTTCGCGTTCGCGGCGAGCGCGGCGCGGGCGAGCCTCAGATGCTTCTTCAGCATCGGCAGCTCGGTCTTGGCGTCGTCCTTGATCTGCGAGTTCGTGCCGGTGCTGACCTCGGTCCCGGTCTCGTCGATGTCCTGGACGTGGTCATAGACCTCAAGGCTCGAGTACCAGTGGTCGTACGCCTTCCCTTTCAACGCCGAGACCATCTTGAGCTCCCAAATCTCACTCGGGGTCGGTGAGCTCGGCACGTCGATCTTGAGCGAGTGGGCGAGCTTGATCGCGTCGCTCAGTGACTTGCTGTGATCGGAGACGAGCCGGTTGGCCATCCGCAGCACGGCGGCGTTCTTGGTGTGGCCCTTGGCCCACTTGCCGCCGATGATCTCGAAGCGATCGCCCGAGATCGAGGTCTGCAGATACTGCTCGTCGCCGGAGGAGACTTTCTTGCTCGACTTGCTGGAGCCGGCCGCCGACGCGGGAATCGCGATTACCGCCGCCACAGCCAGGCAGGCGAAGACGAGAGGTAGAAACCTCTTCATGGTGACCTCCTTTTCTGATCCGTCCGCACGCATCCCCGGCCAGCACGACGGATATCGAAGTACGTGCCGCCTATACCCGCGGCCACTGTGCTGACACTGGGCGGCGGTCGGTCGAGGCCCCGGTGCTAGGTTCCAAGCATGACCACGATCACCGCCTCAGCCGAACAGAAAATCGTCGACGAAGTCCCCAAGCAGCTTTACATCGCGGGTGAATGGCGCGACGGCGCCAAGGGCACGATCAGCGTCGAGGATCCCTCCACAGGCGACAGCCTCTGCGAGGTTGCCGATGCCTCGACCGACGACGCCAAGGCGGCGCTGACCGCCGCTGTCGAAGCCGGCCCCGACTGGTTCCAGCATCCCCCGCGCGAGCGCGGCGAGATCCTCCGCCGCGCGTTCGAGGCGATCACCGAGCGCGCCGACGAGCTGGCGCTGCTGATGACGCTCGAGATGGGCAAGCCTTTCAAGGAGTCGCAGGCCGAGGTCGCCTACGGCGCCGAGTTCTTCCGCTGGTTCTCCGAGCAGTCGGTGCGAATCGACGGGCGCTACGCGACCGCCCCGAACGGGCAGGGCCGGTTGCTCACGATGAAGCAGCCGGTCGGCGCGTGCCTCCTGATCACACCGTGGAACTTCCCCCTGGCGATGGGCACCCGCAAGATCGGTCCGGCCATAGCGGCGGGATGCACGATGGTGGTCAAGCCGGCCCAGCAGACGCCGCTGTCGATGCTGATGCTTGTGAAGATCCTCGAGGACGTGGGGCTACCCGGCGGAGTCGTCAACCTCGTCACCGCGTCGTCCTCGAGCGAAACGATGGGGCCGCTGATCGCCGACCCGCGCCTGCGCAAGCTGTCTTTCACCGGCTCGACCGAGGTCGGCCGCAAGCTGATGGAGCAGGCCTCGGAGAATCTGCTTCGCCTGTCGATGGAGCTCGGCGGGAACGCCCCGTTCATCGTGTTCGACGACGCCGACGTCGACGCCGCCGTCCAGGGCGCGATGATCGCCAAGATGCGCAACATCGGCGAGGCATGCACATCGGCGAACCGCTTCCACATCTCCGAGAAGGTCGCCGACGAGTTCGCCGAGAAGCTGGCCAAGAAGATGGGAGCGATGAAGGTCGGGCGCGGCACCGAGGAAGGCGTGGAGGTCGGGCCGCTGATCGATGACAGCCAGCGCGGCAAGGTGGCCGAGCTCGTCGAGGACGCCATCGGGCGCGGCGCCACGGCCGTGGTGGGTGGTCACGCTCGCGACGGCGCGGGCTATTTCTTCGACCCGACCGTGCTCACGGACGTCCCCGACGACGCCAAGCTCCTGCGCGAGGAGATCTTCGGCCCGGTCGCGCCGGTCAAGGGCTTCGCCGACGAGGACGAGGCGATCGCCGCAGCCAACGACACCGAGTACGGCCTGGTCGCCTACGTCTACACGAGCAACCTCAAGCGGGCGCTGCGCGTGGTTGAGCGCCTCGAAACCGGGATGGTCGGCCTCAACCAGGGCATGGTCTCCAACGCGGCCGCGCCGTTCGGGGGCATCAAGCAGTCCGGCTTCGGCCGCGAGGGCGGCCCCGAGGGCATCGAGGAGTACCTCGAGACGAAGTA
>JAMXLM010000027.1 GCA_024280995.1 Candidatus Dormiibacterota bacterium
TTTCACCTCCGGGCGTCTCTGGCCCGACGTGAAACAAGCAGATGAATTCGCCCTCGAGCTCGGCGAGGATGTCCCACAGCCGCTTGTCGTCTAGCGCGTAGCCCTGAAACAGAGGGTGGACCTTGACGCCCGGAAGTCCATTCCGCCGGAGGTCTTCGACGTTCTCGCTCGGGGTCCGGCCGGGGTGGATCGATCCGAAGCCGACGAAGTGCTCGGGGTCCAGTCCGCCGACGAATGCATTCGCGGCCTCCAGACGTTGCGGGGCGTCGGCGACCGCGAGGCAGACGGACCGGTCGACGCCGGCGACATTCATCGACTTCATGGCGCTGGCGACCGTGCCGTCGCCGAAGCGCCGGATGCCCTCCGACGGCGTCCCGAGCGCGCGAGCCGCGATCTTGTCCGGCCACACGTGGACGTGGGTGTCGATGATCATCAGAGCTTTGAACTCTCGCCGCCGTCCGCGACGAACACAGAGCCGGTGATGAAGTCCGACAGCGGGGAGGCCAGCAGGCAGATCAGGGGCCCGATCTCGTGCGGCATGCCCATCCGCCCCGCCGGGATCTTGCGCAGGCGGCGCCGGAGGATCTCCTCGTTTTCGAGCACCGCCCGTTGTGCGTGGGTCTCGTACGCGCCCGGTGCGATCGCGTTGACCTGGATCCCGTGACGGGCCCACTCGCCGGCGAGCGCCTTGGTCATCTGGAGCATCGCCCCCTTCGACGACGAGTAAGCGACCAGCGTCGGCTTGCCCAGGATTCCTGAGGTCGAGGCGATGTTGATGATCTTGCCGCTGCCCTGCTTGAGGAAGTGGCGCCCGGCGGCTCGGGCGAGGGCCACAGGGGCAAACACGTTGACGCCGAACACCTCGGCCCACAGCGCGTCGTCCTGGTCGGTGAACGCCCCCGCGGGCGCAAGTCCGGCGTTGTTGATGACCACGTCGAGGCGGCCGAACCGGTCGATCGCCTGCTGCGGCAGCGCCGCGACGGCATCGAGGTCGAGCATGTCGCAGCCCGCGACCTCGATCCGGCCGTCACCTTCGGCCGGCAGTGACTCGAGCTGATCGAGCGACCGCGCAACCCCGTACACCTGCGTTCCCTCGGCGGCCAGCGCGACAGCGGCAGCACGTCCCAGGCCACGGCTTGCACCGGTGACGATCGCGACACGGCCTTCGAGCTCCAGATCCATTTCATGCCTCGCGTTGCAGTTCATCGACGAGTGCGCGCGCAATGCCGAGCCGGAGCACCTGCGAGGCGCCCTCGTAGATCCGCATCGGTCGCGCCTGACGCGTCAACCGTTCGATCTTGCTTTCGCGAACCAGTCCCCAGCGGCCCATCACCTGCACCGCCCGGTCGACGATGCGGCCGGCTGTCTCGCTCGCGGTCAGCTTGGCCATGGAGGAGTGGTGCAGAGCGGCGGCCGGGTTTCCACGCGCAAGTTCACCCGCGCGATAGGTCAGCAGGCGTGCCGCCTCGAGCTCGGCCCACGAGTCGGCCAGCATCTCGGCGACGGCACCCTGACGGGCCAACGGCTTGCCGAACTGCTGGCGGGTCGCGGCGTGGTTTACGGCTTCCTCCAGCGCCGCTTGAGCAAGCCCCAACGCCGCGCCGGCGACCGAGAGCCGGAACACCGCCAGCGTGGCGAGCACCAGATCGAAGCCGCGGCCCTGGTCTCCGAGCCGCTGCTCGGAGTCGACGGGGACGGCATCGAAGCTCAGGTCACCCAGCACGTGAGGAGAGGCAAGTTCGGGGGTCGCCGTAACCGTGAGGCCGGGGCTGTCGGCCGGCACCAGCACCATCGTGTATTCCTGGTCCTCGCGCGCGAGCACGCTGTAGAACGCCGCGGCGCCACCATTTGAGATGTAGGCCTTCTCGCCGCTGAGTCGATAGCCGTCCCCGTTGGGTGACAGGACCGTGCTGATGCCCTTGAGGTCTGATCCGGCCTCGGGCTCGGTCAACGCCAGCGCGGCGAGCGCTTCGCCGCTCAGAACCTTGGGGAGCCAGACGTCCTTCTGAGCGTCACTGCCGCCGGCGGTGATCGCATAGCTGCCGATCCCCTGGAGGGCGAACAGCGAGTCCAGGTGGCAGGACGTCCCCATCAAGACCTCGCGTACGACCGCGATCGCCAGGGGGTCGACCTGTTCGTGCCGGCCGCCGTGGCTCGCGGGCACGACCAACTCCCAGAGCCTCGTCGCGGCGAGCGCGTTGAACACTCCCTCGTGGACCGTGCTCATGGCGTCCGCCTCGGCGGCGAACGGGGCCACGGACTCGCACACGGCCCGCGCTTCCTCCTGAAGCTCCACGTAGCTGGCGTCTAGTTCAAAGGCCATGTATGTAGTATAAGGGATACACTGCTTATCACGCCACCCGCTGTATGACGGCGTAGCACCGCCAACGACCGGAGCGCCTATGAGTGCCGACGAGCAAACGATCGAGACCCGAGTACTCGCCGCAGACCCGGCTCCAGACGGGACCGGCAAGGCCATTCTCCGCTTGGCGGCCGAGTTCGCCGAGCGCGAGATTGCGCCGCTTGTCGCGGACTACGACCGAGAGGAGCAAATACCGCGCGACCTGCTCGAGCGGATGGGCCGGTTGGGTTTCTTCGGTGGCGTCGTTCCCGAAGAGCTCGGCGGGATGGGGCTCGACTACGTCACCTTCGTGCAGCTGATTGAGGAGATCTCCAAGACCTGCCAGATCATTGGCACGTTCGTGTCCATGCCGTCGGGTCTGGTTGGGGCGAGCATCGAGACGTACGGCACTCCAGAGCAGCAGGCGCGCTGGTTGCGTCCGCTCGCCCAGGGTGAGATCTTCGGCGCCGCAGGGGTCACCGAGCCGCGCTCGGGAAGCGATGTCGCGGGCATGACGACGACGTACAAGCGACACGGTGACGACTTCGTCCTCAGCGGCGCAAAGGCGTGGATCTCCAACCTGGACGTCGCCTCGTTCTTCGTGACCTTTGCGTCGATGGACCGATCGCTTGGCCGGAGCGGGATCACCGCATTCATCATTCCCCGCGACACACCGGGGCTGGGCCTGCACCCGTACAAGGATAAGCTCGGGTTCCGCCCCATCTGCACCGGCGAAGTGGTCCTGGACGATGTGAGGCTTGGCCCTGACGCGGTCCTCGGAGAAGAAGGCGGGGGATGGGACGTCGCGATGACCGCGGTCGAACGAGGGCGCCTCGGCGTCGCCGCCAGAGGAGTCGGAATGGCGCAGGCCTGCCTGGAGGACACGATCGCCTACGCCCGCGAACGCGTCGCCTTCGGGCGTTCGATCGCCGAGTTTCAGATCGTGCAGTCGAAGATCTGCGACATGAGTGTCGGCGCCACGACCGCGCGCTTGCTTGTTGCAGAGTGCGCGAGAACGCTCGAAAGTGGAGCACGCGCCCGTCAACTCACGAGCATGGCCAAGATGTATGCCTCCGATGTGGCGCAACGCAGTGCCGCCGACGCGATGCAGGTCTTCGGTGCGGCGGGCGTCAGTCCCGACCATCGGGTTGGGCGCATGTACCGCGACGCGAAAGTGCTGCAGATCGTCGAGGGCAGCAACGACGTTCACCGTGCTCTGATCGGTGAGATCGAGCTCGGGCTGCGGTCGTCAGGTGAGCGGAGGGCCGTCGCGTGAACGTCGCCGTGCTCGGCGGCGGCATCATGGGCAACGGGATCGCACAGATCGCTGCGACCGCGGGCGACGACGCCGTCGTGCGCGACATCGACGACGCGGCACTCGAGCGAGCGCGGTCGACCATCGAGACGAGCCTCGGCCGCTTCGTCAAGAAAGCACGCCTCACGGTCGACGAGGCCGAAGCCACGCTGGGCAGGATCCGCTTTACGACCGACCTCGAAGCGGCACTGACCGATGCAGACGTCGTCATCGAAGCGATACCTGAGGTGCTTGACCTCAAGCGCTCCGTGTGGCAGACGGTCGGAGAGCTAGCCCCCGAACATGCGCTGCTCGGCACCAACACGTCACAGCTGTCGATTACGTCTATCGCTGTGTCACTGGGCCGGCAGGCGCCCCGGCTCGTCGGGATGCATTTCTTCAATCCGCCGGTGATGATGAGGCTCTGCGAAGTGATCGCAGGCACGGAGACCACACCGGAGCAGGTAGACAGAGCGTGCGAGTTCGGGCGTCACGTCGGCAAGGAGGTCGTGGTCTGCCGCAAGGACAGCCCGGGCTTCATCACCAGCCGCGCCTACGCGATCCTCCGCCTCGAGTGCATCCGCATGCTCGAGGAAGGCGTCGCCAGCGCGGAGGACATCGACACGGCGCTGAAGCTTGGGTTCAACTTCCCGATGGGGCCGCTCGAGTTGGGTGACATGAACGGCTTGGACACCTTCCTTCACGCGGTCACGGGCCTGGCCGAGGCTCACGGCGATCGCTTTCGGCCGACGGTGGGCCTGCGCAACATGGTGGCGGCGAACCGGCTTGGCCGGAAGTCGGGCGCGGGCTTTTTCAACTATGACGAGGACGGCCGCAAGACCTAGTACGCGTGCCTGACGCGTGTAACAGCGCCGGCGCGGCGGTTACGAGTGCTTCCAGACCGGGGAGCGCTTATCGATGAAGGCGGTGAGGCCTTCGATCGCGTCATCGGATCCGAACGCCATCGTGAAGGCGCGTCGCTCGCCCGCGATGCCGGACGAGAGGCTCGTCTCGGCCGCCTGCTGAACGGCCTCCTTGGCAAGCCGCTGCGCGACGGCGGGACGCCCCGCGATTTTTATCGCAACCTCCTGGGCGACGGTCAGCCAATCCTCGGGACCGGTCACTCGTGACACGAGACCGGCACGCTCCGCCTCGGCCGCATCGAGCAGGCGCCCCGTGAGGATCATGTCCATCGCCAGCGCCTTGCCAACGGCGCGCGGCAGCATCTGGGTTCCGCCGGCGCCGGGGATCAGACCGAGCATGGTTTCCGGCAAGCCGAACTTCGAGGCATCGGAGGCCACGACGATGTCGGCGATCATCGCGAGTTCGCAGCCCCCTCCAAGACACATGCCCGAGACCGCTGCGACGAGGGGTGTGCGGACCGAACGAATCGACTCCCAGTACCGCGCCCGGTCGCCGCTGTACGCCTCGAGCGGTCGCCGCTGCAGCAGCGCGCGGATGTCGGCGCCCGAAGCGAACACCTTCGTCGAGCCGGCCACCACGATCGCGCGACAGTCGGGGTCGCGGTCAAGCTGCGCGAGCTGATTGGCCAGCTCAGCGAGAACCGGATCGCTCAACGCATTTCGCTGCGCCTCGTTGGCGATCGTCAGGGTGGCGATTCCGTCGCCGCGATCCAGGATTACCGGTGCCACAGAGAGTCTCCTGAATTTATGCTAATAATATAAGGTACTGCACGGGTAGGCCCGACGGACTAGGGCCGCAGCGACCCGGGGCATCCGAGACTTGCGGTCTCCGCGAGTCTCTGAGTAGAGTTATCATCTGTATCGATGCTGGCGCACCCCTGGAGGCGCAGTGAGCATTGAAAGTGAACGCTCGGAGCGGGTGGACGGGCTTCCGCACTCAGACGAGCGCCAGGCGATTATCGAGATGGCTCGCGACTTCGCAACTCGCGAGATTGCGCCCCGTGTAGCCGACTACGACCGCGCCGAGGAGCTCCCACTCGATCTGCTGGACAAGATGGCGGGCCTTGGCCTGTTCGGCGGTGTCGTCCCGGTCGAGCTCGGGGGCATGGGGCTCGACTTCGTCACGTTCATCGGGCTGATCGAGGAGATATCCAAGACTTGTCAGATCCTCGGCACCCTAGTCTCGATGCCGTCCGGGCTGGTCGGGGCCGGGATCGAGCGCTTTGGTACGACCGAGCAACAGGACCGCTGGCTGCGGCCCCTGGCCCAGGGTGAGATATTCGGTGCCGCCGCCGTGACGGAGCCAGGCTCGGGGAGCGATGTGGCGGCAATGACGACGACCTACCGACGCGACGGGGACGATTTCATCCTCAACGGTGCCAAGGCGTGGACCTCGAACCTCGACATCGCGTCGTTCTTCCTCACCTTCGCGAGCTTTGACCGGTCCATGCGCCATCGTGGCATCACTGCTTTCGTCATCCCGCGTGACGCGCCTGGACTTAGCCTCAACCCGTACAAGAACAAGCTTGGCTTCCGGCCGCTCTGCACGGGGGAGGTCGTGCTGGACGATGTGCGCCTTGGCCCCGAGGCGTTGCTCGGTGTGGAGGGCGGCGGCTTCAGCGTCGCCATGACGGCCGTGGAACGCGGAAGGCTCGGGGTAGCCGCGCGGGCGGTTGGCGTCACGCAGGCCTGTCTGGACGACTCGGTTGCCTACGCGCGGGATCGGACCGCGTTCGGCCAGTCGATTGCGGAGTTCCAGATCGTCCAGTCGAAGATCACCGACATGGCTGTCGGGGCCAAGACCTCGCGGCTGCTCGGGCAGGCGTGCGCTGAGGCGCTTGGCCGCGGCGAGCGGGCGCGCTTGCTGACGAGCATGGCGAAGATGTACGCATCGGATGTGGCTGCTCGCTCGGCTGCCGACGCGGTGCAGATCCATGGCGCAGCCGGTGTTTCGCCCGACTATCGCGTCGGTCGCATGTACCGCGATGCCAAGGTCCTGCAGATCGTCGAGGGCAGCAACGACCTGCACCGCTCGCTGATCGGCGAGATGGAGTTGGGGCTGCGTCCGGACGGCGAACGCTGACGCTCGCGCGTCAGTGTGCTGCGCGCTGAAACGCTTCTTCCAGCCAGCCCGCCCGGACGTTCTGAGTTACGTGGCAGTTGAGCAGGAGCGGCCGACTGAGGTTCTCGAGCATTGACGGGAGCGCCTCCAAGTCCTGCGCCGAGCGAACGTCGCACCCGTCGGCGCCGATCGTTTGCACGAGCTGCTCGAGTGGCGGGACGGTGAAGCGAGACGCGGCTTCGTCGAGCCCGAGCATGCGCAGGAAGTGCAGCTCCGCACCGTAGGCCTCGTCGTTGTAAACGACGATCAGGAGGCGAAGGCCATAACGGACCGCGGTGTCGATCTCGCCGAGATTCATCAGCAGTCCACCGTCTCCGACGGCGGCGACCGTTACCGCATCGGGACGTGCGATCGCGGCCCCGATCGCGGCGCCAAGGCCGAGTCCGATCGAACCAAACCCCATCGTCGACACGAACCGGGTCGGGTCGGGAACGGAGATCGCCGACGAGGGAAAGCCGACGAAATGACCGGCGTCGATCACCAACGTGCGGTCGCGCGGTAGCGCGCCATCGATCACCTGCGAGATGACCCGGGGATCCGCACCGTCCGGCTCGCTCTCGTCGCCGAGCTCGACTGGCTCGGCGAGCTCGGCGGCAACGGCCGCGGTGCGATAACCCGCGCGCGCGTCGAGCTGTGCGACGAGCTGCTGGGCGATCACCCGCGCGTCGCCCCGGACAGAGTGCGAGACGGGCGTGAACCGGCCCGCCGCGTCGTCGGCCACATCGCAATGAACAATCGTCGCCGTCGAGCCGAACAGCGTCCCTCCGCGCGAGGTGAAGTGGTTCAGGCTCGCGCCGAACACGACCACGCAATCCGCATCCTGGATCAGCGCGCGGGTCCGGTCAGAGGAGAAGCCGCCCGCGATGCCGAGGTCAAATGGATGGTCGTCGAACCAGCTCTTGGTCAGCAGCGAGGTGGCGAGCAGAGCGCCGGTGCGGTCAGCCAGCTCGATGATCGCGTCCCGGGCGCCCGCGAGCCGCGCCCCCTGGCCGGCGATCACGACGGGGCGCTCCGCCTGGTTGATCGCCTCGGCCGCGAGCGCGAGCTCGTCAGCGCTTGGAGCCCGCGGCCCGGCGGGCGCGTTCGCCGCGGGCACGTCGCTGTACTCGCATTCCTGTTCCTGAAGGTCGGTGGGGAGCACGAGTGCGACCGGCCGGCGCTCGCTGCGCGCGCGGCGGAACGCATTCACCACGCCGGGCACCGGATCGTCGAAATCGAGCTCCTGGACTGCGATTCCGCCGGAAGCCAGGATCGGGCGCTGATCGATGTCCTGCGGAAGCCCCGAGACGACGGTGGGCGTGTCCCCGCAGAGCACGACGAGCGGCGAGCGGCCTCGCTGAGCGCTGACCAGCGCGGTCATCGCGTTGGTGAGCCCCGGGCCCTGTGTGAACGTGCAGACCCCGACATCGTCAGTCACGCGTGCGTAGCCGTCGGCCATGGCGACGGCACCGGCCTCGTGCCGGCTGCTGTAGAAGGCCACGTCGAGCTCGGTCATCAGGTGGGGGAGGATCTTGAGATTGCCGTCCCCCATCAGGCCAAAGACCGTGGTTACGCCCTCGGACACCATGGCCTGCGCGACGGCTTCGTAGACCTTCACAAGTCAATCCTCCCCGGTAGCATAATTATGATAAGACTACCACTGCATGTCCCCTGGAGTGCTCTCGATCTGGCTCCCAGCCTGACGTAGGGAGTGGGTTAAGACGAGGCGAAGGCAAGGGCTTTAGCTTGACTTGGTATAATAATTATGGGAGTCTCACTCGGTGCTTCCCGACGACGCGGCGGTAGTTGAAAATACCCCCCGGTCTGGCTCCGGGGGCACTGAAGAGGTCCTCGTCGTCCACAACGTCTCGAAGACGTTCCCGGGCACCAAGGCGCTGATCGACGTCGACTTCGAGATCCGCGCCGGCGAGATACACGCGCTGGTCGGTCAGAACGGATCGGGCAAATCCACGCTGGTCAAGACCTTGGCCGGCTATCACGGCGCCGATTCGGGCGAGGCCTGGATCGACGGCGAGCCGCTGGACCTATCGACCTTTGGCGCCGCGCGCCACGACCGACTGCGGTTCGTACACCAGGATCTCGGGCTCGTCATGGAGCTGAGCGCTGCCGAGAATCTGGCGCTGTTCCACGGCTTCCACCGCGGGAGGTTCGGGCGCGTTCGATGGAACGAGCAGGCGAAGACGACACGCCGCGTGCTCGAGCGTTTCGCCGTCGATATCGACATCGATGCACCGCTGTCCGCGGCAACCCCGGTCGAGCGCACGGTCGTGGCCATTGGCTCCGCGCTTCAGGGGTGGGAGGGAGGCCGGGGCGTCCTCGTCATGGACGAGCCGACGGCCGTACTCCCGCCGAGGGAGGTCTCGCGCCTGTTCGAGATCATCCGAGATGTCCGGTCGGCGGGCACCAG
>JAMXLM010000028.1 GCA_024280995.1 Candidatus Dormiibacterota bacterium
CGGTCGGCCGCAGCGCCATCCTCAGCGCGAACGAAGAGCGCGTGCTCAAGGTTCTGGCCGACACCGTCGCCTCGCTGCACAGCGTCTTCGACGCCTGAGGCTTTACGCCGCGCCGACGATCACCAGCACAGCTCAGCCCTTGGTCGGGGACGCCGACGCCGAAGGCGATGGCGATGGAGAAGGAGAGGCGCTCGGCGACGCTGAAGGCGATGGAGAGTTCCGGGTCGGCGAGGCGGTGCTGGATGGTGGCGGTGGCGCGCTCTGCGTCGGCTCGGTCGGCGCCGGCGGCGTCGCCAGCGACAGGAGCACCATCAGCACCAGGCCGATTGCGCCGACGGCCGCCGACATCGCGAGAGTGCTCGATCCACGCGCGGCAGGCCAGCGGCCTGTGCTCTGCGCCGAGGTGCGGTACGCGCGCCGGAACGGCGTCAGGTGGATCCCTTCCGCGGCGGCACCGGCCCACGGCCCGTTCGCGTACACGACAGCCTGGAACAACAGCAGAACCGCGAGCGCCAGGGTCGCGACCGACGGCACCCTGAGCAGCATGGCGGCCGCCGCTCCGAAGCCGGCGACGGCGAGCAGCGACTCCATCTGCGAGGTGCGCAGCGCCTTGATGATCGAAGACTCGTTGTCCCTCGTCTTCGGGGTGCGGAGGAACGTGGTGTGGAATCGGATGAGGCCGCGGATGCACGCCAGGCTCACGACCCAGCTGAGCGCGAACCACACCTGCATGCCCGCGACCGCGTCTCGCCACGTGCAGCGCGCCTTGATCTTCATCGCCCAGACGGCGCGCATCAGTCCGGACGCGAGAAACGCCAGCGGCAGGACCAGGGCGACACCCGTCAGCTGCCGGACCGGAAGCTGGTGGTGCATCGCCGTGGAGATCGCGGTCAGCAGCAAGAGGACGGTGAAGCAGAGCATCAGCACGTCCCCGAACCACTGCACGTTGCCCAGCAGGTAGTGGATGCGCTGCGCCGCGGTCAGCTTCCCGCCCCGCCCGGGCAGCAGCAGGCGCGACCAGTGCAGGCGAAGGATCTGCACCCCACCGAGCGCCCATCGGAATCGCTGCTGCTTGAGCCCTTCGAAGGTGAGCGGCATCAGCCCGTGGCCGAAGGCACGCGGCTCGTACACACCGATCTGCCCGTCGGCGAGCATGCGCAGGCTCGCCTCGGCGTCTTCGGTCACGACCTCGGGGTTCCATCCGCCGATCGCCTCGAGGGCTTGGCGGCGGATGACACCCATGGTGCCCGCGAAGATGATTGCGTTGCGGTGCGCGCGGGCGGGCATCGTGATCTGAAAGAAGTACGCGTAGCTGTAGTAGAGGCCCCGCAGGTACTGGTCGTCCTTCCAGTCCCGGTAGTTCTGCGGCGTCTGCACGAAGGCCACCTTCGGGTCGGCGAAGTGGCCGACAACCGCGCGCAGCCAGTCGGGCTTCACTACGTAGTCCGAGTCGACGACGCCGATCAGCTCAACGTCCTCGGGCAGCCTGCGCGTGGCCTCGTTCAAAGCCCCGGCCTTGAATCCCGGCCAGTTCTCGAGGTGCATGAACTGGAACCGGGGACCGAGCTTCTTACACAGCGCTTCGAGGGCGGTCCAGTTCTCTTGGTCGGGCGTGTTGTTGTCGACAACCTGGACGATCAGCTTCGGATAGTCGAGCGCGGCCAGCGCGTTCAGCGTCTCGACCATCACCTCGAGCGGTTCGTTGTAGGCGGGGACCTGGACCGCGACGTGTGGCAGGTATGACGGATCGACCCTGTGCGCGGGCTGCTCCCGCCGGCTGAGCGTGTCGACGATCTCGAAGAGGTATGACATCGACAGCGTCAGGGCTGCGATCTCGAGGAGCAGCAGCAGCGAGGACGCGACGAGGTAGAGAGGGTCGCGGCCCACGACATACGTGATCGACGCGGCGTAGAGAAGGTAGGCGCCGGAGCCGAGCAGCGCGGCCGTGAACAGCTGCGCGCCGAGCCAGCTCCACCTTCGCATCGCGAGCCGGACCAGGACCGTGCCCACGAGCAGGCCCTCGAAGAGTCCGGCGTCGACGGTTCGGTCCTGGCTCATCTGCGCCGCCACGGCAGTTACGGCGCCGGCCAGCAGAACGCCGATGGGCAGTCCGATCCAGATCCGGGCGCGCATGATCCCCGGCACGAATGCCGAGATCGTCACGATCAGCGTCACAGCGCCGAAAAACAGCGCGCCGTGCAAAAGCACGCCACGAGAACGCTTAGCGGAGGGCTTCGACCTCCGCGTCGTTCAGGCGGATCTTCTCCGCTGCGAGGTTCTCCTTCAAATGTTCGAGGGACAGCGTTCCCGGGATGGGCAGCATCACTGGGGAGCGATGCAGCAGCCATGCCAGGGTTATCTGCCGCCGCGTCGCACGGTGCACGCGTGCGATCTGGGAGAGCTTCACGCCGCCGTCGCCGCGCAGCGGAAAGAAGGGGACGAACACGAGGCCTTCGCCGGCGCAGTAGTCGATGACGTCGTCTGAGCGCCGCTCCGTGAGGTTGTACTCGTTCTGCACGGCGACGATCGGCAGCACTCGGCGCGCCCGCTCGATCTGCTCGATGCCGACCTGTGAGATCCCGACGTGCTTGACCACGCCTCGATCCTGGAACTCCTTGATCGCGCCGAGGCTCTCCTCGATGGGCGTCTCGGGGTCGACGCGGTGCAGGTAGTAGAGGTAGATGCTGTCCGTGCGCAAACGACGCAGGCTCTCCTCGAGGTCCGCGCGCAGCACCTCGGGCCGGCCGCGGCCTGGGCCGCCGAAACCGCCCTTGCTCGCAACGACGACGTTAGGCGGAAACGGCGAGATCGCCTCGCCGACGGTCTCTTCGCTTTCGCCGTGCGTGTAGAGGTGTGCCGTGTCGATCAGGCGCACGCCTGCGTCCACCGCCGCGCGGACGAACTCTACGTTCGCCGGCGTTCTGGTCAGCCGGTTCGTGCCGAGGCCGATTCGGCCGACCTCGATCTCACCGACCTTCATCAGGGCGTTACGGGAACTCTTGGCAGCTCCTCGATCGCGGCGTCGATCCGCGACTGCGAAAGCTCGACGTCCTCGAGCTTGCCGGCGAAGTACGCGTCGTACGCGGACATGTCGAAGTGGCCGTGGCCCGACAGCCCGAAGAGGATGACGCGCTTCTCACCCGCCTCACGCGCGGCGGCGGCCTCCTCGGCGACCGCACGCAGCGCGTGCGCCGACTCCGGCGCGGGGAGGAAGCCCTCCGTGCGCGCGAAACGCACCGCCTCGGCGAACACCTCGTTCTGCTTGTAGGCGCGCGGCTCGACCACCTTGTGGTCGACGAGCGCACACAGCGACGGCGCGTCGCCGTGGTAGCGAAGGCCACCCGCGTGGATGCGGTCGGGCACGAAGCTGTGACCCAGGGTGAACATCTTCACGACCGGGCCCATGCCGACCGCGTCGCCGAAGTCGAAGGCGTACACCCCGCGCGTCAAGGTCGGGCAGGCGGCGGGCTCGGCGGCAATGAAGCGTGTGTTCGCCACCCGGCCCTTCAGCCGGTCGCCGATGAACGGGTACGTGAGGCCGGCGAAATTGGAGCCGCCCCCCACGCAAGCGATCACCACGTCGGGATACTCGCCCGCGATCTCCATCTGCTTTTTCGCCTCGAGGCCCATCACGGTCTGGTGCAAGAGCACGTGGTTGACGACCGAGCCGAGCGAGTACTTGGCGTCATCGTGGGTCGCCGCGTCCTCGACCGCCTCCGAGATCGCGATCCCGAGGCTGCCGGGCGAGTCGGGGTCGCCGGCGAGGATTCCACGGCCGGCGTTGGTGAGGTTCGTCGGTGAGGCGTAGACCGTCGCCCCCCAGGTCTCCATCATCGCCCGGCGGTATGGCTTCTGCTCGTACGACACCTTGACCATGTAGACGGTGACCTCGAGGCCGAACAGCGCGCCGGCAAACGCGAGCGCCGAGCCCCACTGGCCCGCGCCGGTCTCGGTCGTGAGGCGCTTCACGCCCTCTTTGGCGTTGTAGTAGGCCTGCGGCACCGCGGTGTTCGGCTTGTGCGAGCCGGCGGGCGAGACGCCTTCGTACTTGAAGTAGATGTGCGCCGGAGTGTCAAGCGCTTTCTCCAGCCGGTCGGCCCGGTAGAGCGGACTCGGCCGCCAGATCTTGTAGACCTCGCGCACCTCATCGGGGATCTCGATCCACGGCTCCGGCGAGACCTCCTGGGCGATGATCGCCTGGGGAAAGAGCGGGGCCAGGTCGGCGGGCCCCATCGGCTGCAGCGTCGCGGGATGCAGGTACGGCGCCGGCGGCGCCGGCATGTCCGGCAGGATGTTGTACCAGCGCTCGGGGATGTCGGTCTCGTCGAGAAGGATCTTCTTGCTCACGTCCCAAGCCTCCAGCGAACCCGGTTGTAAGGCGCCCCGCCTGCAAGCGTAGACCCAACTCCTCTGGAACGGAAATTGGGGCCTGCTAAGAAGGTCCGCGTTGCGCGAGCGCTGGGTCCGGCGTCTCAGGAACTGGGCTCGGCCTCTTCGGCGAGTAATAGTCGCGCCAGATCAAGCGGTGGATCGGGATCCATCGCGGGATGTCGCGGAGGATCGGGATCAGCGGCACCGCCGCAAGCGCCGCGGTGAGCACCGTCATCAGGATCACGATCACGAGGTCGGCGTTCGATGAGTTCACGCCGAGGAAGCCGTTCGAGCTCGTGAACGGCGGCACCTGGTACCAGGCGGTGTACAGCCACAGCCACGTCTGGCCGGGGTACTTGCCGGTCTCGTTCATCATGCCCCACTGGTTTCCGAGCAGGTTCCAGGTCTGAGCTTGCCCGGACAGATAGCCTCCGTCGCCCATGAACAGCAGCGCCGGCGTGTAGTCGGTCTGGTAGAAGCGACCGTTGATCTGGAGGAGACCGTCGAGGGCGCCGGACTGTCCCATCTCCAGCAGGCTTGCCATCATCGTCGGAAGCGGGCCGTAGTCGCCATCCGCGACGACGACCTTTCCGTCCTTTGCCGTCGCGGTCGCAAGCGCCTTGGTGTAGGCGTCGGTCCATTTGCCCTGCTGGTCCGAGCCGGTCTTCCGCCATGTGTCGAGAGCTGTGGCGAGGTCGGCGTTGTTGATGGCGATGCGATTCAGAGGCTGGATGACGAACGTGTCAGCCGAATCGATCGGGATGCGCGTCCCCAACCAGGTCTGCGGGGCAATCGGTCCCCACTTCTGACCCGGTCCGTTTGTGTTGTAAGGGTTGCCGTAACCGGCGCTGGTCGTGGTTCCGGCAAGCTCACCGGTGGCGGTGGTCACGAAGTCGACCGGATCGTTCTGCGCCCACGCCGCGATCGTCACCGACGGCACGTTAGGCGACGAGAGCAGCGCGGCGACCAGTAGGACCACGATCCCGACGGCGCCAACCGCGATGGAGAGCTCCTTCACGAGGTCGTACGGCACCGTCCGCACTCCGCGGTAGTACTCGTCCTGCGTCGCGCCCATCGGCTTCATGACCGGGCGCCTCCCTCTGGATCGATCGGTTTGACGACCCCACGGGCGCGAACCATGACGATGTGCAGGACGATGAGAATCGTCACGCCAATCGGGAGCAGCATGATGTGCAGTCCATACATCTGCCCGAAGTTGAGGACGTTGAAGAATGCACCTACGCCTCCCGCGTTCATCGCGTCCTTCGCGTTGACCCCGATGAACTGTGAGTCGAAGTTCTGTTGCGAGAGGTATCCGGTGAAGGCGGTCAGGATGCTGACGCCGAAGATGACGACGCCGATAGCCCATGTCGCGGCGCGCCCGTGTCGCCAACCGGCCATGAAGTACTGGCCCCAGAGGTGCAGCACCATGAAGATGAAGAAGAGCTGCACCGACCAGAAGTGGATGGAGTTCACGAAGTGTCCAAGACCCGAGTCATGCCACCACTGCGGGCCCATGAAGGCGAGGACCACGCCGCTGGCGACGACCCACAGGAGGGCGGCGATCGTGACGACCCCGAAGACGTAAACCCATGAGCCGACGTAGTACGGCTGCCGGGTGGGGAGGAGATGGTCAATCGGCAGCTGGCGGTCGATCGCGTCGCGCACCCGTTGCGTCCAGCTGTGCGGCTCAGCGGTCTCCATCGTCGTCCTTCTTTCCGTGTGGGAACGGCACCACCAGGGCGACCGCGAAAAGCACGACCATGCCCACGATCACCAACAGGTTCGGCACTGAGATGACGATGAATCCCCAGTGGAAGTAGGCGGTCGGCGAATCCATGGCCCTACTGTCGGAGATCGCGCTCTTCCCATCGAGGGCCGAACGGCCTTCCGGCCTCAGGACTTTCGGCCTGTTCGCCGCCGATGGCGTAGATTCGCCGCGAATGGCCGAGCTCAAGGACAGAAAGGACACGCTTCTGCAAGCCGGGCTGACCCTCGCCTCGGAGCTGTCCCTGCCAGTCGTGCTCCAGCGGATCGTGGACCTGGCCGCGGAGATATCTGACGCACGCTTTGGAGCCCTCGGGGTCATCGGCGAGGGCGACACGCTTGTCGAGTTTGTCACCACGGGGATCGACGCCGAGGCCAGGCAGGCCATCGGCGCGCTCCCAACAGGACGCGGCGTGCTCGGCGTCTTGATTCACGACCCGCGGCCGATACGGCTGAAGAACATCGCCGACCATCCGCGTTCGGTCGGTTTCCCCGCGCACCACCCGCCGATGAGGTCTTTCCTGGGCGCGCCGGTACAGGCGATGGGCCGTGTTTACGGCAACCTCTACCTGGCCGACAAACGGGACGCGGAGGAGTTCAGCCCGGAGGACGAGGAGGCGCTGACGGTTTTGGCCACGCAGGCCGGGGTGGCCATCGCCAATGCGGTGCTTTACGAAGAGGTCCGCTCGCGCGAGCGGTGGCTCGACGCCATCCGTCAGATAACGACAAACGTCCTGACCGGAGGCGATGAGGGCATGCTTCTCGGAAGCATCGCCGAGCGTGCGCGCGAGCTAGCGGGTGCAGACGCGGCGACGATCGTCGTCCACAGCGGCTCGCCGGGCGAGCTCGTGGTGGCCGCAGCGGCGGGGGCGAGGGCAGACGAGCTTCGGGGAGAGATCCTTCCAGAGGATGGATCCATATCGGGCGCTGTGATGCGCACGGGCGAAAGCCGGATGTTCGACGACGTCAGTGCCGAAGCCCACGCGTACCAGCCGATCGTGGCGCTGGGTCGCCATGGGCCGTCGATCTACGTGCCGCTCCGCGTCCAGGGCGGTTCGGCAGGGACCCTGATGGTCGCGAACCTGAAGGGCGGCGCGCGCTTCTCGCCCGCCACGAAGGCGCTAGTCGAGAGCCTTGCCGACGCAGCATCCGTCGCGATCGAGTACGACCGCGCCCAGTCGAACCTTCGCCGGCTCGGGCTGATGGAGGAGCGCGAGCGGATCGCCAAGGAGCTGCACGACGGCATCATCCAGTCGCTGTTCGCCGTCGGCATGAGCCTTCAAGGCACAGCGTTGATGACCAAGGACGTCGAGATGGCCTCGCGAATCGAGCACGCCGTGGACGAGCTCGACGGCGTCATCCGCGACCTGCGGAACTACATCTTCGGGCTGCGTCCCGGCATACTCGCCGACCGCCAGCTCGAGCAGGCGCTTCGTGAGCTCGCGCGCGAAGTCGAGTCACGCGGAGGACCGGCCGTCGACGTGCAGGTCGACTCGGCGCTCGCGGCCAGGCTGACTTCGCGGTCGGCGGACATCGTCCAGCTTGCTCGGGAAGCGCTGTCGAACGTTGCGCGTCACGCGCGCGCGAGCAAGGCGACGTTGAGCCTCGAGAGGCAGGGTTCTCAGGCCGTTTTGACCATGAGCGACGACGGCGCCGGGTTCGACGCCGAGCATCACGATGCAGGCGAGGCGGGCGGCAGCGGCATCCGCAACATGCGCGAGAGGGCGGCGACGCTCGGGGGCTCGCTCCGGATCGCCAGCCGCGCCGGCGAGGGAACGACCTTGACGGCGACGTTTCCGCAGTAGGGCCGAAAGACCCGGCCGCGGGAGGCACCCAGGCCCTGCCGCCGCGCGGAAGGAGGATGAGACCATGTTCGGAACATGGCCGGCCGGCCGATCCGCATCCAGCTTGTCGACGACCACGAGGTGGTACGCGACGGCGTGAAGTCACTGATCAGCGCCAATGACGACATGACCGTGGTCGCCGAGGCGGGCTCGGTCGCGGAGGCCGTCGTGCAGGCGGAACGAACGCGGCCCGACGTGGTCGTGATGGACGTGCGGCTCGCCGACGGCAGCGGAATCGAGGCCACGCGAGAGATTCGGGCGCGGCTCGAGAAGACTCAGGTCCTCATGCTCACGTCGTTCGCCGACGACGAAGCCCTGTTCGCGTCGATCATGGCCGGAGCCGCCGGCTACGTCTTGAAGCAGATTCGCGGCGGCGACCTGGTCCGGGCGATCCGCGAGGTGGCGGCGGGAAGGAACCTGCTCGATCCGGAAGTCACGAAGTCGGTGCTCGAAAGGCTTCGCAAGGGCAAGACGATGCGCGACGAGAAGCTGGCGCGGCTTTCGGCACAGGAAGAGCGAATCCTCACCCTGGTGGCGCGCGGCATGACCAACGGTCAGATCGGTGACGAGCTGCACCTCGCGGAGAAAACGGTCAAGAACTACGTCTCGACGATCCTCTCCAAGCTCGAGGTGGCGCGCCGGGCTGAAGCGGCGGCGTACCTGGCGCGGCACACGACCACGCCAGGTACCTAGAAGCCCTACAGCTCAGGCGACGGCCTTCTGCATGACCCTCATCTTCAAGGGGCGGCGCAGCGCCAGAACCTCGAACGTGAACGCTGCGAGCACGACCAGCGCCGCGAGCACGAGGCCGTATCCCGCGTAGATCGTGTAAGTGCCGACGGTCCACCAGCCGTACGCGTTGAGCAGGTTGCCGCGAAGCGTCTCGCCCTTGAACAGCGTGTCCCGCTGCGCGTTCGCCGTCGCGATCTGCTTCTGCAGGTCCGTGTACTGCGGGCTGCCACTCGGCGTCTGCGCCAGCTGAGCGTTCAGCTGCGTGATCTTGTCGCCGATCGATGCGTAGGTCAAGCCGCCCGCGATTCCGTGGAGATGGACATTAATGAAGTCGTTCGCGTAGATCCGGGCCTGGTTGCCGTCAGTCACCTGCTTGCCGGCCTGGTCCCTGATCTCCTGGGAGAACAAAGCCGGATCGAGAGCCCCGCCGGCCTTGATCTGGTCGGCGCCCGGGAAGTAGATCTGCTGAGCGGTCAGCTCTTCCTTTATCTGATTGGTCGTGAATGTGCCGACCGAGAATGCGAAGACCGCACCCGCCGCCAGCACGACCACCAACACCGCCTGGAGAACCATGATCCGCCACCTGATCGCCTTGTCCATCGCGATGCCTCCTGGGGACAACCCGTGATACGCACTTGATAGATCGGTCCCAGTGAAACGTCAATCGGCCCCCGAGGACAGTCCCAGGCGGCCCTCCGCGTAGGTGACTTTCGACCCTGGGTTACAGTCACGGGAAATATTTGCGGCGCTTAACGCCGCCTTAACATTAGGATCGGTTGCCGGCATGCGGAGAGGGGCACGTGGGTCAGGAATCGCGGTCAATCCGGCCCGTGTGCGCGAGGCACGAATGGAAGCCGGGCTGAGCCTAGCCCAGGTGGCCGGCGAAGACGTTTCGCGGACGTTCATCCACTTCGTGGAGCAAGGACGGTCGCGGCCATCGCAAAGCGTGCTCGCCCTCATCGCGCGCAGGACCGGTAAGCCGGTCAGTTACTTCCTCGACACCACCGCACAAGAAGGACGAGGCTCAGGGCTGCCCGACGAGCTGATGCGGATCGCCGGCAGCGTGCGTCGTTTTGCGGCCTCCCGGCGCCTCAGTGCCGCGGAGCGCGAGGCAATGAAGCTCGTCGAGACGGCGCTGCAGCACGGCTCTCGAGTGGCCCGGGCAGTGGAGAAGAGCGCGGGCGCCTGACCCTGCCGCTCTCTCGCGCGTCCATATCTATATGCAGGGCGCGGTTTGATACCGAAATCGAGACCGGCCTGAGACTGACCTTGGCACGCATCCCGGCCCAGCATCCGGGCCATGAAGATCGCATTGATCGCGTTGAGCGGAGTCCGAGCCTACAACGAGGAGCTGACCCGGCTGGGTATGACGCTGCCGGGCTTCGTCGAGCGCAGCAAGGTGATCGCGTCGCTGCCGAGCCTATCCCTGCTGACCATCGCGGGCGTGACGCCGAAACGGTTCGACGTCGAGTACCACGAGGTCGCCGACATCCGCAACCTCGACCGGCTGCCGGACTGCGACCTCGCCGCGCTGGCCACCTTCACCGCGCAGGCGAAGGACGCGTACGAGATCAGTCGCCGCTACCGCGAGGCCGGGATCAAGACCGTCATCGGCGGCCTCCACGCGAGCGCGGTGCCGGAGGAGGTGTCGCAGCACTGCGACGCCGTGGTGGTGGGGGAGGGCGAGCTGGCCTGGCCCCGCCTGCTCGAGGACTTCGAGGCCGGCCGGCTGCAGCGCCTGTACCGGTCCTCCGGCGTCGAGTTCAGCCTCGAGGACGCGCCGATGCCGCGCTTCGACCTGCTCGATCCCGAGCGCTACAACCGGATCACGGTCCAGACCCAGCGTGGCTGCCCATGGCGCTGTGATTTCTGCGCCAGCTCGATCACGCTGACCCCGCGCTACAAGATCAAGCCGGTCGCCAAGGTGATCGCCGAGATCCAGGCGATAAAGTCAATCTGGCCTTCCCCCTTCATCGAGTTCGCCGACGACAACACGTTCGTCAACAAGCGGCACTCCCGCGAGCTGATGCGTGCGCTCGCCAGGGAGCACGTGCCGTGGTTCACCGAGACGGATATCTCTGTCGCCGACGATCCCGAGCTGCTGCGCATGATGCGGGAGGCCGGCTGCCGGCAGATCCTGATCGGGCTCGAGAGCCCGACGGCGACAGGCCTCGATGGGGTGGAGCTCAGGAAGAACTGGAAGCGGGAGCGGCTGGGCGCCTACGAGGACGCGATCCAGAGGATCCAGTCGCATGGCATCGCCGTCAACGGCTGCTTCACCCTTGGCCTGGACGGCGATGGTCCGGACGTGTTCGACGCCATCTACAGGTTCGTCGACGACAGCGGCCTGCAGCAGGTGCAGATCACGGTCATGACCGCCTTCCCGGGCACGCCGCTTTACCGCCGCCTGAAGTCGGAAGGGAGGCTCATCGAGGAGACGGCCTGGGAGAAGTGCACCCTGTTCGACGTCAACATCGCGCCGCGCCACATGTCAGCGCGGGAGCTCGAGGTCGGTCTGATGGAGCTCGGCAAGCGCCTTTACTCGGAAGACGCCAAGCGGCGCCGCAACCACAACTTCCGACGCCAGATGCGCGGGCAGAGGCTGCGCCTTGCGGGATAGGGTCAGCCGCCTGGCGGTGACGAGCGTGGTCGCGCTCGGGCTCATCTTCGGGCTCTGGTCCGCCGCCAGGCCTGGCGGTGCGATCGCCGGCGCCGCGCTGGGAGCGGGCTGGGCGCTCATGCCGGCGACGCTGCTCCTGATGCTGCGAACGCCGAGAGCGCGCTTTGCGATGTTCGTCCCATCGTTTCTGGTCACCGCCGCGCTCGTGGACATTGCGCTGGTGTCGGGCGTGGCGGGTTGGGCCCTGATGGCCACCGGGGTGGTTCTGGGAGGGCTGCTGGGCGCATGGTTCTGGTTTCGCATCCTGCCGGTGCCGCCCGCGCTGCGTGACCCGTTCGGGCCTGGACGCTGGGCGCTGATCGCCGTGCACGTCAGCCTGATCGTCGCCGGCATGGCCCTTGTCGCCCTGACCGCGCTTTGACGAAAAGTCGGTCCTTGACAAGTCTGCGGGCGTTATCGATAATCCGGTAAGCGCTTACCGGTAAGCGCTTACAGACGCCCGGAGAGGTGTGGGACCCGGAGCCGTCAGGCGGTAGGCAGGAGCGCGGTTGGCACAGTCTCCGAAGCCCAAAAAGAACAGCAAGGTCCCGTCCAAGTCGACGCTGACCATCTACGACGTCGCCACCCAGGCCGGGGTCTCGATCGCGTCGGTCTCCCGCGTGCTCAACGGCCAGGGCAGCCCGCGGGCGAGCACCCGCGAGCGCGTGATGCAGGCCGTCGACGAGCTCGGCTTCGTCCCGGACGGCGCCGCCCGAGCCCTTTCCAACGGTCTGAAGGAAGTTGTCGGCGTCGTGTTCCGTCGCGGCGACGAGACACGTTTCGAGGACGAGGACGAAAGCCTGCTCTTCATCGACGTGATCAACCGCGGCATCGACGTGGCAGCCCAGCGCCGCGGTTTCGACGTGCTGATCAGCTCGGTGGGGTTCAGCGACGAGAACATGTCCGGCCGCATCGCCGCCGTCGCCGGCAAGGCCGACGGGCTGATCCTGCACGACCGCATGCTCTCGCCGAACAACATCACCCGCTTGAGCGGAATGGTCCCCGTAGTCACCCTCGCCGGCAGTCCGTCGCGCGGCGCGATGAACGTTCGGTGCGACAACGAAGCGGGAATACGGGCGCTGGTTCGTCACCTCGCCGTCGACCACGGCTACACGACCCTCGGCTACGTCGCGGGCCGCTCCGACAGCCCCGACAACCGCGCCCGCGCGCGGGTGTTCGAGGCCGAGGCGCGCGCCGCGGGCGTCGAGATCTTCGAAGGGCAGGACTGGCAGGGCGACTACAGCGCCGCGGGCGGGGCGAACGTGATCGCCGCCCTGCTCGAGAAGCACGCCGAGCTGCCGCGCGCCATCGTCTGCGCCAACGACCAGACCGCGCTCGGCGTGATGCACGCGCTGGCGCGCAATGGCGTCAAGGTCCCCGAGACGGTGGCCGTGACCGGCTTCGACGACGTGCCGGTGGCGCGCCACCTCCATCCGCCGCTGACGACCGTGCGCCAGCCGATGCTGGAGCTCGGCGCGACGGCATTCGACGTGCTCTACTCGCGAATCAGCACCGGCAAGGCCGACGCGGACGTCGTCCTGCCCATCCAGCTCATGGTCCGCCAGAGCTGCGGCTGCCGATGACCGCGCTGATTCGGCGGCTCGGCGTGTATTTGCTCGCGGCGTGGGTCGCCATCACCGTCAGCTTCCTGCTTCCGCGCGTGGTGCCCGGCAACCCGGTGGCGGTGGCGGTGGCTCGCGCGTCCGCCTCGGGCGACTGCAACGAGAAGTGCGTGGCCGCCGTCGAGGCGCAGCTTGGCTACAACGTCCACACCAGCATGTGGGATCAGTACGTGCAGTACCTCGGCAACCTGGCCCACGGCGACCTCGGACACTCGTGGACGGAGAACGCCCCGGTGGGCAGCCTCATACTGTCGTACCTTCCCTGGACCATCGTCCTCCTCGGCATCGCGACGACGCTGAGCTTTCTCGGCGGCAGCGTTGTGGGAACCTTGATCGCCTGGCGGCGCGGCTCGTGGACTGACCTCCTGATTCCGTTCTCGACCTTCTTCGCGGCGCTCCCGTACTTCTTTCTGGCGATCGTCCTGGTCTTGATCTTCGGGCAGACCGGAACGCTGCTCAAGTGGTTCCCGAGCCTGTTTGGCTGGGACATCTACACGACCAGCCCAGGCCTCAACCTCCCGTACATCCAGAGCGTCATAAGCCACGCCATCCTGCCGGCGGCGACGGTGATCCTCGCATCCATGGCTGGATTCATCCTTTCGATCCGCAACCAGGTGATCACCACGATGGACGAGGACTTTGTCATTGTGGCTCAGGCCAAGGGCCTTCCCGGACGAACGGTGATCTGGTACGCGGTCCGCAACGCCCTGCTCCCGGTCGTCGCCAACTTCACCATCGCAATCAGCCTGATCGTCGGCGGGCAGATCCTCGTCGAGATCGTCTTCAACTACCCGGGCATCGGCTTCCACCTGTACGACGGGCTGGGCAAGCTCGACTATCCGCTCGTGCAGGGCGTGTTCGTGGTGCTCACCCTGGTCGTCCTGGCCGCCAACCTCATCGCCGACGTCATCTATGTCGCGATCGATCCGCGGGCGAGGCAGGCGGCATGACGATAGACAGCACGACGATCACGCAGACGACCGCGCCGCTTCGGCGAGCGCGGGTAATGCGACTGCCGCGTTCTCCGAAGGTCATCGCAGGGTTGGTCATCGTGGGCGTCTTCAGCGTGGTGGCGCTCGTCGGCCGCTTCTTCGAGCCTTATTCGCCCAACCAGACAGACACGCAGAACTGGGTCCAGCACGTGCTGGTGCCGGGCACCGGTGGCGACACCGGGTTGCCGGCCAACTTCTACCCGTTGCCTTTGCCGCCCTCCGCGGCGCACCTGCTAGGCACGACCGTGTTCGCCCAGGACGCCTGGTCCCAACTTCTGGCCTCGACGCAGGCGACGATGTTCGTCGGCCTGATCGCGGCGGTGATCGCGACTGTGCTTTCGATCATCTTCGGCGTCACCGCGGGCTACATCGGCGGATCGACCGACGAGGGGCTCTCCCTGATCGCCAACGTCTCGCTTGCGATTCCGGGTCTTCCGCTGCTGATCGTGCTCGCCGACTACGTTCCGTCCGCCGGATCGAGCCTTCTAATCGTCGCCGCGATCATCGCCGTGACGACCTGGGCGTACACGGCCAGGACGCTGCGCGCTCAAACGCTTTCTTTGCGCCACCGCGACTTCATCGAAGCCTCGCGGGTATCGGGCGAGGGCTCGCTCCGGATCATCGGCGTCGAGATACTTCCCAACCTCATCCCGATCGTGGCCGCGTCGTTTCTTTTCACCACGCTCTCCGCCATCTACGCCTACGTCGCCATCTCCTTCCTCGGCCTCGCCGGCTCCCCAACCGGGTCACCGGCGGGACTCTGGAACTGGGGCGAGATGCTGCGCGAAGGCTTTGCCAACAACGCAGTGCGTGGCGGTTGGTGGTGGTGGTGGGCACCTCCTGGAATCTGCGTCGCGCTCCTTGGGACCGGCCTCGCGCTGGTGAACTTCGGGATCGACGAGTTCATCAACCCCCGGCTGCGCACCGCGGGCCTGTCCGCGAAGGCGGCACGCAAAGCGGGTGCCCACGTGAGCACGACCCTGGGACTGACGCCGGTCATGCGCAAGGCGATCAGAGCGGCCGGCACCGCGCCGAGCATGCCCGATGCGGTGCTCGAGATCCGCGGTCTGTCGGTCGACTACGGCTTCGGCGACCAGGCGGTCCACGCCGTGTCCGACTGCGACCTGGTGCTGCGCCGCGGGCGCGTGCTCGGCCTGGCGGGGGAGAGCGGCAGCGGCAAGACGACGCTCGCGCTCGCCGCCACTCGGCTGCTCCGCGCGCCGGCGGTCATCACGAGCGGCCAGGTTCTCTTTCACTCGAAGCCGTTCACGGGTGACGGCCCGAAGGGCACGATCGACCTGGTGGCCGCGGGGCCGCACCAAATGCGCGAGGTGCGCTGGTCGGAGATCGCCGTCGTCCTCCAGAGCTCGCTCAACGCCCTGAACCCTGTAATCACGATCGGAGCCCAGTTCGACGACATGCTCCGCGCGCATCGGCCCCACCTGGGTCCCGACGAGCGGCACTCACGGGCGGTCGAGCTGCTGGACATGGTCGGCATGAACGGAGATCGGCTGCGCAGCTACCCCCACGAGCTGTCGGGCGGTATGCGGCAGCGATCGATGATCGCGATGGCGCTGGCGCTCGAGCCGCAGGTGATGATCCTCGACGAACCAACCACGGCGCTCGACGTCGTCACCCAGCGCGAGATCCTCGAGGAGCTGATCGGGCTCCGCGACCGGCTCGGGTTCGCAGCCCTGTTCATCACCCACGACCTGTCCTTGCTCGTCGAGCTGGCCGACGACATCGCGGTCATGTACGCAGGCCGCCTCATGGAGCAGGCCCCGGCCAACGCGTTGTTTCGGTCGCCCCGGCTTCCGTACACGCATGGGCTGCTGCATTGCTTTCCGCCCATGCATGGCAAGCGCGTCCCGATGGAGGGGATCCCAGGGTCACCTCCCGACCTGCGGGATCTCCCCTCGGGATGCGCTTTCCATCCTCGCTGCCGGTGGGCCCTCGACCGCTGCAAGCAGGAGGTGCCGGTCCTCGCGGCGATTCCTGGACGGAACCGCGAGGTCGCGTGTTGGCTGCACCGCGAGGGCGCGACCCCGCCGCCCGAGCTCTCGCTCCCCGAGCCGGAGGAGGTCTTCCGGGAACGGATGGCGCAGCAGATGAGCCCGCTGTGAGCTCGACCGCGCCCATTCTCGAAGGCCGCAACCTGTCCAAGTACTTCTGGGTCAGGCAGGGCCGCGGACCGTTCGCGCGCAAGGTGCCCGTGCATGCGGTTGATAACGTCTCCGTCAGCCTCGAGGCCGGCAAGGTGACCGCGTTCGTCGGCGAGAGCGGCGCCGGGAAGACAACCGTCGCGCGGATCCTGGCCGAGATCATCAAGCCCGACAAGGGCACCGTCCTCCTGGACGGAAAGCCGGTGCCTCCCGGACGGCCGCGCTCCTATGCGCGCCAGGTCCAGATGGTTTTCCAGGATCCGTTTGGTTCGCTGAACCCAGTGCACCGCGTGCGCCACAACCTCAAGCGGCCGCTGGAGATCCACCATCTCGCGGACGGCAATTCGGACGCGGTGATCGACGCTCTGTTGGCGCGGGTCGCGCTCAGGCCGCCGGCGCATTTCGCGGACAGGTTTCCACATGAGCTGTCTGGCGGGCAGCGGCAGCGCGTCGCGATCGCCCGCGCGCTTGCGGTGAGGCCGCGGGTCCTCATCGCCGACGAGCCTGTCTCGATGCTCGACGTCTCCATCAGGCTGGGCGTGCTCAACCTGATCGCCGACCTACGCAAAGAGGAAAACCTGGCCGTCCTCTATATCACCCACGACATCGCGTCCGCGCGCTATCTCGCTGACACGATCGTCGTGATGTACGCGGGGCAGCTGGTCGAGGTCGCGCCCAGCACCGAGCTCACCGACAACCCCGCGCATCCCTATACGCAACTCCTGCTCTCCGCTGCGCCCGATCCGGAACGGGCTCAGCCACCACATCTGAAGGACCGGGGAGCTCCACCGAGCCTGCTCGCGCCGCCAAGCGGGTGCCGGTTTCACCCGCGCTGCCCGTTCGCGATGGACGTGTGCAAGCGGCAGGCGCCACCCAGCGTGGCGATCGCCGAGGGCCACGTCTCGGCGTGCTGGCTGCACGTGGACCCGGCCCAGAGAGACACGAGTCAGAACGGCGTGCCGGCGTTAACCGGCGCGATTGCGGACAAAGCAGAAGAAAAGAGGTGAGGAAATTTGGGATGGAGCCTGTCGTTTCGGTCCCCGCCGGCTGCGGTGGAGAAGAGGTGGGTGGTGTTGCCGTCGGTACGTCAAGAGTGCACGAGCCTTCTCCGGCGCGTGCGTCAGTGGAGGTGACTGATCTATGAAATGGAGAGTTTTGCCGAGCTTGCTCGCGCTGGTGACGCTGGTCGCCGCGGGCTGCTCTCAGGGTTCGAACACCGCGTCGACGAGCGGCGGCAAGGTGCTGATCGCGGAGCCGACGACCGGGGTGACGTTCTCCCAGGACTTCAACCCGTACGACTCGAACTCGGTCGCGTCCAGCATGGGCACTCGAAGCATCGTCAACGAGCCGCTGGTCGAGTTCGATGAGCTCGACCCGACGGCCGCCGGAACCCACCCGTGGCTGGCGACAGCCTTCCAGTTTGCCAACGGCGGCAAGGACATCCAGCTCACCATTCGCCAGAACGTGAAGTTCAACGACGGCTCTTCCTTCGGGCCGGCCGACGTTGCCGCGACCTACAAGATGCTTCAGAACCCGAAGGCCGACGCCTTCGGCGTCCCCGACCAGGCCTCTGACCCGACGGTCTCGGGCAACACGGTCACACTTCACTTCAAGTCAGCGCAGTACACCAACCTCTTCATAATCCTGGCCAAGACCTACGTCCTCAAGGCATCGGTTGCGGCGCAGGTGGCGGCGAACCCGACCATGACGATCGCCAAACCGGTCGGCACAGGTCCATTCATGCTGGCGAGCTACTCGAGCTCGCTGATCAAGTGGAAGCCAAACCCGAACTACTGGGGCGGCACTCCACCGGAGTCTGAGATCGACACGCCGTCCATCGCCACGAACGCTGCCGCGAGTGACGCGCTCATCAGCGGCCAGCTCGACTGGGCCGGCAACGACATTCCGAACGTTTACGCGAACTACGTCAACCTCAACCCCCTGACCAACCACGCGTGGTTTGCCTCAGGGTCGACTGTCACCCTCTACTTCAACCTGAACTCCGGCAACGGCGGCGCCACCGGAATCGACGAGGCCGCGGTTCGCAAGGCAGTGAGCTACGGCGTCGACCGCAACGCGCTGGCGCTTCTCGGCGAGTCGGGCTACGAACTGCCCGCGAAGTCGTCGAGCGCGCTCATCCTTCCGAACCAGAAGGCGTTCTTGGCCACTGAGCTGAACAACGACCTCTCCATCAGCGGCAACGTGCCCGATGGCGCGACGGCCAAGGCCCAGAACCTTCCCTCCGGCGACGACGTCTACGACATCCTGAAGAACGCCGGCTGGAGCCCACCCGCGAGCTCGCACTACGATTCCTCCACGTCGACCTTCAAGTCCGGCGGCAACTGCGACGGCAGCAACAACGCCAACTGCTGGACCAAGGGCGGCAAGATCATCAAGTTCTCGATCTACGACCCGGTCCCCTTCTCCGACTACTGGGAGAACGCCGCGTTGATGTCGCAGGAGCTCCAGCCGCTTGGCATGGACGTGACCACCAAGCCGGCCCAGGGCTACTCGGACTGGAACACCACCCTGTCGTCAAACCCGGCGGGATGGCAGACCATGATTCACTGGGGCAACGGCGGCAGCATCCCGTACACCCAGTTTTACGACTGGTTCCAGGGCACGGCCGCCGGCCAGGTGGGCTACAAGAACGCCGACGCCGCCGCGGCCCTCGACGCGTACGCGAGCACCGACCCCAGCGACACGGCATCGCTCTACCCGACCGTTCAGAAGCTCGAGAAGATCATGGCCACGGACGTGCCTTACGCTCCGCTTCTCTACGGAGCTGACTGGAACGTCTACAGCAGCGCCAAGTACACGGGTTGGCCGAACCAGTCCCACCCGTACATGAACCCGTCCCCGAGCGATCCCCAGATGCCGTACATCCTCATGCAGCTCAAGCCGGCGTCCTGAGGACCAGGTAAGTCGACGACGCGGCCGGCGGATTTCGCCGGCCGCACCCCCTCCAACTTCGATTCATGCGAGGAGATCACTCATGACCAGCGCGACCGTCGGCAGCCGCAGCGACGAATCACGACTCGTGGCGCGGCTGAGCCTCGAGCAGAAGGTGCGCCTCTTGACGGGCTCCGACAGCTGGTCGCTGTATCCCGAGAGCGCTGTCGGGCTCCGAAGGCTCGTGATGTCCGATGGTCCCGCGGGCGTGCGCGGAACGCACTTCGACGCCTCCGATCCGTCCAGCTCGCTCCCGTGCCCGGTCGCGATCGCGGCCACGTGGGACGTCGAGCTGGTCGAGCGGCTCGCCGCCGCGCTGGGCCGTGAAGCCCGCTCCAAGGGCATCGACGTGATCCTCGCGCCGACCATCAACATCATCCGCACCCCGCTCAGCGGGCGTGGGTTCGAGTGCTTCTCCGAAGACCCGCTGCTGACCTCGCGCATCGCGGTCGCCTACGTGCGCGGCGTGCAGAGCGTGGGCGTCGGCGCCACCGCCAAACACTTTGTCGCCAACGACTCCGAGACCGAGCGCCGCACATACGACGCTCGGATCACCGAGCAGGTCTTGCGCGAGGTCTACCTGCCACCGTTCGAAGCGTGCGTCCTGGAAGCGGACGTCTACCTCGTCATGGCCGCGTACAACTCGGTCAACGGCGCGACCATGACCGCCAACGAGCCGCTGCTGCACGGGCTGCTCAAGGGCGAGTGGGCTTTCGACGGCCTCGTCGTGTCGGACTGGTCCGCCACGACCTCCACGGCGCCAAGCGCGCGGGCCGGTCTCGACCTGGTCATGCCCGGGCCCGACGGTCCGTGGGCTGGGCACCTGGTCGAGGCGGTCCGGGCCGGCGAGGTCGCCGAGTCCGCGATCGACGACAAGGTGGCGCGCCTGCTTCGGCTGGGCCGCCGCGTCGGCGCGCTCAACGGCTCGATCGACGCGTTGCCTTCGCCCGAGCGCGAGCTGGTCGATCCCGCGTTTCTGCGTGAGGTCACGGCCCGTTCGTTTGTCGTCCTGACCAATCCGCGCGGCGTGCTGCCGCTCAAGGCCGCGAACGTGCGCAGCGTCGCGCTGATCGGCCCGAACGCGGTCGACCCGCAAACGCAGGGCGGCGGAAGCGTTCGCGTTCTTCCGCCTGACCACGTCGACGTTGCGGCGTCGGTGCGCGCAGCGATGCCGCGGGCCGATGTCACCGCGAGCGCCGGGTGCGTGATCAGCTCGACGGTGGCCGCGCCGCGCCCCGGCGCTCTGCGAGACCCGGTCAGCGGCAGGCCTGGTGTGCGCCTCGTCATCCGAAGCGCCGACGGCGAGACCGTCTACGACGCGCCCTTCCCGCGGAGCGTGGCGACCTGGTGGGACGGCCTGCCCCTGTCGGTGCACGAACCCGGCGCCGAGGTCCACATGCTCGCCCAGTACACGCCGGACGCGGACGGTCCCCACGTCATCGGGGCCGCGGGCGTCGGTGCCCTTCGCATCTCGTCCAACGGCAAGGTGCTGGCCGAGGCGACGCGGGGGTTCGAGCGCGACGTTGTCGAGGCGCTGTCACTTCCGCCCGAGCTTCGCGCCTCGATGCCGCTCGAGGCCGGTCGCGACGTCGAGGTCGAGGTTGAGCTCGTGCCAGATCAGCGTTTCGTGACCCTCCGCCTCGGCATCGCACCCGATGTGAGCGACGACGAGCTCATCGAACAGGCGGCGCGCTCGGCGAGCGACGCGGACATCGCGGTGGTCGTGATCGGGTCGGCGGACGGGACGGAGAGCGAGGGTTACGACCGCCGAGACCTCGCCCTGCCAGGCCGGCAGGACGAGCTCGTCACGCGGGTCGCGGCCGCGAATCCGAACACGATCGTCGTCGTCAACTCCGGAATGCCCGTGCTGATGCCGTGGGCAGACCATGTCGCCGCGATCATCCAGGCGTGGTTTGCGGGCCAGGAGTTCGGTGGTGCTTTGAGCGACGCTTTGCTGGGTGTCATCGAGCCCAGCGGCCGGCTGCCGCTGTCGATGCCCAGGAACGAGGCCGACTCGCCCGTCCTGCACGCGCTGCCGAGCGAGGGCGAGCTTCCCTACTCGGAGGGACAGTTGGTCGGCTACCGCGGTTACGACCGCGCCGGGGTGGAGCCGCTGTTTCCCTTCGGCCACGGTCTGGGCTACACGACGTGGGATTACGAGTCGATCACGGCCGGCGCCGCGCAGGCCGGCCAGGACGTCGAGATCAACGTGGTCGTGCGCAACACCGGCGGCCGCGCGGGCCGAGAGGTCGTGCAGGTGTACGTCGAGGCCCCGGACGTGGATCCCGCTGACCCGCTGCGGACCCTTGGCGCTTTCGCGGTCGTGGACGCCGGCGCCGGCCAGCCGGTCGAGGCGAGGATGACGATTCCCGCCCGGGCCTTCATGCGGTTCGACGAGTCCAGCAGCGGCTGGGAAACCCGCGCGGGCACGTATACCATCAGGGCGGGAAGGTCCTCGCGGGATCTCAGGCTGAATCTGCGGGTGGAGGTTGGATAGATGAGACGTGCACTTGCGTCTGTCGTCACGCTCTTTGCGGTCGCCGTTGCATCGATCGGAATCGTCACGACCGTTCATGCGGCGCCGCCGGCCAAACCGGACCTGGGCCCCAACGTGCTGATCTTCAACCCATCCATGCCACAGAGCGTCATCCAGACGGCGGTGAACGCCGTCGCCACGCAGCAGGTTCCGAACCAGTTCGGCACGCAGCGCTACGCGCTCCTGTTCGAGCCGGGGACGTACGGGACCGCGACGAATCCTCTCAACTTCCAGGTCGGTTACTACACTTCGGTGGCCGGCCTCGGCCAGTCGCCCTCGGACGTCGTGATCAACGGCTCGGTGTTCGTTCGCAACCAGTGCCTGGGCCCCGACGGGACCAACTGCATCGCGCTGGTCAACTTCTGGCGCTCGCTGTCGAACCTGACGATCAACGTTCACACACCGGGATTCGGTTGCTACAACGGCGAGTTCTGGCCGGTGTCGCAGGCGTCGCCCATGCGCCGCGTGCACGTCAACGGCTTCACGACGTTGATGGACTATTGCACGCCGCCCTCATTCGCGAGCGGCGGGTTCATCGCCGACTCGGCCTTCGACGGCAGCGTCGTGGTCAACGGCTCGCAGCAGCAGTGGTTCACACGCAACAGCCGCGTCGACGTCTGGACCAACGCGGTGTGGAACCAGGTGTTCTCCGGTGTGACGGGCGCACCCCAGCAGAGCTTTCCGAACCCGACCTTCACGACTCTCGCCACCAGCCCGGTGACCCGTGAGGCGCCATACCTCTACGAGGACGCGACGGGCGCGTTCAACGTCTTCCTGCCGGGGGTGCAGCACGACTCGTCAGGCACGACGTGGTCGGCCGGCGCCACGCCAGGCACTTCACTGCCGATCGACCAGTTCTTCATCGCCAATCCCGACGATTCCGCGGCGACGATCAACTCGGCCGTCCAGCGCGGGAAGAACCTGATCCTGACCCCGGGCGTCTACCACCTGGACCAGAGCATCGACATTCAGCGGCCCGACAGCGTCGTACTCGGGCTCGGGTTTCCGACCCTGGTGCCAACGGCGGGCAATCCCGCGATGACCGTGGCGAGGGCCAAGGGCATGCTGATCTCCGGGATCCTCTTTGACGCCGGTTCGACCAGCTCGCCTGTGCTGCTGCAGGTAGGGACGGCCGACCGCCCTCGCAGCGATCTCGAGGCGGACGACCCCAGCGTGCTCAGCGACGTGTTCTTCCGCGTCGGCGGCGCGGCCGCCGGAAGCGCCACGACGGCGCTGGTCGTCAACAGCGACAACGTCATCCTCGACGACATCTGGGCCTGGCGCGCCGACCACGGCACCGGGGTGGGGTGGACTGTCAACACCTCCGACACCGGCGTCATCGTCAACGGCGACGACGTGACCGCGTACGGGCTCTTCGTCGAGCACTTCCAGAAGTACGAGGTGATCTGGAACGGCAACGGCGGGACCGACGTCTTCTTCCAGAACGAGATGCCCTACGACCCGCCGAGCCAGGCGGCCTGGATGGAGGCGCCTGGTGTCGACGGCTACGCCGCCTTCAAGGTCGCCGACGGCGTGACCAGCTTCCATGGATTCGGCATGGGGAGCTACTCCTTCTTCAACCAGGGCGTTGACATCTTCGCCGAGCGCGCGTTCGAGGTCCCGACCTCGCTCCCCGCCGGGAGCCTCCAGGACCTCCTGACGATCTTTCTCGACCCGTCCCACGGCAAGGGCGGGATCCTGCACGTGGTCAACGAGTCCGGCGGCTCTTCGACGGTCGCCAACCCGGACACCCCCGTCACGGTCGTCAGCTACCCGTGAGCTGATCGGCAAAGGCCGGCGGCTCCCGGGCGCAGGGAACCGCCGGCTTCCCCGTTAGCGCTAGCGGACCAGTGCGCCCAGCCGTCCCGTCACGCCCGATCGTTGAGCTGCACTCCGTGAGCCGCGCCTACGGCTCTCGGCTTGCCGTTGACGGCGTCGACCTGAACCTGCATTCGGGCGAGCTGACCTTCCTGGTCGGGCCGAGCGGCGCGGGCAAGACAACACTCCTGCGGCTCATCAACCGGGAGATCCGGCCCACAGGCGGCGAGGTGAAGGTCGACGGAATCCCGGCCCACGCGATCAAGGCTTCGCACGTCGCGGAGCTGCGGCGCCGGGTGGGCGTCGTCTTCCAGGACTACAAGCTCTTGCCCCGTCTGACGGCGATGGAGAACGTCGCGTTCGGGCTCCAGGTCGCCGACCTGCGCATCTCGGACGACGAAGCCCGCGAGCGCTCCCTCGACGCCCTCGAGGCGGTCGGGCTCGGCGACCGCGGCAATGCCTTTCCCAACCAGCTCTCCGGCGGCCAGCAGCAGCGCGTGGCGATCGCCCGGGCCGTGGTGGCGCAGCCGCCGGTCCTGATCGCCGACGAGCCCACGGGCAACCTCGACCAGGACACGGCGTGGGAGATCATGGACCTCTTCGAGGACATCGCCGCGTGGGGCACCGCGGTGCTCGTGGCGACCCACAACGTCGACATCGTCACGCGCCTTCAGCGGCGCGTCGTGACGCTGGTCCACGGCCGGCTTGTGCGTGACCAGCCCGCGGGACAGACGGGGAGGATGGCATGGCTGGCGAGCTCGTGAAGGCGCGCTTCCCGCGCCGCCATCTTGTCCGGGTGGTGGCCGCGAACCTCGGACGCTTGCTGTTCGGAACCGCGAGCCGCAACTGGGCGCGCAACATCGGCAGCACCGCGCCGGCGCTCATCTCCATGGCGCTCCTCCTGCTCATGTCCGGCCTGATCGGCCTGACCGCGTACACGCTCCGCAACGTCGAGGTCCAGCAGGCGACCCAGGCGTCCCTGCTCCACGTCTACCTCCGTGACGACGCTCCCCAGTCGGACGTCGACACGCTGTCGAGCCGGCTGCAGGCCGACCCGCGCATCACCAAGGTCGAGTTCGTCTCCAAGGCCGAGGCTCTGGCACGGGCGCAGAACACGCCCGGCCTCAACGACCTCGCACAGGCCTCGGAAAGCAACCCGTTTCCCGCAAGCCTCGACGTTCAGGTCAAGAGCATCAACGACGTCGGCGCGATCGACGCGATGGTGCGGGGAGAAAGCGTGGTCGATCCCGCGCAGCCGACCTCTTACGACCAGGGCGCGTACCAGCGCCTGCAAGCGGTCCTGTTCGGCATCGCCCTCGCCGGCCTTGGCTTCCTCGGCCTGCTCGGGTTCGTCGCCATCACCGTGACGATGAACAGTGTCAAGGCCGCGATTCACGCGCGCCGCGACGAGATCGGGATCATGCAGCTCGTCGGCGCTTCGCGCTGGATGGTGCGTGGGCCCTTTGTGATCGAGGGCGCGATCACAGGCGGCGTCTCCGGCGCGCTGGCCGGGACGGCCACCTTCGGCCTCGCCGCGGCTGCTATCGCGCTCGGGTCGGACAGCTTCGCCCAGTTCGCGCCGGGCGTCACGATCGCCGTGGCTGCGATCGCCGCGGCGCTTGTGGTGGTGACCGGTCTGGCGCTCGGGTCTGGGTCTTCGCTTCTGACGTTGCGCCGGCACATGGAATCGTGAGAAGGGCGCTCGTCGCCCTGGCGCTGGCCTTGATGGTCCTCAGCGCCGGCCGCACCGGGGCGACCGCCGGCAGCCCCCAGCCCGACCCGGCGACTCAGCTGGCGCTGATCGACCAGATCCGAGCTCAGCTCGGCAGCAACCTCGCCGATGCCCTCGCCGCGCAGCAGCAGCTCCGCCAGTCGCTCGAGGACAACGCGACGCAGCAAGCACAGGTCTCGGCGAAGATCGAGGACGCGAAGGCGCAGATCGCCGTCCTCGATGACCAGATCGCCCAGGACCAGCAGCAGGAGTCCTGGCTTTCGGAGCGAATCGCCACCGAGCAGGCCCAGCTCCGCCAGCTCGCCCGCGCGGCATACGAGTCTCCTGGCTCGGTGCTCGTGATGCTCGCCGAGTCTCGCAGCCTCAGCGACCTGTTCACGCGCGTCTCCGACCTCAACGTCGCGGGCTCGCGCGCGTCCTCCCTCAAGTCGTCGCTGGACAGCGACATGGCGCGGATGCAAGCGCTGCTCTCCAAGGAGCAGGCGGACCGGGACCAGCAGGTGACCCTCGAGGGTCAGCTCACCGCCCAGCTGGCGCAGCTCCAGGACCTCGAGGCGCAGCAGCAGAAGGCCGAGTCGGACCTCGAGGTGAAGATCGAGCAGACCCGCACAGAGATGTACCTCCTCAGCCGGCAGTCCGCGCAGCTGGCCCAGGAGGTCACGGACATGCTGCAGCAGCAGCAGGACGCGATCATCGCCGCCGCCATGCAGTCGGTGTGGGCGCAGCTGCAGCTGTGGCTGCAGGCCAACAACGTCGGCCAGATACCGACCAGCTCGGGCCACTCCACGAAGTACCGTTTCATCTGGCCCGAGCCGACCTCGCTGATCTCGCAGGGCTTCGGGCCGTCGACATTCTGGTTCGAGCCGCCCTACGGTGGCTATCCGCACTTCCACACCGGCCTGGACCTGGTCGCGCCGTTTGGTACTCCGGTTTACGCGGCCGACGATGGAGTGGTTGCACTCGTCGGCAGCTCGAGCAGCGGTTACGGCAACTACGTGGTGATCGCGCACGCGGGCGGGTTCGACACCCTGTACGGGCACCTCTCGGCGGCGCTGGTCAAGGCCGGGCAGTCGGTGACGCAGGGCACCGTGGTGGGCCTGGAGGGATCGACGGGCAACTCAACCGGCCCGCACCTGCATTTCGAGCTGCGGATCGGCCAGAGGCCCATCGATCCGACGCCGTACCTGCCGCCCGGGGAGCCGTCCGCCTTCCGCGGCTAGAAGTTTTTCGCCGAGCCGGCGCCTCAGTCGCGCCGGTCGCCGGGCTTCAGACCAGGAACCTTCCGTTCTCCATGATCTTCCGGCCGTCCACGGTCACGGTCGCGTGCGAAGCGAGCGCGTCGACATGCGACGGGCACTCCCAGTCCGCCTTCGTCTCGAACGCGTACGGGTCGCCGAACGCGATGTGCACACCGGGGAACTTCTCGTCCTGCAAGAAGTTGCCGACGATGCGCGTCAGCCCGACGTTGGTGCCGATCGCGAACTCCCCGACGCGGTTCGAGCACGGATGCTGGGCAAGGTAGGCGCGAAATTCGGCGCCCAGCTGCTCGTTCGGAGTCTCCACCGAAGCCACGCGCCCGCCTTTGATCACGATCCGCACCGGCGGCGACAGCACGCGGTACTTCTCCGCGAACCAATCGCCAAGCTCCTCGGCCGCGAGCACTCCGTCCACCGACTGCGGACACGTGAACGTCTCGCCCTCGGGAAGATTGCCCCAGCGTCCCTGCTCCCAGAACCGGCCGTCGCTCGGGATCCACTTCAGGTTCGGTGAAAAGGTCGCCACCAGGTCGGTGCCGAGCGAGGTCTGCACCGCGATCGTGCCGGCGTGCCTCGCGATGTCGTAGATCTTTTGCGTGACGCGATAGATCTCCTGGTAATCGCCGGCCATTCCGTCCCGCATCAGCTCGTCGTCGATTCCGATCATGTGGCCGTGGCGGCACCGCAGATCGTCGGCCAGCAGGGTCAGCATCGGTTTGCGAAAGCCAAGCTCTCCGGGCTGCCCGGTACCGACATAGAAGGACGCGGTGGGCTTGAAGCGATGAATCTCCTCGCCGAGCTCACGCGGAAACGAAGTCGCCGGCCGGCTCATGTGGTCCTCCATCGTCCACGCCTTGACCGTCGCCCCGGTGGACCGGACCTCTTCCTCGATGGCTTCCGCGATCTCCATTCGCGGCCGGTCGCGGATGATGAACACGCGATCGTCGGGGCCGATGTTGAGGCACACGCGAACGGCGTTTCGCGTGCCCGCGGCGAGGTCTGAGCGGATCACACCAAAAGGGTACCGGCCTACGCGGGGTAGTCGGACGAGCACACCGTGCCCGTCGCCGGCAGCACGAGCTTGGCCAGGTACGAGTTGACGGCGAGGCGGACACATCCACTGTTCACGTAGGAGAACACCCCGTAGCCATCCCGAGTCAGAAGCACCGAGCCCGGCAGCTCGGCGTGCACCGCCTGCGCTGCAGCGAGCGAGTAGTACGGGTCATTGGTTCCCCCGATGAGGAGGGCCGGCGGCGCACCTAGCGCAGGCAGCGGGCCGGGCGCGGATCTCGCCTTGACCGGCCACGGCGCGCATTCCAGCGGGACGTACTGGAAGGCTGGGCCGAAGATCGGGGATGCCTTGCTCAGGGCCTGGCCGAGAGCGCCGTACTGGAGCACGTCGCCCGAGACCTGGTGGTCCGCGCAAAACTGGGCGAGGAACGCTTCGCCCGGCGTCGCGTAGGCGCCGTCGGAATTCCTACCGGAGTACTGATCCGCCAGAGCGAGCAATCCCGATCCGTCGCCCCCGGCCGCGTCGTCGAGGGCGGTCGCGAGCTGGTTCCAGTTGTGCGGATCGAGCCCGAGGATGAGGCCGGCGATGACAAGGGTGCGGCTCAGCGCCCTCGAGCCGACCCGGAGTGGGGCCCTGTCGACCGACTGCATGAGGCCGCCTAACCGGTCGGCAGGGTCGCCGCCCCGCGCCAGCGGGCAGCTCGCGGAGGAGCGGCAGTACGCGAGGAAAGCCTGCAGGCTCGCCTCGTAGCCGGCGGCGCGCAGGCGCCATTCGGCGGCCGCGCTCGCTGCAGGGTCGAGCAGGCCGTCGAGCGCGATCGCGCGGACCCGGGTGGGGAAGAGGTGCGCGTACATCTGGCCGAGGAAGGTGCCGTAGCCGTAACCGAGATACGTGATCCTCGACTCGCCAAGGGCGGCGCGTATCGCGTCCACATCGCGCGCGGCGCTCGCGGTGTCGACAAAGGGAATGATCCTCCCGGCCTTCTGCTGACACGCCTCCGCCACCGCCTGGTTGGCCTGCAGGAACACGCGTTGCTCGCTGGGGTCGTCGAGTACCGTGTCGACCTCGTTGATCGCATCTCTCTGCGCGTCGGTGAGGCACTGCACCGGCGAGCTCCTGCCGAACCCGCGCTGGTCGAACGCGACCAGATCGAAGCGTTTGAACTGGTCGGCGTAGAAAACGGAGTTCTTCCGCAGGAAATCGACGCCGGCGACAGTAGCGCCGATCAGCAGCGATCCTATCCTGTGCGCACTGTCGGTCGCGGGTTTGCGGATGACGGCGACGCCGATCGAGCCCGCAGCGGGGTGCGAGTAGTCCAGCGGGACTGTGACGGTGCTGCATTGGAACTCGCCACCGCAGCCGCTCCACACCGTGGAGGGTGCGCCGAAGAAGTGCTGCACGGCCAGGAAGGCACCTGTGGCCGCGATAAGGAGCAGGACGATGAGCACGGCGGCAAGCAGCTGCCGGCCCGGACCGGTGGGGATGGCGAGACGCCGGCCGACCGGTCGCTTGACCTCCGCGGAGCCGAGAGCGGCCATCGTGCGGCCGAGAAGGCGTGCATCCGGAAAACCCGGGCCGGGGTCGAACGCGTCCGCGAGCCTGCGCCGCAGGATCTCTTCAGCCATTCGCCCTGACCTCGCCGGCTTGAAGGGCCGGACGCAGCCGCTTCAGCGCTCGGTGGATTCTTGTCTTCGCGCCGGCCTCGGAGATGCCGAGCGCCGCCCCGACGTCGTTCAGCGACATGTCGAGGTGGAAGTGAAGGAGGAGGGCGACGCGCTGAGCGTGCGGAAGACTCGCCACCGCGCGGCGCAGCTCCTCGCCCTCGAGCCAGCTCGCCGTTTCGTCGGCCGCACTCGGAGCCGGAACTTCGGGCACGCGAATCATCTGCCACCACCTGTCCCGGCGGAGCTCCCGGCACTGGTTGGCGACGATGCCCATGAACCAGGGCTGGAACCTTCTGCCCACGCGTATGTTTTTCATTCGCCGCCAGGCCCGCAGCGCCGCTTCCTGGAACGCGTCCTCGGCCTCAGAGCGATCGCGCAGCATCGCGAACGCGAGCCTGGTGGCGGGACGGACCGCGGGCTCGAGCAGTCGCTCATACGCGCCCCGATCCCCGGCCCTGGCTCGGGCGATGAGAGCTTGCTCGGCTTCATCCGCGGTCACCTGTCCATCGCTCTACATCCGTCCTACGGGCCGGGCGCCCGCGAGGGTGTCAGGTGCGACTCGCGGTGGCACAATCGAGATCTGATGGCCGGGCTAGAGGAGCGCGACCTCCGGAGCCTGGAGCGAAGGAGCATGTACTCCATCTTCGCCCCGCTCGACGGCAGCGACGGGCTCTCGCGAGAGCTCGAGCTCGACGACGAGGCCAACCCGACCCGCGCCGGCGAGCTCGCCGTGTGGGGATTCATCCGCCGCCGGTTGCGCCGCCGGCGCAAGCCTGCGATCGACGACGCGTGGGCTTCGGCGATGTTCGTCTTCGTCCGCCGATTTCGCTAGCCACCCGACCAGCGGATGAGCCGGCCCTGGTCCTGGCAGCGCCTGCATACCATGGCCGGCTTCTTCGCCCAGCGCCCGCAACCCGCGGCGCACGGCTGCAGATGGTGGTGGCACGCGAAGCAGAGCACGAGCAAGTTCGTCTCGGAGTCGTCGCCCCCGCGCAGGATCCCGAGGCGGTGGTGGACGTCGAGCTGGCGGTCAGAGCCTGAGACGCCGCAGATCTCACAGCATCCTCCGCGCTCGGCGATGAGCTTGCGGCGCCGGGCCGCGTTCAGCGGCAGCGCGCCCGAGCGCCGGTTGTTCGCCGCGCGCATCCTCTCGCGGAGCGTCGGCTGGCTGAGGAGAGGCGCGAACGGCCCCGGGCGAAGGGCGGAGCAGGCGCCGCACAGGGCGACCAGGTTGGCGCTCGAGGCCGAACCCCCTTCCTCCACGGCGAAGAGATAAAGCGCCCAGGGCCATTCGAGGCCGCATCGCTCGCAGGACCCGCGCGAACGCTTGAACACGACGGCGCGCGCGCCGCCGCTGACGTGCAAGCGATCCCCCACCGAACGCACGTTCGAGGGGCGTAGTCTACCGCGTCAGGGCCTACCTGACTGCGGACACCTTGCCGTTGCCGTCGATGTAGAAAGTGAACAGCTGGCTGTGATCCTGCTGCGTCTGGCCCGTGATCTCGGCCCACGCCGCACCGAGGTCGTGCGGCTCATTCCACGCCGCCGAGATGTCGCCGTGGCGCACGTCGGTGCTGGTTTTCGGCAGGCCGAGCGCGACCATCGCGCCCTTGAACCTGTCGTGGGGCTGCAGCGGGCGGTCGAACTCGTAGACATAGCCGCCGTCCGCGGTCTTCTGGACGAAGTGGTATTCGCCGTTCTGACCGATCTGCGCGGCGAAGCTCTGGTCTGAGCTCACGCCGACGGTGTGAAGACCCATCTGCAAGTTCGAGTTGAAGCAGCCGAAGCTTCCATTGACCGTGCTGTCGCTCGAGACGGCGTGCATGACCTTCTCCGCGCAGGCTGGTCGATCCCATACGTTCGTGACCTGAGGCACCCCGCCCGCGAGCAGGGCACCGAACATCGCCGCTCCGAAAACGGTGATGACAGGTCGCTTCGATTTAGGCAGGTGAATTTGCATCCAGCATGTGCTCCCCCCGGATGATGCGACCGAATACGAATATCCGGTCTTAGAAGCAACGGCTGAGGTAGCGATTCCGGCGTGATTGCTTACTCGGCCACCTGAAGGCGTTTCCATCTTCATGAGGATCGAGGGCGGCTCGCGTCAAGCTGAGCGAGATCGAGCCGATTCATAATCCGGGGGTTGAGCGGGTACGCGCTGAGATTGCGCGCATCTTGCCGAGAACGATGAAGCGACGCGGTGGACTCATGGTTCGCGCAGCTCTTCTCTTCGTGCTGCTCATTCCCGCGTTGTTCGCTTCGCCGTGGTTCATCGCGTATTCGGCGCCGCTGCCCGACGTCTCCAACCTGGACAACGGGCTCCCGGGCGACACGATCCTCTTTGCCGGCGACGGCACCAGCGTTCTGGCCGACCTGCACACGCCGGGATACCAGCACTACGACGAGTCGCTGTCGGCGATGGGTCCGATCCTGCCCGAAGCGGTGGTGGCGATCGAGGACAAGAACTTCTACAACGAGCCCGGCATCGATCCGGCGGGCATCGCGCGCGCCGCGTTCATCGACCTCCGCGAGCACAACACGCAGCAGGGCGCGTCGACGATCACCCAGCAGCTCGTGAAGGTGCGTCTCCTGGGCAACCAGCCGACGTTCCAACGCAAATTGACCGAGGCGCTGCTGGCCTTCGCCGTCGAGCGCCACTACACGAAGTCGCAGATCCTCGAGATGTACCTGAACAGCGTCTCGTTCGGCAACTCGGCGACCGGTACGGCCGCAGCCTCGTCGATCTACTTCCACAAGAAGACGAGCGAGCTCGACTTGGCCCAGGCGTCGATCCTTGCCGGCATGGTTCGCGGTCCAACGCTCTACAACCCGTTCACCAACTGGACGGTGACCAAGGCGCGGCAGCACGAAGTGCTCTCGGCAATGGTCGACGCCGGTGACATCTCGCAGTCGAACGCGGACAAGGCGTTCAAAGAGGATGTAAGCCCGCCGAATCACATGTATCCGCCGATGAACCGAGTGGTGGCGCCGGGGTTCGTGAGCTACGTCACCAGCGAGCTCAAGCAGACGTACGGCAGCCACACCCTCTACAGCGGCAGTCTTCGCATCTACACGACGCTGAGCATCCCGCTGCAGAACATCGCCCAGGCTTCGATCTCGGGCACGCAGCGCGACCTCGCGTGGCGCAACGTGCAGCAGGGGGCGTTGGTGGCGCTCGACCCGACCTCGGGGGCGATTCTGGCCATGGTCGGATCGGCCAACCCAGGCGGCTCCGGCGGCCAGTACAACCTGGCGGTGTGGCCGCCGCGCAACCCCGGTTCGTCGATGAAGATCTACACGTACTCGGCGGCGATCGCCAGCGGCAAGTTCACGATGACGACGCCCATCCGTGACTCGCCTATCACAGTCAGGATCCCCGGGCAGCCTGACTACCGGCCGATGAACTACGACGGCTCGTTCCACGGAACCTGCCAGGTGCAGGCCTGCATCGGCAACTCGTTGAACGTGCCGGCGGTCAAGGTCGAGATCGGTACCGGCATACCGAACGTCGTCGACATGGCCCGTGCGATGGGGGCGCCGCCCTGGCAGCAGAACCCCGACGGAAGCTTCTCGAACAACGACGACCCGAACAGCTTCGGCCCGTCGCTGACGCTGGGCGGCTACGGTGAGACGCCGCTGCAGATGGCCACCGGCGCGTCGGTGCTAGCGTCACGCGGTGTGCTGCATCAGCCGTACGCGATATTCAAGGTGGTGAGCGGCGGAGCGACCGTCTACGAGCACCAGGCTTCCACCGGGCAGCAGGTCATCGATCCGAGGGTCGCTTTCATCATGTCGGAGATGCTCACGCGCGACCAGAACCGGGCGCTAATCTTCGGCCGCGACTCGCAGCTGGTCATCCCGGGTTGGAACGTCGCGGTCAAGACCGGGACGTCGGACAGCTTCGCCGACGCCTGGACGGTCGGCTACACGCCGAAGCTGGCGGTGGCCGTGTGGATGGGCAACCCCGACTGGCGCCAGAAGATGACCGAGGGCTCAGACAGCTACTACGTCGCCGTGCCCGCGTGGCACCGGTTCATGGTGCAGGCGCTGCCGATCATGGGCTCGGTGGACTGGGGCGCGCCACCTCCGGGACTGATCTCCGCGTGGGGCAACTACTACCTGCCCGGCACGCAGCCGTCGTCGCAGCCGGGAGCGACGTCTTCGGGCGGTGGAGGCGGCGGCGGCGGTCACCACAAGAAGGGCGGCGGCTGAGCCTCCAAAAGCTGCTACGGTGATTGAGCTGTGACCGAATCGATGTCCGTTCGCATCCTCACCCGGCGGCGCGCGATCGACAACGGCCGGTGCAGCACCTGCCTCTGTAGTTAGCCCGACCCAAGCCGTTTCGGACTGACTGAACACAAAAAGGAGGCCGCTCGCCATGAGCGTTACCGACGAACTCGTCCGCAACAACCAGTCCTACGCCGGCTCATTCAAGAAGGGAGACCTTCCGCTCCCGCCGGCCAAGCAGGTGGCTGTGCTCGCGTGCATGGACGCACGCCTGGACGTGCACAAGATCCTCGGCCTGCAGGAGGGCGACGCGCACGTGATCCGAAACGCCGGAGGCGCGGTGACAGACGACGCCATCAGGTCGATCGCCATCTCGCAGCGATTGCTCGGCACGAAGGAGATCGTCCTCATCCACCACACGGGCTGCGGCATGCTCACGTTTCGCGACGACGACCTGAAGCGCAAGATCGAGGAGGAAACCGGCATCCGGCCCGCGTTCGCCTTCGAGGCGTTCGGCGATCTCGACGAGGACGTGAAGCAGTCGATCGCGCGCATCATGGCAAGTCCTTTCATCCCCAACAAGTCGAGCGTCCGCGGGTTCGTGTACGACGTCACCACGGGGCTCCTCAACGAGGTCGGAGTCCCGGCCGCGGTCTAAGCAGGCGCTTGCCGGGTCGGCCGTAATGCAGTCAGGGCCGCCACCGCCTCGTCGAGTCGCGATCGAGGCAGGCGGCCCGACTCGACCGCCGCCTTGATTGCGTCGAAGGTCCTGCCGGCGACGTCCAGGTGGTGGGCGATCATCACCATGTCCCCACCGGCGATCAGGTACTCCACCGCGGCCTCCGGCGCCGGCGTGCTGTTGGTGATCGCGCCCATCTCCATGTCGTCCGAGAGGATCGCGCCCTTGAAGCCAAGCTCCTGACGCAGCAGCTCCGTCGTCGCCGGCGAAAGGTCGGCGGACCGATGCGGATCGAGTGCGGGGTAGAAGAGGTGGCCGAGCAGGACGAAGTCGGTACCGTGTCCGATCGCCGCCGCGAACGGCGGCAGATCGCGCGACCGAATGGTGGCCAGTGACTCGTCGATTCGAGGCAGTCGCGTCTCCGAGCTGACGCTCGTGTCCCCGTGCCCGGGGAAGTGCTTCGCCGCCGAAAGAAGGCCCGCGGCGTGCACACCGTCGACGACCGCGCCGATCGCCGGCGACACGGCCGCGGGGTCGGTGCCGTAGCAGCGCCCCCACATGATCGAGGCCGTCCCCGAGCAGACGTCGGAGACGGGACCGAGGTCGAGGTCGAAGCCGATGGACTTGAGGGCCGTCGCCATGGCTGTCGTGGCCGACTCACCAACCGGCATCGCGTCGCACGGCACCGTGCTGACGGCGATGCAGACCCCGCCACCCTCCTGGTCGGTGGCCGCGATCAGGCGATGCCGGTCGACGGCACGCAGACGGCTGATCACGGCGCTGATGTCGGAGGCGCCGGCACCGTTGTGGTTCAGGTTGACGATCAGAAGTCCGCCGTACTGGTGCGTGGTCCAGTCGGCGATCACCGAATCGGTGAGCGGACCCTCGAACCCGACCATCATCACCGCTCCCACCTCCTCGTCCAGCGTCATCCCGGCGGTCGGGCTCGCGACCGGCGAGGGAGAAGGCGCGGGCGTGATCTGCGCCACCGGCTGCGCGCCGCAGGCGCTCAGCACAACGAGAGCGAGGACTCCCGCGATCCGCCTAGCGATGATCCTGTTCGCCGAGCACCTCGTCGACCGCGTCGACAAACAGCTGGATGTCGTCCTCGCCCATGGGCGTGGAGAGCGCCCCCATCAGCCGCGGGGCCATCATCACGCCGTGGTTGAGCAGGCCGAGGAACAGGTCGCGCGCCTTCCTCTTGTCCGCGGCGGCCATCGTCCTGTAGTCGACCACCGGCTGCTCGGAGAAGTGGAGCGCGAACATCGATCCCGCTCCGTTGACCTGGACGGGCACGTCGTGTGAGGCGAACACCTCGACGAGCTGCTCGCATACGCGAGCGCCGCGGCGGTTGAGATCCTTGTAGACGTCGGGCGTGAGCTCTTTCATCGTGGCGAGCCCGGCGGCCATGCCGATCGGGTTGCCGTTGTAGGTCCCGCCCTGGGAGATGTGCGGCTCGTGCCGCGGGTCGAGCATCTCCATCACGTCCGCCCGGCCGCCGAAAGCGGCCACCGGCAGACCGCCGCCGATGATCTTGCCCATCGTCGTCAGGTCAGGTGTGACGCCGTAAAGCTGCTGCGCACCGCCCGGCGCAACGCGTAAGGAGATGATCTCGTCGAAGATCAAAAGGATTCCGAGCTCGCGGGTCACGGCCCGTACCCGGGACAGGAATTCCGGCGTCGCCGCGATGACACCGCCCGAGCCGATGATCGGCTCGAGGATCACGGCGGCAAGGCTCGACGCCTCGCGCCGGATGATTCGCTCGGCGGCGTCGGGGTTGTTGTAAGGCAGCACGACGACGTTCTCGAGCACCCACTGCGGGGTTGCCATCGAATCGGGTCGCGGCGTGGGGTCGTCGATGGGGCCAGCCTCGGCGACCAGGGGTCGTGTGCTCACCTCAGCGTACTCGTGGGTGCCGTGGTAGCCGCCCTCCATGCGGGCGATCTTCGGCCTGCCGGTGAAGGCCCGAGCCAGGCGCATCGCGAACATCGTCGCCTCGGTGCCGGAATTGCAGAAACGCACCGCGTCGAGGCTCGGCACCCGCTCGCACAGCAGCGTCGCAAGCTCGACCTCGAGCGGGTTCGCGGCCGCGAACGCCGTGCCGCGGGCGGCCTGACGTTCGATCGCTTCGACGACCTTCGGGTGGGCGTGGCCGAGGATCATCGAGGTGTAGTTGCCGATCATGTCGAGGCGCTCAGTGCCGTCCGCGTCCCAGACCCGACATCCATCACCGCGGTCGATGTAGAGCGGGTAGGGCTCGAAGTAGGTCGTGGTGCGGGTGGTTCCGCCCGGCATCACCTTGACGGCGCGCTCATGGAGCGCGCGTGAGGCCGGCGTCGTCTCGCGGTAGACGGCTTCGGGGTCGATCACGTGGCTACGATAACGGCCGCGCTCTCAGATCCGTTTCGTGGCGAGGACGGACGTCAGCGACGGCGACGAGTAGACGATGACGCACAGGCCGCGACCGAAGTAGCCTGACGGCGCGGAGATGGAGCCCGACCCTCCGCTCACGACCAGGCTCTGCACCACGATGATGTGGAACTGCTGCGAACCACTGCAGACCGAGTGGATGTGGACCGGGAAGGTCCCGTTCGGGAGGCCGGAGAACGAGACGGTCATAGTGCCCGGCTGAGCGGGCGCGGCCGGTGATGGCGAAGGCGACGGGGACGGAGACGGCGCCTGAGCCGTGGGGCTCGGGGTCACCTGGGTGGTCGGGGACGGAGCGGAGGAAGTGGGCCCGTTCGGTGTCCCGCATGCGACGAGCGCCAACGCTGTCAGCACGACAAGCCGTGTAATTCTCATATGGAGGGTCTACCGCCGCGGTTACAGCTGGATCGGCCCTGACCCACCTGGAGGGTGGGCTTTCGGGCAAACGGTACGACGCCGACCGCTTGATCGGGCTCGATCCTTCAGACCAGCGGCCGCTGCTCGCGCGCTATGACCTGGCGGCCGCCGCGAAAACGCTGACCCGCGATTCGATGGCCGCGCGACGATCGGGGGGCCTGTGGCGGTGGCGCGAGCTGCTCCCGGTGCGTTCAGACACGTTCATCACGTCTCTCGGGGAAGGCGACACGCCCCTCCAGCCGGTGCGGTGGCCGGGCCTCTCGCGGGTCCTGGTCAAGCGGGAGAGCCTGAATCCGACGGGCTCGTTCAAAGCCCGCGGGATGGCGGTCGCCGTCAGCCGCGCGGTGGAGCTGGGCGCCAGGCACTTTGTCGCTCCCTCGGCGGGCAACGCGGGCGGCGCGCTGGCCGCGTACGCGTCGGCGGCAGGCGTCCCCGCGACCGTGATCATGCCCGCGGACGCGCCGGCCATCAACCAGGTCGAGGTGGTGGCCACGGGCGCGCGGATGATCCTTCTCGACGGCCTCATCTCGGACTGCGGCCGGCTCGCGGCTTTGATCCGCGACGAGCTGGGGGCGTTCGACCTGAGCACCCTCAAAGAGCCGTACCGCATCGAGGGCAAGAAGACGATGGGCTTCGAGCTGGCCGAGCAGCTCGACTGGCGGCTGCCCGACGCCGTCGTCTATCCGACCGGTGGTGGCACCGGCCTGGTGGGCATGTGGAAGGCGTTCGACGAGCTCGAGACGATGGGCCTGATCGGCGCGGAGCGGCCGCGGATGTACTCCGTCCAGGCGGATGGCTGCGCCCCGATCGTGCGTGCGTTCGAGACGGGTGAGCGGTTTGCCAGGCCGTGGGACGGCGCGCATACCGCGGCGGCCGGATTGCGCGTCCCGTCGGCGGTCGGCGACTTCCTGATCATCGACGCTCTGCGCAAGTCGGGAGGCTCGGCCATCGCGGTGCCCGAGAACGAGATCCTCGAGTGGCGACCGCGGCTGGCCTCGCTCGGGTTCGGCTACGCCGGCCTGGAGACCGCCGCCGCCGTCGCGGGACTGGACGCGCTGCGTGAGGCGGGTGCCATCGGCGCTGACGAGACGGTCGTCCTGTTCGACACGGGCGCCGGCTTCAAATCCGAACCGCCGGCGTTCGAATCACCCAGGCCGGTGCCGAACGATCCAGGCTTCTGGAGGGAGAAGGTGATTCCAGGCCTGGCCTAAGCGGTTCGGCGCATGGCGGTGACAGTCCACAGGAAGCCGCGCTCGTCGAGCACCTTCCGGAGCCCGTGGCTCTCGGAAGTGGCCACGATCTGCCTCGGCGGGTGCAGGAAGATGTGGAACCCGCGGCGCGTCGCCCACAGCATCGCATTGGCGATCCCGAGGCCGACGATCGTCCACCACGCCCGCTTGGGATAGCTGAGGACCAGGACCTGCCTTGCGTGGTCGGCCGCAGTGCCGGCCAGTCGCGGCATGTCCCAGTAGCAGCAGATGACCCGGTTCAGGACCACGTAATCGGCGCCTTCCACGGCGGCGCCGGCCTGGGCGAAGTCCATCACCTTGCGTTCCACCCGATCCGACACGCCCGCCTCGCTGATCAGCCGGCCCGCGACCGCCTCGTAGTTCGGCGTGAGCTCCACGCTGACGGCGCGCGCGGCGCCCGCCTTGAGGAGCTCGAGCTGGATCGCGCCGATCCCACCGCCGACCTCCAGCACGGTGCGGCCCTCGACCCCCTGCTTCTTCAGGAACTCGACGATCCGCCGCGACGTTGCGTCCAGGCCCTTGCGCCGGTAGCGGCGCGCGTCGGACTCGGCCATCTTCTCGCTGAAGACCCAGCCGTAGCCCTTGGGAGTGCAGCAGTCGCTCAACTAGAGCCAGCCGCGGCGCTTGAACAGGTACAGCTGGATCAACACCGCCACCAGCATGGTCCCCACTCCAAATGCAAACGCTGCGTAGGGGGTCTCGAGGATTTGAGTCAGGTACGCGAAGTTCATCCCGTAGAAGCCGGTGAGGAAGCTCAGCGGCAGGAACAGGCTCGCGATGACCGTCAACGCCTTGGTGGTCTGGTTCAGGCGGTTGGAGACGGTGGACAGATAAACGTCCATCGCTCCCGTGAGCAGGTCGCGCAGCGAGTCGACCGTCTCGTACTGGCGGACGATGTGGTCGTAGACGTCGCGGTAGTAGAGGGTCATGTCCGACTGCTGCACGTGGATGCCGTGCGTGATCAGCGCCTGGAAGACGTCGCGCTGCGCGCCGAGGAATCGCCGCAGCTCGGTGACCGTGTGCTTCAGGCCGTAGATGCGCTTGAGCTGGTCCTCCGTCGCCTTCTCGGTGATCTCGTCCTCGAGCGCGTCGACCTCATCGTCGAGCTTGTCCAGGACGGGGAAGCTGGCGTCGACCAGGGCGTCGATCACCATGTAGGTGAGAAACGCGGGCTTGCCGTGGGTCAGCTCCGGGCTCTTGTGGATGCGCTCCTGCAGCGCCTTGAGCTGCGGCGAAGGCTCGTTGTGGACGGTGACCAGGTAGTGCGGGCCGACGAACAGGTGGTGCTCCCGCATCGCGATGTCATCGCCCGTCCATTCGGCGACGAAAAGAACGGTGAAGTTGTAGCCGGCGTACTCGTCGACCTTGGGTCTCTGGTTCTGGTGCTGGATGTCCTCGATGGTGAGCGGATGAAACTTGAAGACGTCTTGCAGGAGATCGAAGTCCGCCTGGTCGGGCGCTTCGATGTCGAGCCAGAACCCGCTCTCGTGCGCCTCGTTGAAGCACCTGGTGATGTTCTCGACCCTGGTGGCCGGCGTCTGGCCGGCGACGGTGAGTAGGGTCCTCACCGTTCTTTGATCCCGCTCGCGGCGGCCGCCACGCCGAGGGCGACGTAGGTCGCGGCGGCCACGCGGCCGGTACGCCGCTGGACCGTGCGGCCGGCGAGGAACCGCTTCGAGATCGCCGAGGCGGCGAGAACGTACGACGTGTCGACGGCCACGGCGATGGCGATGTAAACAACCCCGAGGACGGCGACCTGCGGCGCGATCGGCTCGGCCGGGTTGAGGAACTGGGGAAGGAAGGCCACGAAGAACACGGCGACCTTCGGGTTGAAGATCTGGGTGACGAATCCCTGGGCGAAGATCGCGCCCAGTGGAGCTCGCCCCGGCGCGGGCGGCGTCTCGGCCTGGCGCCAGCGCTGGATCCCGAGGTAGACGAGATAGGCGGCGCCGGCCCAGCGCAGGATGCCGAGGGCGGCGGTGGAGGCGGAAAGCAGGGCGGCGACGCCGGTGGCCGCGGCGGCGATCCAGACCACCTCGCCGGACTCGATCCCGAACATCGACACAAAGCCCGCGGCGCGACCCTGGGAAAGAGTGCGAGCCGTGACGTACAGGACGCCGGGGCCCGGCGAAACCGTCAGCAGGAAGGTGGCGAGGGCGAAGAGCAGGACGGTGGTCACGCTCATCCCGGCGTCCAGCCCGAGCGGAGTGCCCATGCTTCCGCTCTCACGAGGATCTTGCCGACGATCTCCGTCTTGGCTTCCGTATAGGCGATCCTATCGTCCGCCCATCGAGCGGCGGCAAGCTCCTTGTCGCGCACGTACTCGGCCCTCGCCGCAGCGTCATGACGGAGGTACGACGCGAACAGCAGGTCCTTACGCGCCCACTCGCTGCCGAGATTGCAAACGTGGATGTGCACATCGCGGGGCCTATCCGCAAAAGGGCGGAAGAATCGGTGGTCGTTGTCGCGACTGCGCAGCTGCACTCCCAGCGCCTCGATCTGGGGAGCGTACAGATCTTCCCGATTCATGTCGTCGACGCGGATCTGGACGTCGATCACGGGTTTGGCCGGGGTGCCCGGCACGGAGGTCGAGCCGAAATGGTCGATGCGGCGCGCTGTCGGGCCCAGCGCCGCGGCGAGCTTGCGCCGCCAGGCCTCGAAACGAAGTGGCCACTCCGGGTCGTAGGAAACGAGCTCTATCGGGTCCAGCGGGCGGTCGCTGCTCGAAGTCACCTCGAATCCGGGTTGAACGACTTGCATGTAGCGATGGGAGAGAGCAGCCCGTTCCGCGGCCGGCAGCTCAGATGCCTCAAGACCCCGCGCCCGGGCCACCACTTCATACAGATCGAAGAGCGTTGCCGTCTGGTCGCCCGTGCGGCGCCGCTCTGCCCAGGTTTCGAAGACCAGGTCGTCGGTCAGTGCCGATCGCTCTCCGACATCTCGTCGATCGCGATGGCGATGCACAGCATCAACACCTCGTCCTGGCCGGGAGCGATGGAGATGCCGTATATGAGGTCGCCTACGAACCACTGGCGCGACACCGTCGCGACCGCCTGGTCGCCTGAGGTGATCTGGAACTCGTGGTTGAGGATGTCGCCGTGCGCCTGCAGCTCGCCGTCGCCTGCGATGTCGACGGTGAAGCTCTGGCTCAGGATGTTGAACAGGGCTTTGCGCACGGTCGCAACCACCTGGCCGCCGCGCTCGACGTCCATCGTCCGGCGCAGCTGGAACATCTCCGCGCTCATCCGGGCGAGCTCGTTGCCACTGGCGTCCTGCAGCGCGAAGGTCTGCGTCAGCGTCAGGACCTTGCCGTCGAGCTTGTAGACGTTTTCACCCTGGGCGTTCTGGACCCAGAAGTCCTCTCCGATCGCGAGCAGCTGCCGGCGCAGCTGGTAGGTCGTCCATCCCGCGGTGACAGCCATGTCGGGGATGAGTCTATTCGTGTCGCGGCGTCTCGACCGCGCCGTCTACAACAGCTCGGCGATCGATTCCGCGGCCCGTGCCGCGGTGCCGCGCTCGATTGGCGCGAAGTCGACTGGTTGGGAGAGAAGCGACTCGACCCCGGTGGCGAGCGCCTCGGGGGTGGCCTCCTCGAAAGTCATGCACCGGCCGGCGCGGTAGCGATCCAGTCGGTGCCGCACGTGAAAGTTCTGCTCGCAGTGATCGCGCAGCGGGAAGTAGATGAACGGGCGGCGCGCCGCCACCAGCTCCATCGTCGTCGTGAGGCCGCCCTGGGTCAGCGCGACGTCGCAGGCCGCAAGGTGCAGGTTGAGGTCGGGCACGAACGGTCGCACCTCGACCCCGTCGACCCGGGGAAGGCTTGCCGGGTCGATCCGGGGCCCCGCGACCGCGATCATCCGCAGCCGCGGGACGCGCTGCCGCATGGCGGGATAGCTCTCGATGAGTCGGGCGAGCAACCCCGCCCCGACGCCTGAACCACCCACCGACGCGATGCAGACCGTCTCATCCTCGCCGTACTCCAGCCGTGCGCGCAGCTCCGCCCGGTTCTCGATCGCCGCCGGGTCGGCGCCAAGGATGTAGCCCCCGGTGAAGTCGTAATAGCGCTGTGTCCATTCCCGGATCGCCGGCAGGCCCTGGCCAAACGCGTCCGGGACGATGTCCTCGGGCTTGCCGATGAAGATCGCGCGGTCGCGCAGCCGCGGGTAGCGTTCGACGTGCTCGATCATCTCGGCGTTGTAGTCGGCTGTGAGAAACGCATCGCGGTCCCCGAGGTCGGGCATGGGCAGCCAGCCGACGAAATCGGTGAGCCACACGTACGCGGCACGCTTGAGCTCGGGGTTCTCGTGCAGGTAGTGATCGACCTCCCAGGCCTCGTCCCCGATCCACACGTCGTAGTCGTCCCGGCGAACCGCCTCGAGGAAGACCATGAAGTTGGCCAGCAGGATCTCGTCCATTCGCCGCCACGCCTCGAAGACGTGAAGGCGGTGGCCTTGCGTCTCCGACTCGATGTGCGTCGACTCGTTTGCGAGCTGAGCGCTCAAGGGGTGGATCCGCTCGCGGCTCACCTGAAGAACCCTCGTCACCGGGTCCTGCGCCAGCCAGTCGATCTCGAGGCCGGGCACCAGCCTGCGAAGCTCGCGTGCGATTGCGACGTCGCGGTGCGCGTGGCCGAGGCCTATCGGTGATGAGACGTACAGGGCGCGGCGTTTCCGCAGCGGGCCGCGGCGTCGCGCCTGCGCCTGGCTTGGCCGGAGCACGAACTCACGCACCGCCTGGTTGAAAGCGACCGGTTCGCGAAGGTGGGGGCAGTGGCCGGTGCCCTCGAAGGTCAGCAGCTGTCCGCCGGTAAGCTCGGCCAGGTTGGCTCCGTTGGCGTGAAGCACTATCTCGTCCTCGTCGCCGTGGATCACGAGCACCGGGCACCGGACCTTCCCCGTCAGCTCCGTCGCGCGGCTCTCAGACAGCTCCGGCGCTCGAGCCGTCGCGATCAGCACCTCTGGTGTCGTTTCGAGCCCGTAGCCGACGGCGTCCTCGATGGGCTTGGTGGAGTGAGGTTCGGGCAGCGCGCTCTTGAAGAAGAACTCGAGGAAATCGCGAAAGTGCTGCCGCCAGTAGCCCGCGTTGTAACGGAGCCACCCGTCGTGTTCCGGCAGGTCCTCTTCGAAGATCTCCATCGCGGCCTGGCGGACGGGGTTCCAGTTCGAGAGGCGGACGGCGGGTGACACGAAGACGACTGACGACACGCGCTCCGGATGGTTGGCGGCGAGGCCGAGCGCCCACCTGGCTCCCGCCGAGAAGCCGACAACCGCCGCGGAGGCGGTACCGCTGGCGTCCATCACCGCGAGCGCGTCGGCGACGTACTCCTCGTCCGCGTAAGCGGCGGGATCCAGGGGGCGGTCCGACTCGCCATTGCCTCGCCCGTCCATGACCAGGACGCGGCAGTCGCGGGCCAGGTCGGCGACCTGGAGCTTCCACTGGCGCGCATGGACGATCGACCAGGCGGGCAGGAAGAAGACGGTCCGGTCTCCGGAGCCGAAGAGCTCCCAGTGCACGCGGACGCCGCCTCGTTCGATGGCTCCCTCGAGGTCCGGCTGTCGCGCTCTCATTGGGTGAGAGCCTAGGCCCGGGCGGTGTCAGGTCGCATCGGGAGCCCCACCTAAAAAACAAGACGGGCGCCACAGCGCGCCCGTCCATGTTGAAGCTCGGAGCCTCTTGCTAAGTGGTCCGGATCGACTCCCGGCGGATCATGTGCACGATCGCCACGAGGACGACAGCCCCGATCAGGGCGACGATGAACGAGATGATCAACCCTGTTGGCGCCGTGCCGAAGATGAGCGAGAAGACGAGTCCGCCGACGAACGATCCGACGATGCCGAGGACGATGTCCCAGATGATGCCGTAGCCGTGGCCGCTCATGATCTTGCCGGCGAGCCAGCCGACTATGGCCCCCATGATCAGAAACCCAATCAGATGCATCTCCGACCTCCAGCGTGGGTGCAATGCGGCCGGTCCACCCGGCCTCGATCTGTAAACCCGGTGGGGATGGGGACTACCTGACCGTCGCGCCCTCGTCAACTCGCGGAACCTCGAGATCGGAGGTGGCGACGTGGCAGGCCGCCTCATGCGCGGGCCGAAGCAGCCGGAGCTTCGGCGTCACCCGCCCGCATTCCTCGATCGCGTAGGGGCACCGAGAGCGGAACCGGCAGCCCTCGCCCGGGTCGATCACACGCGGGGGCTCCTGCACCTCGCCGGTGGCGGGCAGGGAGATCGGCGCCCGCGGGTCGGGCACGGCCGACAGAAGAAGCTGGGTGTACGGGTGCTTGGGGTGCGCGAGCACGTCCTCGACCGGTCCGCTTTCCGCCACCTGGCCGGCGTACATCACCAACAGGCGGTCGGCGACGTACCGGGCGCTGGCGATGTCGTGGGTGATGTAGAGGAATGAGATGCGCTCCCGGCGGCGCAGCGTGGCCATCAGGTTGAGGACTCCGATCCGCACCGACACGTCGAGCATCGAGACCGGCTCGTCGGCAAGGATCAGCTCGGGGCGGCACGCGAGCGCCTGGGCGAACCCGATGCGCTGGCGCTGCCCGCCACTCAGCTGGTACGGGAACTTGCCGAGGAAGTCGAGGGCCGGGGTCAGGCCGACCGCCTCGAGCAGCCTCGCGGCCTCGTCCTCGCGGCCCTGCCGGCTCAGGTCGGGCCGGTGCAGCTTTAGCGCGCGCGTGATCCCGTGCGACACGCGGTAGACCGGGCTCAGCGAGCCATACGGATCCTGGAAGACCATCGGCACGTCGCCGCGGTACTCGAGCACGTCGCGGTGCGACCGGATGCTCGACAGCGTCCGTCCGCGATGGAAGATCTCACCGGCGGTCGGCGTGTAGACCCGCGCGATCAAGCGGGCGATCGTGCTCTTGCCGGATCCGCTCTCGCCCACGAGGGCGACGATCTCGTCTTCGTGGATCGACAGATTGATGTCGTCGACGCCATGCAGGTAGCGGCGGGACAGAAAACCACCCAGGCGGAAGTGCTTGGTCAGCCCCTCCGTGCGGATGAGCTCCACGCCCCGCGGGCGCGCGGGCATCTCAAGCATCGGAGTCAAAGAGGAAGCACCGGATGAGGTCGCCCTCTTCGGCATAGAACTCCGGCTCCTCCATATGGCATCGGTCCATCACCTTCGGGCAGCGTGGATGGAAGCGGCATCCCGCCGGCGGACGCGCGAGGTCGGGCGGGCTGCCCGGAATTCCCGCGAGCGGCTGCAGCTCGCCTCTGATCGAAGGGAACGAGCGCATCAGCCCGACCGTGTACGGATGCTTTGGTTCGGCGAACAAGCGCGCGGTCTCGCCGATCTCGACGATCTGCCCGGCGTACATGACTGCGAGGCGGTCGGAGAAGTGACTGACAAGCGACATGTCATGGGTGACGAAGATGGTCGCGAAGCCGAACTCGCGTTGGAGCTGCTTGATCTTCAGCATCAGGGAGCGCTGCGCGACGACGTCGAGTGCGGAGGTCGGCTCGTCCATGATCACGAGCTCGGGCGTGAAGGCGAGCGCCATCGCGATCATCGCCCGCTGCCTCATGCCTCCGCTGAGCTGATGGGGGTAGCTCCTCAGATGCACGGGATCGATTCCGACGATGCGCAGAAGCTCCTCGGAGCGCGCGGTGATCTGACGGCCGGTGAAGCGCTGGTGAGCGTCGAAGGCGTCGCGCAGCTGCTCACCGATGTTCATCACGGGATTCAGCGCGTTCATCGCGCTCTGCATCACGACCGAGTACTGCTTCCAGCGGTAATGGCGGAGCTCCGAATCCGACATCGAAACGAGATCGTGGCCGTCGAACCATATGTCGCCGGACGCGATCTCCGCCGGCGGCGTCAGCAGCCTCGCTATGGAGTAGAGCAGCGTCGACTTGCCGCAGCCCGACTCGCCGACGACGCCGAGGAACTCGCCGCGCTGCACCTCGAGCGACACGCGGTCGACTGCCCGTACCGCGCCGCGGTCGGTGAGGTAGTCGACGCTCAGATCCTTGATCTCGAGCAGCGGCCGGGTGGCGGTCGCGATCACTGGCGCCTTCTCCTCACCGGACGCAGCGCCGGGTTGCCGATCTCGTCGAAGGCATAGTTGACGAGCGCGAAAGCGCCGCCGAGGAGCGCGATGCAGAGTCCGGGTGCGATCGCCCACCACGGCGAGCCCGCGAGCAGCGCGCCGTTGTTCTCGGCCCAGAAGAGCATGGTTCCCCAGCTCAGGTCGTTCGGGTCGCCCAGTCCGAGGAACTGGAGGCCGGCGGCGGCGAGCACGGCGTACACGGCTGCGCCGAGGAAGTTGGCCACGATCAGCGAGGTCATGTTGGGCAGGATCTCGGCCAGGATGATGTAGACGTTGCGCTCGCCTCTCACGCGGGCGGCTTCGAGGAACTCGCGCTTGCGCAGCGACAGGGCCTGCGAGCGCAGCTGGCGAGCGCCGTATGACCACCCGGTGATGACGATCACGAGGATGATCACGAACACCCCGCCGCTTCGCGCGTATGCGGCGATCACGATCATCAGGGGCAGCGTGGGGATGACGAGGAACACGTCGGTGAAGAGGTTCAAGACGTGGTCCGGTATGCCGCCCAGGTAGGCGGCCGTGACGCCGACTATCACCGATATCACGGTGGCCGCGGCGCCCGCCAGGATGGCGATCACCAGCGACTGTCGAGTGCCCCAGAGCAGCTGCGAGAAGATGTCCTGCCCGTTGCCTGTGGTGCCGAGCAGGTGCTGCGCGGAAGGCGGAAGGATCTGCCCGAAAAGGTCGGCCTGCGGCGGGTACGGCGCGATGACCGGGGCCAGCAGCGCCACCAGGGCGAAGATGACCAGCACCGCCAGGCCGGTCAACGCCTTGCGGTTCGACACCAGCGCGCGCGCCAGGTTGCCGAGGACACGGGACCGCGAGCCGACGGGAGCCGCGACGCGGCTCTGGTCGGCGACGAGGTTGAGGCTCATCTCGTCAGTCCGCCGCTCGCGTGCGGGGGTCGAGCAGCGCGGTGAGGAAGTCGGCCAGCAGCACCGCGACCAGGACGGCGACCGTGATCAAAAGGAACAGTCCCTGCATCAACGCGAAGTCCTCGTTGTTGACGGCCTGGAGAAGCATGTAGCCCAGCCCGGGGTAGTTGAAGACGATCTCGACCAGGATCGCGCCGCTGATGACAAATCCGAGCGACATCGCGAATCCGGTCAGGTTGGGCAGGATCGCGTTGCGTCCCGCGTACATGAACATGATGCGGACCGGGGACAGGCCCTTTGCGCGGGCCATCTTCACGTAGTCCTCGGCCAGCGTCGTGATCATCGTGTTGCGCATCGTCAGGATCCATCCGCCGATCGAGGTGATGACGATGGTCAGGGCCGGGAGAAAGCCATGCCAGATCGCGTTGCCGATGAAGTCCCACGAGAGCTCGATGTGCTGGTGGAGGTCGTAGCCGAAGCCGAGCGGAAACCAGTTCAGGGTGAAGGAGAAGATGAGGATCGCGACCAGCGCGATCCAGAAGTAGGGGAACGCCGAAACCATGATGAAGACGGTCGGCAGGGCGCCGTCGAGGATCCCGCCTCGCCGCCACGCGCTCAGCATCCCCACGAGAGTCCCGAGGACGAAAGCGATCACCGTCGACAGTCCGACCAGGCCGACCGTCCACGGCAGCCCGACCATGATCGCCTTGCCCACCGACGACGGGAAGAACGTCAGCGACGTGCCGAGGTTGAGGTGGGCCATGTTCCAGAGGTACTCGCCGTACTGCTGGAGGAGGCTCTCGTCGGTGTGAAAGCCGAGAGCGATCTCGATCGTGCGGATGGTCTGCGGGCTGGCGCGGCCGTGAAAGCGGACCAGCATCGCCTCGGCCGGGCTGCCGGGCATGACGCGCGGGATGATGAAATTCATCGTCAGGGCGGCCCAGAGCGTGATCGCGAAGAACTCGAGTCGCCGGATCAGGTAAGTCATGGGTTGTGGGGTTGGCGGCGAGGCATCACACCTCGCCGCCTGGACGCAATTCTCAGCTCGTCTTGTAGAGGTGGATGAGCGTGACGCCCCAGTCGGGTAGGTTCCACGGCGCCGGCGCCGAGAACGGGTCGCTCTGGGTCGGCCATCCGCCGATGCTCTTCGTGGAGTACTCGTACCACGCGACTCCCTCCGTCACCGGGATGACGGGGACGTCTTCAAGCATCGATTTCTGGATCTGACTCATGAGCTGGTGCTGCTTCGCCGAGTCGGTGCTCGCGGCGAACTGGTCGAAGAGCGCATCCACCGACGGGTTCTTGTACCGCTCGTAGTCGCCGCCGGCGATCTGGCCGATGTCGGCCGTGGTCTGGCTGTCGAGCGTGTTGCGCAGCTCGTAGAAGGGCGATGGACCGGGCGAGGTCGAAAGCGAGCCGTACGCCAGCTGGTAGTTCCCGGTGTAGAGGTCGTTCGCGTAGTCGTTCTGGTTCAGGTCGTGCTCTTTGATCTCGATTCCCATCGACTTCAGGTTCTGCGCGACCACCTGCAGGGATGCCGTCCAGTCCGTGTAGCCCGAGATGCTGATGATGTCGAAGGAGAGTCGCTTGCCCGAGCTGTCCGCGTAGATCCCGTCCGACCCTTTGGTGTAGCCGGCGGCCTGCAGCACCTGCGCCGCCTTGTTGGGATCGAACTTGTACCCGTACTTGTTGAGCTGCGATTGGTCGACCCAGCTCGAGAAGGTCGGCGTGAGCACTCCGGTCTGGTTGCCGGCCGGCTCGTAGCCGTACTCGCCGTTCTGCGACACCTTGGACCGGTCGATCCCGAAGGCCATCGCCTGGCGCACCGCCTTGTCGCTGAGCAGAGGCCGCGTCTGGTTGATCCAGATGTTGATGTTGTCGATCGGCGGGAACCAGTAGTGGTTGTGCGTCTTGTCCTTGTTGAGGTAGTAGGTCTGGATGTTGGGGATGAACTGGCCGCCCCAATCCGCGTTGCCGGCAGCCAGGAACTGGTTGGCGGGGTCGTTGTCGGTGAACGCGGGGTAGTCGACCTCCTGAATGTACGGAAGGCCCTTCTGCCAGTAGGTGGGGTTCTTCAGGTACTTGATGTTCTGGGGCGTGCAGTCGCTCATCGTGAACGGACCCGTGCCGACCGGCTTGGGCACGGCGGCGGTCGGGTCGCTCAGCGTCGACCAGATGTGCTTCGGCACGATCGGCGTCTGGGCGGCCACCTGGTAGAAGTCCGGGACGGCGGCGGACTGGAACGTGAAGACGATCTTGTCCGTGCCCTGCTCCTGGACATCCGACAGAAGAGACCACGCCGACTGCAGGTCGAGCGACGAGTTCTTCTTCAAGAGCTGGAACGAGAACAGGACGTCGTCGGCGCTGAACGGCTGGCCGTCGCTCCACTGCACGCCGGACCGGATGGTCACCGTCAGCGTCTTGTTGTCGCTGCTCCATGAATACGCGCTCGCGAGGTAGGGCGTCTTCTTGTCCGTCAGGAGGTTGTCGTAGACCAGCGGCTCGTAAACAGTCCCAAAGGAGAGGAAGTTCACGGCGCCGTTGTACGGGTTGAAGTCGCAGGTCCACGTGGTGCCGCTCTCGTTGTCGATCGTGACGGTGCCACCCGCCTGGCGCTGCACGTTGGCGGCCGGCGAGCTGCCGCCGCAGGCAGTGAGCAGCAGCATCCCCGCCGCCAGGCCGCTTGCGAATCGCCGAGGTCCCCTCATGCCGATACCTCCTGTATGTGCCGCGATGGTGTACGTGCGAAAACCCTGTCCCTGGCAACCTCGAGCGCGGTGGCTATCGCCCCGCGCAGAACAGCGTCGTCTCCGAGCGCCGAGACCGCGACCCTCGGCCGGAACGGAAGGAGCTGGCGCAGCTCGCGCTCAATCGGATCCACGAGCAGGTCGCCGTTGCGGCCGATGCCGCCGCCAAGGATCACGAGCTCGGGATCGAGCACCGGTGTGACCGTGGCGATCGCCATCCCGAGCATCGCGGCCTCGGCCAGGACCACGCGGGTCGCCGTCGCGTTTCCGCGCCGTGCGGCGACGAAGATCCGCTCGGGCGTCAGAGGCGCTTGCATGCCGAGCCGTCGAGCGGTGCGGACGATGCCGGCCGCGGCGGCCGCCTCCTCGAACGCGCCGCGCCGCCGATTGGACGGGTCGCGCGGGTCGCCCTTGCCGAGAGGCATGTACGCGACCTCGCCCGCGGCGCCGTGCGCCCCACGGTAAAGACGGCCGTCGATGACGAGCGCCATCCCGACGCCTGTGCCAACCGACAGGAAGACGAAGTTGTGCACGTTGCGACCGAGGCCGTCGGCGCGCTCGGCCAGGGCGGCGAGATTGACGTCGTTCTCAAAGCTGACGTTTGTGCCGAGCTCCTCGCGCACCGCCTGGACCAGCCCGCTTCGGCCCCAGCCCGGCAGGTTCGGCGCCATGGCCACGTAGCCGTGCGCCGGGTCGAAGACTCCGGGGCTGCCGACCGTCGCGTGGGTGACCTGCGACCAGTCGACGCCCGCCTCCGAGGCCAACCGTCGCGCGATTCCTCCGAGCTGGCCGATGAGGCTCCGGGCACTGGCTACCCGGGCGCGCTCGTCTCGCCTCGCCACGACGGTGCCGGCGATGTCGGCGATCGCGGCGCGGACCCACTTGCGTCCGATGTCGACGCCGACGACCCATCCGGCTGAGGGGTTGAGCTCGTAGAGCAGGGCGCTGGGCCCTCGCTCGCCCCGCGAGCGGCCGACCTCGCGTACGAGGTGGGCGTCGAGCAGGCCGCCGAGGGCGAGCGAGACGGTCGGCTTGGAGAGGCCGCTGACCCTCGCCACCTGCGCGCGCGATAGCGGGCCCTGGTGGTGGATCAGGTCGAGGACGGTCCGCTCATTGATGGCGCGCAGAAGGCTCGGGGTGCCGACCGTGATCGGCGCAGGCCCGCGCAGCCCTCCGTGCTGAGGCCTACGCCCGATGGTCGCCTGGGCTCCATCCATAGTTAGTAAGAATTCCTTACCGTGAGACCTTAACCCCTGCCGGTGATCTCGTCAAGGAGGTGCTCAGCCTCGGGTGAAGAAGCGCGGGAGATGGTCGCGGTTCGCCTCGAGGAGCGCGTCGAAGAGCGGCCGAGCGACGTTGTACCGCGCGACCAACGGGTTCGCGAGCAGAGCCTTCAGTCCGGCTTCGCGGTCCCCGTCGACCGCGGCCTTCACAGTCAGGCGTTCGTAAGCCTTGACCTGCTGGACGAGGCCAAGCATCTCCGGGGCGAGCGCATCAAGGGCGTCGGCTTTTGCGCCGTCCGCGCCCACGTTCGCGGGGATCTCGACCACAGCGTCGTCGGGGAGGTCGGGCAGCGCCCCGTCGTTGCGCACGTCCACGACCTGGACGTCGCCGGTGTCCGCGTGAAGTGAGGCGATGAGCTGGGCCGCGGCCTCGCTGTAGTAGGCGCCGCCGCGCTTCTCCAGCAGCGCCGGCTTCTCGGCCAGGTTGGTGTCGCGATACATCTCGAGCAGACCGCGCTCGATGGCCATGACCTCCTCCGCCCGCGATCGCTTCGCGCCCGAGATCTGCTCGCGCAGGACCTCGTCGGTCGAGTAGTAGTAGCGCAGGTAGTAGGACGGCACCGCCTTGAGCAGGTGGATCAGGCCCACGGGGATGCCGATCTGGCCGGCGACCTCGTCCGCGTCACTCTCGATCAATTCCGGCAGCCGGTCCTCGCCGTCGAGCAGCACCTTGCGCTCCCACGTCAGGTGGTTGAGGCCGACGTGGTCGAGCTGGACCCTTTCGGGCGCGGCATCGAGCAGTCGCGCGAACTGGCGCTGGAAGCCCATCGCCGAGTTGCAGAGCCCGATCGCGCGGTGGCCCTGGTCCAGCAGCGCCTGCATCACGATGCCGACAGGGTTCGTGAAGTCGACCAGCCAGGCGCCTCTCGCGCCGCGTCTCTCAGTCTCCTCGGCGATGTCGAGGACCACCGGCACGGTGCGGAGGGCTTTGGCAAAACCGCCTGGGCCCGTCGTCTCCTGGCCGATGCATCCGAACTCGAGCGGCAGCGTCTCGTCGACGAGCCTCGCCGCCTGGCCGCCGACGCGGAGCTGGACGATGACGAAGCTCGCGCCGTCCAGGGCCTTCGCGCGATCCTTCGTGGTCACGAGCCGGCCCGGCCATTCGTGCTTCTCCAGGATTCGCCGTGCGAGGCCGCCCACGACCTCGAGGCGCTCGTCGTCGATGTCGTGGAGGACGAGCTCATCGACCGGTATCCGGTCGCGGCGAACGTGGAAACCCTCGATGAGCTCTGGCGTGTAGGTGCTGCCGCCGCCGACGACCGCAATCTTTACCCCCACAGCGCGGCATCGTACGCGAGAATATGGACAAATTGTTAGGGAAGTTTCCAGATAAGGCCAAGGCGATCCTTGCGGTCGATGGTGGAGCGTCGAAGGTCGACGTCGCGCTCATCGACGTCGAGGGCAACGTGCACTCGGCGGTTCGCCGCCACGGTCGTTTCAATTTCGGCCTGGGCTCGAACGGCTCGTTCGACGGGCTGGCGGGCGCGGTCAGTGCCGCGACGGATGGTCAGGTACCGGGGCTGGGTGTTTTTTGCGTCGCCGGCGCGGACCTGGCGCTCGACGACCGGCGCATCGAGGCCCAGCTCGTGGGTCACGGGTGGACCACGAGGACCATCGTTCGCAACGACACTTTCGCGGTCCTGCGCGCCGGCACCGACAGGAAGTGGGGAGTGGCCGTGGTGTGCGGGACGGGCATGAATTGCGCGGCCGTCGGCCCAACCGGCCGGTCGGTGCGGTTTCCATCGTTCGGCGAGCTGTCAGGCGACCGCGCGCACGGAGGCGGCTGGCTGGGCCGCACCGCCCTCGGCGTGGCCATCCGGGCACGCGACGGGCGAGGACCGCGGACCATGCTCGAGGAGCTGGTGCCGGCCTACTTCGGCATGTCGCGGCCGCACGCGGTGATGGAGGCGGTCTACGTCGGCACGCTGAACATCCTCAGGCTCGCCGAGCTGGCGCCACTGGTGTTCAAGGCCGCTCGCGCGAAGGACGAGGTCGCGCGGGGCATGATCGACGAGATGGCGGATGAGATCGTCATCACGGCGAATGCGGCAATTCGCCGGCTGCGCCTGACGCGGAGCGACGTGCAGGTGGTGCTCGGAGGAGGGGTTCTGCGCGCGGCGGACAAGAAGCTCCTCGGCCGGATCCGTGAGGGGATCGTGGCGCTGGCGCCACGTGCGCAGATCGTGCAGCTGGAGGCGCCTCCGATTCTGGGCGCGGGCCTGATAGGGCTCGATCTGATGCAGGCGCCGGCCGCTGCGCGAGAACGGCTGCGGCGCTCGCTCACGCACTCAAGGCTCGCCGGACGATCCCGGGGACATCGCCCGAAAGATCCGATGCGGTGAAACGCGGAACGCGGTAGCCGGCGTTGGTCAGGCGATTCTGCCGCCGATTGTCGGCGACCAGGCTGTCGCGATGACTGCCGCCGTCGTACTCAATGACGAGTCGCTGATCGGGGTAGTACAGGTCGACGCGAGCGATGAAGGGGTCGCCGAGCGTGACCTGAACACGAGGTCGTGCTAGGCCCGCAAGTACCAGCTTGAGACGCAATCTCGTCTCCATCGGGCTCTCGGTCGCAGACTCGCACAATTCCGCGAGACGTCCAGGGAGGCGGTCTCGACTGACGACTCTCCGGTGGAGGGCCATGTCGGAGATGACCACCGCCTCGACCAGCGGGAGCTTCTTCGCGAGGTCCGCAATCGTGCGTAAGGCCGAAGTAACTCGGAGTCCGTGCCGGGTTGTCACGTCGTCTGCAGTCAGAAGAGATCGCCGGATCTTCATGCCCACGCGGCGCGACACGGGGGGTCTCACGGTCGCTTCGATGACATCGAGTTGCGAGATCAGGCCATGAAGGAATCCAGCCGTACGCCCGGAGAAGACAGCGTCGTCTGGAAGGCGTAATCGTGCGGCTTTGAGCCTGACCATCGGGTCATCGGCAATCTCGCGCCTTGCGTAGACGCGCGGCCCGAGGCGCCGCCATCTCGCTCCCAGGAGCTGTGCCCGAGTCAATCCGTGGCGCCGCGCTTCTTCCAGGTCGACAGGGTCTGAACTGAGCATTCGGAAGCAGGTTGAACGCGCCGGGGCCGCAATTCAACCCTGCCCGTTAATGGCGAATGTGCGCTCTGATCGGTCCGCTCCGAGAAAACACCTAACAGAGCGCACACTCTCGGCCGATCCTAAAAGTGGTATTGACCACTTAGCCAGTTTGTGCTTAACTGCCCTCCTGTGAAGTCGGGGAGGGCAGTACCACTTGGTTAAGGCGAATCGATGAGCAAGCAGGAAGAGACGCGCGACCGCGTCCTTGACCTGGTCGAATCTCTCGAGGTCGGACGGCCGATCCCGGCCGAGCGCCAGCTCGCTGTCGACCTCGGCGTCTCCCGCCTCACGGTCCGCGCCGCGCTCGATGAGCTGGTCCGGGACGGCTACCTCGACCGCCGCCACGGCAGCGGCACCTACGTCACCGAGCCGAAGATCGCACAGCCGCTCACGTTGACCTCCTTCAGCGAGGACATGCGCCGGCGCGGGATGACGCCCGGAAGCCGGACGCTCGAGCTGACCACCACGACCGCCGGCGCGCGCCTCGCCCACAGGCTCGGGGTCTCGCCCGAGGCCAGGCTTGTGCGAGTCAAGCGTCTTCGCCTCGCCGACAACCAGCCGATGGCGATGGAGGTACTGCACGTCCCGGAGGCCCTGGTCCCGGGACTGACCAGGCAGGACTTCGAGGACCACTCGTTCTATGAGCTGCTCAGGGAGCGTTACAGCATCACCATCGCGAGCGGCGCACAGTCCATCGAACCCACCGTGACCAGCGAAGAGGAGTCAGAGGTCCTGAACGTCCCTCTTCACACGCCTGCATTTCTCTTCGAGCGGACGACTGCCTCCGAGTCAGGGCGGATCGTCGAGTTCGTCCGCTCCATCTATCGCGGCGACCGTTATCGCCTGGTCGCCGACCTCGTACCGCAGCGAAGCCGCAACGGGCGCTCGGCCGGCGCCCCCCGCGCGGACGCAAGCGGGAGCCCGAGGGAACGTCGAGGCGACCACCACGATGGCGCTCCCGCGCCGCATTCATCCAACAGGGGGAAAAACGCCAGATGAACCTACGGAAACGTTGGGTGGCCGGCCTCTCGGTCACCTTTGCGCTCGTGGCCGCTGCTTGTGGCTCCACAAGCACCGGCAGCAACAACTCGGCCAACCAGACGGGCACCTTGACCGTTTGGCTCATGAACGGGAGCGCGCCGGACAGCGTGGTCAACGAGACCAACGCCGACTTCAAGGCGAAGTATCCGAACGTGACCGTCAAGGTCGAGATCCAGCAGTGGAGCGACGTCACGACCAAGCTCGACACCGCGTTCCAGGGCAGCAGCCCTCCGGACGTGATGGAGCTCGGCAATACGCTGGTTGCCAAGTACGCCGCGGCCGGGGCGCTGCTTGACATCACCGGCCAGAAAGCGAGCTTCGACAACTCCTCGACCTGGCTGCAGTCTCTGACCGACTCCTGCACCCAGGGCAGCAAGCTGTACTGCGTCCCGTACTACGCGGGCAGCCGCGCGATCATCTACCGCAAGGACCTCTTCGCCTCCGCCGGCGTGAGCGTGCCGACCAGCATGGACGACCTCCTGACGGTCGGCCAGAAGCTGATGACCGCCCACGCGTCCGACCCCAACTTCTCGGCTCTCTACTTCCCCGGCAAGTACTGGTACGCGGCTCTTCCGTTCATCTGGGACTTCGGCGGCGACATCGCCACCCAGTCGGGCGGCAAGTGGTCCGGGGCCCTGGACTCCAGCAACGCTGAGCAGGGGCTGACGACGCTGACCAACCTCGTGAGCAAGCTCTCGCGCGCCGACAAGACCGGCGACGAGGCCAAGCAGGACGCGGCCTTCGCGCAGGGCCACATCGCGATGATCATCGCCAACGGTTGGGAAGTCGGAGTCATCCTCGACCCGAAGTCCGGCAACCCGGCGTTGAAGGACCAGCTCGGTGCGTTCCCGATTCCGAGTCACACCCAGGGGCAGAACGCGCCGGTGTTCCTCGGCGGATCTGACCTCGGAGTCGCCGCGCACAGCAAGCACCAGGACCTGGCCAAGGCCTGGATCGCGCTGCTGACCGGCAACAAGCACATGGCCGAGATGGCGACCGTGGGCGGGGTGATCCCGAACACGACCTCGATGCTCAACCTCGGCACCGGCATCAACGCGACCTTCTACAACGCGGCCGCGAACAGCAAGTTCGTGCCGAACTCGCAGAACTGGGCGAGCGTGGAGAGCGCGAACGTGCTTCCCGACATGCTCGTCAAGATATTCACCAAGCAGCAGGACATTCCAACCGCGACCACTGCGGCCAGCAATCAGATCAGCTCGATCTTGAACGGCGGCAGCTAAGCAACAAATAAGGGGGCTGGCTCAAATGGGATTGGCGATCACAGCGCCTGACCAGGGGCCAGCCCTCTATTCACGTCTACGGCGCCGGCTCTTTCCCTATGCCCTGATCACCCCGAGCGTCGCCGTGATCGGGGGCATCCTGGCCTTCCCGCTCGGCATGCTGATCTGGATCTCGCTCCAGCACTACGGGCTACGGGAGCTGATCAACCACCAGGGTGAGTGGGTCGGGCTCGGCAACTACCAGAAGATCCTGGTCGATCCTCTCTTTCACGCAGTCATCGTCCGGTCGCTGGCCTTCACGTTCACGTGCGTGTCCCTGACCGTCGCCTTGAGCACGCTGATCGCGCTCCTGCTCTTGAAGGTGCGCCGGGCGGTCCGCGTGCTGGTGATGAGCGCGCTCGTGTTTGTGTGGGCCACGCCGGTCGTCGTCACGGTCGACATCTGGCAGTGGATGTTCGATTACGAGTTCGGGATCATCAACTACCTGCTCACGCAGCTGCATCTCGGCAACTTCATCCACCACAACTGGTTCGACAACCCTGTGCAGGGATTCGCCGTGATCGTCGCGATCGTCGTCTGGTACTCGATTCCGTTCGTCACCATCACGCTTTTCGCGGCGCTTCTGCAGATGCCCAGCGATGTCGAAGACGCCGCCCGCGTCGACGGCGCCGGCTCGTGGCGGCGTTTCTGGTACATCACCGCGCCGATCCTGAAGCCGATCTTCCTGATCGTCATCTGCCTCTCGACGATCTGGAACTTCGGCATCTTCAACCAGATCTACATCCTCCTCAATCAGCGGCCGAGCTCGGACTACTTCACGATCGCGATCTACTCGTATCGCGAGTCGTTTGGCGTGACGCAGTACGGGCTCGGCGCCGCGATCGCCGTCGTGATGGTGATCGTGCTCGTCATCGTGACGTTGTTCTACGTCCGTGAAACGGTGAAGGTGGCCGAGATTTCGTGATCGCGCCAGGAACAGCCCAGGGCATTCGGACGCGCACCGAGCGCGAAGCGGTGAGCGCCGGGCTCAGCGTCAACGTCTGGCGCCGCGTGTCGCAGCTCGTCTACGACGGAGTGGGCATAGCGGTCGCGGTGGTGATGCTGTTCCCCATCTACTGGATGGTCATCACCGCGTTCAAGCCCGGCCGCGACATCCTGACCCTCCAACCGAAGTGGTTCCCAGCACCTTTCACGCTCGACAACTTCAAGGACGCGATCGCTCGACCCTTCTTCCTCGACGACGTGCGCAACAGCGTGATCGTCGTCGCCGTGATGCTGGCCCTTGCGCTGGTCGTCGCGTTCCTCGCCGCGGTGGGAACCGCCCGGTTCGGATTCCGGGGACGCACGGCGTTCCTCGTGATGATCATCGGCGTCCAGATGGTGCCCCTGAACGCATTGATCATCCCGCTCTACATGCTGCTCGACAGCGCGGGCCAGATCGACGCGCTGCCGGGTGTGATCGCCATCTACCTGGCCGTCGTCCTTCCTTTCATGATCTGGACGCTGCGCGGGTTCGTGGCCAACATCCCGGTCGAGCTCGAAGAGTCCGCGATGATCGACGGCTGCACGCGCGTCGGCGCGTTCTTCCGGATCACGTTTCCACTTGTCGGCCCGGGCCTGGTGGCGACCGCCATCTTCGGTTTCATCCAGGCCTGGAACGAATACATCATCGCCTACGTCCTTCTCTCGAGCCCGAACAACCAGACGCTGACGGTGTGGCTCGCGTCCTTCACCACCAACCACGGCCCGGAGTGGGGCCCGCTGATGGCGGCGGCGACTCTGACCGGCCTTCCGGTCGTGGCGTTCTTCCTGCTTCTCCAGCGCTACCTCGCCGGCGGGCTGACGGCCGGTGCCGTGAAGGGATGAGCGCGGTCGAGCGTCTCGCCTTGCGCTGCCTTCTGCCCGGGTTCGAGGGCACCGAAGCACCCGACTGGGTGATGCGCCGCGTCGCGGACGGGCTCGGCGGCGTGGTCATGTTCGGTCGCAACGTCGAGTCGGATGAGCAGGTCCGCGACCTGTGCGCCGCGCTCCACGCCGAGCGCGAGGACCTGGTGATCGCGATCGACGAGGAAGGCGGCGACGTGACCCGGCTCGATTCGCGGACAGGCAGCCGCTACCCGGGCAACCTCGCCCTCGGCGCGACCGGCGACCCTGGGCTCACGGCAAGGGTCGCGGCCGAGATGGGCGCGCGCCTGGCCGCCGTCGGCATCGACCTCGACCTGGCGCCCGTAGCGGACGTGAACACCAACGCGAACAACCCGATCATCGGGGTGCGGTCGTTCGGCTCTGACCCGGATCGCGTCGCCGAGCACACCGCGGCCTGGGTCGAGGGGATGCAGGGCGCCGGGGTGGCGGCGTGCGCGAAGCACTTTCCCGGTCACGGCGACACGTCCGTCGACAGTCATCTGGCCTTGCCGGTGGCAAGGGAAGAGCTGCGGCCTTTCAAATCGGCGATTGCGGCCGGTGTTCGCGCGATCATGAGCGCCCACATCGTGGTTCCGTCCATCGACGATCAGCCGGCGACGATCAGCCACCCGGTCATGACCGGGCTCCTCCGGGGCGAGCTTGGCTTCGAGGGCGTCGCGGTCACGGACGGGTTGGAGATGGGCGCCCTCACCGGAGCCCGGAGCCTTGGCGAGGCCGCGGTGCTGGCACTCGCGGCGGGATGTGACGCCCTGCTCGTCGGGGGAGGCCTCAGCGGCGAAGGCGTCGTCGACGAGCTGGTGGCGGCGATCGTGGCGGCCGTAAACACGGGTCGCATCGACGAGGACCGGCTCACCGAAGCCGCCACGCGCATCGATCGTCTGAAGATCCAGCCACCTTCAGCTGTGGCCGCGCGCCGAGCCGTCCATGCCGATGGCGACGTCCACGTCGGCGGGGAGGCGACCGTCATCCGCCTCGATTCGCCCAGCACGATCGCCGCCGGTGACGTGCCTTGGGGCATGGCCGACGCGCTCGCGGCGCGCGGCGTCAGGGTCGGGGAAGGCGGTCGTCGCGTCGTCATCGCCGTTCGCGACCTCCACCGCCAGCCCGCAAACCAGGCTCGCGTCGCCGAGCTGTTCGATCGACACCCCGACGCAGTCCTCGTCGAGATGGGCGTGCCGATCTGCCGGCCGCGGCAAGCCCGCAACTACGTCGCTACCCACGGATCGGCACGCGCCTGCGCCGACGCGGCCGCGGAGCTCATGACTAGATGAACGCCCCGCCGCGGTCGACGGAGCTTCGGCGCCCATGCGCGCCATCTGCGTTGTTGCCTCCTGCGCTCCTCACTTACGCATCGACGGTGCGCTCGCTGCGGTGCTCGTCGGCGCCTGGCATCTGGCGCGCCTGGATCACCGAATCTCTCGCCGCCCGCGGCAGGTCGCTCATCGAATGAGCGAAGACGTCCACCCGCGCGCCGACGAGCTCGACTCGCTGAGCACCATCGAGCTCGTGAACGTCATGCATGCCGAAGACCGGGGCGCGGTCGAGGCGATTCAGCCGGCGCTGGAAAGCGTCGCTCGCGCGGTCGACGCGATCACGGCCCGCATGCGTGCGGGTGGCCGCCTTCATTATTTCGGCGCGGGAACGAGCGGCTGGGTCGCGGCCATGGACGCCGCCGAGTGCCCGGCGACGTTCGGCGTCGCCGCCGAGCTGGTCCAGGCGCACCGCGTCGCCGACGAGGCGGAGGACGATCGCGGGGCCGGCCAGGACTCCGTGCGAGCGGCGGCCATCGGTCCCGGCGACGTCGCCGTCGGCATAAGCGCGAGCGGACGCACCGCCTTCGTGCTCGGCGCGCTCGAGGAGGCGACCGCGCGCGGAGCGCTCACCGTCTCGCTCACCTCGAACGCACGCTCTCGCATGGCGCGCGGCGTCGACTTCGCCATCGAGGTCGAGACCGGTCCCGAGGTGATCGCCGGGTCGACGCGCCTCAAGGCGGGCACCGTGCAGAAGCTCGTCCTGAACATGATCAGCACCGCCGTGTTCACACGGCTCGGGCGCACGCACCGCGGCCGCATGGTCGGAGTCGCGGCGAGCAACGAGAAGCTCCGCGAACGCGCCGCGCGGATCGTCTCCGACCTCACCGGCATGCCCATCGAGGAGGCGCGCGAGCGGCTCAGGATGTCTGGCGGCGACATCAGGGCGGTGCTCGGCGAGGGACAGCGAGCATGAAGACGCTGCTTCGCGGTGAGCTGCACGGCCCGGACGGCGCCGACTCGATACTGGTCGACGGCGACGTGATCACGTGGGTCGGTGCAGGCCGGCCCCCCGAGCGACCGGAGGAAGAGATCGTCGCGGGGCCGGGCGAGACGATCGCCCCCGGCTTCATCGACCTTCAGGTGAACGGGTTTGGCGGTCACGACGCGGCCGAGGGCGCCGACTCGATCGCGGCCATCTCCAAGGCCCTGCCCGCGACCGGCGTGACCGCGTTCCTGCCCACGATCATCTCCGAGCCGGTCGAGGTCGGCGCGGAGTTCACCGCCGCGGTCGGCGCCGCCGCCGAGGCGCCTGGCGCGCGGGTGCTCGGCGCGCACGTGGAGGGACCGTTTCTCAACCCGTCGTTTCGCGGCGCCCACCTCCGCTCGAACCTCGCGGAGCCGAGCTCCAAGAACGTCGACGTCTTCATAGCCGCGCGGCCGCGCCTCATCACGCTCGCTCCGGAGCTGCGCGGCGCGCTCGAAGCGATCCAGCGACTGCACGACGTCGGGGTGATCGTATCGGCCGGGCACACCGGCGCCGACTACGAGCAAGGACGTAAGGCGATCGAGGCCGGCGTCACATTCGCGACGCACGTCTACAACGCGATGCCGCCGGTTCATCACCGCCGGCCTGGGATCGCGCTGGCCCTGATCCTTGATCGCCGCGTGACCGCGGGCCTGATCGCCGACGGCGAGCATGTCCATCCGGCCGTGTGCGAGCAGCTCGTGCGAGTTCGGGGCGCTTCGCGGATCGCGCTCACCACCGACCAGACCGCGGCCGCGGGGGCGGCCCCAGGGGAATTCACGCTGTCGGGCCGGACCGTGATCAGCGACGGCCGGGTCGTGAAGCTCCAGGATGGGACGCTTGCCGGAAGCGCCGCCACGATGCCGGACCTGGTGCGCCTGATGGCCCGGCTTCCGGGGATGAACGCGTCGCGCGCGATCGGTCTCGCGTCGGCCGAGCCTGCTCGGGTGCTCGGCGAACGCCGGCTCGGGCGGATCGCCGTGGGCGCGTGCGCGGACCTCGTCGTCCTGGACGCTGAGCTTCGGCCGAGGCTGACGATGATCCGAGGAGCGGTCAAATTCCAGCGACCCTCCTAGGCCTGGACGTCGGCGGTTCGTCCAGCCGGGCGCGGCTTCGCCGGGGAAAGGACGTGACCGACGTGATCGGACCGGGGGCAAACGTGGCGACCGTCGAATGGCGCCTCGTCGAGGAGCGCCTGTCGACGCTGCTGGACGAGCTCGGGGCCGTCGCGCCCGACGCATGCTGCGCCGGCGCGGCCGGGGCGGAGGTGCCGGCGGCCGGGGCCCGGTTGCACGAGCTGCTCGCCCAGCGATTTCCCGGGAGCCGGGTTTGCGTCGTCCACGACAGCCGGTTGATCCTCGCGGCGGCGGGCCTCGACGCCGGGATTGCGCTCGTCGCCGGCACCGGCTCCGTCGGGTACGCCCGCGCCCGCGACGGCCAGGAGGCGCAGCGTGGCGGCTGGGGCTGGATGGTCGGCGACGAGGGAAGCGGGGTGTGGATCACCCGCGAAGCGGCCCGCCTCGTCATGACGCGCGCGCAGAACGGGTACCCCATCGGGACCCTGGGCGACGCGCTCCTCGCGTCGACCGGCGCAAGCGACCCGGCGCAGCTGATCGCCAACCTTCACTCGATGCACGAGGCGATGGAGTGGGCCGCTCTCGCGGAGACGGTGTTCGCGACGGAGGACTCCGACGACGGTTCAAGGGAGATCGTCCATCGCGCGGCGAAGGCGCTGAGCGAGCTCGTGGTGCCTCTGCTTCGGCGCTGTCCGGACGGTCCGGTCGTGCTCGCGGGCGGGATTCTCCTCAATCGACCGACGCTCGAAGCCGGCGTGCGGAAGATGGTCCCGGTCGAGTGCGTCCGCCTCGAGGCGCCGCCCGTCGAAGGCGCGCTGCGTCTCGCCGAGGGCCTGTTGCGATGAATCGTTTCCGGAGCGAGATCGCCGAGCAGCCGGAGGTGGCGACGAGGCTCTTGGCCCACGGTCGCCGGAGCGCCGTCCGGATCGCAGCGGCAATTCGCGAGCGAGACGTGCGCGGGTTCACCATCGCCGCGCGCGGCAGCTCGGACCACGCCGCGCTCTACGCGAAGTACCTGTTCGGTGCGCGCAACCGAGCCCTCGTCGCGCTCGCCGCGCCATCGCTCTTCACCCACTACGCAAGCCCGCCGCGACTTGACGGGCAGTGCGTGATAGGAATCTCGCAGTCAGGCGAGTCGCCGGACGTGATCGCCGTCATCGAGGAGGCGCGACGCCAGGGATGCGTGACGGTCGCGATCACAAACGTCGCCGGCTCCAAGCTCGCGCGGGCCGCGGAGCTCGTGCTCGAGCTGGAAGCGGGACCGGAGGTCAGCGTCCCGGCCTCCAAGACCTACACCGCGAGCGTGCTGGCGATGGCTCTGATCTCCGAAGCCCTCGACCCCGACCCTGCGTTCCAGGCGGCGCTCGACGGCGTTCCCGCGGCCATCGGTCGCGCGCTCGAGCGCAACGGCGACCTGGACGCGCTGGTCCATCCATTGATGGGCCCGCGTGCGGTGGTGCTCGGCCGGGGATTCAACTTCTCGACTGCAGAGGAGATCGCATTGAAGCTCAGCGAGACGAGCTACGTGCTTGCCCGCGCGTGGTCGGTGGCGGACTTCGAGCATGGGCCGATCGCGATCGCCGAGGCCGGGCTTCCAGTTTTGATCGTCGACGGAGGGGGGCTGGTCGTCGAAGACCTCGAGTCGGTCCGCGCGCGACTGGAGGCGAAAGGCGCAACGGTGCTTCACCTCTTCGACGTCTCGGGTCTCCCCGAAGAGTTGACGCCGATCCCCCTGGCGGTGCTCGGCCAGCTGCTCGCGCACGACGTGGCGGTCGAGCGCGGCATCGACCCGGACCAGCCGCGGACGATTCAGAAGGTCACGCGGACCTGGTGATCCGGTCGACCTCCTCACCAAGGAGGTCGAGGTCCACGGGCTTGGACAGAAACGCGTCGATGTGGCCGGCGTCGAGCGCGCGGCGCACCGAGTCGGACAGATCGCCCGTCACCGCGATGACCTTGATGGGGTGGAGCAGGTGGCGCTTGCGCAGTAGCTCGAGGACCTCGACGCCGTCGTACTGCGGCATGTGCATGTCGAGGATCACGAGCTGGAACTCGCCGGTGGCACCCATCTCGACGGCCTGGTTGCCGTCGGGCGCGGTCACGACCGAGTAGCCGCGCGACTCGAGGAAGTAGGTCAGGAGCTCGGCGCTTGCGGGGTCGTCGTCAGCGACGAGCACCCGTGCCGTCACTGGGCGACCATTCGACGGTCGCCCTGAGACATGCGGATGAACTCGCCCACCGTGGTGCCGAACGTATGGGTGTCGATCGGCTTGGCGATGTACCCGATGCAGCCTGCGCGCAGTCCGATCTCACGGTCGCCCTGCATCGCGTGAGCGGTGAGCGCCACCACGGGGATGCCCTCGTAGCGCGGGTCGCTTTTCAAGTCTCTGGTGAAGGACAGCCCGTCCTGCCCCGGAAGCTGGATGTCCATCAGGATCAGGTCGGGCTTGCGTGCGGCGAGGACCTCCAGGGCCTCGGTTGCCGAGCCGGCGACCTCGACCTCGAAGCCTTCGATCTCGAGCACCGCCCGGGCCAGCATCTGGTTGGCCTCGTTGTCCTCGACGAGGAGGACCAGGCATCCGCTCACGGGCCGCCGTTCCGGTGGGCGACCACGCGTTTGAGCAGGCCCACGATGTCCGAGTTCGCAACCGATCCGCGGCTCAAGATCTGCGACACCCGTCCGTTGAGCAGCTTCTTGTCCGCCTCGCTCAGGTGGCTGGCGGTGAGGACCATGATCGGCACGTCTCTCGTCGCGTCGTCCGCGCGCAAGGCTTCGACCACGTCGTAGCCCGTGACGTCAGGCATCATCAGGTCGAGCAGCACGAAGTCAGGTCTGGTGGTCTTGGCGAGCCGGATCGCTTCCCGCCCGCCCGACGCGGGCACCACCGTGAAGCCTGCGGGCTCGAGCGTCTTCGCGAGCCACGTCCGGTTGGCGGCCTCGTCGTCGACCACGAGCACGCGGATGCCGTCCTTGCCATCGGCGCGACCGGCGCGGAACTCGTTGAGGCGGTTGACGAGCAGCCTGCCGTCGACGGGCTTGACGAAGTAATCGATGGCTCCCAGCGACATGCCGAGCTCGGGGTTGTCGACGACGCTCACCACCACGATGGGAATGCCGCTCGTCTGGTCGTCGCTCTTGAGCCTGGTGATGACCTCCCAGCCGTCGACCTCGGGAAGGATGATGTCGAGCGTGATGGCCGCGGGCTGCAGCCTGCGCGCCTTCTCGAGCGCCTCTTTGCCCGTACGCGCCACGTCCGTGCGGTAGCCCGCCGCGATCAGCTGCCGGGTCAGCAGCTCGGCGGCCGCCGGGTCGTCCTCGACGACGAGCACGAGCGGACCGGATGCGGGTCCGTGACCGTTCGTTGCCGGCACAGGTATGGGGAGCGGGGCCGCCACGGCCGGCTGGCGGAGGGGAAGGACGAGGGTGAAAACGCTGCCTTTGTCGACCTCGCTGCTGACGCGCACGTCGCCGCCGTGGAGCAGCGCGAAGCGTCGCGTCAGCGCGAGGCCCAACCCTGTGCCTTCGTGTTTGCGGCCAGGGCCGTGGTCGATCTGGTGAAACTCCTTGAAGATCTGCTTCTGGTCGTCGGGCGCGATGCCGATGCCGGTGTCCCTGACGGCGAACTCGACGTTGTCGCCGGTCCTTTTGACCTTGATGCTCACGGTTCCGCCCTCGGGCGTGAACTTGATCGCGTTGGACAGGAGGTTGAGCAGCATCTGTTTCAGCTTCCCGCCATCAGCCAGGAACTGCCCGCCGGCGTCCGCCTCCCACTCGAGCTTGATGTCCTTCTTGGCGACCAGCGGCTCCACGGTCCTGACGACCTGCTCGACGGATTCGCGGACGTCGACGGCCTGGAGCCGGAGCTCCATCTGACCGGCCTCGACCTTGGAGAGGTCGAGGATGTCGTTGATCAGACCGAGCAGGTGCTTGCCGCTCGTCTGGATCTGGTTCAGGAACCGGGTGCGCGTAGGGGCGTCGAACTGGCCCTCCTTCGCGTCGCTCAGGAGCTCTGAGAATCCGATGATCGCGTTGAGCGGCGTGCGCAGCTCGTGGCTCATGTTCGCGAGGAAGACGCTTTTGTGCTTGTTCGCGTCCTGCAGGGCGGCGTTCGCAGCTTTGAGCTGGACGATCAGGTGGCGGCGGTCGAGCGCGGTGACGAACGCGCTCATGAGCTGCTGCACGCGGCTCAGCTCGTCCCCACCGAACTCTGGAGTGAAGGGGCCCGAGAGAACTACGAAGGTTCCGGACCCGGAGAGACCGGCGACCGGGACAGTGAGCACGCTCGTGTCCGCGCCCGCGAGCGTGACGTGGTTCACACCTCGCTGCATCGACTGCAGCTGCGTTCCGAGCTCGGCGACGTGTTCGTCCGAGATTCCAAGCGCGATCAACGGTCTGCCCGAAGCATCGAAGAGCACGCCTGAGGCACCGCCGACCAGGCGCATGCCCACCTCGAGGGCCCGCTGCGAGAGCGAGTCTCGCTCGTTCGCGACGAGGAGGTTCTCCATGAAGATCCTGAGGTCCTCCTCTTCCTGTGCGCGCCACTGGCGTCGAAGCCAGGCCGGCGGCGCGAAGCTCGCATAGAGGAAGGGAACGATCGCAATTGCCATCAGGTCGATCAAGACCTGGACCGCGGCCTGGCGGATGACTATCTCCAGCGAGATCCCGACGATCAGCAGCGCGACCAGGCCGCCGAAGCCCAGGCTGAGCGATCTGAGGCGCCAGGCCTGGACCGCCGGCAAGCTTCGCGCGACGAGCCAGAACCGGACGATCGGCTCGACCACGCACGCGACCCAGATCGCGAACCAGACGATGGCGATGGCGACGAGCCCGGCGCGAGGAATCGACAGCACCGGGAGGGCGATGACAAGAGCGCTGGATGCCGCCAACGATGTGATCGCGGCGACATGCCAGCGCCTAGGGAGGGGGATCAGCGCGTCTCTGTACCTGAGCAGCGCATAGGCCGAGCCGGCGAACGCGAGAAACGTGACCTGGCTCGCCAGAGGGATGGAGAACGGCAGGTACATCTGCAGCTGGCCGAGGCCGACCACTGCTGCCAGCAGGATGATCGCGAGGGCCAGGAAGGCCATGGAGCCGTCGCGCCGGCGGATCCAGTGGATCGCCGTCGCCAAGCCCAGGGCGACGAAGGCCACAGCCTCCGCCACCTGCAGGAAGTCCACGAGCGGCTTCATCTAGGCGGCGCCAAGGGACGTCAGCGAGCGCACGTCGGCGTTGAAAATGTCGACGACGGTCGGGTCCCACTGGTGGCCGGCGCCGTCGCGCAGGATGGCAAGGGCCTCCGCCACGGACCTGCGCTGCCGGTAGGGCCGGTCGTTGACCAGGGCGTCGAACGCATCGCAGACGGAGACGATTCGCGCCAGGGGCGGGATTGCGGTGCCCGCCAGGCGGTCGGGGTAGCCGTTGCCGTTCCAGTGCTCGTGGTGGTTGCGGATGATCGGCAGCAGGCCCGCGCCCGTACGCAGCGGCGACACGATCGTCTCGCCGATGATCGGGTGCTGGTGCATGGTCACCTGCTCATCGGCGGTCAGCGCACCGGGCTTGAGCAGGATCGCGTCGGGGATGCCGATCTTGCCGATGTCGTGGATCAGCCCGCCGCGGTACAGCGTCTCCAGCTGCGTCGGCCCCAGGCCCAGCCGCACCCCGACCGCCCGCGCCGATTCGGCGACGCGCTGTGTGTGAGCCTCGGTGAACGGGTCCTTGGCCTCGACCGCGGCGGCGAGCGCGAAGATCACGAGCTCGGCGCTGTCGAGCGAGTCGTAGACGCTCTTGAGGCGCAGCATCGAAGTGACGCGGGCGACGAGCTCCACGCGGTCGACCGGCTTGGTCATGTAGTCGTCGGCGCCCGCCTCGAGAGCGCGCACCCGGTCGCTCGTTTCGTCCAGCGAGGTGATCATCACCACCGGTATCAGCCGGGTCGCCGCGGTGCCCTTGATCCGGCCGCACACCTCGAAGCCGTCCATGCCGGGCATCTGTACATCCAGAAGGACGAGGTCGGGCGGCGATGCCTGGATCGATTTCAGGGCGCTCGGACCGTCGGCCGCCGTGCGCACCTGGCATTCGACACCGGCGAGGCATGCTTCGATCAGCTCACGATTCGCCTCTCCGTCGTCCACGACCAGGACGACCGGGGTGCGGTCCGGTCGCGCGAGGCGCCGCGTGGCGGGCGAGGTGGAAGCTACCTCGCCGCGCCTCGCGGGCCAGGCGGCCGGCTTGAGCGCGCTGACGAATGCCGCGGCGGTCGGATATCGCTCCTCGGGACGCTTGGCGAGGGCCTGCGTCAGCACGGACTCGATGTGCGCCGACAGCTCGCCCCGCAGCTCGCGTGTCGGCGGGACCTGCTTCGTCACGTGGCAGAGCAGGGTTGCCGCCGGCGTGTCGGCCTGGAATGGGACGCGGCCGGTCAGCATCTCGTAGGCGACGACCGCGAACGAATAGAGGTCGGAGGCGGGCGTCAGAGGTTCGTCCGCCGCTTGCTCGGGCGACATGTACTCGGGGGTTCCCATCACCGTGCCGGAGGTGGTCAGCCGGTGCATCGAGCCGGCCATCTTGGCCAGGCCGAAGTCGGCAAGGACCGGGGTGCCGTCGACGTGGAGGAGGATGTTCGAGGGCTTGATGTCGCGGTGGAGGATGCCCTGGCGGTGGGCGTAGTCGAGAGCTCCGCCGATCTGGTCGAGGATGCCGACGGCGTCGCGCAGCTCAATCGGCCGGCCGAGGCGATCGCCCAGCGTGCCTGCTTCGACGAGCTCGAGCACGAGGTAGGCGACACCGTCCTCGTAGCCGAAGTCGTAGATCTCGAGGATGTTCGGGTGCTTCAGCCGGGCGACCGAACGCGCCTCCTGCTGGAACCGCTCCCGGTACTGCGGGTCCTCCGCGAAGAAGTCGGGAAGCGCCTTGATCGCGACGTAGCGGTCGAGTGCCGGGTGGTAGGCGCGGTAAACGGTCGCCATCCCGCCGCGGCCGATGCGGCCGAGGATCTTGTAAGAGCCGAGCGTGCTGCCTTCCTGCAGCTTCATCGCAGCACCCCCGCCAGCGCCAGCAGGCCGACCGCCGCGGGCGCAAGCATGATGGCGAGATTGAGGGTCAGGACCGCGGCGGTCAGGACGTAGCGGCGGACCTCTGGGCGCGTCGACTCATATCGCATCTCCGGCTGCGCGATGGCCAATGTCAATTAACAGCCCACGCTCCCTGGGCGAGCAGATTAAGTAGTGGTTGCTTAGCGGCCCCTTGCTCCGTAGGGCGAATTCACTACCCAACCGGGTAGTTCTGTTAACCCTGCCGTCCTAGATCCATCCTTCCTTGGCCGCCTGGTGGGCCAGCTCCGTGCGGTTGGACGCACCTGTCCGCTGCAGCAGCTGACGCATGTGGAACTTGACCGTGTTCTGGCTGAGGTGCACGTGGGATGCGATCTCCTTGTTGGTCATCCCCTCGACCGCCATGCGCAGGATCTCGCGCTCCACCCCGCTCATCTGCGGGGCGGCCCGGACCGGGCGACGTGGCTCGCTGCCGAATCGGCCCATGCGCAACCGTTCCTGCATGGTCGCGTTGTCGATCGCCACCGCGGCGACGCTGCCGAGCGCGTCGAGGAAGGCGAGCCACTCGTTGTCCGGGGTCAAGAGTGAGCGATGGAAGACCTCGAGCGCCCCGAGAAGCTTGCCGCGGCTGATCAGAGGCACCGCGCCGTAGCTGCGGAACCCCTCCCGAGCGAACAGCGAGCGGCGCCGGAACTGGGAGAAGGCGCTGAGCGCGGTGACCGTCTCGATCCGCCGGCTCGCGATCGCCTGGCCCGGCATGCCCTCGTCGATCGGTAGCCGGTAATCGAGGACGGCCGTGGCCAGGAAGCCCGTGCTCGCGGAAAGCGCGAGCTGGTTGTCGGTCTCGTCAAGGAGGAGGACGTCGGCCGCGTCGACCTTCAGCTGCGCGGTGACGTGGTCGAGGATGACCTTGAGGGTGAGGCGCAGGTCGGGGCTGGCGCTCATCGCCAGGCTTACGCCCTGCAGCGCGGTAAGACGGTCCAGCCGCTGGATCGCGTCCTCGTAGAGCTGGGCGTTCTCGACCGCCAGCCCGGTGCGGTCGGCGATCGCCTGGACCCAGATCAAATCCTTTTCGGTGAGGGGGTTCGAGCCTCGCCGCTCGAACAGCCCTAGGGTGCCGATGATCGCGCCACGCGCATGCATCGGCACGACCAGGACCCCGAGCGAGGTCGTCGGCGGGTCTGCGACCGGATGCGCTCCGATGTAATTCCGGACCTGGTCGTTGAGCATGCTCTGCAGGCCCTCGAACGAAACTGCCGGCAGCAGTATCGGCTCGCCGGATTCGATGACGCGGGACATCATCGGGGCGGTGCTGACTGCGCCTGAACGCTGCAGTGCCTCGATGTAGGCGCCGGTCGCCAGCTCGCTCTCGTCGGCCATGACCACGCGGATCGCCTCGGGGTCCTTGCCCATCACAGCGGCGGCCCAGATACCGGGCCTCAGCCGGCTCAACGTCCTGGTGACGTTCGTCAGCATCGCCTGCGGGTCGAGCCGCGCGGTCGCAAGGACCTCGGTCACCGCGTCCACGATGTGGTCGCCCGCACTGCGCCCGCTGAGCCGGCTCCGGGCGATCAGGTGGCTGACGTCCGTGACGATTGCCATGACGCTGGATACGTCGCCGCGCGTCAGGTGCGGCACCGCGTCGACCTGGATCCACGTATAGGTGCCGTCCGGCCTCGTGACCCGGGCCAGGACGCCGGTCACCGGCAGGCGTGTCTTGATCGCGCCTACCACCGGGTGCACGCTCATCGGCCCTTCCGGGGCGTCGGTCACGAGCCATCCCGCGTCGTCGGCCGAGACTCCGAGCAGGTCGTCGCGTTTCACCCCGAAAAGGTCGGTGGCGGCCCGGTTGGCGTCGGTGACGACCCCCGTCCGGTCGTAGAGCATCGCCGCCACCGGCAGCGCGCGCCAGCCGCGCTCGTATGTCTTCGAAATGTCTTCCGGGTGGGCCGCCATGTGTTAAGTGAGTAATAAACCACGGCCAGCGGCTTGTGGGTTCCTAATCTGGTCAGATGGTCGAGGTTCGGGCGGAGCGTAAAGGACAGCTCTGGACCTGTACTGTCATCGTGCTTACAGAGGGGCGCGAGAGCAGATACGAGGTCAGGGTGCATCCGGCGGACCTCGCGCGATGGGGGTCAGGCGATGACCAGGCCGCGGTCGAGGGGCTCGTCGCCAGGAGCTTTGACTTTTTGCTTCAGCGCGAGCCTGCGGGTTCGATCCTCAGCAGCTTCGACCTGGCCACGATCCAGCGCTACTTCCCGGAATACGACCGAGAGATCAGGCGCTGATCGCCGCCGAGCGGTGAAAGTCCGAAATGCGGTCGATGAGCCGCAGCGCGACCGCCGGCGGCAGGTCGTGGCCCACGCCGGCCAGCGGCACGAACTCGGCTCCGTGGATGGCGGCGGCCGCGGCCACGCCTGAGGCGAACGGGACCAGCGGGTCGAGCTCGCCGTGGACGATCATCGTGGGCGCCTTGATCTCGACGAGCTGGTCGAGGAGGTTGGGGGTTGCGAGCACGGCAGCGGCCTGGCGCATGGTGCCCGCCGGCCGGTGGGCTCGAGTGATCTGCGCCTCGGCGCGCCTCCGAGCCTCGCGGTCGTCGAAATCCGCACCTTCGCCGGCCAGCGCGCGCCGCAGCTCCACCGCTCGATCGACCTTTCCGTCGAAGTCCGGCGCGGGTGGGCTGAGCAGGGCCTCGACCACCGCGGGCGACGGCATCGCGGTCGGGCGCCCGGGTGGTCCCGACATGGCGGCGACCATCGAGGTGACTCGCTCGGGATGGCGGAGCGCCATGAGCTGGCCGATCATGCCGCCGAGCGACAGCCCCAGGACATGTGCTCGGTCCACGCCGAGGTGGTCGAGGAGCCCGATCGCATCGGCGGTCATGTCCCCCAGCAGGTAAGGCGCCCGGCCGCGGTGGAGCAGCAGGCCGAGCAGGTCGGGCACCCCGAGCTGATCGAACGACGACGAAAGGCCGGAGTCGCGGTTGTCGTAGCGGATCACCGAGTAGCCGCGTGCCACGAGGATGTCGCAGAACCGGTCGTCCCAGCTGATCAGCTGGGAGCCCAGCCCACCGATCAGGAGCAGCGGTGTTCCGGCGCCGCGCCTCTCGTACTCGATCTCCACCTCGCCGGCGCTCGCTCGCGGCACGACCCGCGAACTCTAGAGCTATGCGGCCCTCGCAGGGCTCTCCATCTCGATCGCACGGGCGTACCAGGCGCGAAGGTCGTCGGTCGCTGCCGCCCAGGTCCAGCGCTCGGCCTCGCGCCTGCCCGCCAGCCGGACCAGCTCGCGCGCCACCCGGTCCTCGAAGATGTGAGTGACCAATCCGGCGGCCGCCGCGTCGTCACCGGGCTGGAACAGAAACCCGTTGAAGCCGTGCCGGACGATGTCCGTCACACCGCCGCTGCGTGCGGCCACCACGGGGACGCCCGCGGCCATCGCCTCGATGGCAACGAGGCCGAGGGTGTCGGTGGCCGAGGGGAAGACGAGCGCGTCCGCCGACGCCACCGCGCTCGCCAGCTCCCCGCCGCGTAGGTAGCCGGCGAAATGGACCCGACTGCAGTCGATGCCCTTCTCCAGGGCGGCGCGATAGGGTCCGTCACCGATGAACGCAAATCGCGCGTCGGGCAGCCGCCGAAGCATCGGAGCCGCGATGTCGAGTCCCTTCTCGGCGCTGATCCGGCCGACGAACACCACAAGCGGTGCGTCAGGTCGGCCAGCAGTCAATCGTTCGCGCATCTCGCGCGACGCGCGCGAGGGATGAAAGAGGTTCGTGTCGACGCCACCGCGCCAACCGACCGCCACCCGCTCGAGACGGCGCGCGCGCAGCTCTTCGGCGATCGGCTCGGATATGCAGAGATTGATCACGGCCTGGTTGTGCAGCGAGCGCAGCAGGTCCCAGGCGATCGGCTCGAACAGGCCGAGCCCGTAGTGGTGAAGGTATCGAGGCAGGTGGGTGTGAAACGACGCGACCACGGGGATGCCTAGCGTCCGCGCGTAGAGAATCCCGCCCGCGCCCAGGACCGCCGGGTTGACAGCGTGCACGACGTCGGGAGAGAAGGCGGCGAGTCGCGAACGAAGCGCCGGCCGTGGCATGCCGACGACGACCTCGGGATACATCGGAAGTGGGATGGACGGGGCCGCGACGATCTCGGCGTCGTGCCATCGCCTCGCGCCGCCGGCCGGCGCGAACACGAGGACGTCATCGCCCGCACGTTGAAGCAGTCGAATCGTTTCATCGAGCCTCCGTACAACACCGTTGACGCTGGGGATTGCCGTCTCGGTGAAGACGGCGATGCGCATCAGCCCGCCACCGCCGTGGCCCGGAGTCGGCCCAGGCTCCAGGTCGCGTAGCGCCGGACTCCGACGGGATCGATGCGCGAACGGCCGGCCTGCGTCTTGCCGGTGTCGATCGCGCGACGAAGCTCCTCGGCGGTCCGTCCCGTGAATCGCGTGTGTCCCCAGCCCAGCGCGTGCTTGACGTGCGCGTCGCTGCCGCCGACCGGCGTCCGGCCGAGCGCCTCGGTGACCCAGCCCGCGCGCCGGTTGGCGCCGATCATGCTGGGGGTGAATCCGCCGTTGATGACCTCCACGGCATCGAGGTCGAGGTCGGCGATCGCGTCGCCCAGGCCGTAGAGGCGGCCCATATGGTCGGTGGCGGAGGTCCGCCAGTAGGGATGGGCGGCGATGGCGACGCCGTCCTGCTCGTGGATCGCGGCGATCGTCTCCTTCGCGCTCATGCCGGGGGGAACGAGTCGGGTCAGGTAGAGGCCCAGGATGTGACCGTCGCGGCTCGAGACCTCTTCTCCGACGATGATCTCGGGACCCGAGGGCTCGCGACGGCGGATCTCTGAGGCGATGAGCGCGCCGTCGATGACGTCGTGGTCGGTGATGGCGACGACGTCGAGGCCTACCCGACCCGCCCACTGCACGACCTCGGCCGGGCTGTCCTGGCCGTCGCTGTGATGGGTGTGGACGTGCAGGTCGGCCGTGCCTACGTAGAGCTCTGTGGTTTGCCGCATTCCGTCAGCTCCCAACGACGCATTACTTACGTGTCGTGGGTTAAGCAAGGAAAAGGAAGTGATTCGCCCGAGGGGGCGGCGCGCTTAAGGATTGGCGACATGCGGCGCGATGCGTCGTGTCCTTATTAATGTGTTGCCGTGGCGACGGCGTTCAGCGGTTGGAAGGGCGACTTCAAAGGCTTCTTCCTCGGCCTACGCGCCAACAACAACAAGGCATGGTTCGACGCGCATCGCCGCCAGTACGAGGATGAGGTCAAGGCGCCGATGGTCGCGCTGCTCGCCGCGCTCGAAGCAGAGTTCGGACCGGCGCGACGCATCTCGCGACCGAATCGGGACATTCGCTTCTCCGCCGACAAGTCGCCATACAAGCTGAACATCTACGCCGACTGCGAGGGCGGGGGCTACGTCGCGCTCGATGCGGAAGGCCTGGTTGCGGCGGGTGGTCGTTACATGGTCGACGACGCGCAGCTCAAGCGCCTCCGGGAGGCGACCGCGTCCGACCGCTCAGGCAAGGAGCTTGTCACCGTCATCGCCGCGCTGCGCAAGAAGGGTTATGACGTCGAGGGCCAGGAGCTCAAGCGCGTGCCGCCGCCCTACGCGCAGGACCATCCCCGGGGCGACCTGCTGCGCCACAAGCGGGTGTTCTACTGGAAGCGCTGGCCGGTCGAGCCGTGGATCGCGACGGCGAAGGTCCGCGAGAAGGTGGCGCAGGTCTGGCGGGACGGGGCCGACCTCGAGGCCTGGATGACGAAACACATCGACCGCTAGTCGAGGGCGAGGGGCTTAAGCCTGCATCTCGGCCAGCAGTCGCGCGGCCTCGCGCGCGTTCGTCGTCCCGTAGTTCGAGTAGCAGTTGTTGAAGATTGCGTGGGTCTGCCTGGTCTGCTTTGCGACCGTAGCGATCTTCGGCGTCCAGTCCGCGAGCTCGTCCTCGTCATACAGGTAACGAAATCTCTCGGCCGGCGTGATCCCCTTCTTCTCCCAGTTCTCCGCGTTGCGCCCATGGAACCGAAAGACGGCAAGGTCGTCGTTGGTCTGGATGACCACCGGCGGAACCGAACCTTTCACCTGGGGCTCGTCGACCGCCACGTATGGAAGCTTGTTGTCCTGGAGGAAGCGCACCGTGCGCTCCGCGTTCTTCTCGTTGAACCAGGTGCCGCTGCGGAACTCGACCGCGATCGGCAGATCGAGCCGTTGCCTCGTCTCGAGGATCAGCTCGCGTGCCTCGTTCGAGGGGAAGACCCATTTCGGAAACTGGACGAACACGGCGCTCAGCTTCTTCGCCTCGACCAGCGGATGCAGCGCTTCGCGGAAATGCCGATACACCTCGTCGAGCAGCTCGTTCGGCATGTCCTTGCGGTAGATGCGCTTCTTCTCTTTCAGCTCGCCCGACAGCTCTTCTCGAATCGGCTTCGGCAGCCGGCTCACCTCCGTCGGCTGGCCGGTCATGATCGCATGCGCTTTGATGTCGAAGACGAAATCGTTGGGCGTGCGCTCGACCCACGATTCGGCCATCCGCTTGTAGGGCAGGGCGTAGTAGGTGGCGTCGACCTCCACCACCGAGAACTGTCCGGCGTAGTACTTCAGCCGCTCCTCGGCGGTGGTCGCGCCTTCCGGATAGAAGACGCCAGGCGCGGTCATCGTCGGGTCCGTCCAGCTCGCGGTGCCGAACCTCACCTCGTCCTTGCCTGCCGCCTTGCCGTGGCCAACTCGGACGGGCTTGCGCGCGGCGTCGCCGGCCTCCTCACCGCGCTTGCCGCCGATCTCCGGCCCCGGGTCGTGCGGGTCTACTCGAGCCATTCGGTGATGAAGCGAGGTGAGAGATGGATGTCGATCTGGCGCAGGATGCTCTGGCCGCGGTTGACGAACCCGTGCGCCTGGCCGGCGTCGACGACCGCCATGTGACCTGGCCCGACCTCGATCGTGGTGGCGCCGTCGGTGAAGGTCGAAGTGCCCTCGAGCACGATCAGGATCTCGGCGTAAGGGTGCCGGTGCAGGCGCGGCCCGTCGCCGGGCTTCGCATCAACGTACAGAACACACGCGCCAACGCCGCCGTGCTTCTCACCGACGAAATCTCGCGAGATGACGTCTCTGGGCAGCTCTTCCAGGTCGAGGACGCTGATCGCCACAAAGGCCGATGTTAGTGGCGGCAAGCGCTACGAGTCGGACGCCTCTTCGAGCCTGTCGATGAACGCGCGCTGGGCTTCGGTGATCTTGCGTCGCGCGGTCTCGAGGTCGAACCACTCCGCGCGGTCGATCTCTGGAAACGACGTCTTGCGGCCCGACCGCGGTGGCCACTCTATCTCGACGGTCATGCCACCATCGAGGGTCGACACGTCGTAGTCGCCCGGAACCGCCCACGCGCGCACCACCTTGCCGCCCGCCTGGCGAACCTTGCCGAGCGGCCCGAGATGCGCGGTCGGCGCCTCGTGTCCGATTTCCTCTTTGAATTCGCGCATCGCGACGTCGATCGCCTTTTCACCGGGCTCGATCTCTCCCTTCGGGATCGACCATGCGCCGTCGTCGCGCGCCTTCCAGAAGGGACCGCCGGGATGCACGAGCAGGACCTCGAGCTTGCCATCTCGAAATCGGTAGACGAGCAGCCCGGCGGATTCCCTGGTCAGCGGCGCTTGCCTGGCGGCCAGTCCAGCGGCAGCCCCGCCTCGAGGTGGGCCAGCGCGTCGTCCGTGACCTTGAGCATGTCTGCTTTCGGGTTGTCGACCAGCTCCAGCATGGCGGCCAGGAGCACGCCGAGCACAGCCCCGGCGATGTTGTGGACCGCGAAGTCGTCGCGCTTGCGGCCGACGCGCGGGCCGAGGAGGTGGGCGATCTGGTCGACGATGCTCGCGAACTGGCTCAGCATCGCCCCGCGCAGCTCCGGCGTTGTCGCCAGCAGCTGCATCCGCTCGCGCATCACCTTGCTCTGTTCCGGCGTCATCTGACCGAAGACCTCCTGCATCGCCGTCCGCAGCCGGCGAATCGGATGCATGGCGGCGGGAAGCGCGTCGAAGGCGGTGAGGATGAGAGGGTCGAGCTCGTCCTCGAAGACGACCTCTTCCTTGCTTGGAAAGTAGTTGAAGAAGGTGCTTGGCGAGATCTCCACCGCCTCGGCGATGTCCTCCACCGTGGTTTCCTCGAAACCACGCTCCAGAAAGAGGCGCATCGCCTCTCTCTGGATCGCGGCTCGTGTCTTGAGCTTCTTGCGCTCCCGTAATCCGATTTCCAATCAGGCCACCTTTTCGACCACCCTTTCCTCCACGGGTGCGGCCACGGCGTCGCGGCCGGGCAGGAAGATCAGGGCAGCCAGCACCGCCAGGACGGCGATGCCCGCGGAGAAGACCAGGGCGGCATCCATTCCCTGGACAAAAGAATGACGCACCGACTCGAGAAGTGCAGGCGAGTGAATACGAGTCGCCACGACGACGCCCGCGAACACGCTGCGCTTCGCCGCCTCGGCCACGGCGGTCGGAAGCCCGCCCAGGTCGAGCGACGACTGGTACACGGTGACCAGCACGCTGCCAAAGATCGCCGACCCGAGCGGCGCGCCGACCTTCTGCATCGCCTGGATGAGCGCCGACGCGACGCCGCTCTTCTCGCTCGGCACCGTCTTGAGGGCCGCCGAGGCGGCGGTCGCGAACCCGATGCCCATGCCGAGACCCACCACGCCGGTCCAACCCGTCACGAACCACACACTCGAGCCGACCTGCGTGGTCGCACCCGCGAGCAGACCCGCCGCCGTGATCGCGAAACCGATCGCGACGGTGATCTTCGGGCCCACGCGCTGCGCGATCCGGTCCGCGGGCACCGCGCCCAGGATCAAGCCGACGATGATCGGCAGCAGGCGAACGCCGGCCCCTTCGGGGTCCAGGCCGAGCACGCCCTGCGAGTACTGGGGCAGCGTGAAGATCATGCCGATCAGGGCGAGACCGCCGAGGGCGGCAAGGATGATGCCCCACGTGAAACCTCTCGTGCGGAACAGCGAGAGGTCGATAAGCGGCCGGCCGCCCGGCCGCGCCGTCTGATAGCGCTGCCACACGAAGAACGCGACCGTGACCACGAACCCGGCCCCGAGCACCGCCAGCGACGGGCCGTCGGTCCAGCCGTTGCGGCCGAGCTCGATCAGCCCATAGGTGATCCCGACCAGGCCGGCGGTGACAAGCACCATCCCGAGCGGGTCGAGCGCAGGCTTCTCCGCCGCGCGGGATTCCGGGACCATGAAGAGAACGGCGAGGATGCCGAGCAGGGCCACGGGCACGTTCATCAGGAAGATCCAGCCCCACCAGTAGTTGGTGAGGAGCCAGCCGCCGAAGATCGGCCCGATGGGGAGGGCCAGGAAGTTGGCCGCGGCCCAGATTCCGACCGCCCTCGGCCGCTCCTCCTCGGAGAAGAGAACCGTCATCACGGAGAGCGCCATGACCACGATTGCCGCGCCCGCCGCACCCAGCAGGACACGCCCAGCGATGAACTCTCCAGGGTTTACCGAGTAGGCGCACCAGACCGAGCCGGCGCCGAACACCACCAGCGCGGCCAGAAGGATCCGCTTGCGCCCGAACCGGTCGCCGAGAACCCCCGCGGGAAGCATCCCCGCGGCCAGCACCAGGGCGTAGGCGGAAGAGAACCATTGCAGGTCGGACTCCGACGCCTTCAGCGCTGTGGCCAGCGTCGGGAGAGCGACGCTGAGCACGGTCACGTCGAGCCCGACCGCCAGGACGCCAAGGTCCAGGGCGGCGAGGGCCCACCACCTCCGAGCACCAATCGAGTTCATTTCACCACCTCCTGCAGGTTTTGAGACCATTCTAAGTTCTGGTAACTCTAAGATTCAAGTCAATGTTCCAATGCATCTAAATGAAGTCATCTCCGGACGCGCAAACCGCGTCCCGGCGGCGCATGATGGGAAGCACCTATCCGCGAAGAGGAGGGACACAAATGGGCGAAGAGGGCGCCTACGCGCGTTTCTGCGCCACGGTCGACGCTGCGGCGGCCGTGGCCGGTTTGAGCGATCCGTCGCTGCTGGTAAGGATCAAGCGGCCGGAACGCGTCCACGAGGTCTCGATCCCGCTCGTCCGGGACGACGGCCGTCACGAGATGCTGACCGGCTACCGCGTCCAGCACAGCTCGGCGCGCGGACCTTACAAGGGCGGCATCCGCTACCACCCCAACGTGAGCCTGGACGAGGTCAAGGCGCTGGCGGGCTGGATGAGCATCAAGACCGCCGTCGTCAACATCCCCATGGGCGGCGGCAAGGGCGGCATCACTGTGGACCCGCACGTCCTGTCTCCGCGCGAGCTCGAGTCTCTGACCCGGGCGTACACCGAGCGGATCTGGCGCGCGATCGGTCCGCTTGTCGACATCCCCGCGCCGGACGTCAACACCGACTCGCGGATCATGGACTGGCTTGCCGACGAATACGGGCGGCAGTCCGGACTGGCCGACCCCGCGGTGGTGACGGGCAAGACCGTCGAGCACGGCGGTTCGCTTGGTCGTGACAAGGCGACGGCGCGCGGTGGCTTCGACGTCCTCGAGGCGGCGCTCAACGCCGCCCACGAAGACCTTCGCGGCAAGCGCGTCGCCATCCAGGGGTTCGGCAACGCCGGCGCGAACGCCGCGCTGCTCCTGCAGGAGGCGGGGGCGATCATCGTCGCGGCCTCAGACTCGACCGCGTCATTGGTGGCTTCCGAGGGCCTGCCGGTCGACGACCTCATCGCCTACAAGTCCCGCGGCTCGCACTTCTGCGACTGGACGACATTCGAGCGGAAGCGCGCCGACAGTCCACTGTTCGAGCAGGTCGACATCCTCGTGCCCGCCGCGCTCGAAGGCCAGATCACGGCCGAGAACGCCGAGCGGGTGACCGCGCGGTGGATCGTCGAGCTCGCCAACGGGCCGACGACTCCGGATGCGGACGACGTGCTCGCGCGCCGCGGTGTGCACCTGCTGCCCGACATCCTCGCCAACGCGGGTGGCGTGGTCGTCAGCTACTTCGAGTGGGTGCAGGACCTGCACTCGGAGCGATGGCTCCTCGAGGAGGTGGAGGCTCGCCTGGCGGTCGTGATGCGACGTGCTTACGACGCCGTGACGACGCTCGCCGCCGACAAAGGTGTCTCGATGCGCCTGGCCGCCTACGCGGTGGCCTTGCAACGGATCGCCACCGCCATCGGCGAGGCCGAGGTCGCCCCGCGCCGCAGCGTCAGCACGATGATCCTGTGAGCGCTACCGTGGAGCGATGGCAAGAGAAGAGACCAAGCGTGCGTGGGACAGGTTCGAGTCGGACATCCAGGGACTTGCCGGCGAGCTGAAGCGTCAGTACCGAGCGAAAGACGACCGTGAAACCGCGGACCTCAATCGCTCCCTCGACCAGCTGCGCCAGGCGGCCGAGTCGGTGTTCAAGTCGCTGGAGAGCGCGTCGCGCGACCCGGAGGTGAGGACGCGGACCAGGGAGACGGCGCGGTCCTTCGGTTCGGCGTTGGGCGAGACGTTTCGCGAGCTCAGCGACGAGATCGAGAAGGCGGTAAAGAAGCCGGCGTCGACCAAGTAAGCCCTACGACGCGCGGCCGGCAGTCTCGCGCGCCGCGAGCACGCGCGCGATGTCCGCGGGGGAGAGGATGCCGACCAGCTGGCCGCCGTCGAAGACGAGCACGCGCTGGTCGAGTCCCCCTCCGATGCGCCCGAGCATCGCGGACAGGTCTTCACGCGGGTTGGTGACCGGCACCGCCGCGATGGGTTGAGCGACCTCTTTCAGGTGCTTGGTGGATCGTTCGCCGGCGGGCATGCGGACCAGGTCCGAGAGACGCACGACCCCGGTGAGCTTGCCCGTCGAGTCGTGCACGGGATAGGTCGTGAAGCTGTGACTGGGCGCGACCGACTCGAGGAACGTGTCCACGGTGACCCAGTCGGGGAGCGTGACCACCGGCGCGGTCATCGCCGCCGACACCGGCACCGAGCGCAGCGCTGCGCGAACGGCCGAGCCCTGTTCCTCGGCCGAGCCGGCCGAAAGCAGGAACCAGCCGATGAAGGCGATCCAGATTCCGCTCACGCCGGCTCCGAGGAAGAGACCGAACACGCCCGCCGCGATCATCAGGTAGGCGAACACGCGCCCGACTCGAACCGCATCGCGCACGCCCCGCACCCGACTTCCGGAGCGCCACCACAGGACGCTGCTCAGCAGCCTGCCGCCGTCCAGGGGGAACGCCGGCACCAGGTTGAAAAGGCCGAGCGAGATGTTGACGAACCCGAGCCAGCTGAGAAGTGCGGTCACGAGGTTGATGCCCGGGATCAATTCCGCGATCACGATTGCAACGCCGGCGACCACGAAGCTCGTGAGCGGTCCAACCCCGGCGATCACGGCCTCGGCGCGGGCGCTGGGCGGTTCGCCCTCGAGCTGAGAGACTCCGCCGAACAGCCAGAGCGTGATGCCCGCGACCTTCACGCCGTTGCGGCGCGCCACGACGGCATGCGAGAGCTCGTGAGCGAGAAGGCTCGCGTAGAAAAGAAGCGCCCCGACCGCGCCGACGAGCCAGTAGAGGAGCGCCTCGTATCCCGGCACGGTCTGCGGCAGCACGGTGGTCGCGAGCGTCCAGGCGACCAGGGCGAAGATGAAGATGAGGCTCCAGTTGAATCCGACCTCGATGCCGAAGATGCGCCCGAGCCGGATGGAAGGCGTCACTTGATCTCAGCGCGAGTCTAAACCGCGCCGACATGCCGAGAATTGGAGGCATGACGTTTCAGCTGCGGGAGTACACGGTCAAGCCAGGCGAGATGGACGAGTGGATCTCCGAGTGGCGCGAGAAGATCGTGCCGCTGCGCCTCAAGGTTGGGTTCGAGATCCTTGGCGCGTGGACCGTCGACCGCACGGACCGGTTCATCTGGATCGTCGGCTACGACGGGCCAAAGTCCTGGGACGAGGCAGAGAAGGGCTACTACGAATCGCCTGAGCGCAAGGCGATGAACCCCAACCCGGCGCGCCACCTCGCGCACCAGGAGACGCGGCTCATGAGCGACGTGCCTACGCGGACTGGGTGAGGTTCAGCGAGACTTCGATCGTCACCGCCGGCTGCACCGTCGTGAAGCCGATGCTCGGGGGGCTCACTCCGTAGTCGGTCATCGTGGTCGCGATCGTGCCGGCCACCTGGGCGCTGCTGCCGGTCACGCGCAGCTGCAGCGCCGCGGTCACGTTCTTCGTAACGCCGTGGATGGTCAGCGTGCCCGGCACCGAGACCGTCACGACCTGGCCCGCCGCGGCGGACGCGGGCAGCTGGACTGAGGACGCGGTAAAGACCGCCGTGGGGAACGACTGCACGTCGAGCGCCTGCTGGACGATGCGGTCGCGGTTGGTCACGTTGTAGCCGGCGACGGAGTCGACGCTCGCGAGTCCCGACAACTGGACCGTGATCGTCGCCGCCGACATCACGTACGTGTCGCCCGACTTCGTGATGGTGACGGAGCCGGTGACGTTGCTCGTTCGCGCGACCGCCTCGTGCGCCGAGCTCTGGCCGACGAACTGTTCCTTGACGCGGTAGCCGGCGAGCGAGCCCGAGGCGACGGTCCACGTGCCCCCTGTGGCAGCCGTTGAGGCGGCGGTTGGGCTCGCGCTGGATGCCTGACTGGCCGAGGGGCGCGGCGAGCTCAGAGTGAGCGCGGATGGGCTGGTCCGCAGTCCGGAGAAGAAGTACGCGTAGGCGCCGGCGCCTCCAAGAACGACGAGGGCTGCGACGGCGATGACGGGGATCAGGACCCTGCGTGGCATGCATCAGATGGTCGGGACGCGCGCTGGACAGTCCCTGTGAGGATGCTGGGAGAACGCTTGGAAGCTATTCGTCGTCCGGCCGGTCGTCTTCCTGGCTGATGACGGGATCCTGGGTCAGCTCGTCCTCGTCGGAGTCCGCGTACAGGTCACGCACCTCCGCACCAAACGACTCGAAGTCGCCGATGTCCTCGGTCGAGTCCTCCTCCACCAGCTCGCCCGCGCCGCGTGCCTCGCCAAGCAGCTGGGCGTACGCGCGCTGCGCCTCATCGGCGCTGGGGTACTCGAAGAACTCGGTTCCCTCCGGGATCTCCGCTCCCTCGGTGTCGTCGACCCCGTGTCGAAGCACGTAGCTCCGTCCGCTGTCGGGATCGTGTAGCAGCGTCAGAAAGCGTTCGTCCGTGAGCTCGGCGCGGCGTTCGGCCTGGCCCTCGTTCTCGAGCTCGAGAAGCCTGCTGATGATCTGTTCCTCGCTTCGTTCCTGCACGGCTTTTAGACTAGCCCGATCACGGCGCAGAAGACCGCGGGCACTCTCATCTCCAGCCCCGACATCACCGTCGAGGAGCTGCAGCTCGCGGTGCGCAACCATTCGATGCCCCTCGAAGCGCTGCGCTATGACGTGACGCCCGTCGGTCTGCACTACCTGCTGATCCATTTCGACATCCCCGCGGTTGACGCTGAGACCTACGAGCTGCACGTCGGCGGCCACGTGCACAGACCGCTGCGACTGACGATGCACGACATCGAGTCGCGACCCAAGACCACCTTCGCGGTGACGCTCGAGTGCGCCGGCAACGGCCGCGCGCGACTCTCGCCCCGGCCGATGAGCCAGCCGTGGTTGAACGAGGCGGTCGGCAACGCGGAATGGACCGGCACGCCGCTCGGTCCGCTGCTCGAGGAAGCGGGGCTGAAGCCAGGCGCGGTCGACGTCGTCTTCACCGGCCTCGACCGTGGCGTCCAGGGCGGCTTCGACCAGTTCTACGAGCGCAGCCTCTCCGTCGCCAACGCCTCGCGCGACGGCGTGATGCTGGCTTACGCGGTCAACGGCGGACCGCTTCCACCGCAGCACGGGTTTCCCCTGCGCCTCATCGTCCCGGGTTGGTACGGCATGACGTCGGTGAAATGGCTGCGCTCGATCACCGTCACCGACGCGCCGTTCCAGGGCTACCAGCAGGCGACCGCCTATCACTTCCGCGAGGTGACGGGCGGGCCGGGCGTGCCCGTGGAGCGCATGCGGCCGCGGGCATTGATGGTTCCGCCCGGCTTTCCCGACTTCATGTCGCGCACGCGTTTCGTCGATCCGGGCGAGCACCTCATAGAAGGACGCGCGTGGTCGGGGCTTGCATCCATCGAGCGTGTCGACTTCAGCGCCGATGGGGGAGTCACCTGGCAGCCGGCCGAGCTCGATGGGACGGCGTCGCCCTTCGGGTGGCGACGGTGGACGTACCGGTGGGGGGCCACGGCGGGAGAGCACGAGCTTTGCGCGCGCGCCACCGACGCCGCGGGCAACACGCAGCCCATCGACGAGGACTGGAATGCGGAGGGCGTGCAGAACAACGCCGTGCAGCGCGTGCATGTGGTGGCCGGCGCGCCACCAGGCAGTCAAGCGGCAGCCGACTCGTTGTAGATGGCCCAGGAAACCGTTCCTCGCGAGGCGGTCGCCCGACTCCGTCAGGCATGGCGTGGCGAGGTGCAGGCGAACCAGATGTACATGCTCCTCGCGGACCGGATGGGAGCCACGCGCAAGGGCGAGATCATCCGCGCCATCGCCGAGGCAGAGGCCTCGCACCGGAAGCGCATCGAGGCCAGGCTGCGTGAGCTGGGCGAGCCGATCCCGGATCCCTCCACCGTCAAGCTCTCGCTGATCCAGCGGCTTCAGGCACGGCTCGCGCCGGTCGAGAACGTGATCGCGCGGATGGAGGAAGCGGAGGAGATCGAGATCACCGACCGTTACAAGCGCACCACCGGCGACCCGGCGACTGACGCGGTGCTGGAGGCGATCCGCGTTGAGGAGCAGGGCCACTCGAAGTCGCTCGAGTCGATGGAGGTCGCACACGCCTCAGGACCCACGCCGTCGAGCGCGCAGAGCCGCCTCAACCGGATCCTCGGCCGCGAGTCCTGGCACCGCACCGGTGCAGGCTGGATCTCGGGTGCGATCTATGGCGCCAACGATGGCCTGGCCGCGGTGTTCGGAATCGTCGCGGGCGTATCCGGAGCGACGGGCGGTTCGAGCTTCGTGCTGACGGCCGGTCTCTTCGGGGCGATCGCGTCGGCCCTGTCGATGGCGACGGGCGCGTTTCTGGCCGAGCGGTCCGAGAGCGAGGTGGCGTCGGCGAACGTCGCCCGCGAGCGCCAGGAGATCATCGACAACCCGGAGGAGGAGATCG
>JAMXLM010000029.1 GCA_024280995.1 Candidatus Dormiibacterota bacterium
TCGAGGATGGTCTCCGCCTCGAAGACCGTCTGAGAGCCGTCCGGCAGCTGATCGACCGGCGACCCGTCGTCCTTCAGGTCAAGATGGCCGGGACTCGCCTCCACCCACTCGGTCGACACGTTGTTGAGGGCCCGACTGTCAGTGAACTGCATGATCCAACGTCCGTCGTGCTGCACCTCGCCGTCGATACCGACCCCTAGGTCGGTGAGTTCCTCGCGCCGCGCCTGGCTGTCGAGGACGGGAGGAAAGCCCAGGTGATGGCCGCCCTCGCCCTTAGCGGGCGCGTGACTTCCATTCGCGACGAACTCCTGGATCTCGATTGAAGGGTCTGCCCCGAGATAGATGGTCTGCCTGAGGTCGCTGGGATGCGGTGCCGGGTCGGCCAGGTTGCTCCAGGCGGTTGAGCGATACCGCACGATAGGGCTGAACGGCATTCCCAGTGTTTTCGACCACCGCGTGCGGGAGGTTTCCAGGTCCGCGACAAGGATGCCGATATGAGCGACCGGGACCGGCTCCATCAGATGTTCACCTTTCCGATGAGGTTGACCTTGATGCCGATGCGATCGAACATGGCGGCCTTCGCGACGAGCGCCTTGTCGGCGGTCTCGGCGTCCGCTGCATACACGAGCTGGGCATGGTTGGCCTTGTGGCGGGCCATGAACTGATCGCGAGTGACGTCGTGGAGCACGACATGCGCGATGGGCCACTCCGGGTTGGTGGCATTCTTGCGCCGTTGCGTCTCCTCCTCCGGCAGCTCGATTACAGTGCCGCGGAAGATATCGGCCTGCAAGATGCCGTCGGCGATGAACACGCGGGAGATCACGACCTCGCCGGGCTTGGAGACGCCATTGATCGTAGAGCCTCCAGCGGGGAAGAAGACGGGTCCTTGCCGCCAGCCCTCCGCGTTCGCCCAGCCACCGAGGTGAGAACCGGGCACGGACCCGGAGATCTCGTATACCCACACGAATTGCCCGTCGTATTCCTCGCCCCACCGCACGTCGTGGAGTGTGCTGTCGGGCACGAGCCCCATCGCCGTCCAGACGCGATCGGTGACGAGCGCGTCGACCGCGACGCCCTCATCTGCCTCGTTGAAATGCGGGATTGCGCGGCCGGCGAACAGTTCACGCTGCCCGTCGCGCGAGAGGACGGGAGGACGGTCGGTCGAGTTCAGCGCGCCTTCCGCGAGGTCCGACGCGGGTACGAGGTCTTTCAGGCCTTGCTGATACTGGATGCCGATCGCGTCGAGCCCGAAGTCGTCGGCGACCCGGATAGCGGCGACGTACATCTTCATCTGCCAGCGCACTTGCTGCTCGGTCAGTTCCGTCGCCTCGTCGCTGCCCAGCTTGAAGGTCATGCCGCGATCGGTCAGCCAGTCGCGGGCGGCATCGGCCTCGGCATCCGTTACCGTGAGCATCTCGGCGTAGAGCGCCGACTGTGACAGGCGCTCCTTGTAGATGCCCGTCCGGTTGAGCAGTTCATCGTCGAAGATCGCGTTGTACATGCCCATGCAGCCCTCATCGAACACGCCGATGATCGCCTTGTCCGACAGCAGCTGGTCGCCCAGCGCGTAGCCGAGCTCGCGCTCCGGCGACTCCGAAAGCGCCGGCAGTTCGCGCACGTGGGATGCGTCATGCGTGATGCGGCCGCTCTCGGTCCACTCCGTGAGGCCTGCCTTGAACCAGTCGTCGGTGAAGTCGACCGACCAGATCGTGGCGTACTCCTTGCCCATCTTCGTCAGGCCCGCGTTCAAGCCGAGCAGGCCGACCAGTCCCGGCCAGCGGCCAGCGAAGTTCGCGACAGTGAGGATCGGGCCCCGGTGCGTGCGGAGGCCGGCGAGCACGTGGTGCGAATATTGCCACACGGCCTCGGCGACGATGAGCGGCGCGTCGACAGGGATGCCTTTGAACACCTCGAGCCCCATCCGTTGGCTGGAGATGAACCCGTGGCCCGTCTTCGGGTCGACGTCGTTGGCGCGGGTGACCGTCCAGCCGAGGTCCGCCAGCGCTGCAGTAACGTCGGCTTCCATCTGCGCCTGCGTTGTCCAGCCGGCGGCGTTCGCCGACTCGCGCAGGTCGCCGCTAGCGATGAGATAGGCGGTCTTCGGCCCGGCGGCGGGCCTCTCCGCGGACGTGGGCAGGGTGTACTCGCTCATGGTTCTCCTGAGGTGTCGGTTCGGCCGTCGTGGCTGCCCCCGGTACGTCCGGCGGCGATGGTGAAAGGGCGGGCGAAGTGCGTCACGTCCCAGCCCCGTCGCGCGGGTCCGCCGCAGATCGCTGCAGCCGCGCGAGCTCGTGCACGACATCTTTCGTGCTCGCGTACAGGCGCAAGTAGCGGTCGAACAGGGCGTCGTACGCCTCCGTCGTCGATTCATCCGGCGTGATCGTCGTAGCCACGGGATTCCATTCCGCGATCCGCGGCGTGTCACCTGGCGGCGCTGTCGCCACTGCGGCGAGGAAGGCAGCGCCGTAGCTCGCCCCGATCGTTGTGCCCGGCACCTCCTGCGCGAGCCCGGTCACGTCCGAGACGATCTGCAGCCACAGTGACCCCTGCGTCCCGCCGCCGACGGCGACGATACGGCGGATGTCGGCACCCGCCTCGCACATCGCCTCGA
>JAMXLM010000030.1 GCA_024280995.1 Candidatus Dormiibacterota bacterium
CGACTCGTCAGGAAGGCCAGGGCATGGTTGAGTACGCTCTGATCCTCGTGCTGGTCTCAATCGTGGTCATCGTGATCCTTCTTACGATGGGCAACCAGATCAAGAACGTGTTCTCGAACGTCGTAGCCGCTCTGGGAGCGTAGTAGCCCGCGTAATAGCACCTTCAAAGAGAGCCCCGAAAGGGGCTCTCTCTTCTTTACAGCGAATTGGGATGAAGATCGTGGTCCGCGTGCTTACAATGTCGCCGCTCATCTGGAATCAATCGGAGGTGACTTAGTCTTGGCCGTTGCACCTGCTGCTACCAGGCCCCGTCCCGGCGGGGGTCGGCTCTTCATCATCGTCGGGGTCCTTTTGGCCGCCGCGGCGTTCGGCGGCGTCTTCCTTCTGGGCAACCTGGGCGGCGGCGGCGCTGCGCTCGGCGGACCTTCGACGACGGTCGTGATCGCCAAGCAGCAGATCCCCCTCCGACACCAGATCACCGCCGCCGACCTCGAGACCGCGAAGGCCTCGGTCAACGGTGACGGCAGCCTCGAGAAGGCCTACTCCAACTCGGCGGACGTCGTCAACCTGGTCGCTGAGATCCCGATCAGCAAGGGCGCGATCATCACGTCCGACATGCTCGCGCGCGACGTCAACCTGGTGCCCACCGGCCTCGCGCCCGGGTACCTGCCGCTTGCCAGTGGCTTCGTGGCGATCACCGTGCCTACCGGCGAGCAGCAGGGAGTCGCCGGCCACATCAGCATCGGCGACTACATGACCGTGATCGCTTCAGGGCAGGTCCAGATCTTTGTTCTGAACACGTCCGGCGGCACCGCTAAGACCCTCAGCGGGTCGGTGACCAAGACTGTGTTCACCAACGTCCGCATCATCGGTCTCGGACCCGCATCGTCCGGAGTCACCTCCGCCGCCGGCAGTGGCGCGACCACGAGTCAGCAGAGCACGCAGACGACGGGCATCTCCTCCAGCCTCACGTTGGAGATGACGCAGTGCGACTCCGAATACATGACCTGGTTCCTGACGAACATGACCGTGAAGTACACGCTCGAGTCCTTCCACGACTACCTCACCGCGCCTCCGAGTCAGCCGGACGCCAGCTGCCCGGCCGTGACCGCCGCCGGTGGTGTGAGCCCCAAGCAGGTCGACGCCAGGTATCACTTCACGCAGCTCGTCGGCGCCTAGCTTCCGTTGGGCCTCCTCGACAGGGTCAAGCAGAACCAGACGGTTCCGCCAGGGGCCGGGGGCAACGGGCCCGCGACCGCGACCCTGCCGGGGGCGACCCAGTACACGCCGCAGGCCGCAATCCCGGTAGCGTCGCCGCCCGCGACGCAGACGGCCGCGCCGCCAACGACCCAGGCGCAGTCACTGTCTCAGCGCGCGGGCGCGGCAGGCGGCGAGGTCACGCCGGCCTTCACGGCGGCCAAGGTTCAGATCCACGCGCGGCTGATCGAGAAATTCGCCGACGAGATCGACTCGTCCAACAAGCCCGGGGTCCGCGAGAAGATCGTCGAGCTCGCCGAGGAGTACTTCCGCTCCACGGCGATGACCATGACCAAGAACGACAAGGAGCGCCTTGTCGACTCGGTCCTGGACGACGTGCTCGGGTTGGGTCCGCTCGAGGCACTGCTCGCCGACCCGAACATCACAGAAATCATGGCCAACCACCCGAAGCAGATCTACGTCGAGAAGAGCGGTGAGCCGGTCCTCTCCTCCGTCACCTTCGAGTCCGAGCGCCAGATGCGCCAGGTCATCGACCGCATCGTCAGCCTCGTCGGCCGCCGGGTCGACGAGTCGACTCCGATCTGTGACGCGCGCCTCAAGGACGGCTCACGTGTCAACGTCGTCATCCCACCGATCGCCCTCAAAGGCCCGGCGCTGACCATCCGCAAGTTCTCCAAAGAGAAGTGGGGGCCGGCGGACATCGTCAACCGTTTTCGTTCGTCGAGCCCGGAGATCATGACGTACCTCCGCTCGTGCGTCCGCGCTCGCCTGAACATCCTGGTCTCGGGTGGCACCGGCTCCGGCAAGACGACGCTGCTGAACATCCTCTCGTCGTTCATCCCCGAGAACGAGCGGCTCATCACCTGCGAGGACGCGGCCGAGCTGCAGCTGCAGCAGCCTCACTGGATCCAGCTGGAGTCCCGCCCGCCCAACGTCGAAGGCAAGGGCGCGGTGCCCATCCGCGAGCTGGTCAAGAGCTGTCTGCGTATGCGCCCCGACCGCATCATCGTCGGTGAGTGCCGTGGCGGCGAAGCGCTGGACATGCTTCAGGCCATGAACACCGGCCACGATGGCTCGATGTCGACGCTGCACGCCAACAACCCGCGCGAGTGCCTGGTCCGTCTCGAGACGCTGGTGCTCCAGGCCGGCCAGGACCTTCCATCCCGGGCCATCCGGGAAACGATCGGCTCCGCGATCCACATGATCGTCCAGCAGTCCCGCCTCCGCGGTGGTGTGCGGCGCATCGTCAGCGTCGCCGAGGTGACGGGCATGAGCAAGGACGGCGAGGTGATGACCCAGGAGCTGTTCACGTTCAAGCAGACCGGGGTGAGCCCCGAGGGCAAGGCCGTCGGATATCACACCGCCACCGGCGTAGTGCCGATGCGCATGGAGCACCTTCGCGCCGAGGGAGAGGAAATTTCCGACGCGCTTTTCGCACCAGTTCGGCAGCCTTCGGCGGATAAGCTCTACTGACTTTTCAGGAGGAATAGATGTCCATTGCAGTGGTTTTCGGACTGATCGCCTTCGCAGGCGTGTTCCTCTTCTTCCTCGGCATCAGCCAGATGCGCCGCGCAGCCGGTGGTTCCGAGGATTTTCAGGCCAGGCTCGCGGCCTACGGCGTGACCACGACCGCGGGGTCCCAGGCGATCCAGGGCTCTGGCATGCGCGAGAGCCTGAACCGCCTCTTCACTCCTGCCGCGGACCGGTTCGGCAAAGGCGACGCGAAGAAAGGCAAGCCGTCGATCGCCGAGCAGCTGCAGCGGGCTGACCTGAAGCTGCGCCCGTCGGAGTACTTCATGATCCAGGTCGGCAGCGGCGTGGTCGTCGGCCTGATCGCGTTCTGGCGCTGGGGCCTTCTGTTCGGGTTGCTCTTCTTCCTCGGCTACCTGGCGCCCGGCTTCTACGTGAAGTACCGAATCAACCAGCGGCTGAAGAAGTTCAACGGCCAGCTCGGCGACACGCTGACGCTGCTCTCCAACGCGCTGAAGGCCGGCTACTCCTTCGCCCAGGCGATCGACACCGTGGCCAAGAACGCGGTGGCGCCGATCGGTGACGAGTTCGCCCGCGCGGTGCGCGAGATGAACCTCGGTGGCTCGCCTGACGAAGCCCTGTCCAACATCACCAAGCGCATCGCGAGCGCCGACTTCGACCTGGTGGCGACGGCCTACTCGATCCACCGCACGGTCGGTGGCAACCTGGCCGAGATCCTCGACAACATCGCCTACACGATCCGCGAGCGTGTGCGAATCAAGGGCGAGATCCAGACCCTGACCGCGCAGGCGCGCGCGTCGGGCACGATCATCACCGCGCTGCCGATCCTGCTGGCGACGTTCATGTTCTTCGTGACGCCGACCTACTTCCAGCCAATGTTCGGCAGCATCATCGGCTGGATCCTGCTCGCGATCGGCGCGTTCATGATCTTCATCGGCAACCTGATCATCCGCCGCATCGTGGCGATCGAGGTCTAGGCATGAGCACAACACTGCTTCTGGCTGTCGTCGCCGGTGCCGGCATGCTGCTGGCCTTCATCGGGCTGGCCCGCACGCCGCGGTCGGATACCGCCGTCAACGTGCAGCAGCGACTCGCCGCTTACGGAGGCGAAAAGCCGCTGACCATCGAGGAGATCGAGCTCCAGCGGCCGTTCAGCGAGCGCGTCATGCGCCCGGCGATCGAGCGCCTCGGTTCGATGCTCTCGCGCTCGACGCCGCAAAAGGCGCGGCAGGACCTTCTCAACCGGCTCGAGCTTGCCGGACGCCCTGGCAACCTGACGCCAGAGGACTTTGCCGCTGTCCGCCTGGTGGCGGCGGCGGTGGTTGGCGCGATCGGGCTCTTGCTCGGATTCCTTCTGGGCGGAGGCCTCTACCTGATCATCGCCCTGGTCGCCGGCGTGATCGGTGGCTACTACCTGCCCGTGGTCTGGCTGAAGCAGCAGGTCGACCGACGCAAGACCGAGATCCAGAAGGGCCTGCCCGATGCGCTCGACCTGCTCGTCATCTGCGTCGACGCCGGCCTCGGATTCGACGCCGCCCTCGCGAGAGTGACGGACAAATACAAGAATGCCCTCTCCGAGCTGCTCAGCAAAGCGCTCCGCGAGGTCAGCCTCGGCCGGCCGCGCCTCGAGGCGCTCGACGAGATGGGCCGGAACAGCGGCGTCGAGGACCTGCACAACTTCATCCAGGCCGTCATCCAGTCCGAGCAGTTCGGCACGGGCATCGGCAAGATTCTGCGCATCCAGGCCGACGAGATGCGGCGCAAGCGCCGCCAGCGCGCACAGGAGCGCGGCGCTCAGGCCACGCTGAAGATGATGCTGCCGATGGTCGGCTGCATCTTCCCGACGCTGTGGATCGTCCTGCTCGGCCCCGCGGTGCTGATCCTCATGCGGCCGAGGTAAAAGAGAACCACGCCTTCCTGGCTCCAGCCGAGCGTTCCCCTCTGGGAGCTCGCGCTGCGCGCCGTCCTGGTGTACGTGGCGCTCCTTGTCGCTCTGCGCGTTTTTGGCAAGCGCGAGATCGGGCAGTTCACGGTGTTCGACCTCGTCTTCATCCTGCTCGTCGCGAACGCCCTACAGCCCGCGATGACGGGGCCAGACTCCTCGCTGACCGGTGGGATCGTCCTCATCGTCGCGCTGGTGGCGGCCAATTACCTAGTCGGTCAGCTGGATCGCATCCCGGTGGTGCACCGGGTGTTCACGCCCGCCCCCGCGGTGGTCATCAAGGACGGGAAGTACATCGATGGGGCGATGGAACGTGAGGGCATCACCCAGGACGAGATCGACATGGCGATTCGTGAACACGGGCTCGAGGGAGCCAAGGACGTGCGACTGGCAGAGCTAGAAGCAGATGGATCGATCTCGGTCGTGCCCACGGACTCGAAAGCGCGCAAGACGAGGCGCCGCGTGCGCTTCATTCAGAGGCTTTAGGCCGACAGGAAGTCCAGCGCGGCCTGCTTGAACTCGCGCGCGACGACTGTGCTCATGTGGTCCCGGCCTGGGATCACGTGCAGCCGAGCGCTCGGGATCTCCTCGATCAGCTCCGGCGCATTACGGGCGACCTCGTCGTGGTCGCCGACGACGACCAGGATCGGCGTGCGGATCGCGCCCAGGCGTTTGAGGTCGCGCTCCGGACGCAGCCCGCGGATGCAGGCGGCGAGCGCCAGCAGGTCGTTGGCCGGCCGCGCCGCCGCGAAGTTGAAGAAGGTCTGGGCGATGGGATCGTCGGTGGGTTCGCCGCGCCGGAGGGCGTTCGCAATCTCTTCCGAGTGCTGGATTGCGCCGCTGGCCCCGATGCCGCCGAGCACCGCGCGCGTGATCCGACTCGGCTGATCCATCACCACTTCGAGTCCGATCCGGGCCCCCATCGAGTAACCGAGATACGCGGCCTGCTCCACGCCGGCGTGGTCGAGGAGGCGGACGACGTCGCCCGTCATGACCTCGACGGAGTACGCGGCTTCGTCGTGCGGTTTGTCGCTCTGTCCATGGCCGCGAAGGTCGAGTCCGAATACCCGAAAGCCGTTCGTGGTGAGCGTCTCCTGCCAGCGGCTCCCGACCCAGTTCAGGCGGTAGTCGGAGGCGAAGCCGTGGACGAGGACGATCGGCGTACCGCCCTCCGGGCCGTTGACCTCGTAATGCAGGCGCACCCCATCGCTGTCGAAATCCATCGCCGGTTCACTAACCTATCGGATCGCCGATGGACGAACGTCGCGCGGTGCACGAACGAAGCGGGAAGGTGCTGGCCGAATCGCTGGAGACGCCGCGGACGATGTTCGGACGTGGCCTCGGGCTGATGTTTCGCAAGACGCTCGAGCCCGGGCGAGGGATGTGGATCGTGCCCTGCAACGGGATCCACATGATGTTCATGAACTTTCCGATCGACGCCGTCTTCCTCGACGGCCGCGGGCGCGTGAAGAAGGTCTATCGGAGGCTGCCGGCGTGGTGGGGGATAGTGCCGCTCGAGTGGGGGGCGCACAGCGTGCTCGAGCTGCCTCCGGATTCAACGCGCGACATCGATCTCCAGCGAGGAGACCAGGTCACCATCGGGTAGATCCTCCCGGCTTGCCGGGTAATGATCCTCCCCGCTCGCCGGGTACTGGATCCTCCCCGCTTGCGGGGAGGTGGCGCGCAGCGCCGGAAGGGATGGATCCTCCCCGCTTGCGGGGAGGTGGCGCGCAGCGCCGGAGGGGTCTTAACAGGCTGGCTAGCAATGCCGCTCTTGCTTCGCCATCGTCGATGCATGACTCTGGCAGTGACGAAACGAGCACGAAGACTCAGGTCGTCGATGACTGGAGCTGAGCTTCGAGTTTGGGTACGGCTTCGTGGCCGAAAGCTCGATGGCTGGAAATTCCGGCGCCAGCATCCCATCGGCCCATACGTCGTCGACTTCTACTGCCCCGGCGCATGTCTTGTTGTCGAGATAAACGGTCCGACACGTGATGGCGACGCTGCCTGGGCATACGACCAACGACGACAAGCATGGTTGGAGGCAGAGGGCTATCGCGTTCTGCGTATCCCGGTCTCATCCATCGACAGCAACGCCGATGACGTTGCCGTATGGATTCTCGCAGTCCTCGACGAGCAGGAGGCGATTGGGCATCGGCGCAGACCCCTCCGGCCGGCTTTGCCGGCCACCTGCGCGCAAGCGCGGCAAGGACGGCGCGCCGAGCGCGCTTCGCCACCAAGTGCCCAGCAAGCGGGGACGACCGATGCTTGATCTCCTGCTGCCGCCCCGATGCGGCGGCTGCAGGCGCGTCGGTGCGTGGCTCTGCGCGCCGTGCCGCGCAAAGATCCGCCGCCTCGAAGAACCGCTGTGCCGCCGCTGCGGCGCCGAAGTTCCCTCCCCGCGCAGCGACTGCGGCTGCCGCGCGCGCCTGCCTTCGCTGACCAGGCTGCGCTCGGCCGTCGCGTACGAGGGTCCGGCCGAGAGGGCGATCCATCGCTTCAAGTACGAAGGTTGGCGCCGGCTCGCCCGCCCGCTTGCGCGCCTTCTCGCGGAGCGGCTCGTGGTCGAGGGCGTCGCCGCGCGGTGGGTGGTCGCGGTCCCCCTGCATCGCGACCGCGTCCTTCAGCGTGGGTTCAATCAGTCGGAGCTGCTGGCGCGCGAGCTGCGCCGGCTTCTGGTCCTGGAGGCAACGGCCGGAGCGCTCGTCCGCACCCGAGCCACCCCACCGCAGGTCGGCAAGGACCGCCGCGGCCGCTTCGAGAACGTGAGGAATGCCTTCGCCTGGCGAGGCCCGCCGCTGGGCGGCGAGGCCATCTTGCTCGTCGACGACGTGGCCACCACCGGGGCCACTCTGAACGCCTGCGCGGCAGCCCTGAACGAGGCTGGATCAGGGCCCGTAACGGGGGTCTCGATCGCGCGCGTGAATGTATAGTTGGCGCTCGGTTTCGAATTCAATTTCGCGAGCTGGAGGCTTTGCCGCATGGCAGTCCGGATCCCAGGCATCAACATCGACGAGTACTACCAGCAGCTCGGCCCGATCGAACCGCTGATCCGGGATGACCGCGTGACCGAGGTCATGGTCAACGGCAACGACCACGTCTACGTCGAAATGGGCGGCAAGGTGGTTCTGACGAACATCAAGTTCGTGGACGAGGACCAGCTCCTCAACGTGATCCAGTTCATCGTCCGCACCGTCGGCCGGCGCATCGACGAGCGCTCGCCGCTCTGTGACGCCCGACTTGCGGACGGCTCCCGCGTCAACGCGGTCATTCGGCCCCTGGCCCTGAATGGCCCGCTGCTCACGATCCGCAAGTTCTCCCGCGACCCCTACCAGGTCGAAGACCTGATCCGGTTCGGCACCTGCAACGAGGCCGGCTTCGGCTTCCTCAAGGCGGCCGTTCTCGCGAAAGCCAACATCATCGTGTCAGGGGGTACCGGCACCGGTAAGACCACCTTCCTCAACGTCCTGTCAGGGTTCATCCCGGTAGAGGACCGCATCGTCACCATCGAGGATGCCGCCGAGCTGCAGCTCCACCAGGAGCACGTTTGCCGGCTCGAGACGCGCCCCAAGGACATCAACGGCGAGGGCGAGATCACGATCCAGCGCCTCGTCATCAACTCCCTGCGTATGCGCCCGGAGCGCATCGTGGTCGGTGAGTGTCGCGGCGGCGAGGCCCTGGACATGCTCCAGGCCATGAACACCGGCCATGACGGATCGATGACCACGCTCCACGCCAACAGCGCGCGCGACGGCCTGGCGCGCCTCGAGACGCTGGTTCTGATGGCCGGCGTCGACCTGCCGGTCCGCGCCATCCGTCAGCAGGTGGCGGGCGCGATCAACCTCATCGTGCAGCTCGGCCGCCTTCGCGACGGTTCGCGCAAGGTCACCCAGATCACCGAGATCGTGGGAATGGAGCAGGACGTGATCACGATGCAGGACATATTCGTGATGGAGCAGAAGGGCGCCACGCCGGACGGCAAGGTGATCGCGGAGTTCCGCCCGACGGGCCTTCGGCCGAAGATCCTCGACCGGATCTTCACCCAGGGAATTCCGCTTCCGAAAGAGATCACGGTTCTCTTCCCGCCACCCCCCGGATACAAGCCGGCGCAGCGCTAGACAGCCCGAAACGACCGGCTTATAGTCGGGATTGTGAAGGTCGTCCTGCACGACCGCACCAACGGTCTTGGGCAGGAGGTGCGTGAGGGGGCTGAGCGCAAGCTCGACCGCCTCGCTCGCCACTTCGGCAAGGTGGTGGACGCCGAGCTGGAGTTCTCAGAAGAGCGCAAGCAGAGCGACCTCACGACCTTCGTCTGCCGGATCATCGTCCACCTCGACGGGCGCCGAACGCCGGTGCTCACTGCCCGCGAGCGCGGCCAGGACCCGCAGACCGCTCTCGACCTCGCCCTGGCCAAGATCGACCGTCAGGTGGTGGCGTTCAAGGAGAAGATCACCCACCGCCGTCAGGCGACCTCGCCGGTCCGGGTGCCTCCGGCCGCCGAGCCGGAGGCCCGCAAGCGCTCTGAGGAGCCCGAGCGCCTGCGCCTCAAGCTCCGGCCGATGTCCGAGGAGGAGGCCGTGTCCGAGCTCCAGGCGGACGGCCAGCCGGTCGTCGTCTACCTGAACGAGGACTCGGGCGAGATCCAGATCCTGGTACGCCGGGCGGACGGTTCGCTGGCCGTCATCGAGCCGGTGGTCCCCTAGCGCGGATTTAGATCCTCGCGGGCCGGGTAACCTCTATCTAGTTCAGTCATGGCCATCCTGACCCGCCTGTTCGATCCCAACGAGCGCGAGGTCAAGCGCCACCTGGCCGTCGCCGACGCCGTCAACGGCCTCGAGGACGAGCTCAAGGCGCTCGACGACGCCGCCCTGCGCGAGCGCAGCGACGCGCTCCGCAAGCAGGTCCAGGAGACCGAGGACCTCGACGAAGCTCTCGTCGAGGCGTTCGCGCTGTGCCGCGAGGCCAGCCGCCGGACGATCGGCCTCCGCCACTTCGACGTCCAGCTGGTCGGCGGCATCGTCCTGCACCAGGGAAAGATCGCCGAGATGAAGACCGGCGAAGGCAAGACTCTCGTCGCGAGCCTGGCCCTCTACCTGAATGCGCTTGCGGGCAAGGGCGTCCACCTGGTCACCGTCAACGACTACCTGGCCCGCCGTGACGCCGGATGGATGGCCCCGATCTACCACCTGCTCGGCCTGACCGTCGGAGTCAACGTCGGAACGTCGGGCACCTACCTCTACGACCCCGAGTTCCTGGACGAGACGCATCCCGACCCGCGCTTGCAGCATCTTCGGCCCGTCAGCAAGAAAGAGGCGTACGCCGCCGACATCACCTACGCGACCAACTCCGAGCTCGCGTTCGACTATCTCCGCGACAACATGGCCCGCGACCTTTCGCAGTGTGCGCAGCGTGACCTCAACTACGCGATCGTCGACGAGGTCGACTCGATCCTCATCGACGAGGCGCGCACGCCGCACATCATCTCGGGCCAATCGGACGAGTCGACCGAGAAGTACTACCAGTACGCACGGTGGGCAGCGCGCCTGACAGAAGGGGACGACTATGAGGTCGACCTCAAGCACAAGTCCGCGTCCCTGACCGAAGACGGCATCGCGAAGATGGAGCGCTGGACCGGGATCAAGAACATCTACGACCTCGAGAACGTCATCGAGGCCCACCAGATCAACCAGGCGCTCAAGGCCAAGTCGCTGTTCCTGCGCGACCGCGATTACCTGGTCAAGGACGCCGAGATCGTGATCGTCGACGAGTTCACCGGGCGCACCATGCCCGGCCGCCGCTGGTCGGACGGTCTACACCAGGCGGTGGAAGCGAAAGAGGGCGTCAAGGTCCAGCAGGAGCAGAAGACCATCGCGACGATCACGGTCCAGAACTACTTCCGGCAGTACGACAAGCTCGCGGGCATGACGGGTACCGCGCTGACCGAGGCGGAGGAGTTCCACAAGATCTACACCCTCGAGGTGGTCGTCATCCCCACGCACCGGCCGATGGTTCGGGCGGACAACCCGGACGTGATCTACAAGACCGAGAAGTCGAAGTTCGACGCGGTGATCGACGAGATCGTCGAGATGAACAAGCAGGGGAGGCCCGTGCTCGTCGGCACGGTGTCGGTCGAGAAGTCGGAGCGTCTCGGGAAGATGCTCGAGCGGCGCGGCCTCAAACACAACGTGCTCAACGCCAAGCAGCACGAGCGTGAGGCGGCGATCGTCGCCGAGGCGGGCCAGCCGAAGGCCGTGACCATCGCCACCAACATGGCCGGCCGCGGCACCGACATCGTCCTCGGTGAGGGCGTGACTGAGGTGGGCGGTCTGCACATCATCGGCACCGAGCGGCACGAGAGCCGCCGGATCGACAACCAGCTCCGCGGCCGCGCGGGCCGCCAGGGTGACCCGGGCTCCAGCAAGTTCTTCATCTCGCTGGAGGACGACCTGATGAAGATCTTCGGCCCGGCGGCCGATCGCATCGGCCGGCTGATGACGAGCCTCGAGGTCGAGCCGATCGAGCACCCGTGGGTCGCTCGATCCATCGCGAGCGCGCAGAAGAAGGTCGAGGGCATGCACTTCGACGCCCGCAAGCACGTCGTCGAGTACGACGACGTGATGAACAAGCAGCGACAGATCGTCTACGAGGAGCGGCGCAAGGTGCTGGAAGGCGCCGACACGCGGGGCAACATCATGTCCTACGTCCGCGACGTCATCCAGAAGGGCGTCGACCAGAACTGCGAGAGCCGTCACCCCGAGAACTGGGATCTCGAAGGCCTGGTCAAGTACATGTCGACGTATCTGCCGATCGCGCCCGGGAGCGAGATCCCCGACGAGGCGCTGGGCCACGGCCAGGACGGCCTGGTCGAGCACCTGTACGCGTCGGCCGAGGACGCCTACGCGAAGAAGATCGAAGAGGTCGGCCCCGACCTGATGCCGATGGTCGAGCGCGACGTGATGCTGCGAACCATCGACTGGCAGTGGATGGAGTACCTGACCCAGATGGAGCATTTCCGCGAGGGCATCGGCCTTCGTGCGTACGGCCAGCGCGACCCGCTCATCGAGTACAAGAACGAGGCCTTCGAGATGTTCAACGAGCTGCGAGAGCGCATCGAGGGCAACATCGTGATGGCGATCTTCCGCGTGCAGGTGCAGCGCAACGCTCCGCCACCGCCGCCGGTCGTTCGCAACGTCACCGAGAGCGGTCCCGCAGAGCTCGATGGCGCTAACGGCGCCGGCCGTGCCCCCAAGGCCCAGCAGCGCCGGGCGGCCGCGATCGGCCAGTCGGCGGTGCCTGCGGGAGCGGCGGCTAAACTCGGGCGCAACGATCCGTGCTGGTGCGGATCGGGTAAGAAGTACAAGAGGTGCCACGGAAAGTAATTTGGACGAACAGCTGAACCCCAAAGAGCTCTTGAACCGGATCCTGCAGCTGAAGGAGCACCTTTGACCTGCCTGTCAAGGCGAAGAGGGCCGACGAGCTAGACGCCGAGCTCGTCAGACCCGGCGCATGGGACGACCCGCGCCGGGCCGGTCAGCTGGCCCGCGAGGCCTCCGAGAACCGCGAGCTGATCGCCACCTGGGATCGCCTCGAGCGCCGCTCGCGCGACCTGGTGGAGCTGGATCAGCTGGCCCAGGACGACCCGGATCTCGACCGGCAGGTCGCGGGGGAGATCGCCGAGCTGGGAGTGGAGCTTCGCTCCCATGAGCTCGACCTGCTCTTCACCGACCCGTACGCCAACCACAACGCGGTCGTCACGATCTCGGTCGGTCAGGGAGGCATCGAGGCCCAGGACTGGGTCGAGATGCTTCTGCGCATGTACTTGAAGTGGGCGGAGAACCGCCGCTTCGAGACCGAGATCGTCGACGAGTCACGCGGCGAGGAGGCGGGCTTGAAGAGCGTGACCTTCATCGTCCGCGGCGCGCGTGCGTACGGCCTGCTGCGCTCCGAGCATGGGGTCCACCGGCTGGTGCGAATCTCGCCGTTCGACCAGAACCACCGCCGGCATACCTCCTTCGCGCTGGTCGAGGTGATGCCCGAGCTCGAGAGCTCGGACGAGGATGCCGTCGTCGTCAGCCCGCAGGACATCCGCATCGACACCTACCGCTCGACGGGGGCCGGCGGCCAGCACGTCAACAAGACCGACTCCGCCGTCCGGATCACGCACCTGCCCACCGGCATCGTCGTGACGTGCCAGAACGAGCGCTCGCAGATGAAGAACCGCGAGATGGCGATGAAGGTGCTCAAGGCGCGGCTCTTCCAGCGCCAGCAGCAGGAAGCGGCCGAGCACCTCGACCAGATCCGGGGCCAGGTCATGCCGGCCGAGTTCGGGTCTCAGATCCGGAACTACGTCCTGCAGCCGTACACGCTGGTCAAGGACGTCCGCACCGGATACGAGGTGGGGAACGCCCAGGCGGTGCTCGATGGCGAGATCGACCCCTTCATCGAGGCGTGGCTCCGGTGGCGCCTGGGCCAGGGCACCCAAGCGCGCTCGCAAGTCTCGTAAAACCCACCCGTTACATGGGTGTTTGGCGCTCAGGGAAGCCTTTGGAATTCAGGGGACCTTCGGGTATACTGCCCGCGACTTAGCCACACGCGCCCGCCGGCGCGTAACGCCACACCAAGAGACTCAGCCAATGGTTTTGACACCGGACTTCGCAACACGGCCCGTAATCAGCTTCCAGCACGTCCACAAGACGTATCCGACTGGAACGGAAGCCCTTCGCGACATCAACCTCGAGGTGCCGGAAGGCGACTTCCTGTTCCTGGTCGGGCCGTCGGGTGCCGGAAAGTCGACGCTTGTGCGCCTTCTCATCCGGGAGGAGAAGCCGTCGAAGGGCAAGATCTTCGTCGACGGCGTCGAGCTCGGCCGCATGAAGCGGCGCAGGCTCCCGCATTACCGGCGCAAGGTGGGCCTCGTCTTCCAGGACTTCAAGCTCCTGCCGAACCTGACGGTGTACGAGAACGTGGCTTTCGCTCTCCGCGTGCTCGGCTCTTCCGACCACCAGGTCCGAGACCGGGTCGCCGAGGCGCTCGACACCGTGAGCCTCTACGGCAAGGAGAGCACCTACCCGGCGAACCTCTCAGGCGGTGAGCAGCAGCGCGTTGCGATCGCTCGCGCCCTGGTCCACGCGCCGCGGTTCATCATCGCCGACGAGCCGACCGGCAACCTGGACCCCGCGACGGCGTGGGAGATCATGCAGCTCTTCCTGCGCATCAACGCCCGCGGCGCGACGGTCGTCATGGCCACTCACAACCGCGAGATCGTCGACCTACTCCGGCGCCGCGTCATCGCCATCGACTCGGGGCAGATCGCCCGCGACGACAGATCAGGCAGGTATCACGATGATTTTGCGAAATCTGAAGTTCGCGCTTAACAGCGCCTGGCAGAGCTTCTGGCGGAACCTGACCGTCAGTCTCGCCGCGGTGCTGTCGATCACGCTCATCCTGATCCTCGCCGGCATCAACCTGCTCGTCGGCCACGCGTTCTCGCAGGTGCTCGACGGGTTCCGGGAGAAGGTCAGCCAGATCTCGATCAACGTGTCTGACGACACCCCGCTCCAGACCGTCTACGACTACCAGACCCAGCTGGCCGCCGATCCTCGGGTCGCTAGCGTCAAATTCGTCACCAAGGACGAAGCGCTGACGCAGTTCAAGTCGGACCCGCAGAACTTCATCCTCGCCCAGCAGATCGAAGGCAATCCGCTCGACGCCAAGCTCGACGTCCAGGTCAAGAACCTCGACGACGTCGCGGCGATCGACGCCCAGGCGCGGCAATGGCCAGGTGTCGATCCGACCGACCCGACGAACTACCAGGGCGACTTCATCAACCGGATGCTTCAGCTCTCTTACTGGTTGGGCCTTGCCGGAGATGGGCTGCTGTTCATCCTGCTCATCGTCTCGATCGTGATCGTCATGAACACCATCCGCACCGCCGTGTATCACCGGCGCAAGGAGATCGAGGTGATGAAGCTCGTCGGTGCGACGGAGTGGTTCGTCCGCGGGCCGTTCGTGCTCGAGGGCGTGATGACCGGGCTGATCGCGGCGTCGATCGCGCTCGCGCTCCTGGCCGTCGGCTACGAGCCTGTGGTCGTGCGCTTCAAGACGGACGTCGGCTTCATCCCGCTGAGCTACGACCCGGCGTTCATCTCGAGCCTGGCGCGTGACCTGCTGCTTGCGGGCGCGCTGCTGGGCGCATTGGGCAGCTACATAGGCGTGCGGCGCTACGTGAGGATCTAGCGATTTGAAAAGACGATTCGTGCTCGCCTCGATGCTCGCGACCGTCGGGTGGCTTATCCCGCAGGGCGCGCAGCAGGTGGCCGCGATCTACTGCTTTCCCGGGGACCCGCCCGCCGTCTACCAGGCGTGCGTCGCGTACAACAACGGAATCGGGCAGCAGGTCAACAACCAGGAACAGCTGCAGGCGCTCGATCGCCAGATCTCCAACAGCGTCGCCCAGATCAACGCGATCGACTCGATGATCGCGAGCCTCGAAAACCAGATCTCGGCGCAGCAGGCACTGATCGCAACGACTCAGAAGGCAATCGACGACCTGAACCGGCAGATGAGGTTCGGCGAGGCCGCGGTCATCCAGATCGAGGCTCGGACCGTCGTGCGGGACCAGGTGCTGAACCAGCGATTGCGCTACATTGACGCCCACGGCAGCATCAACTACATCCAGCTGGTGCTGACGTCGAGCAGTATCAACCAGCTGATGAACAGGCTGGTGGGCGCTCAGCAGGTGACGCAATCGGATCATCGCCTGCTGACGGACCTGCAGCAGGAGCACGTCCAGCTCGACGTCGCCAACGCCGCGCTTGACCAGCAGCGGACCCAGGTCGGCATCCTCCTTCAGCAGCAGAAGGCGACCGAGGCCGACCTCGAGAAGAACAAGCAGACCCAGGCCGCGGCGCTGGCGCTGGAGCAGGTGCTGGAAGCCCAGCTCCAGGACCAGTACGCGAAAGTCGTGGCCGAGCGGGCGGCGATCGACGCCCAGGTGGCTCAGCTGTCGCAGCAGTACGCGGCCGCGGCCGAGAAGGCGGGAGGCGGCAACGGCGTTTTCCAGTGGCCGATGCCTGCGTGCGGCTACGGCTGCATCACCCAGGGTTTCGGCTGCTCGAGCTTCTACCTGGAGGTGTACGACCCGAACTGCCCGTGGCCGCACAAGATCCACACCGGGGTCGACATCGCCGGCCCGTACGGCACCGACATCGTGGCCGCGGACACGGGCGTCGCCTATCTGTATCCGGGGAGCATCGGCTACGGCAACCTGCTCGTGATCATCCACGGTCACGGCTATTCGACCTACTACGGCCACCTGTCCGGCTACGCGCCCGGGCTCTACAGCGGCGAGGTCGTGCCGCGCGGCACGACGGTGGCCTTCGAGGGCTCGACCGGGTGGTCGACGGGCCCGCACCTGCACTTCGAGATCCGCATCGGCGGCGTTTACAAAGACCCGTGCATCTGGCTCGGCTGCTAATTTCCGTTCCATGAACTCTCGCGTCGCCCTGCGGGGTGGCGCCGTCGCGCTCCTGCTCGTCATCGGTTTTCTGGCCGGCGCCTGGACAGACCAGGCTTACCCGGAATGGGTGCCTTACATCGGCCATCGCACCTCGTCGCGAATCGATTTGACCGGCGTGCAGGAGGCGGCCCGGCTGATCCAGGCCGACTACGTCGACGGCAACGTTGACACCAGCAAGCTTTCCCATGGGACCGTGCAGGGGCTCGTCAACGGCCTGGGTGACCCCTATTCGATCTACTTCGACCCGCAGCAGTACCAGCAGCTGCAGGAGAGCTACCAGGGCCGATACACGGGGATCGGCATCTATCTGAGCTTCAGCAGCGGCGGTTATCCGTTGATCACCGGCACGGTGACCGGCTCACCCGCGGCCCTCGCCGGCGTGAAGGCCGGCGACCAGATCGAGAAGGTGGGGGACAAGGACATCAAAGGCATCACCGCCGCCCAGGCGACGGCGCTGATCCAGGGTCCGGATGGAACGAAGGTGACCCTGACGATTCTGCGTGGCGGCGACACGCTGACCTTCACGATCACGCGTGCGGAGATCCAGGTGCCGACGGTGCGCTCGGCAACGATCGGCAACCGGGTGCTGTACGTCCGGATCTACCAGTTCGGTACGGAGACGTCATCCGAGTTCGGCAAGGCGCTGGCCGCGGGGCTTCCGGGCTCGGTGGGAGTCGTGCTCGACCTGCGTGGCGATCCCGGCGGTTTCATCTCCGCGGCCGACGACGTGATCACCCAGTTCGTCACCTCCGGGGAGACATTCGAGACACGGGGCCGTGGCGGGACGGATCGCCACGAGGTGGGCTCGACCCACGCAGCGCCGACCGTCCCGCTGGTGGTGCTTGTCGACGCGAACAGTGCGTCGGCGTCCGAGATCGTGGCCGGGTCGCTGCAGGTCCACGGCCGCGCGAAGCTGGTGGGCACCACGACCTTCGGCAAGGGTTCGGTGCAGGAGGACTTCGTGCTGAGCGACGGCTCGGACATCCATCTGACGGTCGAGCGGTGGTACCTGCCGAATGGGGTGACCATCGACCACAAGGGCCTGACGCCGGACGTGAGCGTGACGCTTGCCAACGCGACGGACGAGTACGACGTGACGCAGCCGTCTCTTGGGTACGCGAAGGACACCCAGTTGAACGAAGCGCTGACCATGCTGCCCGGTGGGTAGACTGGGCGGCGCGCTTTTTTGGGCGGTTAGCTCAGCTGGCTAGAGCGCCTCGCTTACACCGAGGAGGTCGTTGGTTCAAGTCCATCACCGCCCACCTTGATGACTCTCCGGCGAACGGCCTCGATGAGACCGAGGACTTCGGCCTCGCGATCCTTCCTGGCCGTGTAACCGGTGATCTGGCCGTCATAGACGTGCAGATGATCGAAGAGCGCGGTCAAGAGTTCCTGCATGTAAGGCCGGTCGAAACTTTTACAAATCACGTGCTGTTGGCAGCACATGACCGTCGAAAGAGATTGAGCACCGCACGCCCTAGGGTTTCAGACTTTGGCTATGCCGAACACGAAACTAGACAGCGCGATTTCAAGCCTCGATCAAGCCATCGGAGATTTGGTCGACATTCGAAGCGGCAAGGTTAATCGAGCGCCGCGGAGGCCGATCAGCGGAAGCATTGAACTCGGGCTGATAGTCGACACATTGGACGATGCCCTGACCGCCGTTAGTTCCGCACTGAAAGAGCTCGGTAAGAGAGACTAGGTGCTTCGATAGGCGGGATACGGTCCCAGCCAGTCTGCCACGAACGCAGCCTGAACGGTTCGGAGGTCGGCACCATCGCATACCTGACGCCTCGCAGCCGATTCGGCCGCATCCTTGGCATAGGAGCTCGAATGCGACTCGGGGCTTAGGTTCGTCCCGTCGCGTGGCGCGCCGCCGAGTTCGAGCGGCATTCTGTGATCTTCTTCGTAGTTGCTCGTGCCGCCGCTGAGACCTTCGGTCCGCATCTGCTGGAGCTTCAGCGGCTCGGTGAACGACTCAGGCGGCCGGATCGTGGCCGTCCAACCCGTGACGCAAATCGTCGAGCGGATGGTTGTCTCGGTCACCGCCGGATTCAGGGCGCAGTAGGTCACGCCCGCGACGTGGCACGGATCGTTAGGTGCTGGGCTGACGGTCGGACTGCCCAAAATTTTGGGGATCGCAGACGGAGCGCTCGCGTTCCTGAAGTCTGACGTCGAAGGCTTCGGCGCGGAGGCAACCAGCCAAACGGCCGCGACGACCACCGCGCCGAGCGTGATCGCCAAAAGAATCCGAGATCTCATTCCGAAGCGGAGCCTACCCGACGATCGCGGCCGATCTGGCCAAAGTCGCCTATGCGGGCGAAGATCCATCACCGCCCACGCCGCGGATGATCAGACTTTCAGCAAGATGATCAACCCAAAGCACGAAGCCCTGATCGAGTTCTGCGTCCCTTGAGACTATCTCGACCAGGCCGTGAGCCTGGCCACCGAGATCCTCGCCAACTGGGCGCCGATCTTCCGCGACGTTCGGCTTCAGAGCGCCGACCACGGCCGATTTGACGTGACGCTGGACGGCGAGCTGGTCTTCAGCAAGGCCGCCCTCGGTCGCCATGCCCGGAAGGGCGAGGTCGCCGGCATGTTCGAAGCCAAGCTCGGTCCGCCGCTGCGGTGGCGGAAGGACGCCTGACCGGTTCGAGATCTCACTGCACAGACTGTTAAGAAACCCGTTACATTGCACGCCACATGAACGCCGGCCCGCCCAGCGACGCGCCTCCGCCCGAGCCACCTCCCGAGGAACGTCGCGCCCCGGAGCCGCCCGCCGGCCAGCCGCCCGC
>JAMXLM010000031.1 GCA_024280995.1 Candidatus Dormiibacterota bacterium
ACCGTGCCATGGGCGGCGGCGTTCTCAGCGTTCGGTGCCGCGATGGCCGAGTACTTCCATCGCTATGAGAAGTCGGTCAACTGCGCCTTTCTCCCGGAGCTCTCCGACGAAGACAAGGTGGCGGTCGCGCAACCGATGACGAACGCCTGGAGGGACCTTGAACGGCAGGCGTTGGCGGAACTCGAGGCCGAAGGCTTCGACCCGAGTCAGGTCGTCGTCCGCTACGGGATCGCGGCCCGCTATGTGGGCCAGCTCTTCTCGAGCTGGAACGCCTACGTGGAGAAGGGCAGCATTACCTCGATCGGCGACGTAAACGCCGCCTGTGAGGCATTCGAACAGACGTATAGCAAGACCTATCCCGCTGGGGCCCGTCACCCCGAAGCCGGCTACTTGATCACCGGCGTGTTCCTCGACGCAGCAGTGCCGAAGGTCAAGCCGGTCGTCAAACGGTTCCCAATGTCGAGCGCAACGCCGCCCGCCGCCGCGCTCAAGGGAAGGCGGGACGTCTACTGGAACGGCGGGTGGGTAAGCACGCCGATCTACGACATGGACCGTCTCGATTGCGGCAACGTCATCTCCGGGCCGGCCGTGCTCGAGCATTCGATGACCACGCTGCCGGTGCCGCCGGCGCGTCGCGTGCGCTTCGATGAGTTGCGCGTGATCTGGTACGAGCACGACGAGTAACAGGATCGAGCCATGGCCACGACACGGGCACAGCGTCATCCGGCCGACCCGCGCCGGAACGAGTCGCAGGCCAGCATCGCGCGCGTCTGGCACGCGTGGGCGGCCGCGGCGAACGCCGACGACTACGAGCGCTACGTCTCGCGGGAGGTCATCCCCGGGTACGTGGGTATGCCGGGGTTCCTCGGCGCCTTCTACCACCGCCGCGACGACGGCGACGAGGTCGAGTTCCTCGTCATCACGCGCTGGGAGTCCTTCGACGCCATCATCGCCTTCGCCGGGGCCGAGCAGCCTGCGCGGACGACGATCCCGCAGAAGGCGGCCGACATGCTGCTGCGCTGTGACACCCAGGCCACGCACTACGAGGACATCCCGATCGCTTGGCCGGAAGGGTTCGTGGTCCGATGAGAGCGGCCACGTTCCACAGTTTCGGCGATTCGGTCCATCTCGAGGACATCGACGATCCCCGCCCTGCTGCCGAGGAGGTCGTCGTGCGGGTGGCGTGCTGCCAGATCGGAGGCGACATCGTCAAGATCATGGCCGGGCACGGCCCCGTGCGCGATCGCGAGCGCTTCGCGTTCCCGCACACGCCCGGATACCGCGGCGCCGGCGTCGTCCATGCGGTTGGTGCGGGGGTGCAGACGCTGTCAATGGGCGATCGCGTGGTCATCAACGGCTTCCTGAACTGCGGTGAGTGCGAGTTCTGCGTCAGTGGGCACGACAACCTCTGCCGGCATTCACACATGCTGGGTATCGACTCCGGTCAGCCCGGTGCGATGGCCGAATTCGTGAAGGTGCCCGCCCGCGCGGCGTACCGCATCCCGGACCGGGTCACATTCGAGCAATCCACGCTGCTGCCGAACATCGCGCTACTCGTACACGCCTTCCGCCGAGCGGAGATCGACAGTCCATTCACCTGCGCGGTCTTCGGCTGTGGCCTGGTCGGAACCGCTGCGATTGCGGTCGCGGCCGCGCTCGGGGCCACAGAGATCGTCGGCATCGACACCGCACCGGCTGCGCTGGAGCTTGCCCGTGCCTGCGGCGCCACCACCACCGTGGATGGTGGCGCTGAGGACGCGGTCGCGGCGGTGCTCGCGGCCACGGAAGGCCAAGGAGTGGACGTGGCAGTCGAGCTAGTCGGTCTGGGCGAGACGATTGCCGACGCGGCGCGGAGCACGCGGACGCTCGGCGTGACTCTGCTGATCGGAGCGCTCGGCGAGACGACGATCCTGTTCAGCGACTACTACCGCGATGTCGTCCAGCGTGAAATTCAGCTGCGAGCCTGCTTCGGCAAGGGCCAGCAGGACTTTGTGGAGGCCATCCGGCTGGTGAAGTCCGGGGCGCTCGACCTGTCGCCGTTCCCGGTCCGGGTGCATGCGTTCGACGAGATCGCGGACGCGATCGAGACGGCTCGTGACCCCTCGAACTCAGACATCCACGTCGTCACCTTCTGAAAACGCGGCGAAGAAAGGACATCCCCATGGGCACCGCCACGACCACGAGCTCCGTCGTCTATGAGAAGCAGGACGACATCGTCTTCATCAGGTTCAACCGGCCGCAGGTGCGCAACGCGGTGGGCGCGCAAGAGGCGCGCCTCTGCGTGCAGCACCTCGAGGAGGCAAGCGCAGACGACGGGATCGCCGGGATCATCGTCAGCAGCACGACGAACACCTTCGCCGCCGGTGCCGATCTGCGCGAGATGGTCCAAGAGCTCGACGACCTCGCCTCCGGAAAGCTCACGGTCACGGACATCATCGAAGGCGTTACGGAAGACTGGATGCAGGTGGCGCGGGTCATGCGCGCGGCGCGCAAGCCGGTGATCGCCAGCGTGGCGGGCTACGCGGTCGGGGCCGGCTGCGAAGTCGCGCTCGACTGCGATCTGATCGTCGCCGACGAAACCGCCGTGTTCGGCTTTCCCGAGTGCCACGCCGGGATGAGCATCACTGGAGGCGTGACGAAACTCCTGGCGCAGAGCATCGGCATGGCGCGCGCGCGGGATCTTGTGCTCACGGGTCGCTTCATCGACGCCAAAGAGGCGCACGAGATCGGCCTCATCAACCGCGTTGTCCCGGCTGGGGAAAACGATGCTTGCGCGGTCCAACTGATCCGCGAGCTGCAGCGGCACTCCCCGTTGTCGATCCTCGCCCACAAGCGGATGCTCCAGCAAGCCGGCGACATGGACATCGAGGCCGTTTACAACCTCGAGAAGCAGAGCATCGGCGTGCTTCTCACGACCGAGGACGCGGTCGAGGCCTCCAGGGCGTTCACTGAGAAGCGCCACCCTGTGTTCAAGGGCCGGTGAGGCCGATGGGCTTGACGGACCGAGTGGCGCTCGTCACGGGCGCCGGCTCCGGGATGGGGCGAGCGATGGTCGAGGAGTTCGTCGCCGGAGGTGCGCGTGTCGCCGCGGTCGACATCGATGGTGAGAGAGCCGAAGCCGCGGTCGCTGACCTCTCGGACGCCAGCCGGGCGCTCGCCATCCAGGCGGACGTCGCCAACCCAGACTCCGTAGGCCGATGCGTCGACGCCGCCCTGAAGTGGGGCGGACGCGTCGACGTGCTGTGCAACAACGCCGGAGTGCTCGACAGCTACAGGCCGGCGCACGAGGTCCCCCTGGAGGAGTGGGACCGCGTGGTCGCGATCAACCTCACCGGGCCATTCCTGATGGCGCGCGCCGTGAT
>JAMXLM010000032.1 GCA_024280995.1 Candidatus Dormiibacterota bacterium
GACGTACGCCTGTTCGACGATCGCCACGGTCGATTCGGCGTCCTCGATCAGATAACGGATGTCCTCGGGCGGGTAGGTCAGGTAGATCGAGAACGGAATGGCGCCGAGCATCGCCGCGGCCAGATCCACGATATGGAACTCCGGGCGGTTGCCGAGCATGATCGCCACCGTGTCACCGCGGCTGATTCCGAGCTTCGCGAGCCCCCCGGCCACGTCGTCAACCCGGCTGAGCAGCTCCGACCAGGTCAGCGACACGCCGTCGTCGACCGTGCGGACCGCGACGATGTCGGGGTGATTCGCGGCGGTGCGCCGGAGCGCCTCGCTCACGGTCGGCGCGTCAACCGCGCGCCCCACCGCCGGCGAGATAGTGCTGCTCTCCATGCTTCTCCTCTCCAGCCCTCAAAGTTGACGCGCTTCGGGGCGAAAGGTATCAGCGGTGGCCGCCCCTACCTCAGCCCTATCCCAGGACCAGACAGCGTCGAGATGTCGTTGGTAAGGCCAATCACGAAGATCATCAGGATCAGCACGAACCCGACGACGCCGGCGCGCTCCATGATCTCGAACGGGATCCGCTTGCCCCGGACCTTCTCGGCCACGGCCCAGAAAACGTGCCCACCGTCGAGCGGCAGGAACGGGAACAGGTTGATGATGGCCAGCGACAGCGAGATCAGTGCCAGAACCCACAGGGCCTGGGTGGTGCTGGTGGCAAACGACTCCTGGGTGGCGGTGTAGCCGTAGACGATCGAGTGGAGCTGCTTGCGCTCCTGCGGCTCGAAGATGCGGACGACGGTCGAGACGGTCCGGGTGGTGACCGACCACAGGTTGCTGACCGTGATCGACGCGGCGTGCGTGAGGCCGACGGGCTCCGAGACGGTCCCGAAGCTGAAGCCGAGCTCGGGCCGCTTGTCGGTCGCGTTGTAGCGCGGGCGGATCTCGAAGGTCATCAAGCGGCCGTCGCGCTTGACCACCACCTTGGCCGGCGTGGCGGACAGGCATCCGTTCACCTGGCGCCCCGCACACCTATGGGTTCCCAGCTGAGTGCGGATCGCCTCGGGAGAGCTGCTCACCCCATCTACGGAGACGATCCGGTCGCCCGGCTGCAGGACATGCGCGGCCGGAGTGCCCGAAAGCACAGTCGTGACGTTCTTGTTGAGCACGGGCTGGCCGTTCACGGTCTTGGTCTGCCCGGCCGACAGGACCAGCGCCCACACGATGAAGAAGGCGATCAGCAGGTTCATGGCCGGCCCGGCGAGGATCACCACGACGCGCTTCCAGACCTTCTGGTTGTAGTAGGCGCGCGGCACCACCTCGGGGGGGATGTCCTCGTGCGGGTTCATCCCCGTGATCCGCACGTAGCCCCCGATCGGGAACGGACCGATGCCGTACTCGGTCTCGCCGCGACGGACCTTGACCAGCAGGGGGCCCATGAACAGCGAGAAGCGCTCGACCCGCATCCCCACGGCCTTGGCCGCGGCGAAGTGCCCGAACTCGTGCAGGATGATCAGGGCGACGAAGCCGAGGAAGGCGAGGACGTACGACATAGGAGAGGCCTAGTCTGGCAGTCTCGGATGAGAGGTCGTTAAGAGCGAGCTGGCGGGGCTGAATCCGGACACGTGTTCTGGGTTCTGGGTGCCTGTCGTTACGCGGCGGCACGCTCGGCGACCAGGTCGCCGGCCACGCGGCGCGCCTCCGCGTCGGCCGCGCCGAGGGAATCGAACGAGTGGACCGGCCGCGGCGGCAACATGCCCAGGGTCTCCTCGATGACGTCGGCGATATCGAGGAAGCGCAGCCGGCCTCGAAGGAAGGCATGGACCGCCACCTCGTTGGCGGCGTTCAGCGTGCACGTCGCCGTCCCTCCCGCCCGCGCGGCGTCGCGAGCCAGCCGCAGGCAGCCGAACGTCTCCTCGTCCACAGGCTCGAAGGTCAGCGCGCCCACCTCGACGAGATTCAGCGGACGGACCGGGACGTCGACCCGGTCGGGATGGTTCAGCGCGTAGGAGATCGGCACGCGCATGTCGGGATAGCCGAGATGAGCCATGGTGGCGCCGTCGCACAGCTGGACGAGGCTGTGCACGATCGACTGGGGGTGGACGACGATGTCGATCTGCTCGTACGGCGTGCCGAACAGGTGGTGGGCCTCGATCAGCTCGAGGCCCTTGTTCATCAGGGTCGCCGAGTCGATCGTGATCTTGCCGCCCATTGCCCACGTGGGGTGGGCGAGCGCCTGCTCGGTCGTGACGCGCTCCAGATCCTCGCGCCTGAGACCCCGGAACGGGCCGCCCGACGCGGTCAGGATCAGCCGATCGACCGTCCCCGGCGGCTCGGCGCCGAGCAGCTGATGAAGGGCCGAGTGCTCGGAGTCGACCGGGATGATCGCCGCGCCTGTGGCCTGTGAGAGGGCGGTGACGAGCTCGCCGCCGACGACCAGCGACTCCTTGTTGGCCAGCGCCAGGTCGATGCCTTCGGTCAGCGTGGCCACGGTCGGGAGCAGTCCGGCCGAGCCGACGATCGCGTTCAGGACCATGTCGCACTCGCAGTCGGCAATCAGCTTGACCACTCCGTCCGGACCGGGCAGCACCTCCCCTCCGGTCCAGGCCTCGCTGGCCTGGGCGGCCGCATCGGGATCGGCGATCGCCACCTTGCGCACGCCGTGTCGGCGCGCCTGCTTGAGCAATGTCTCCCACGAGCCGGCGGCGCTCAGCGCCACGACCGACAGCTCGCCGCGCGAGCGCGAGATGACGTCAAGCGCCTGCGTGCCGATCGAGCCCGTGGAGCCGAGGATCGCAATGCGGCGGGGCACCGCCCCCAGTCTAGGACGGGCGGCCCTGTCCTGATCACGACCTCAGGGCTGGACGGCGAGCCAGATGTAGTAGCCCACCACGACCGTGAAGATCGCGGCGTCGAGCCGGTCCAGCGCGCCGCCGTGCGCGCCGAACAGCGTACCGGCGTCCTTGACCCCGGCATCGCGCTTGACGAGCGACTCGAACAAATCGCCCAGCGGCGCCATGACGGCGACGCCGACGCCGAGCAGAAGGGCGTCGCCCTGGGTCAGCCAGGTCTGGTAAAGGCCCGCGATGAAGATCGCGATCACCGACCCGAGCATCCCGAAGCACAGGCCTTCGACGGTCTTGTTTGGCGAGAGCCTCGGCGCGAG
>JAMXLM010000033.1 GCA_024280995.1 Candidatus Dormiibacterota bacterium
CGTTGCCGTAGATCCAGTACTCGTACTCCGGCGTGCCCGCGCAGCCCGAGGCGCCGGCCGTGAACGTGACCGCGGCGCCGAACGCCTGTGGCGACGCCACGTTGGCGCTCACCGATCCGGAGACGCACGGAGGCACCGCGATCGATTGGTAGTACTGGCCGACGAAGACACGGAGGTATCCGCCGTCGTCGTCTGCCCATGAGGAGACGTTCGTGTTGCAGAGGCTGCATTCAAACGTCGAGACCGGGGCGGGATTGGTGATCCCGTCCGCCTTCAGGTCGGTGTACGTGGTCTGCCCGGCGTTGCCTGCGCCGAAAAGCACGGCCACGATGCCAGCCCCCTGCAGTGCAGAAACGTGACTGAGGAAGTATTCGGCGCGATTGTCCTGGTAATGACCGTCGGTCTGGTTCATCGTCCGGTAGTACTGGTTGCCGACCGGCACCTGCCACACGACGAGCTGACGACCCGTCTTCGCGTGTAGCTCCGTCATCCACGTCAGCCACTGTTTGAAATCCGGCAGCGTCGTGTCGAATCGATCCCACCAGCGCCCGGTGTAGCCCGCGTCGTGATCGGCGACGTCGTTGAACACCAGGTCGAAGGTGCTCGCGAATGCGTTCGGCGCGAGCCCGGCCGAACCCAGGAAGGCCGCGACCTTGTCGGCGTCGGCGGCCATGTTGTAAGTCGGGTCGGTGTTCAGGCCAATGTCCACGCCGCTCGCCCAGGTCGAAGCGTGTAACGCCAGCGCGACGTTGGGAGCGATCGTGTCGCGGAGCTTGAGCAGCGCCCACGCGAAACCCTGGAAGGTGTTCGGGAACGCGGACAGGCCCGGATAGCCGGAGCTCGCGACCGAGGCGCTCACCGTCGACGCGTCACCGCCGCCCGCTTTGTGCTCCATGTAGGCGAAGAGGTCCGGCTCGACGTGGACGACGACAAGCTGTCCGAACGCGGCCGCCTTCTGCATCAGAAGCGCGAAGTTGGCGTAGTAGGCGTTCATCGTCGTCGCGTTGTTCAGGTTGTTGTAGTCGCGGTCCAGCTCGGTCGCGCCGATCGAAGGATTCGACTGCAGGAGCTCGTAGTAGCTGAACACCGGGATGTAGCCGTTGGCCTGGGAAGCGTCCATGTAGTAGGTCGCGTACTGACCTGCCGGGCTGTTCCAGGTCTCCCAGCCATGAGTCGTGTTCACGCCGGCCGACAGGTACGTGTAGCGGTAACCCCATGGAATCTTGCTGCCTGTCATCCAGGCGAGATCGCCCGGCTGATTTCCCAGCCCGAACTGAAGCGGGCCGCCCGGAAGCGTCGCGGCCACCCTGTGATAGGCGAGCGGGGCGTGAGCTGCCTGCCCTGACCACAGCAGGCTCGAGGCACAGAGCAAAGTCACGGCGCGACGAAGCCATCGCGACATGGTCTGAGGGTGCGAACGGCGAGAGGGCCCGATTATTGCGTCGAAGAGAAGCTCAACATGGCGTTGGTCTCGTAGGCGTTCGCGGGCGTGCCACCACCTTTCTGCCTCACCCAGACCACCACCGCGAACGTGCCAATGCTTGGCGGGGTCCACATAGCAGTGTTCGCCGTGCTGTAAGGCTGGACGTTGACCCAGGTCGCCGAGCTGCCCGGCCCGAGCACCCAGAACGAATACTCCGGGGTCGAGGCGCCCATCGAAGTCGCGGTGAGAGTGATCGCGCCGGCGCTCTGCCGCTGCGGGCTGGGCAGGTTGGTGGCCAGCGTCGCCGACGTGGCGCCGTTGAACTCATAGGAGTAGAGGGCGTAGCTGTCGTAGTCCGGCGTGGTCGAGCCCGCCTGCTTGGCCCACACCACGATGCTGTAGTTGCCGGCCGCCTGGGCGGCGGTCTGCCAGCTATAGGAGCCGGCCCCCCAGCCGCGCAGCAATTGATACCCACCATGCGCACCGGGATACAGGTAGTACTCGTACTGCGCCGAAGCGCCACATCCCGCGGCCGTGAAGTCCACCGAGGCAAGCCCTGTCGAGTGCGGTGAGGCCTGCGCCGCCACAAGGCTCACCTGGCTGGTGGAACAGGCCGTGGTGCCCTTGACAAATGTCGAGAGGCCCCAGGTCTCGAGGTAGGTCGGATCGGTCGAGACTCCCTTTTCGCGCACCCAGACGTCGATCGAATACGTCCCCGGCGCCAGCCCGCTGACCGTGCTTGCATCGAACGTCGGGGACGATGTCCAGCCGCCGTTGGCGGTGCCACTCTCCACCGTCCAGGGCAGGCCCTTGCCCACCATCCACACTTTGAATTCCGGGGTTGCGCAGGCCACGCCCCCGGCCGCGGTGGTGTAGGTGGTGCCCGAGGTATTTGTCGTGGTGGCGAAGTTGCAGCCGCCGATCACCCAGGACATCAATCCGAAGGTCTCGTACTGGAGGGCCGATCCTACGTTGCGCATCCAGACGTCGATCGAGTAGGTGCCGTAGCTGAGTCCCGGGTAGTTCAACTGATACGTGTTCGACGCGCTGTACGGCTGGACGTTTACCCACTGCGCGGTCCCGTTGACCTTGCCGTAGAGCCAGAACGAATACTCCGGCGCCTGCGAGCAGCCGCCCACCGTGGCCGTGAAAGTCGGATGCGCGGTCAGCGGCTGCGGCGACGCCATGTCCGCAACCACCGAGCCGGAATCGCAGGGCGCGCGCAGGGTCGCCTCGGCGGCGGCCGTTCCCCAGTCGGTGCCGGTGGTTGGGACGTATTCGCCGGCCAGCCAGACCTCCGTCGGATCCACCGGGTCCGGCGTGCCCTCGCCGTAGTCACCCCAACGGTGGGTATGCGTGCCCGGGTTGGGGACGGAGTCGGTGTAGAAGCCCTGACCCGCGGCGATCATCTGGATGCCGTCCACGGTGCCGGCGGCCTCGCCCACGAATTGGCTTGTGTATTCGAGGGACGGGAACTGGGTCGTGCCCGACACCGTGAACGACACGAACATGTCGTTGTAGCCGTCCGTGGTCACGCCGGGATACATCAGGTGGAGACCGTTGACGCCGAGGTCGAAATCCTGCTGGACGGTCATCGTCCCCGTGTTGACCGCGACCAGGCGCAGGCACGATCGCAGCACGGTGTCGCCGCTCGGCTTGCATCCGTCGTCGCCGCCCGTCCACAGGATTCCGTTTCGCCATGTCGCGACCTGGAAACGGTTGTCTGCGGAGTCGATCTGTTCTGGCGTGCCGGGTTGGTCGGCGGCCGGTGGCAATGTGCTCTGCTGGATCGGCAGGTCGAATTCGCTGGCGCTGCTACCCGAAGCGCTGTCGGGCCGTCCCGAGATCGCGATGCCGCCGGCGAAGTTTGGCGTCGCATGCGCGTTGAAGACCACGTACTGGGTTCCGGTCTTGCCGTAACTCTGGGCCGGGCTGAGCGAATCGCCGCTGGCGAGGAGATCCTGGTAGACGACCGCGTGGCCGGGGTTCAGGAGGTCGAGCTTGTCGATCACGCGGGTCAGCGCCCCCGTGAAGTTCTGCGGTGGGGTGAAGTTGTTGCAGGAGATCGTGATGATCAGCCCCGAAAACCCCAGCTGCGGCTGGTCGCAGATCTGCGAGTCCGCAACCGACTGCTCGGCGGGGATGGCGGGGTTGGGCCAGATCTTGGCGTAGGTCCATGAGCCGGTGATCGAAGGATTGGGGTTGTACGAGGTCGCCATGTAGATGCGGCTCGCGAAGTGCGGGGTCGTCATGAACTCGAGGATGGTGATGTACCAGGTGCCACCACCACCGATCGGATCGAACGCGACCCGAGGATCCGTGTAGAAGAAGCCATTCTCGAGAGGGAAGAAGCTCTGGAGCGCGAGGGTCGGTCCGACCTGAACCCCGGCGTCCGTGAAGACCGCGGCTTCGTCGTTGACCGCCTCGAGGAGATAGCCGGGGCCGGCCGCGACCTGGGTGTCGGGTGGGGTGTATGGGTTGCCGACCGACTGCCCAAGGAAGTTGAACGGTCCGGCGGTCTCCTTCGGGGGCTGGGGCGACGCCGAAGCCGTCGTGACTCGGACGCCGCCGTTCGCCGACGTCGCCGGGTGCTGAATGGAAAGCCACGGCTTGCTCTGATGAGTGACGCCCCTCGCAGCAAAGCCGCCTCGGGGCACCGGGCGGGCGCCCGGCATCACGCCTTTGGCGGACACTCCGACCTCGGACCGTTTGCCCGCGGCCAGGGCCACTGTCGACGGGGCGACAGCCGTAACGGTCAGGAAGGACACAACCAGTGCGCCGAGGAGACGGGCCATCGGGGGCTAGCCACTATAAAGCGGGCCTTACCCGAGCCGGAGGTTTTGAGTTGGAGTGGCCCCTACGTGATCACTTGACACCCGCGACGGCGATCAGGAGGTCTCCGCGCCGGCTCGAGTTGAGGAAGTAGGTCAGGTACATCGCCTCGGCGGCCAGGCGCGCACCGGTGCCGAATTTGCCCGCCGCGACCTGGGAGCGGTTCTGCAGCAGTCTCGCCACCGGGCTGAAAAACGGAAATCCCCAGTAGAGCGCCCGTTTCAGCTCGAACCCCGCCCTCGCCAGCTTGGTCTCGAGCTCGCCAACCTTGTAGTTCCGAACGTGGCCGACGCGCTCGTCCCACGCCTTGTATCGATCGAAATCGCCGGCGATGGTGGTCACCACGAGGTGCCGGCCGGTCATGGCGCGCATGTTGGCAAGAGCGGACTCGTCGTCAGGAAGATGCTCCAGCAGGAGGGAGCTGAAGACCAGGTCCCACGTGCCGGGCAGCCGGGCGACCTGCACGTCCAGCTGCTGGAAGTCGCCCGCGACGGATGCCCGCGCTTGCTCGAGCGCGCGGTTGGAGACATCGACCCCGGTGACCTTCTTCAGTCGATGCCCCGCCGACAGCAGGCCGATGTTGTCTCCGCGTCCGCAGCCGACGTCAAGCAGGGATTCGTATTGGAGGCCGGCCAGGATGGGCTTCAACAGACGACGCATGTGCCGGTGCACCGGTCCAACCGACTGCATGCCCCCGTAGACGGTGTCCCAAATCTCGTCGTACTGCGCAGAGACGGATGACACGCGCTTAGAAGACCACGAACCGGGACTCCCGCGTCCCCACATCTCCATCGCCCGCCTCCGGATATATGACGTCGACCAGCATCCGTTCCGCGCGTCCGCGGGTCAGGATCGGCGGGCTGGGCGCCGATCCGAGCAAGTGCTCCTGCACCGCCCACTCGACATCTCTGAAACCGAAGTTGTGGCGTATCGAGGTCGTGCCTGAAAAGCGGCAGTTGACCTCGAACGGAACCAATCTGCCTCCTGGTTCGAGGATCGCCTGGACGTTGCACGGCCCGGAGATGTCGAAGTTCTCGTGCATCCGCTCGACGAGGTCTCGGACCACCGCCTGGTGCTCGAAAGCCGTGCGGGCTGAAACCGTGGTGCCATGCGCGAGCGTGCGCTCGAGCACGATCGTCGCGTGAACGTCTTTCGCCTGGGTCACGTAGAACGCCGCCGTCAGCTCGATGCCGTTAAGACGCTCCTGGACGACGAAGTCATCGGCGAATGCCGAAGGCTCTTCGGGATCGAAGTGGACGTCACGCGATCCCCATCCACGCCTCGGCTTGACGACCGTGTTATGGAACTCGCCGTGGTAGCCGCCCGGGGTTGACGACCGGGCGAAGGCGATGCCGGCCGCATCGAATGCTTGCGCCGTCAGGAGCTTGTCGAGGAACAGCTCTTCTGTGGCGCTCGGCGACGAGACCAGCCGGGGCAGCACCTCCGCCGCTCGAGAAAGGTGAAACGCCTCGAAGTCGGTGGCCGGGATGATCAGCTGCACCCCGTCCTCGGCACAGATCTTCTGCATCGCCGGGATGTAACCCTCGTCCCACGCGATGGGGACCTCGTGCACGCGGTCGCACAGGTGGTTTCCCGCGGACATCAGGTGCGTGTTGGTGCCGACGATTCGAAGCTCGTGCGGCAGCGAACGCAAGACTCGAAGAACTCCCTGGCCGACGTTTCCGCCGATGCCGGTCACGAGCACGACGGAGGTCAGGGCTTGGTCGCCTCCCTGCCCGCGGGCTGCAGCTCGCTCGCGACCTGCTTGCTACGGCCGCGCTGCTCCGCCACCTCGCGGACCGCGTACGTCGGATGCTGCATCGACCTTGCGTGCATCCGGGCCAGGTACTCGCCGATGATTCCGAGCGAGAACAGCTGCGCCCCCGCGAAGATCGCGATGATCGAAGCGAGGAACGAGAAGCCGGGCACGCTGCCGCCCTGGATCAGGAATCGGATCACGACAAACAGCAGCGCGGCGATGCCGAACACCGTGAATACGAACCCGATCAGGCTCGCCAGCTGCAGCGGCCACGTGCTGAACCCGGTGAGCATGTTGAGCGCGTGCACCACCAGCTTCCGAAAGGTGTAGTTCGACACGCCGAGCCGCCGCGGCTCGTGACGCACCGCTACGGCGTCGAAACGAGTCGTGGCCCAGGTGAGCAGCACGTCAACGCTGACGTACGGCCCGTCGTAGGCGGCGAAGGCGTCGCGCAGCTGGGTGCGAAAGATCCTGAAGGCGCCCGCCTTGCGCGCGATCTTCGCCCCCATCGCCGACTGCAGCGCGAACTTCGTCACCTGCGTCGCGACGTCGCGCCACAGTCCGTGCTGCTCCTGCGCCGGGGTCCCGTAGACGACGTCGACGTTCGGCTGAAGGCGTTCGATCAGCTTCGGGATCTCCTCCGGCAGATGCTGGAGGTCGTCGTCCATCGTCACCGTCACGTCGTATCGCGCGAGGCGGATGCCGCACAGCACCGCGTTGTGCTGACCGTAGTTCCGCATCAGGTGCACGCCGCGGATCCAGTCGTTGCTTTCGACCAGGCCGCAAATGACGTCCCAGGTGTGGTCGCGGCTGCCGTCATCGACGAGGATCAGCTCGTACTTCTGGGCAGCCTCGCGCAGCACGACCTGAAGACGTCGCGCGAGCTCCGGCAACGAGAGCTCGCTGTTGTATGCGGGGACGACTACCGAGATGCCGGACAACGACGGCGCCATCGGAGGTTAGCTTAAGCACGCGCGCCAGGGCGTGAAGGGACCGCAAGGTAGAATCCGTTCGACCCAGGTGAACGCGCGCAGCGCCACGACTCTGACTCTGGTGCCTGCCCGGGGCGGCTCGAAGTCCATCCCTCGAAAGAACATCGTGCCCCTCGCAGGAAAGCCTCTCATCGCCTGGACGATCGAAGCGGCCTTGAGCAGTTCGCGGGCAGGTCGTGTGGTCGTCTCCACGGACGACGAAGAGATCGCGGCCACCGCGCGACGCTATGGGGCCGAAACACCGTTCGTCCGGCCGAGCGAGCTCGCGCGCGATGACACGCCCTCGATGCCGGTCGTGATCCACGCGCTTGGCTGGCTCCGAGACAACGACGGCTACACGCCTGAGGTCGTCCTTCTTCTCCAGCCGACGTCGCCGCTGCGCACGGCCGAGGACATCGAGGGCGCGCTCGACATCGCCCGCGACCGTAGTGCGGACAGCGTCGTCAGCGTCACCGAATCACCTGCCCATCCATTTCTCGCCAAGCGGATTGGAAAAGACGGCGAGCTCGAAGACTTCGTCCCCCATCCCCCGATCGAAAGGCGCCAGGACCTCGAGCCCGCCTACGCGTTGAACGGCGCCATCTACGTCACGACCGTGCGCCACCTGCTCGCGCACGAGAGCTTTTACGCCGAACCGACCTACGCATACGTCATGCCGCGCGAGAGGTCGATCGACGTCGACGACCCGTGGGACCTGCACCTGTGCGAGCTGATTCTTGGAGAACGCCGTGGACCCGATTGACCTCGGCGGCAAGACCGTCGGCCCGGGTCATTCGTGCTTCGTGATCGCGGAGGCGGGTGTCAATCACAACGGCGACATGCGCCTCGCGCGCGACCTGGTTCGTCTGGCCGCCGAAGCCGGCGCGGACGCGATCAAGTTTCAAACCTTCGCGGCCGACGACCTGGCCACGGAGTCGGCGCCGAAGGCCGCGTATCAGAAGCTCCTCACCGACCCGGGTGAGACCCAGCTCGCGATGCTTCGCCGCCTCGAGCTCACCAAGGACGATCACCTCGAGCTCGTCGAGGAGTGCCGCCGCCGCGGCATCCTTTTTCTATCGTCGGCGTTCGACGAGGCCTCGGCCGACCTGCTCGAGGAGCTCGAAGTCCCCGCCTACAAGGTGCCCTCCGGCGAGATCACGAACCTTCCCTTCCTCCGACACCTGGCGGGCAAGGGACGCCCGCTGATCGTGTCGACGGGTATGAGCGACATCGAGGAGGTCGCGACCGCGCTCGACGCGATCGAAGACACTGCTGCCGTCCCGGTTGTGCTCCTGCACTGCGTGTCGCTGTACCCGTCGCCCGCGGAAGGCGTGAACCTGCGCGCGATGGAGACGATGCGGCGGCGCTTCGACGTGCCCGTCGGCTACTCCGACCACACCGAAGGCATCGCCGTCGCGCTCGCCGCGGTCGCGCTCGGCGCGGACATGATCGAGAAGCACTTCACCAGCGACCGCGCCCTCCCAGGCCCCGACCACGCGGCCTCGCTCGAGCCAGACGAGCTGAAGGCGCTCATCTCTGGAATTCGCTCGGTCGAGTCCGCGCTGGGTGACGGCCTGAAGCGGCCACTTCCGGCCGAGGCCGAAACGGCGGCGGTGGCGCGCAAGAGCCTGGTCGCCGCCACCGACATCCTCGCCGGATCGGTGATCCAGAGGGACATGCTCGCGATCAAGCGTCCCGGAACGGGGCTTCCGCCCGGACAGCTCGACCAGGTGGTCGGGCAGCGGGCTCGCACCGACATCAAGAGCGGATCGGTGATCACCAGGGAGATGGTGTGAAGCGCCGCGTCGCCTACGTCACCGGCACGCGCGCGGACTACGGGTTGTTCTCAGAGGCTTTGAAACGGATTCGCGAGAGGCCCGAGATCGAGCTGTCGCTGATCGTCACCGCCATGCATCTCGAGTCGCAGTTCGGACTGACGGTGCGCGACATCGAGTCGGACGGCATGCCGATCGACGCGAGGGTGCCGACGCTTTCCTCGGGTGACACCGGCGGCGACCAGGCGCGGGCCATCGGCAAAGCGATCCTCGGCATCACCGACGCTCTCGAACGCATCCGGCCCGAAGTCGTGATCGTCCTCGGCGATCGAGGGGAGATGCTGGCCGGCGCGATCGCCGCCGCTCACCTCAACATCCCCGTCGCCCACGTCCACGGCGGCGAGGTGTCGGGGACGGTCGACGACCTCGTCCGCCACGCGATCTCGAAGCTCAGCCACCTCCATTTCCCGGCGACGGACGAGGCCGCCGACCGCCTGCGCAAGCTGGGCGAGCAACCTGACCGGATCTGGGTGGTCGGCGCGACAGGGCTCGACTACCTGCGCCGGTTCGAGCCCATCCCGGATGCCGAGCTCGCCGCGGAGCTGAACCTGGATCCGGGCAAGCCCTTCGTCCTTTTCACCCAGCACCCGGTGACGGTCGAGATGGCCGGCGCCGCGGCCCAGATGGAGACCTCGCTCGGCGCGCTTGCGGACGCGGGCGTCCAGGTCGTCGCCACCTATCCCAACGCCGATGCGGGCGGCAAGGCGATGATCGAGGTCCTGGACCGCTGGGCCGCCGGCAGCCGCTGGCTGCACGTCTTTCCGAGCCTGGGGCAGCGCCGGTATGCCAGCGTGCTGCGCCGCGCGGCGGCCGTCGCCGGCAACTCGTCCAGCGGCATCATCGAGGCCCCGTTCTTCGGCGTCCCGGTGATCAACATCGGTTCGCGCCAGGCCGGCAGGCTCCGCGCCGAGAACGTCGTCGACGTCGGCTACGACCGCCAGGAGATCCGCGCCGCGGTCGCTGCCGCCCTCAGCGACGAGGTGCTGATCGCCCGCGCACGCGCGTGCCACAACCCCTATGGCGACGGCCACGCAGGCGAGAAGATCGCCGAAGTGCTGGCGAACATCGAGCTCGGTCCAGCTTTGCTGACGAAGCGGATGTCCTACTGATGCCGGCGGACGGTCGCGGGCCGATCCGCATCATCCCCAAGCTAGAGGTGAAGGGTCCGCACCTGATCAAGGGCATCCACCTCGAGGGCCTGCGCGTGGTCGGCACGCCGGAAGAGGCGGCGCTCCGCTACTACCGCGACGGCGCCGACGAGCTGATCTACATGGACGTCGTCGCGAGCCTGTACCAGCGCGACAACCTGCTCGAGGTCGTCCGCCGGACTGCCGAGCAGGCGTTCATCCCGCTGACCGTCGGCGGCGGCGTCCGCTCGCTCGACGACTTCAAGACGTTTCTGCGCGTCGGCGCGGACAAGGTGGCGATGAACACCGCGGTGATCGCAACCCCGGAGTTGATCACCCAGGCGGCCGAAGCCTTCGGCTCGCAGTGCGTCGTGGTCTCGATCGAGGCCATCCGGAAGGGACCGGGGCGCTGGGAGCCGTACACCGACAGCGGCCGGACGCCGACCGGCCTCGACGCCGTCGAGTGGGCCGTGCGAGCGGCGTCGCTCGGCGCGGGCGAGATCCTCCTGACCTCCATCGATCGCGACGGCACGGGCCAGGGCTACGACCTCGAGCTCGTGGAAACGGTGACCCGAGCGGTGCCGATCCCGGTGATCGCCAGCGGCGGCGCGGGGCGGCCAGGCCACGTGGGGGATGTCATAATCAGCGGCCACGCCGACGCCGTCGCCATCGCTCACGTCCTCCACTTCAACAAGTTCACGATGAACGACATCAAGAGTCACCTCCTGTCGTCTGGCATCCCGGTCCGCCAGGCGCCCCAGCCCCTCGAGCGCGCATCGTGACCACCGTCACGGTCGTCGACTACCTCGGCAACCTCGGCAGCGTGTCGCGCGCCCTCGAGTGGCTCGGCGTCGAGCCGGACGTCACCGACTCGCCGCAGCGCGTCCTCGACGCGACGCACGTGATCCTGCCGGGCGACGGCGCCTTCGGCTATGGGATGGAACAGCTCCGCGAAAAGGAGCTGATCGATCCGCTGCGCGAGTTCATCGCGTCGGGAAGGCCGTTCCTCGGCATCTGCGTCGGCATGCAGCTGCTCCTGTCCGAGTCCGTCGAGTTCGGGCTGCACCAGGGGCTCGACGTGATTCCCGGTCGCGTCGTCCCGTTCACCGAGGCGGCGAACCAGGACCGTGACTTCAAGATCCCGCACATCGGCTGGTCGTTCCTCGGCGAGGCCGGCGGTGACGGCGACGGCGCGGGCGACCGTCCCGACGCCTGGCAGGGGACGATCCTCGAGGACCTGACGGTCGGCGACAGCGTCTACTTCGTCCATTCCTTCCTGGCGCAGCCCACGGACGCGCGGCACACGCTGGCCGAAACCCGGTACGGTGGTGAGCCCGTTTGCGCTGTCGTCGCCAGCGACAACGTCACCGGATGCCAGTTCCATCCGGAGAAGAGCGGCCCGGTCGGGCTGCGCATCCTGAAACGCTTTGTGGAGTTGGAATCGATCGCATGATCAAGCCTGAAGACCAGGTCAAGAAGACGACGATCGGGCCTTACGGCGTGCCCGAAGGCGTGACCGTCACGTTCGGCCGGTACGGCCTTCCCGAGCAGGTCGCCTACTGCACGCGGTGCGTGATGTCGAACCAGCGGCCTTCGTCGGTGAAGGAGACCGCGAACTTCAAGGAGTCGCCCAAGCCGACGATCCAGTTCGACTCGGAAGGTGTATGCGACGCGTGCCGCTACGCCGAGATGAAGCAGACCTCCATCGACTGGGAGCAGCGTGAGGCGGAGCTCGAAGACCTCCTCAGCCAGTACCGGAGCAAGACCGGCGTGTACGACTGCCTGGTCCCGGGGTCAGGAGGCAAGGATTCGATCTACGCCGCCCACCTGTTGAAGTTCAAGTACGGCATGCACCCGCTCACCGTGACCTGGGCGCCGCACATCTACACCGAGGTGGGATGGCGCAACCACCAGCACTGGATCCACGCCGGCTTCGACAACTACCTCTTCCATCCGAACGGCCGGGTACACCGGACGCTCACAAGGCTGGCGGTGCTGAATCTGCTGCACCCGTTCCAGCCCTTCATCATCGGCCAGAAGAACTTCGCGCCCAACATGGCGGTGAAGTTCGGCATCCCGCTGGTGATCTACGGCGAGAACGAGGCCGAGTACGGCAACCCGATCGCCGACAACAAGCAGTCGCGCCGCAACCCCGCGATGTACAGCCGCGACGAAAAGGAGGCCCTGTACTTCGGCGGCGTCCACGTCGACGACCTGCCCGAGTTCGGGGTCACCGAGCGCGACATCGAGCCCTACTTGCCGGCGTCGCAGACCGACCTCGACAGGGTCGGCGTCGACGTCCGCTACCTCGGCTACTACCTGAAGTGGATCCCGCAGGAGGCTTACTACTACGCGGCCGAGAACGCCGCCTTCGAGGCCAACCCCGACGGCCGGACCGAAGGCACCTACTCGAAGTACAACTCGCTCGACGACCGCATCGACGGGTTCCACTACTACACGACCTTCGTCAAGTTCGGCATCGGGCGGGCGACCTACGACTCGGCCCAGGAGATCCGGAGCGGGCACCTCACCCGAGACGAAGGCGTGGCGCTGGTGAAGCGCTATGACGGCGAGTTCCCGAAGAAGTACTTCAAGGAGATCCTCGAGTATCTCGAGCTGACCGAGCCCGAGTGGTGGCAGACGGTGGACAGCTTCCGCCCCGCTCATCTGTGGGACCGGCGCGATGGTGAGTGGCACCTGAAGCACCACGTAAGCTGACCTCCGCCGTGCGGGTCGTCGGCATCGGCGCCGGGGGCCATGCAAGGATGCTCGTGGAGATGATCCAGGCCCAGGGCGGCGAGATCGTCGGCCTCGTCGACGCCGACCCGGCGAGGAAGGGCACGACGGTGCTGGGGATCCCGGTGCTCGGAGGCGACGAGCAGCTCGATGCCGTGGCGCGAGCAGGCGTGAAGCTTGCGTTTCTCGGCGTGGGAGCCGTCGGCGACAACTCCCGCCGTCGCAAGGTCTGGGACGCCGTGCGCGATCGCGGTTTCGAGTTCATGACCGTGATCGCGAGCTCGGCCTACGTTTCCCCGAGCGCGGTGATCGGCGAGGGGACGTGCGTGTTTCCCGGCGCGATCATCGGCGCCGGCGCAAGGCTCGGCCGCAACGTCATCGTCAATACCGGCGCGATCGTCGAGCACGACTGCGAGCTCGGTGACCACGTGCACGTCGCCAGCGGCGCGGTCCTGGCCGGCGGAGTCCACGCCGGCGAGGGAGCACATGTCGGCGCCGGGGCGAGCGTGAAGCAGGGCGTACGTCTCGGGCGCGAATGCGTCGTCGGGCTGGGCGCGGCCGTCATCGACGACGTCGCCGACGGGATCACGGTGGGCGGCGTACCGGCAAGACCGCTCCAGACCAGGGTGACCCGATGAAAGACCTCGACCGGTTGTCGATCGGTCCGGGCGGGTCCTTGCGCGATGCGCTCAAGTGCATCGACGCCAACGGCGAGGGCATCGCGCTGGTGCTCGGCGAGGATCGCAAGCTGCTGGGCACCGTGACCGACGGAGACCTGCGGCGGGCGATCCTCGCGGGACGCGACATGGACGTCGAGACGGTCGGTGCGCTGGTCGGCGGGCGCAAGCAGAAGCGTCCGGTCACCGCGCGCGTGGGCAGCAGCCCCGCGGCGCTGATGAAGCTCATGAAGGAGTCGAGCCTCAGGCACATACCGCTCGTGGACGCGCAGGGCCGGGTGAAAGAGCTTGCCCTGCTGCGCGAGCTGGCGCTGGAGGAGGACCTGCCCCTCACCGCGGTGGTGATGGCGGGCGGGTTCGGCACACGCCTGCGGCCGCTGACGGAAAAGCTCCCCAAGCCGATGCTTCCCGTCGGCGACCGGCCGGTCATGGAGCACGTGATCGAGCAGCTGCAGAAGGTCGGCATCTCGCGGGTGAGCATCACCACCCACTACAAGCCGGAGGCGATCATCGAGCACTTCGGCGACGGCCACCGGTTCGGCCTCGAGATCGACTACGTCAACGAGGCTGAGCCCCTGGGCACGGCAGGCGCGCTCGGCCTGCTCAACCCTCCGCAGAGCCCCGTGCTCGTCATCAACGGCGACGTGTTGACCCAGGTCAACTTCCGGGCCATGTTCGACTACCACCTCGACAACCGTGCGCAGATGACGGTCGGGGTGCGGCGGTTCGAGCTGCAGGTGCCCTACGGCGTCGTCGACATGGACGAATCGAGCGTGAGGCGGCTCGACGAAAAGCCGACCTACCGCTTCTTCATCAACGCAGGCGTGTACCTCATCGAGCCGGGCGTGTTCTCGCTGATCAAGAGCAGCGAGCGGCTGGACGCAAACGACCTGATCGAGCGGCTAATCGCCGCGGGAAAGAAGGTCGTGGGCTTCCCCATCCACGAGTACTGGCTCGACGTCGGACGTCCCGACGACTACCGGCAGGCGAACCAGGATTTTCCGGCCGAACGGGTGGAGCGGCCGTGAAGGTCCTTGTCACCGGAGGAGCCGGCTACCTCGGATCGGTGCTGGTGCCGCAGCTCCTCGAGGAAGGGCACGAGGTCCGCGTGCTCGACAGCCTGATGTACATGGGCGACTCGCTGCTTTCGGTGTGGGCGGACCCAGGCTTCGAGTTCGTGCGGGGCGACGTGAGGAGCTCCGACGACACGCGGCCCGCGCTCGCCGGCGTCGAGGCGGTGGTCCACCTCGCGGCGATCGTGGGCGACCCCGCGTGCGCGCGAGGGCCGGAAGCGGCGCGCGCGATCAATGCAGACGCGAGCCTCCGCCTCCTCGACGAGGCATCGCGCGCCGGAGCGCAGCGATTCGTGTTCGCGTCCACGTGCAGCAACTACGGGCGGATGGCGGATCCCGAAGGGTACGTCGACGAGACCGCGGAGCTGAGGCCGGTGTCCCTTTACGCGGAGACGAAGGTCGCGGTGGAGCGGGCGATCCTGGACCAGGACGCAGGCGATGGCGTCTGCGCCACGAGCCTGCGCTTTGCGACGCTGTTCGGCGTCTCGCCGCGGATGCGCTTCGACCTCACGGTCAACGAGTTCACGATGGAGATGCTCACCAAGAAGGCGCTGGTCGTCTTCGGCGAGCAGTTCTGGCGGCCTTACGTGCACATCCGCGACGCGGCCTCAGCCATCGCCAGGGTGCTCGCCGCTCCTACCTCGACCGTGAACCGCGAGGTCTTCAACGTCGGCTCGACGGACATGAACTACCAGAAGCAGCAGCTCGTCGAGCTGATTGCGCCACTGGCACCGGGCGCCGCGGTCGAGTACGTCCACAAGAACGAGGACCCGCGCGACTACCGCGTCTCCTTCGCCAAGATCGAGGACAGGCTGGGCTTCACCACCACGCACTCGGTGGAGAGCGGCATCCGCGAAGTTGCATCTCTGGTCGCGGCGGGCGTGATCAGCGACTACACCGACCCGAGGTATCGCAACTGAGCTCGAGCAGCCTTTCCGAGGAGCTCGATCGCGAAGGCAAGGCCTTCGACGACCGGATCCACGAGCGCGTCGCGCACGGCCACGTCCCGGACCTGCGGCGGGTCACCGATTGCGACTGGTTCCAGAACAACGTGTGGCGGCGGCCGTATCTCGTCCGGCTGCTGAACATGCGGGTCATCGACTTCTGCCTCGAGCACCTGGAGCCGCGCGGCGGCAGGATCCTCGATGTCGGGTGCGGGCCCGGGTTCATGTCGCTGGAGCTGGCTCGAAACGGATTCCACGTGACCGGCATCGACGTTGCGGCGGACGCCCTCGAGCTGGGGCGGCAGCTTGCGCGCGAGAACACCTACACCGAGACCTGGGGCGGAGTCGAGTACCAGCGCGAAGACTTCCTCGCGTGGCCTGGAGGCGGGCACCGATTCGACGGTGTCTGCTTCTTCGGCGCGCTGCATCATTTCCCGGACCCCGCGGCCGCCCTCGACCATACCGTCGAGCTGCTGCGACCGGGCGGCGTCGCGATCGCGTACGAGCCGGCGCGAGACTGGTGGACGGAGTCGGACGCGACTTTGATGGCGCTGCTTCGGACGGTCCTGTCCGCAGCCGGCGCGTGGCACCAGGACATCGACCTGCCGTCGGACCGCGACGGCGTCACGGACCTCGTCGCGCGCACCTTCGCCGAGGTGCGTGAGGCGCGGGTCGCGGGCGAGGACGTGCAGTCGCCGCGCGACAACTCCGCGTACGGCACCGAGATGCTGGCCGAGCTAAGGTCCAGGTTCGACGAGACCGGATTCGCGTACGACACGCTGCTCTTCGACCGGATGGGCGGCGGGCTGCGGCTCGATTCCGAGGCGCGGGCCGAGGCGCTGGCGAAGGCGCTGCAGGCGTTCGAGCTCTACGCGCTCGAGGTCGGGCTGCTCCACCCGGGCGGGTTCATGTTCGCGGGCCGGGTCAAGCCCCGCGGCTAGAATGGCTCCCCTATGACGTCCAAGCCGAGAGCGGCTGCCTCGGCCCAGATCCCACTCTCGGCCCCATCGATGCTCGGAAACGAGGTCGAGTACGTCACCGAATCGGTGACCACGACCTGGGTCTCGACCGCGGGCTCGTTCACATCGCGATTCGAGCGCGACATCGCGGCCTACGTCGGCGCGCGCCGCGCGGTGGCGACGAACAGCGGCACCGCCGCTCTGCACGTCGCTCTGCTGCTGGCCGGCGTCGAGCCCGACGACGAGGTGCTCGTCTCGGACATGACGTTCATCGCCCCGGTCAACGCCGTCCGCTACATCGGCGCGTGGCCGGTGTTCGTCGACGCCGAGGACGATTACTGGCAGCTCGACGTCGAGCGCATGGCCGAGTTCTTGAAGCGCGACTGCGCGCCACAGAACGGCGGCCTCGTCAACCGCTCCACGGGACGGCGCGTTCGCGCGGTCATCCCGGTCCATCTGCTCGGGCATCCGTGCGACATCGACCCGATCCGGGAGCTGGCGGCCAGGTACGGGCTGGTGGTCGTCGAGGATTCGACCGAAAGCCTCGGCGCCCTCTACAAAGGACGGCGCATCGGGTCGGGCGGGATCTCGTGCCTCAGCTTCAACGGCAACAAGCTCGTCACCACCGGTGGTGGGGGCGCGATCGTCACCGACGACGAAGAGCTCGCCGACCGGGCCGTCTACCTGACCACGCAGGCCAAGGACGATCCCCTCGAGTACATCCACACCACGATCGGATTCAACTACCGCATGCCCAGCATCAACGCCGCCCTCGGCGCGGCGCAGTTCGAGAAGATCGACGAGCGCCTGGCGTCCAAGCGCGAGACCGCGGAGCGCTACGCGCAGGGGCTGGGCGGCATTCCGGGGATCTCGGTCATGCCGCAGGCCCCCTGGGCAAAGCCGGCATGGTGGCTCTACACGATCCGCGTCGACCCGTCGCGGTACGGACGCGACAGCCGGGCGCTCATGCGCGGCCTGGCGAGCGAAGGCATCATGAGCAGGCCGATCTTCGAGCCGATGCACAAGAGCAAGGCGCACGAGGGCATGCAGGCGATCGGAGGCGAGGTCGCTGCGCGCATCGTCGACGAAGCCCTGAGCCTTCCATCGTCGGTCGGCCTGACGGAGGAAGACCAGCAGCGCGTGATCGACTCGATCAAAGAGTTCGGTCCGTGAAAGGCTGCACAACACAACCCTGAGCCAGCTCGAGACCCTCGAAGCGCAACCGGGGGAGAGCAGCGAGCCAGTCGCTGCCGTCGTTTCCGGTCGCCCCGGATGGCTGACCGTCGGTCACGGGTTCCGGATTCGCAACGCCGCGGTCTACGTCGTCTCGAACGGCCTGCAGCGAGGCGCGACCGTCATCGTCGCGCCGATCCTGCTGGCCAAGCTATCGGTCGCCGAGTACGGCATCTACGCGCTGCTGCTCACGATCTACACGCTCGGGCCGGCGATGCTCTCGCTCGGCCTCTATGGCGCGACCGCGAGGTTCTACTTCGACACCAAGGAGACCTCGCAGCGGAACCACATCATGGGCTCCCTCGTCACCGCACACGCCGGCACGGTCGTCATCGTCACCGGCGTCATCGACCTGGTCGCCGGCGCGACCGTCCCGTCGATCGCCGGCATTCCTTATATCTATTTCCGGCTGATCCTGTGGGCGGCCGCGGCCTCGGCGCTGTACGAGGGCTCGGCGGCCTACTGGCGGGCGGCCGAGCGTCCCTTCTATGTCGCGATCGCCGGCATCGCGTCCGTGGTCGCCACCACGGGGGCGATGACGATCCTCCTGTTCGCCACGCACCTCGGCCTGAAGGGCGTCCTGGTCGGGCTCGGCGCCGGACAGGGCGCGGTGTCGTTGACGATGCTGGTGCTCGTCCTGCGCGAGACGGGCGTGGGCTGGAGCTCGACGCTCCTGAAGGCCGCCCTGGCGTTCAGCCTTCCCTTGATCCCGCACTTCGTCTCCGGGTGGCTGTTGCGCGCGTCCGACCGCTGGATCCTCGACATCTCTCACAGCAGCACCGAGGTCGGCGCTTACTTCCTCGCGCTTCAGTTCGCCTCGCTGATCTCTCTGGTCATGTTCTCCACCAACGACGCCATCGCCCCACGGCTCCTCGCGCGTTATCGCGACGGCGGGGCGGCGGCCGCCCAGGCTTTCCACGCCCGAATCTTTCCGCTCTATCTGCTGACGGCCGCGGCTCTCGCGGCCGGGACGATCGTCGTCGGGCCGTTCGTCGTCTACATCGCGTCCCATGGCAAGATCACCCACGTCTCCATCCCGATGTCACTGCTTGCCTGCGGGTTCGTCGCTTCGACGCTGTACGTCCCATTCGCCAACGCCTTCTTCGCCCTGAAGACCACGCAGCGTCTGTTCCTCTTGACGATGTCGGCCGCCGCCTTGAGCGTCGGCCTCAACCTGCTCCTCATCCCGCGCTTCGGTCCCACCGGAGCCGCCACCTCCCTCCTGCTCGCCTACTCCGTCCTGCTGAGCCTGGTCATGTTCTTCGCGAACCGCGGCCTCGGCCTGCGCACGTTCATACCGCTGATCGCGGCCGCCGGCGCCGTGCTGGCCGCACTGACGTGGTCGGCGCAGGCGTGGATCTACAGATGAGGCTCATCGCGGCCCGGCTCGAGGAAGAGGCGCGGCGTCATCCCGAACCCGGCGACCGAGTGCTCTGGCTCGGTCCGCAGCCTGTGCCCGAGTCGGTTGCGCCGCGCGCCGTCCCGCTCCCGCCAGACCCCCCGGTGATCGAGGGCTGGCTGGCCGTTCGCCGTCTTGGGGACGAGTCGATCGGCGGAACGACGGTCAAGGACCTGTTCGCGTACCAGGGCGTGTCCCTGTGGTGGTTCCTGCACTACTGGATCGTGTACGGACACGGCTTCACGGGCTGGGACGAGCGATACCGGACGCTCGTGCGAGTGCTCGCAGGCATCGCCGCGAAACCGTCGGAGCTCGTCCTGGTCAGCGATCGCGCGGAGGACGACGTCGTCGCGCGAACGGTGGCCGCCGCGCACGGGATCCCATACCGGTGGGCGGCTCCGATCACGACTCGCGTGCGCGGGCGCCTTTTCCTGCGCTGGGGAGCGGAGGTCCTTTTCCGGCTCCGGCTCTTGAAGCTGGTCTTGCGAGGGTTTCTCGCCAGGCGGATGCAGCGAAACAGCCTCGCCGGCCGGGGCGCCGTCGACATCGTGTTCAACTCCTCATCGTCGACCTGGGACCTGCGGCGCGCGACCGACCGCGTGCTCGGGCCTGTCATCGAGGAGGCCGAGAAGCGCGGTCTGACGGTCGTGGGACTTCATCTCGACCACCGGAGGAACCTCGGCCTGGACAGCCTGCGCAGGCTCGATCGCCGGATCGTTGCGTGGGAGTCGCTCGTCACCCCGGCACTCGCGATTCGCGCGGTCATCGAGGGGCGCCGCATCGCCAAAAGGTTCGGCGGGAAGCTGCCCGGGGAGGTTCTCGGGATCTCGGCGGCCAGCCTGCTCAGCGACCGGCTGCCGGTGCTTTTCGGCGCGCGGCTCGCGGACTCCATCCTCGCGATCGAGACGTGTCGCGAGGCGTTCGTCCGCTTGCGGCCGAAGTGCGTCTACATCGTCGACGCATACGACCTCTGGGGACGTGCGCTCGTGGTCGCGGCCCGGCAGCAAGGCATCCGCTCTGTCGAGGTGCAGCACGGAATCATCGGAGAGAGCCACGACGGCTACCTCCACCTCCCGGGCGAGGTCGATCCGAACCTCGATCAGAAGACCCCGTTCTCGCAGATCCCCGACGCGGTCGCGGTTCACGGCCAGGCCGCGAAGGACGCGCTGGTCGTCCACGGCCACTACCCTCCCCGGGTGATCGAGGTCACCGGCTCGCCCCAGGTCGAAGCCATCCGGAACCGCAACGAGAACCGCCAGCTGGCCCGCGCGAGCATCGGGTTGGACCAGACGGCGACTTACGCCCTCTTCTTCAGCGCCCCGTACCACGTCTTTCCCGTCGACGAGACCCACCTCCGCGCATTCATCGCCTGCTGCAAGGAGATTCCCGCGATCAAGCCCATCCTCCGGCCGCACCCGGCGGAGTACTCGCAAGCACGGTTCGTGAACGCGGCCGTCGAGGCCGGCATCGACGCACCGGTGCTCACGGTCGCCGACCCGTTCGAGCTGATCGTCGCGGCTGACATCGTGCTGTCCTACAACTCGACTACGGCGCTCGACGCGATGGTCCTCGGCCGGCCCGTGATCCACATCAACATGTCAGGCACACCGGACATGTTTCCGTTCGTCGAAGAAGGTCACGCGGTGCCGGTGACCACGCAGGCAGAGCTTGCCGCAGCGCTCGAGATGCTCACGGATCCCGCGATGCGCGCCGACGTGGCCCGGCGCGAGGAGCCGTATGCCGGCCACTACTACGCACGCACCTTCGACCCCCCCGCGAGAATTCTCGCCGTCGGTTTGTCTACCTTGGTCCCAACATGATCAGGCTCACGGTCCGGCAGTGGCTGCTCGTCGCGCTCGGCGCGGGAATGGCGCTTCCATTCAGCGTCGCCGCCCCTGCGTCGCGCACCGGCACTGTGCCGCTCGACCTGATCATCTGGGTGCCCGTTGCGTTTGCCCTGATCGCAATGGGCGATCGCGACTGGCAGGGTCTATGGCGCAACAACATCGCGCGGTTGCTGCTCGCGTTCCTGGTGGTCAACGCGGTGAGCGTCCCCGTTGGAGTCTTCGTCTACCACACGGTCGACGGCGTCCGGTCGTTCCTTTACATGATCGCCATCGTCGCCAACCTCGGCGTCGGTTTCCTGGTGCTCCGCAAGCTCGAGGACTTCCGCATCGTGTCGCAGGCCTTCGTCGCGTCGATCGGCATCGTCTCGGTGTTCCTCGACGTCTATCTGCTCCAGTCGGGCATCCTCTCGCGGGTCCACAGCTTTCACAACAGCGACGTCATCGGCGCGGTGGTCTACGGCTGGCCCAACGGGTTCTCCATCCTTCCGGTGGTCGCGTTGGTTCTCTGCATCTACCTCTTCCAGACCGCCGCCACCACCGCCGCGAGGCGCATCAACCTCGGTCTCGGAGCCGCCCTCGCCCTTTGCCTGCTGCTCACCTTTTCGAAGACCGGATGGGTGGCGATGGCGGTTGCGCTCTGGCTGATGTCGCTGCGCTACTGGAGCTGGCGCGATCAGCTATACGTCGTTGCCGCCCTGGTCGCGGTCGGGATCGTCCTCCTGTTCGTGACCAACGACAGCTTCCGGACACAGGTGTTCACCGTCGAGACCGTAGGAGAGCGTTTCTCTCTCATCGGCTACATCTTTCGCCTCGTGAATCCCCTGGTCTTCATCGTCGGGAGCGGTTCGCAGAGCCTGGAGACGCTTCTGGCCAAATCCAACGGGTTCCTGGTTCCGACGGTGCCACTCGCGAGCCTGAGCGCCCACAACGAATACATGAACGTGCTCATCAAGGGCGGCGTGGTCAGCCTGGTCCTGTTCCTGGCGGCGCTCGGGGTCGCGATGCTGCAGACGCGGCGGATCGCGCTGACCGCCGGCGGCTTGGCCGGCCAGTTCTTCCACACCTGGTACGCCGCCGCGTGGGCGGTGATCGTGTCGATGCTGGTGGGCGAGGAGATGCACTACTGGCCGGTGGCGGCGATCTTCTGGCTGATCATCGGCGGGAGCGCGCACTTCGTGCCGAAACCCCAGCCGGTCGAGGCTCAAGAAAGGACTCGCGCGACCGCCCGAACCACCTCACCAGTTGGCTGACGGCCCGCGGCCGTTCCTGGTCGCGACCCGCGCCGGCCTGGTCGCGATCGCCGCCGTGATGCCGCTCTACGTGGTCCGCTTCCGTTTCGGCCCGCTCCCCACCACGCTGCTCGAGATCCTGATCCTCCTGACCATCGCGGCCTACCTGGTCGCCGTCGTCACACGGCAGGCTCCGCCACCGCGTCGCACGCCCTTCGAGATCCCGATCGCGCTCTTTCTCGTCGCCGGCGTGATCGGCATCTTTGTCGCGCCCGACCACCGCGCCGCGCTCGGCATCTTTCGCGCCTACCTGGTCGAGCCGATCGCGCTGTTCTACGTCGCGACCGCCGCGCTGGATCTCGGTCGGTGGATAAACGCGCTCCTCATCTCCGGCGGCGCCGGCGCCCTGGTTTTCGCGCTCATCGAGATCGACACAGTGCTGACCTCGTTTGAGAGCGGCACCCTGAACATCGCCCACGCGGCCGCCGCCCTCGGCATCAACCCGAACTCGGTCGCGATCTTCATCGAGCCGCTGATCGGCATCGGCACTGCGTTCTTCGTATTCGTTCCGGGCGTGCACCGCTTCTTCACCGGCCCACTGCTGGTCGTTCTCGTCGCCGCGGCGGTGGCGTCCTTTTCCCGGGGCGCGCTGCTGGCGCTTGGCGTGCTGATCGCGATGGTGCTGGTGACGGTGCCGCGGGTCGCGCCGCGAGTCGCGATCGGGACGGCGGCGGTGCTCGGCGCGGCCACCATGTGGCTCGTGACGCCCGTAAGGCTTCGCCTCATCTATCTGTTCGCGGACCCGACCGGGTCGATCTACACGAGGGAGCACGTGTGGAGCGAGTCGTTGAAGATGCTGCGCGACCGCCCCATCTTCGGCGCCGGCATAAGCGGCTACCAGACGGTGATGGCGCCCTACCGGAAGGCGGATCCGTACAACGTCCCCGAGCCGTACGCCCACAACATCTTCTTGAGCACGTGGAGCGAGCTCGGGCTCCTCGGGCTCCTCGCTTTCGTCTGGATCCTCGGCGTGCTGATCATCCAGCCCTGGCGCGCTCTCAAGCGCGCCGTCGGCATCCAGGTCCCGCTTCTCTGGGGCACGTCGGCGGCGTTCGCGATGATCACGGCCCATGGCATCGTCGACACGCCGTACTGGAAGAACGACCTCAGCACCGAGTTCTGGTTGATCGCGGCAATGCAGATGGTGGCGCTTCGGGCGGCACAGGCCGTGGCTTCGAGGTGAGCGCCGGCATTCGTCAGCCCAGGTTCATCGCGGTCTGGGCGCTGGCGGTGACCTCCGCAAGCCTCCCCCTCTACATCCTGCGCTGGCGCGTCGGTCCGGTCCCCACCACGCTGCTCGAGGTGATGATCCTCGTCACCGCTGCTCTGTGGCTGGTGACGCTGCGCGCGGAAAGGCGATGGCCCGACTGGCGCACCCCCTACACGATCCCGATCGCGCTGCTGCTGATCGCCGGGATCATCGGGATCGCCGTCGCGCCCGACCATCGAGCCGCGCTCGGCATCTACCGCGCCTACTTCGTCGAAGCGATCCTGATGTTCTACATCGCGATCGACCTGCTCCGGACTCGCGACGAGCTCCGAGTCTTCCTGCTGGTCGTCGCGGCCGGAAGCACGGTGATGGCGGTCGGGCAGATCGTGTCGTTCTTGTGGGCCCTGTCTCACCACACGCTCCAGTTGGGCGACGCCCCGTCGTTCCTCAACACGAGCGCCAACGCGGACGCGATGTATCTCGAACCCCCGCTCGCCTTCGCCCTTGCCTTCGCCTTGTGGCCGTCGCAGCCGCGCGAGCGATGGATCGCGGGCGGAGTTCTGGTCCTGGTCCTCGTGGCGATCGTGATGACGCTGTCGCGAGCGTCCTACCTGGCGATGGCCGTGCTCGCCATCTGGGTGGTGCTGAGCCAGCGGTCAGCCGCCTGGCGTCTGCGATCGGTGGCGGTGCTCGCGGTGCTGCTGCTGATCGTGCTCGAGATACCGTTGATCAGGCTGCGGTTGCTGTACATCGCCGCCTCGGCGCTGAACCGGGAGAACCTTTATGGCGAGACGCTCCGCATGCTCTCGCAGCGTCCTCTCGTCGGCGCGGGCATCAGCGGCTTCGCGACGCGGATCGCGCCCTTCCGTCCACCGGATCTTCCGGTGCACATCTACCCGCACGACATCTGGCTCACGACGTGGAGCGAGCTCGGGCTGCTCGGCCTCATCGCCTTTGCGGTGATCTTCTTCGGCCTCCTGTGGCGGGGCCTGCGCGCGATGTCGAGCGTCGAGGACATCTACCGCCCGCTGCTGTGGGGCGCCGTCGGCGCCCTCCTCCTGTACACCGTGCACGGCCTGTTCGACTCGCCGTACTGGAAGAACGACCTCAGCGTCGAGTTCTGGTTGCTGGCCGCCCTCCAGGTGGTTGCGATTCGCCACGCCACTGCGCCTCGAGCTCAGGCCGAGCGATCACCCTCGCCTCCGCCGCGGACGTGACCAGCGCGAGCGCGAGATGAAGGGCGCGTAGCCCGGCCTCGCCGTCGACCTCGATCGGCGCCTCGCCGCGGATCGCGGCGACGAACGCCTCGAGCTCGAGCTTCAAGGGCTCGGCCTTGGTGATCGGGAGCGCCAGCGATTCGCCCTCGATCACGGCCTCCGCCTTGATGTCGGCGTTCTTGAATGAGGTCAGCTCCTGGGTCAGGAAGTTGCACACGAGCATGCCCTTGTCCCCGAGCACGCTCATCTCCCGGATCTTGGTCGGCGTCAGCCAGTTGACCTGGAGCACGCCGAGCATCTCCGTCTGAAATTTGAGCAGGGCGTTGAGGATGTCCTCGTGCTCGGTGTGGATGCGCTGCTCGGTCTCGGCGTAAAGGCGCTCCACCTCTGAGCCCGCGAGCTTGTACATGACGTCGAGGTCGTGCGTCGCGAGGTCGATGACGACGCCGACGTCGCGGATGCGCGCGGGAAAAGGTCCCTGCCGCCGTGCGTGGATCTGGAAGATGCGCCCCACTTCGCCGGCCGCGACCCGCCGGACCAGCTCGCGCACCGCGGGGTTGAACCGTTCGACGTGGCCCACCGCGAGAACGAGGTGGCGGTCGTGCGCGGTCTGCACGAGGTGGCGGCCCTCGTCCAGAGTGGGCGCGATCGGTTTCTCGACCAGGACGTGCAGGCCGCGGCCCAGGGCGGCAAGCCCCGCGGCGACGTGGAATCGCGTCGGCACGGCGACGACGGCGGCATCGAGCTTCTCCTTGTCGAGCATGTCGTCCCACGACGAGTAGCCCGCGACTCCGTGCTTCGCGATCGCGGATGCGACGGCGACCTGCGACTGGTCGCAGACCGCGACCAGCTCCACGCCTTCGAGGTCGCTCAGCAGGCGGAGGTGGTTGCGGCCCATGGCGCCGAGCCCGATGAGGGCGACGCGCGTCACCCCCTTATGTGAGGGGCCCCCGCGAAATCACGCCGAAGGCTCCGATTTCGTGGGGATTATGGCTGCGACCTTTCGCACCGCGTCGACGATCCGATCGAGGTCCGAGTCGCTCAGGCCCGGGTGCACGGGGAGCGAGAGGACGTGAGCCGCGGCGTGCTCCGAGACGGGCATCGAGACATCGCCGTAGCCCAAACCCACGTACAGCGGCTGCCGGTGCACCGGGATCGGGTAATGAACCGCCGTTCCGACGCCACGCTCTCGCAGCCCCGCCTGGAACCGGTCGCGGTCTCCCTCGATCAGGACCGTGTACTGGTGGTACACATGGTGGAAGCCGGGCCGCTCACGCGGCGTCGTGACGCCGGGAGTGCCGGCCAGGCCTTCGTCGAGCAGCGAGGCGTTCCGGCGACGGATCTCGTTCCAGCGATCGAGCTTCTTCAGCTGCGCGCGGCCGATCGCCCCGGCGATGTCCGTCATCCGGAAGTTGAAGCCGAGGATGTCGTGGTGGTATCGCTCGGACGCGCCATGCTGGCGAAGCTTGGTCACCATGTCCGCGACGTGGCCGTCGTCGGTCGTCACCATCCCGCCCTCGCCCGTGGTGATGTTCTTGGTGGGATAGAACGAGAAGGTCGCGCTCACGCCCATGGCGCCGGCCCGGTGGGCGCCGATGGCGGCGCCGTGCGCCTGGCACGCGTCTTCGATGAGGACGACCCCATGCTTGTCGGCGATCTGGCGCAGCTCGGGGATCGCGGCCGGTTGTCCGTAAAGGTCGACGGGCATGAGGACCTTCGTCCGCGGCGTGATGGCGGCCTCGACCTTCGCCGGGTCGACGCAGTACGTGTCCTCCTCGATGTCCACGAACACCGGCCGCGCGCCGGCGAACAGCGCTGCGTTCGCGGACGCCACGAACGTGAACGGGCTGGTGATGACCTCGTCGCCTTCTTTGACTCCGTGGGCGAGCATCAGCAGGTGCAAAGCGGCGGTGCCGGAGTTCACCGCGACGGCGTGCTTCACGCCACACCAGGCCGCGAACTCTCGCTCGAAAGACTCGACGATCGGACCCTGCGCCAGCTGTCCGCTGTCGAGGACCGCCATCACGGCTTGCTTCTCCTCCTCGCCGATCTGGGGCGCCGCGATGGGAATCGTCTTCAGAGCGTCCAAAGCCACCTCATGTTATGGATTGACATCCCTCCAGGAAGACAACGCATCGACGATGCGTTCGGCCGCGTGACCATCACCGAAGAGATCGCGCGAGGGATCCGCGGCACGAGCATTCCGGATCGCGGCGGCGATGCGATCGCTGTCTGTGCCGACGAGCTGGTTCCAGCCCGCGGCGACGGTCTCGGTCCACTCGGTGGTGTCGCGCAGGGTGACGCACGGGACACCGCCGAAGTAAGCCTCCTTCTGGACGCCACCGGAGTCCGTGGCGATGACGGCGGCGCAATCCTCGAGCGCGAGCATCTCCAGGTAGCCGACAGGGTCGATCAATCTGACGTTTGGGCCGGGCGAGACGCCATTCGAGCTGAGGGCTGCCGCTGTCCGGGGATGGACGGGAAACACGACCTCGCGCCCGGCTTCGCCGGCGCCTTTTAGAATCGCGCGGAGGCGGGCCGGATCGTCGACGTTCTCGGCCCGATGGACGGTCATCAGGACGTAGCCCTTCGGCTCCAGGCCCAGCTCAGCCACGATGCCCGAGGACTTCGCGGCGACGTCGCGGTTCTGGAGGAAGGCGTCGAACATCACATCGCCTACCATCCGCACGCCTTTCGTCACGCCCTCGCGCGCAAGGTTGGCGACCGCGGTATCCGTGGGGCACAGCAGCAGGTCGCTCACGTGGTCGGCGACGACCCGGTTGATCTCCTCCGGCATCCGGCGGTCGTAACTGCGGAGGCCGGCCTCGACGTGCGCGACGGGGATGTGCAGCTTCGCGCCGGCGAGCGCACCGGCCAGGGTCGAGTTGGTGTCGCCGTAGACGAGAATCCAGTCCGGCTTCTGCTCGATTGCGACTTCCTCGATGCCGGGCAGCATCGCGCCGGTCTGGGCGCCGTGCCGGCCGGAGCCGACCTCGAGGTTGAGATCGGGCGCGGGGAGGTTGAGCTGGCGAAAGAACAGGTCGGACATGGCATCGTCGTAGTGCTGTCCGGTATGAAGTAGGAACTCTTGATGCTGAAGGCGCAGGACACGCGAAACCGGTGCGGCTTTGATGAACTGCGGACGCGCACCGACGATCGTGAGCACCTTCATGGCGGCAACTATCATGGCGGCACTGCATGACTGACCGCGGCTTGCGGATCATGTTTCTGACGCACTACTTCCCACCCGAGATCGGCGCTCCGCAAGCCCGAATGTTCGAGCTCGCGCGAAGACTCGACGAGCTCGGCGACACCGTCACGGTGGTCACCGCGTTTCCGAACTACCCCACGGGGATCGTCCACGAGGGCTACCGCGGACGCTTCGCCATGGAAGAGCGGATGGACGGCGTCCGCGTGCTCCGGCGCTGGGTGTTCGCAACCCCCAACTCCGGCTTTTTCAAACGGATCCTGAACTGGCTGTCGTTCGTGGCCTCGTCGCTGACGGCCGCGCGAAAGGTGGGTCCGGTCGACGTGATGTTCGTCCAGTCGCCGCCCCTCCCCATCGGCCTCGCGACGCTCGCCTACGCGCGCATCAAGCGCGCGCCGTTCGTCTTCAACGTGAGCGACATCTGGCCGCAATCGGCGGTCGAGCTTGGGGTGCTCCGCAGCAAGCTCGCGATCAAGCTCGCCGAGATGCTCGAGATGCACATCTACCGGCGCGCGGCTCGGGTGACCGTCCCGACGCCGGGCATGCTCGAGCGCCTCGCGGCGCGAGGAGTGCCTCGCGAGAAGCTGGTGCTGCTCACCAACGGCGTCGACACCGCGCTTTACCAGCCACAACCGCCCGACGCGGACCTGGCCTCGCGGCTTGGTTTCGACGGCCACAAGGTGTTCCTTTACGCAGGCACGCACGGTCTTTCCCAGGGCCTGGACGTGATCCTCGAGGCCGCGAAGATCACGAAGAACCCAGACGTGCTCTACGTCCTGGCCGGCGAGGGAGCGGACAAGGCCGCGCTGGTCGCCAAGGCAAAGTCCGAAGGCATCGCGAACGTCCGGTTTCTTCCCAACCAACCGAAGGCGTCGATGCCCGCGCTGCTCAACTCGACCTACGCCGGCATCATCTCGCTGCGTCCGCTGGACCTCTTTCGCTCCGCGTTTCCATCAAAGATGTTCGAGTCGATGGCCGTCGGCCAACCGCTCGTGGCGGCGCTCTGGGGCGAAGCCGCGGAGATGGTCCGGACCGCGGAATGCGGCGTGGTCACCGAGCCGGGCGACGCGAGCGAGCTGCGTGACGCGGTGGAGTCGCTGGCCGGCGACCCGCAGCTGGCGCGCGAGATGGGAATGCACGGGCGCGAGTACGTCGCCGAGCATTACAACCGCGCCAAGATCGCGGTACGGCTGCACGAGCTGCTGCGGGAAGTGGTGCGCTCGCGAAGATGAAGCGCGCCTTCGACGTCGTCGTCTCGTCGCTCGGTCTCGCGCTGACCTCCCCGATCATCCTGGTCGCGGCGATCGCGGTGAAGTCCGGCTCGCGGGGGCCGGTCTTCTTCAACGGTCCGCGCGTCGGGCGCGACGGCGTCGTGTTCCGTATGCACAAGCTGCGCACGATGAGCGCCGGCGCCGACAAGGCAGGTCCCGCGGTGACGGCGGGCGATGACACGCGCGTGACGCCGGTCGGACGTTTCCTCCGCCGTACCAAGATCGACGAGCTGCCGCAGCTCTTGAACGTGGTGAAGGGCGAGATGAGCCTGGTAGGGCCGCGGCCAGAGCATCCGGACTACGTCGCCCACTACACCGAGGAGCAGCGACGTCTGCTGGCGGTGCGACCCGGCATCACGGGGCCGGCGACCCTTGCCTACATCGACGAGGAGAGGCTGCTCAGCGGCGGTGGCGGGGAGGCGCGCTACATCGAAGACGTGATGCCACAGAAGCTCGCCCTCGAGCTGCAGTACGTCAAGCGCGCGGGATTCGTGAGCGACCTGTCGATCCTCGCGCGGACTGCGGCGCGCGTCGTGCGAAGGTCCTTCGTCCGCTACTAGAGCTGGTTCGCCTTGACGATGTCGGTGACCGCTTCGATGACGTCGGCGACGTCATCGTCTGAATGCGCGGGACTCAACGGAAGCGAGAGCATGCGCTCGAAAGCCCCCTGCGCGACCGGGAACTGTTCGGGTCGCAGCTGATATCTGTCCCGGTAATAGATGTGCTCGTGGATCGGGATGAAGTGCACGCTCGCGCCGACGTTGCGCTTGCGCATCTCATCGATGAATTCGTCGCGGCCGATTCGCAACCGATCGGGACGCAGGCGGAGCAGGTAGATGTGCCAGGCGCTGTCGACCTCGGGCCGCACGCTCGGAGTCTCGAGCGCGTCGAGCCGGCCGAGGGTCTCGTCGTACTGGGCGACGATCGCGCGCCGGCGCGCCTGCATCGCGTCGAGGTGCTCGAGCTGATGAAGCCCGATCGCCGCCTGCAGGTCGGGCATGTTGTATTTGAATCCGGGCAGCACGACGTCGTAGCGCCACGAGCCCTCCGACGTGTAACGCTTGAACGCGTCGCGGCTCATCCCGTGGAGGCTCCAGACGCGGGCCTGGTCGACCAGGTCTGGCGGGCCGGTGAGCATGCCCCCCTCGCCGGTCGTCAGGTTCTTGGTCGCGTAGAAGGAGAAGGCGACGAGGTTGGGCACGCCGTCCGCGCCTTCGGCGGGTGCACCGATCATCCGACCGTGCAGGCGCGCGGGCAGCGCGTGCGCCGCGTCCTCGATCACCGCGAGCCCATGCCGGCGCGCGATGTCGTAGATCGCATCCATGTCCGCGGGGTGTCCGTAGAGGTGCACCGGCAGGATCGCTTTCACGCCCGGCGTTCGGTGCACGGCCGCCTCGACCTGCTCGGGGTCGATGTTGAGCGTGTCCGGCTCGACGTCGACGAGCACTGGTCGCGCGCGCTGGTGCTCGATGACGTGGATCGTGGAGACGAAGGTCATCGTGGTGCTGATCACGGCGTCGCCCTCGCCGATGCCCAGTGCGGCGAGCGCGATGTGCATCGCGGAGGTCGCGGAGTTCACGGCGAGCGCAGCGGGCGCGCCCGTGTAGGCCCGGAACTCCTCCTCGAAACGCCGCGTCCGATCGCCTGTCGTCAGCCAGCCACTGCGCAGGGTCTGCACGACCTCGTCGACCTCGTCATCACCGATGAGCGGCGGAGCGAAATGGAGAAACGTCGAGCGCATCAGCCCGCCGGCTTGCGGAGAAGGCCGACCAGGTGGCTGCGGAGCGGGGGAACGGCCGCCAGCACCGGGTACGCAGCGGGCGTCGCCACGCCGAGACGCCGGGCAAGCGGAGGCGCCAGCGTGACGGTGCTCAGCGAGCCGCGGAGACCTGGAAACAGCTCGGCGACGCGCTCGCGCGGCACCGCCTTCACGTTCGGGTTGGAGACGCTGTCGTAACGCACGTCGTACCAGAGCAACCCCCCGCCCGGCTTCAGCACGCGGGTGATCTCGGCGGCGACGTTGGCCGCCATCGTGCGGTCCAGGATCGAGCTGAAGATCGTGATCGCCATGACGAGGTCGAAGCTGCGGTCCTCGAAATCGAGCTTCTCGGCGTTGCCAAGACGAAAGTCGATACCGGGATAGGCCTTTCGCGCCGCCTCGACCCGGTGGGCCAGCAGGTCGACCCCGGCCAGGAACGAAGGCTTCGCCCCCACCTCGGTCAGCCAGGCCAGCTCCACCCCGGCGCCCGAGCCGACCTCGAGTGCGCGCCTCTCCCCCAGCGGGACCCAACCCGCTCGCTCCAGGAGGCGCCGGAACGCCCGGCGGCGCTCGGCGAGGACGTAGCGATTGCCGGCGTTGGCGAGGCTCCAGCGCTCGCCGGCGCGCGCCTCCATCTCCTCGTAGGCGCGCGCGATGCGGTCCGTTTCGGTCAAGGCCGCGCCGCCGCCTCCGTGGGCTCGGCGATCTCGAACGACCTCCCGTCGTGCGGGCACGTGTAGGCCGATCCGCGTCTGCGCAGGGGCCGGCCGCAGTCGCATGCAAAGCCGCGCAGCCGGGCCGGGTTGCCGGTGACGATCCCGCGTTCCGGCACGTCGCGGGTCACCACCGCACCGGCGCCGACGAGCGCCATCCGGCCCACCGTCACGCCGGGAAGGACGATCGCGCCGCCGCCGATCGCGGCGCCGTATCGGATCGAGCCCTCGCCGGCCTCCCAATCGGCGTCGGACTTGGGAGAGCCGTCCGGATTGATCGCGCGGGGATGCAGGTCATTCAGCAGCATCGCCCCGGGGCCGATGAAGACGCCGTCCTCGAGGTTGAAGCCGTGAAAGACGAACGCGCCGTTCTGGATCTTGCAGAAGTCCCCGACGGTCACCCCCTTGTCGACATATGAGCCCTTGCCGAGGATGCATTCCCGCCCGACGCGCGCGCCTTCGCGCACCTGGGCCTGGTGCCACACCTTCGTGCCCATCCCCAAAGTCGCCTCGGCGGAGACGTCCGCCGACGGATGGACGAACGCGGAGTGTTCTGTCACTCCGTCCTATCTTGGCGCTTCAGGCGTCGGCGGAGTCCGGCTGCGGGTGCTCCGCCGTGCGGCCGGCGTCGAGCACGTCCGGCTCTTCGATCACGTCGCCAGGACCCTGCGCCGCCGACTTCAGGACCTTGACCAGCTCGTCGGGCTTTCCCTCGTGGGCGAGAACCTCCAGCCTCTGCACGATCCACCCCAGGTCGTCGGCGTGATGCGTCATCGGCGACACCACCTCGCGGATCGAGGCGTTGGCCGTAGGACGCCAGCCCTCGTCCGGGGCAAGCAGATCCTCGGTGAGCCGATCGCCCGGCCTCAGACCCGTGATGACGATCTCGATGTCCTGCTCCGGCCGCAAACCGCGGGAGCGGATCAGGTCGTTGGCCAGGTCGAAGATCCGGATGGGCTCGCCCATGTCGAGCATGTAGAGGTGGCTCGCCTTGCTGATCGTCAACGAGCTGAGGACGAGGGACGCGGCCTCGTGGATCGTCATCATGTAGCGCGTCACGTCGCGATGCGTGATGGTCACGGGCCCGCCGTGCTCGATCTGACGTTCGAACAGGGGCACGACGCTGCCGCGGCTGCCGACGACGTTGCCGAACCTCACCGCCCAGCACGTCATCTGCCCGCGATACGCCAGCAGCATCTGCTCGCAAAGACGCTTGGTGCAGCCCATCACCGAGTGACGAGTCGCGGCCTTGTCGGTCGAGATGAGGATGAACTTGCCAACGCCGGCCGCGTCGGCGCACCGCAGCGTGTTCCACGTGCCCACGACGTTGGTCACGACTGCCTGGATGGGGTGGGCTTCGAGCATCGGCACGTGCTTGTACGCCGCGGCGTGAAAGACGATGTCCGGCCGCTCGTCGGCGAAGACACCGACGAGCTGGTCGTTGTCGGCGATCGACACGAGAGCTTCGCGCAGCTCGACGGTGCCCGCGACGCGAAGCTCTTCGGCGAGGTCGTACAGGCCGCTCTCGTTGTTGTCGAGGAGGACGAGCCGGCGCGGGCCCATCTTGGCGACGATCCGGCACAGCTCGGAGCCGATGGAGCCGGCGGCGCCCGTGACCAATACCGTCTTGTCGCGGATCTCCTCCGCCGCCATGGCGACCTCGATGTCGCGCTCGTCGCGCCCGACGAGATCGTCGGCGGACAGCTGGCGAAGGCGCGACGCGGACGGTTGTGGGAACCACTCGCCCGCCTGGGGAAGGATGAAAACCGGCAGACGCTCGGCGAGGGCCTCGGTGTACAGGCGCCTGGCCCGGACCCGATCGATCGATCTGCCCTGGACGAAAGCCACGCCCTGGGCCTCCGAATCCCGGATGTGCCGGCGCAGGTTGTCGGCGCTGCCGAGAACCGGAACGCCCATGAGCGTCCTGCCCACGTCCGCGAGACCGGTGGAGACCACCGCGACCGGCGTCCAGTCCGGGTTTGGATGCTGGACGAGGGCCTTGACCGTCGAGTAACCGGTCGCGTCGGGTACGACGACCAGCAACCTGTTGCCGGTGGGCTTGGAGTTCGTGAGCAGCCGCGGGAGCAGCCGGACCAGGCCGATCCCGATCACCACCGCCGGCGCGGCCAGCACGGGGGCAAGGATGCGGAGCGGCCGGTAGCCGTCGGGGAAGAGCAGGTTGATGATCGTCACCAGCAGCGACGCTTCGACCACTGCGAGGCCGACCGCGAAGGCGTCGTTCAGGCTGGCGACCGTCCAGACGCGGCGGTAGAGGTGGAACCGCGCCTCGCCGGCGCCCATGGCGAGCGCGACGATGGCGAGGGAGACGGGCACGGACCATGGCGGCGGCGTGAAGGAGTTGCCCGGGCCGTAGCCGCTCTGATCGACCGCGATCAGGATGCCCCAGAACACCGCCACCTCGGCGAGGAACACGGGACCGTATCGCAACGAGCCGTTGACGAGATGTGTAAATCTCGATCGGAGGCCCGAGGACTTCATGGGCAGTCGTCCAGACTAAGGCAAGGGCGCATAGTTCTCAAATATGGGAACGTGTAGGTGGCCTGCGCGTTTGACGGTCGAATGGACCGCGGATAACATGCGCGTGCAGGCGGCCTGACCAAATTTTGGCACGTCGACAGGCGGCTGCGAAGGCGCCCATGAACGCTCTCCACGTCACTGATCAAGAACACGGCGCGTCGGTGATCCCCCTCAGTCCCGCGGCCGGCCGCAGGGTCGCGCTCAGCACGCGCGAGCGCAGAGTGGTGATCGCGGTCGCGGATTTCATCATCGGGGCGCTGGCCTGCTACATCGCATTTGTCGCGCTCCGTCACCCGCACCTCCACCAGCTAGAGCTGTACGAGCCCCTCGTGATCGGATTGTTCTGGGTGGTGTCGCTGCTGGCCGCCGACGGCTACGCGTCGCAGATACCGAGTGACCGCAACTCGAGCGGCTTCGCCGTCGTCAAAGCCGCGCCCATCGCGACCCTGCTCACGGTCCTGGTCTTCTTCATCCACCCCTACGTGCTGACGAGACCCGTGATCGCGGCCGCGCTGCTGCTCGGCCTGGTGATGCTGATCGCCTTCCGCGTCACGCTGGCCCGTCTCCTGCTGCACGAATCGCTGGCGACCCAGGTCATCCTCGTCGCCGACGTCGATGCGCCGGTGGACCTGGTCAGGGCGCTTAAGGCCGCACGGTTCGAGTACCGCGTGGTCGACACGCTCGTCGACGGTTCAGTAGACCTGGCGAAGCGCGTCAAGGAGATGATCGCCAAGACCGGCGCCGAGGAGGTCGTGGTCACCAACAACGAGCTTCGTCTGACCCCAGGGCTCGTCGAGGAATGCCTGACGCACGGCGTCCGCCTCGTATCCGGGAACGACATCATCGAGCGCTATACAGGTCGGGTGCCGCTCGATTCCGTCGACGTCCACTGGTATCTGAGCCTTCCCGACAGCGACGTCTGGCGCCGGCCGTACGCGGCGGCGCGGCGGCTCGCCGACCTGCTCCTCGCGCTGGTGTTCGGCGTTCCGTTCCTCGTGCTGCTGCCGTTCCTCGTGCTGGCCATCGAGCTCGACTCGCGCGGACCCGTCTGGCTCAAGCAGAAAAGATTGGGCGAGGGCGGCCAGGAGTTCGACCTGCTCAAGCTCCGGACGATGTCGGTCGACGCGGAGGCAGGGGGCGCCCGCTTCGCGGAGGAGGGCGATCGGCGCGTGACCAGGGTGGGGCGCGTCCTCCGCGCGACCCGCATCGACGAGCTGCCCCAGCTCATGAACATCCTCCGCGGCGAGATGAGCTTCATCGGCCCGAGGCCTGAGCGGCCCGTGTTCGAGGCCGACCTCGAGGCGAAGATCCCCCACTTCCGCTCGCGACTGCTGGTCAAGCCAGGCCTCACCGGCTGGGCCCAGGTCAGGGCGGGCTACGCGACCACCATCGAAGAAACCACTCGCAAGCTCGAGTACGACCTGTACTACGTCAAGAATCGCTCGCTGCAGCTCGATCTTCAGATCCTGGTGCGCACGTTCGGCACGGTCGTCGGATGGAGGGGGCGCTAGCGCCGGATCGCGGCCAGGCCGCCTGACCGGACCTCGCTCGCCCGGTGGAGCATCGTGCGCAGGTCACCGGCCCGGACCAGCAGCAGCCCGGACAGGGTGATCGTCGAGGTCCTGGTGACCCACACGATGTCGACGAGCATCGCGCTCGTGTAGGCGATGGACGAGGCGACCGCCGCACCGCGAAATCCGAAGCGAGGGATGAGCAGCAGGTCGAGCGCCAGCGTGATGACCAGGCCCACGAAAGACGCGATGAGGTCGATCCGCAGCTGGTTGCGCCCGAGCAGATACATCGAGAGCACCCGCGCGACCGAGAACGTGACGATGCCTGGCAGCAGCAGCCACACCGCCCACACGCTTTCGGCGAAGGCCTGCCCGAAGAAGAAGACGACGGCGTATGGCGCGACCAGCGCGAGAAGAACCGCGGCGACGAGCGCCAGGAACGCGACGACGCGAGTCACCGCTTCGGTCAGCCGGTCGGCGGCTTCGGCGCTCTCGGCCGCGACCCGCGGCGCGAGCACAATCCCCGCCGCGTTGGCGAGGTACCAGACGATCTCGGCGAGCCCGGTGCCCACGGAGTAGAGACCCACCTGACGCGCGCCGGCGAAGATGTTGACGATCAGCACGTCGAAGCGGTAGTTGACGAAGGAGCTGAGGCTGCTGAGGTAGCTGAACAACCCGAAGCGCAGCAGACGCCGGAGAGTTGCGCGTCGAAGGCGAAACGAGAAGCGGCCGAGCATCGAGACGCAGACGGCCGCCACAGCCGCCGTGACGATCGTGCTGACGGTCCACGCCGCGACGGCGGCCGTGGTCGAACCGCGGTCGAGCACCAGCGCACCCGTGAGCAGGACGGCCGGCGACGCGTACTGCGTGAGCAGCACCAGGTTGAAGAAGCCGAACCGCTGGGCGCCCTGGAGGATGCCCTGCATGAAGATCGCAAGCAACGAGAACGGAATCGAGACGCAGCTGATCAGCACGAAGTGCGAAGCGACGCCCGCGAACGTGTCGTTGTGCAGGAGCTTCGTGTAGGCGAGGACCGCCATGTAGCCGATGACTCCAAGCAATAGCGCTAGCGCGGTCGCGTGCCCGATCAGCTCGTCGGCGTCGATGAGGCCGGTGCTGAAGTGATAGACGTTCGCGGGACCGATGCCCAGCTGCGCGACCAGCGCGATCAGCGCGGGAACGAGCACGGCGACCGCGTAAACACCCCTTCCCTCGGGGCCGAGCGTGCGGGCCAGGATGACGTTGGTCGCGAGAGAAAACCCGAAGGCTCCAAACCGCGCGGCGAGAGTCAAGGTCGCCGAGGTGATGAGGCCGCCGGATCGCGGCTGCGCCGGCGCCATCACACTTTCAGCTTGCCACACGTTCTCTTAGGGGAGCGAACAGGTGGTGATGACGCGCGCGAACCTGGCCGATCGGACAGCGGAAGCCGTCGCCGACTATGGCGTCGCGGCCATCGTGCTGACGCTGCCGCTCGAGTTCACGACGAAGCTGCTGCACCAGCAGCTCAGCCGGTTCGTGATCGTCGCCGTCGCGGCCGCCTTCGCCTACCTGGTCGTGCGGCGCCTGCGCACGGTGGCGATTCCCAGATCGGCGTCCGTGTGGCTGCTGCTCGCGCTGATCGCCGTCTCGCTCGCCAGCTGGCTTCTCACGCGCGCCCCGGGAAGCGGCAGCTCGGTCAGCGACATCGTTCTGTACCCGGTGGTCGGGATCCTGATCGCGAACCTGGTCGTGACCCGCGAGGATCACCGCAGGGCGTGGATCGCGTTCGTCATCTCCGCGCTTGGCGTGTCAGCGCTTGGGCTCGGCCTCGACCTTGCTCACGCGCAGATCTGGGCGCCGAATCCCCTGGTCGCACACCGGCTCAACATCACCTTCGCCGACCCGAACATCACGGCCCGCTTCCTCACGCTGGGCGCTTGCGCCGCCGTGCTCCTCTTCGCGGCCCGTCAGGCTCCGGCTTGGCTGACTGTGGCCACCGCCGCGGCATGCGGAATCGTGCTCCCGCTCACCTACTCCCGGTCCGGTCTGGCGCTGTTCGTGCTGATGGTTGCGCTGATGGTGTTCATCGCGTTCAACCACCGGCGCGCCGCCGCCATCGCAGTGGTCGGTCTGCTTGCGTTCGGGCTCTCCACCACCATCAACCCCGACACCCGAGCGCGAGCGGCCGACGCCTCGTCAACGGTCATCGACCTCGTGACCAGAAACCATCACGCCGCCTCGTCGTCGCCCGCGATCCAGAGCGGAGTAGCGATCGAGGACAACCGCGTCTACCTCGTGGCGGCCGGCGTGAAGATGTTCGTCGACCACCCGGTCTTCGGCGTCGGATTCGGTGGCTACCAGCACGCCCTCCTCACGACTTACGACCGTTTCCTTCCCTCCGGCTACACCGACAGCGTCTCCCACACCGCCGTTGTCACCACGCTCGCCGAGCAGGGGGTGTTTGGCGCGCTGCTCCTGTTCGCGTTCTTGCTCCAGCTGGCCCGCGAGGCGTGGGCGGCGCGGGCGCGCCGCGACGATTGGGCGGTGTGGGCCGCACTGGCCGCCGCGATGGTCGTGCCGATCTTCCTGTACAGCCAGTTCGAGGGACGGTTCTTCTCGGAGCCGTACCTGTGGCTGGCGCTCGGGATGTTTTACGGTGCGCAGATGGTCGCGGTCCGCGCCGGCGTCGTGCTCGAACGCAAAGCGGTCGCGAGCCGTCGAGGCTCCGTCGAAGTCGCCTGACCCCGGTATCCTGCGGGCGGTGACAACGATCTCGGTGGTCGGGCTCGGCAAGATCGGGCTGCCGCTCGCGGCGCAGTTTGCGAGCAAAGGCATGACCGTGATCGGGTGCGACACCCTGCCCGACGTGGTGACGTCGGTCAACGCCGGCAGATCGCACATCCGCGAGGAGGACGGCCTCGACGAGGCGGTGGCCTCTGCGGTGGCCGCCGGCAGGCTGTCGGCCACGACGGACACGACCGACGCCGTGAAGAGGTCCGACGTCGTCGTGGTCATCGTGCCGCTGATGGTCGGCCCCGACCGGGCGATGGACTACCGCAACCTCGACGCCGCCACGCGATCCATCGGTCGCGGTCTGCGGCCGGGAACGCTCGTGATCTACGAGACGACGCTACCGGTCGGCACCACGCGGCGGCGCCTCGGGCCGATGCTGCAAGAGGCGTCGGGCCTGGAGCCTGGGACCCGGTTCCATCTCGCGTTCAGCCCCGAGCGGCTCTACGCAGGGCGGATCTTCGCGGACCTCCGCAAGTACCCGAAGATAGTGGGCGGGGTCGATGCGGCCAGCACCGAGGCCGCGGTCGCCTTCTACCGGAGCGTCCTCGACGCCGAGGTGTGGCCCGTCGAGAACACCGAGACGGCCGAGTTCGCCAAGCTCGCGGAGACCACCTACCGCGACGTCAACATCGCCCTGGCGAATCAGCTTGCGCTGTACGCCTCGAGCCGCGACGTCAACGTGAGCGAGGCCTTCAGGGCCGCGAACTCGCAGCCGTTCTCGCACATCCACCGGCCGAGCCTGGGCGTGGGCGGCCACTGCATCCCCGTGTATCCACACTTCCTGCTCGGCGACGCGGCCGACGGCGAGCTCAGCCTGGTGCGCGACGGCCGGACCACAAACGACGCGATGGCCAAAGTCGGCCTCCGCGAGCTCGAGCGCCTGCTCGGCGGCCTTCGCTCGCGGCGAATCCTCGTCCTGGGCGCCTCGTACCGGGAGAACGTCAAGGAGCTCGCGTTCTCGACCGCCTTCCCGGTGGTCGACATGCTCCACAAGGCGGGCGCGGAGGTCCTCCTGGCCGACCCTCACTTCGCGGACGGGGAGCTGCAGGCTTTCGAGGCCGAGGTCGTCGACGACCTTGACCGCGTGGCGAGCAAGGGTGTCGACGCGATCGTCGTCCAGGCCTGGCACGAGGAGTTTCGCGACCTCGACTGGGGACGTTTCGGCGGCTTGAAGGTGGTGCTGGACGGGCGAGGCGCGGTCGATCCAGAGGCCGTCCGGCAAGCCGGCGCGAGCTACATCGCGATCGGCATCTCGGAGACCCGAGCGGCGTCCCCAAAGTAAGCCTGTTCGAGCAGACGTAGCTGTCGCTCGAAGCTGTGGTTTCTGCGCACCCACGCTCGTCCTTCGCGGGACAGGTTTTCGAGTCGCCTCGAGTCGTCCTTCAGGCGCTCGATCTGGGCGATGAGCTCGTCGGCGCTGTAGGAGGACACGACCGGCGGCTTGTCGCCGGGATACAGGTTCCGATCGATGCCGCTGATCAGCGGCCTTCCGGCCGCCATGGCCTCGAGCTCCGAAAGGCCGAGGGCGCCCTGCTCCATCTGACCCACCACAAGGTCGAACCCTTCGAGGAAGGCGCCGACCTCATCGTGAGGCACCGGCGGCACGAAGCGCACGACGTCGCCGTACCGCTCCCGCAGGACGCCGGTCAGCGGACCCCACGCCAGCGCCGTCACCTCCATCGTGGCCGCCAGGTGGCGCACGGCGGGGAACACAAACCGGACGCCCTTCACAGGGTCGAGACGGAGGAAGATCACGATCGATCGCACCTTGGTCGGAGCCGCGCCGGAGCCGGTGCGGACGCTGATCGGATTGGGTAGATAGACCACCTTGTCCTCGAAGCGGTGGATGAACGTCTCCAGGTTCGGGGTGACGTAGAAGATGCGCTCGGCGCGCTCGAGGACACGCCGGTTCAGGCGAAACACGCCGGGCGCGTTCACCTGGACATGGAGGTCGGAGCCGTGCGCCTGGATGAAGAACGGCCGCCGCGCGAGCAGGCCGACGATCCCGCGAGGGACCCAGTGGATGTGGATGACGTCGTACCGGCCCCGGCGCAGCCGGAGCACCACCGGTAGGTAGAGCGCGAGCCGGATCGGGAGGGTGAGCGCCTTCGCCAGCCAGCTCCACCGCGCCCCGAACGCGGGCATCCGGATGTGGTCCACGTCGTGGCCCGCGGCGCGCAGGATCCTGGCCTGGGTGGCCCCCACTCCGGCGACGTCGTGGACGATCGCGATTCTCGCCATCTCAAGCTAGAACGCCTGATCGGGCGCCATCAGGCAAATCTCGGTCCCATACGACGCGGTTCCCCGCCGCATAATCTCCCCCCGAGTGAAGAAAGCCTTCCTGTTGGCGCTGGCGGCGTTCATCGCCACGGCGATCGGTGCTCAGGCGAGCACGACCCCGACCATCAGCGCCTCACCGGCCAGCGGCACGGTGGGCCAGTCCGTCACGTTCACGGCGACTTTCACATCCTCCTGTCTGACCGGCGTCAGCCATTACTTCACGATCGACGGCAAGACATACCGCGACCCGCTGTCGCGGAGCGGACAGACCTTCACCGAAAAGCTCTCCATCGCCTCGCTTGGAGCCGGCACGCACACCGTCGGCTACGTCTGGTACGTGACCGGGAGCACGACCTGCAAAGGCAGCGCGGCCATCTCGTACAACGTCGCGGCCGCTCCCACCCCTACGCCGAGCCCGTCCCCATCTCCGAGCCCGAGCCCTTCGCCCTCACCTTCGGCCAGCCCAACCCCCCTGCAGCTGACGTCGTCCAACACGTCGAGCGGTTCGAGCGGCGCACTCGGCTACCTCGGCGGCGCGCTGATCGTGGTGACCATCATCGCCGGCGTCGCGCTCGCGATTTTCGGCCGGCGGTAGGCGCCTCCTAAGAAAGGGCCTGCTCCAGGTCGGCGATCAGGTCGGCCACGTCCTCGACCCCGACCGACAGCCGGATGAGCCCGTCGCCCACGCCCGACCGCTGCCGTTCCGCCGCGGGAATCGACGCGTGCGTCATTCGCGCCGGGTGCTCGGCAAGCGACTCGACCGCGCCGAGTGACTCCGCGAGCGCAAAGATCTTCAAGCGCTCAAGCGTGCGAAACGCCGTCGCCTCGTCGGCGACCTCGAAGCTGACCATTCCGCCGAACATGCGCATCTGCTTCGCGGCCACGCCCCGCTGAGGGTTGGAGTCGAGGCCGGGGTAGTACACGCGCTTCACAGTCTTGTTGCTCGTGAGCGCCGTCGCCAGCTCCATCGCGTTGTCGCTCTGCCGCTCGACGCGCAGGGCGAGCGTCTTCACGCCGCGCAGCAGGAGCCAGCAGTCGAACGGTGACGGCACGGCGCCAACCGCGTTCTGGTGGAAGCGCAGCTGTCGCTCGAGGTCGTCGTTGTTCGTCATGATCGCCCCGCCCACAACGTCGCTGTGGCCGCCGATGTACTTGGTCGCGCTGTGCACGACCACGTCGGCGCCGAGGTGCAGGGGCTGCTGCAGGTAGGGCGTGGCGAAGGTGTTGTCCACGCAGACCATCGCGCCCCTGCTGTGCGCGATCTCGCTGACCGCGTCGATGTCGACGACCCGCAGCAGCGGATTCGTCGGCGACTCGAGCCAGAGCATACGCGTGCGGTCGGTGATCGATCGTTCGACGACGTCGAGGTCGGTCGCGTCGATGCCGGTGAACTCGAGGCCGTAGCGCTTCAACACCTTGTCGAAGAGCCTGAAGGTCCCGCCATACACGTCCTCCATGTAGACGACGTGGTCGCCGGGGTTCAGCAGCAGCATGAGCGTGGTCTCCGCGCCCAGGCCGGAGGCGAACGCCAGGCAGTGCCTGGCCGCCTCGAGCGCGGCCAGGCACTCTTCGAGGGCGTTGCGCGTCGGGTTGCCGGTGCGGCCGTACTCGAAGCCCTTGTGGCGGCCGACGCCCTGCTGGGCAAACGTGGTCGCCATGTGGATCGGCTGCACCACAGCCCCGGTCTCCGGGTCGGGTCCCTGTCCGACGTGAAGGGCTCTTGTCGAGAACCCCCACTCTCCTTCCCCGCCGTGCGGGGAAGGTGGCCCGGTCCGCGACGCGGACGCGGCCGGATGGGGAGTGTCAGCCACGGCCGCGGTGAGCGACGAACTCGAGGAGGTCGGCCCGCGTGATCACGGCAACCGGCGTCTCGGCCTCGACCACCAGCACCGCCTGCTCGCCGCGGAGCAGCGGCTCGAAGGCGTCGTCGAGCGAAGAGTCGACCGCGACCTGGCTGAGCGGCGCGTCCATCGCCGCCGAGACCGCCGTGGTCACGACCGCGGGGTCGCGGTAGACGCGGTCGAGCAGCGTGCGCTCCTGCAGCGTGCCGACGACGCCCCGGCCGTTCGCCTCCTCGACGACCGGCAGCTGCGAGATGCCGTAGCGCTGCATGAGATCGATCGCCTCTCCGACCGACATCCCCGCCTCGACCGTGACGAGCTGCGGCAAGCCTTTCGGATGCGAGTCGAGGACCTCGCGGATGCGCACCGCGCCCAGGCGGGCAAGGTAGCCGTTCTGCCGCATCCACTCGTCGCTGAAGAACTTGCTCAGGTAGTTGCGGCCCGTGTCGGGGAACAGGACGACGATCACGTCGTCGGGGCCGCGGTCCGCCGCGACCTCCAGGGCGGCGTGCAGCGCAAGCCCGGACGAACCACCGACCAGGATCCCCTCCTCACGCGCGAGCCGGCGTGCGGCGACGAAGGATTCCTTGTCCGTGACCTGGACGATCTGGTCGACCATCTTCAAATCCATGGTCCCGGGTATGAAGTCCTCGCCGACGCCCTCGACCTTGTACGGCGCGATGGGTCCGGAGTAAAGCGATCCCTCCGGGTCGGCGCCGACGATGTGGACGGAGGGCTTCTGCTCCTTGAGGTATTTGGCGACCCCGCTGATGGTGCCGCCTGTGCCCATGCCCGCGACGAAGACGTCGATCTTGCCTTCGGTTTGATCCCAGATCTCGGGGCCGGTCGTCTGGTAGTGCGCCTCCGGGTTGCGCGGGTTGAAGTACTGGTTGGGCTGGAACGCGCCCGTGATCTCGCGAGCCAGGCGATCGGCGACCGAGTAGTACGACTGCGGCGATTCGCGCTCGACGTTGGTCGGGCAGACGACGACCTCGGCGCCGTACGCCCTCAGGAGGCTGATCTTCTCCGGGGACATCTTGTCCGGCATGACGAAGACCATCTTGTAGCCCTTGATCGCCGCCACCATGGCGAGGCCGTGGCCCGTGTTGCCGGAGGTCGGCTCGATGATGGTGCCGCCAGGCCGCAGCTTGCCGGTGCGCTCCGCCTCCTCGATCATGGTCAGGCCGATCCGATCCTTGACGCTGCCGCCCGGGTTGAGCTCCTCGAGCTTGGCGAGGACGGTGGGCTTGACGCCAGCGGTGACCTTCTGGAGCCGGACCATGGGGGTGTTCCCGACGAGGTCGAGAATCGAGTTGGAGAACTTCAACGCACCCTCAAGCGCGATTCTATCCCCCGATCCTCGGAGTGCTCCGCTCCGAACCACCGGAAGAACACAACCCCGGCTGCCACGCCCAGCGTCACCTTGCCGAACACCATCAGCACCGCACCGGCGATCGTCTGGTCGATGACCGCCGTGAACCCGGCGATGAGCCGCGGCACGTGCTCGTAGTACGTGTAGAAGGTCACGCGCGAGAAGATCAATGCAAGCGCCACCCCGTCCTGCGGCAGGGTGGCGATGAGCATGTAGACGAGCTTTGCGCCCGGCGACATCGTCCACCGGTTGTGCACGGACGTCGCATCGATGATCGGCCAGTAGAGAAGGAGCCCACTCGCGATGAACATCACGTGCTCCAGCACGTGCACGCCCTCGTTGCGCAGCGTGACGTCATACAGGAAAGGAAGGTGCCAGCCGATCATGATCACGGCCGAGATGACCAGCGCGGGGACCGGCTCGGTGATCGCTCGCACTCCGGGAACCCGCGCAAGGCGGCCGGCCATCTCGCGCGACAGGCCGAGCAGCATCAACGGCGGCGCGACGAACGCGAGCAGGACGTGCTGGAGCATGTGCACGCTGTCCAGGTAGTAGTCGCTGATCGGATCGATCGGCGTCTCGAGCGCCAGCCAGAGCGTGAACAGGCCGAGGAAGAAGAAGGCGGTGTGCTTGCGCTCGGCGTCGGGCACGCTCCGGGCGAGCAGCGCGTGGCCGACATAGAGAACGAGGAGGCCGGCGTAGACGGTGGGGTCGAACGGCCAGGTTATGAGGGGCCCCCGCGAAATCACGGCGAAGCCTCGGATTTCGCGGGGATAAAAAATCATCTGGCGCGAGTCGTGATCGCGATCAGCAGCAGCGCCACGACGAGGACATGGGCTGCCGTACACCACAGACAGATCGCGCCCACGAGGACGATCTCGATGAACACCAGATACAGGACGGTCAGCAGGCCTACCGCCGACCAGGCGAGCGGGATCCATCCCCGCGGCCTCGTCCATATCGCCGCGCTGAGGGCGAACCAGACGATCCCCAGCGCAGAGGTCGGCACCGTGGTGCCCGCGATGACCGCGTAACGACTCGCCAGCACGGCCTCGCAGTTGATGGGCCCGGAGCTCACGCACGCGGGCGTCACGCCCGCATAGTGAAGGACGGTCAGGTAGATCGAGACGGCGACCCCCGCGACGCTGATGGCGATCGCCGCCAGCTGAACGCGCGTCACCGCGCTAGCCGAGTTTCTTTTCCAGGCCCTGGATCGCCGGAGTTGAGCAGACCGACGCGGGCTTGTCGGAAGTCATCTTGCAGATCGCCGCGGTCATCAGGTTGGCTGAGCCGATGATCGCCTTCGCCTGCGCCGAGTTCGGGTCTTCGAGCTCGGACGCGATCGCCTGCCAGCTGGCGCCGCTGAGAATGTCCGGCAGGAAAGTAGCTCCAGACATCGCATATCTGTTGCCGAAGTTGACGAAGGGGATGCTCCCCGCGGGGTCGAACTTCTGCCACAGCTGCTGCTCGGACGCGGTTGGAGTCTGCAGCGGCTTCTGGTCGCGGTCGGAGGTCTCCACGGTGCGAAGCTCGACGTAGTCGCCCGAGTAGGTGGCGCTGCGGAACGTGAACGTGGGCGTGTCCGGATAGATGTCGTTGGACGAAGAGGTCGTCGTCTGCAGGCCCGAGAACTTGCCGAAACGACCGAGAGCGACGATGATCGCCCACCGCTCGGCCGCGCAGTACGGGCAGTACTCCGCACCGATGTACAGCACCTGCGGCTTGCCGCCTGGACCTGTGAGAGGGTCCCCCGAGACAGGCTTGATCAGGTTGTTCGCGGTTCCCTGGCCGATCGTGTCGAACTGCGACGCGGGCAAGCTCGTGATCTGGGCCACGATCAAGGCGGTGGCGTCCTGGCTCGGGGTCTTCGGAGGCGCGGGGGTTATGTACCAGCGGATGACGAGAAAGGCCGCGACCACCACCGCTATGCCGGCCAGCACCGCCACGGGCGTGACCCACGCCGGCGTGCCGGCAACAGGCTTGCGCACGGGTTTGCGAACGGGCGGCCTTCTCGCGCTCATCAGCCGGCCGTGATCGGCTGGGCCAGGATCCAGAGGCTCGTGAACGTGTAGAGGACCATCAGCAAAAGCATGGGGTATTGGCTGAAAAGCGCATTCTGGGCGGTCTGAAACACGGCGCCGGCGCGCAGGTGTGAGAGCAGCACCGCGACGATGTGCCCCACCACGATCAGCACGATCTGCGCATACCAGACGATCGACGCCGTCGCCAGCACGTAGCTCGGGGTGATGCCCGCAACCGCGGGGAGCAGGTGCCAGCCTTTCTGGAGTGGGTCGTTCAGAAGCGGGATCGCGTACTGCGAGTACACGAGCATGTAGCTCCAGTTGTGTGCCGCGTTGTAAACCAGCGCGATCGGCACCAGCGTCAGCGCGAAGGCGGTGACCGTGATCTTCATGTCCACGCTGCGCCGGCCGAAGAATACGACCGCCTCCATGAAGGCGACGAAGATCAGGAAGAAGGACACGGTCAGCAGGATCAAGCCGAGCGTGCGTATGAAAAAGAATCCAAACGATCCCATCGGCAGCCACAGCGGCTCCAGAGCGATCGTGAAGTCCTGCCATGACGGCGTGGCGATGATGCCGTCGAACGCCAGCGTGCTGAGCATCAGGATCACGAACGCGACCCGATCCCATCCGCCGTGCATCGGCCGCAGAAGACCGGCGCCCCAGGGCCGGAGGTAGACGGCCGCGATCCGCCCCTTGTCGTCGCGCTCGGTCTCGACCGGCCCGAAGCGGCCGACGATGCCGAACAGCACGGTGAATGCTTCGCAGTGCTCGAGCCACGCGTCCCGGCCGAACACAAACATTCCCACGAGGGTGATCGCGGTGTAGCCGACGGCCGCGATGGCGACGAACGAGGGGCGATTCGCCATGCCGCTCGTCAGCTCCAGGCAGGCGAAGGTGAAGTACAGGAAGGCGGCCGGCCAGACGCCAACCTCGGGCATCCGGCGCGCCCCGCGCACAGGTGTGAGCCGCGCGATCACGTCGTAGATCGCCGCCCAGGGATTGATCAGGTACCAGATGTTTCCGAGCAGCCCGGAGAGAATCACCGTCACCGCCCAGAAGTAGATCCAGACCACGTACTCGGCAGGGTTGTAGAAGGAGTTGGACGAACCGAAGAAGCCGGCGATGATGACCGTCAGAAGACCGATCACGCCGATCGCGCCGCCGATCGCGCGCGGCCAGGGCGACCGGCCGATCGCCGACAACAAGGGGACGGCGCGGCGCGGATAGGAAAGCGCCTTCGTCCCAACCTGGTCGCCCGCGAACAGGACCACCAGCACGAAGGACAGAAAGACGACGCCGCTGGCGGCGAACAGATAGAGATAGAGCGGGACCTGGAGGTCGAACCGCTGGCCGAAGCCGTGCAGGTAGATGTGCGTCGCGGCGATCATGGGCTGACGACCAGGTGCCCGAGCTCGGCGCTGGTCGACTCCCACTCGATCAGGCAGTTGCAGGTCTTGTCCGCCTTGAACGTGTGGGTCACGGTCTCTCCCGCCTTCGTGTCGAAGGGGATGTCGTATTCGTGGAGGTGGACCTCACCGTCCTGGTCGCTCTTGATGTTGATCTTGATGTTGTCGTTCAGGTGCGCCTGGAGCGGCTTGTCCGAGGTCATGGACTTCGCCCCAGTGACCGTCAGGTTGAAGGTCAGGTCGGCCCCGCCCCTATGGCCGTTGGCGTAGATGAGCACGCCGCCCACGATGACGAAGACGACCACGAGCGCGACAACGACCAGAGCGCGAGTTCTGCTCACGCGATACCTCCTTCTCTATTTATGCGGACGCGGACAAAAGACGCCTAGAAAGAAGGAGGTCCTCTGACGACCGAGCTGTCGACCGCTTCGACTGCCGCCGCAGCGGCGCCGGCCGGCGGCCAGAACTGGACGACGATTGGGGCAGCGACCAGCCGAGGCACAGCCGGCCTGAAGCGCAGCAGCGTGAGCGCGGGACGTACGCGGATCAGCAGCCAGCGGACGGCAAGGGTGGCCGCCACCGCCACCGGGAGCTGGCCCACGGCGCCGGTCAGGAGGAGCAGAGGCGCCGAACCGCCGGGCGAGCCGCCGAGCAGCGCCTCGACCGTCTCCTGGATGGCGAAGAGCGCGAGCTGCAGCGTGTAGATCGCCGCCAGCAACCGGAGGAACGGCGGCGCCCCGAGGTCCGCTACGGACCGGCCTCCGACAACCCGCGCCATGCCCGCAACCAGCAGGCCGGCCAGCAGCGCCAGCGAGGCCAGCCCGAGTCCTGTCCTGGCCACGGCCGGGAAGTACGCGTGAGCGCCCGTGCTCTGGAGCTGCCCGGCCGCCGACCCGAACCGGAGCTCGTAGGTCAGCAGGTGGCCGGCCTGGGACCCCAGCACACCGGCGCCGAGGACGATCAATCCCAGCCGTCCGCGGCTCATCTGTTCCCGATAATAGGCGGTGATTCACGGGAGAACACCCCGCGCGCCCGCGGGAGGAGGACGGATGAAGACAGCGGTTTCGGCCCTAATCGCGATGCTCGCGGTGGTCGCGTGCGGCGGCGGATCGGGAACCAACAACACCAGCGCAAGCGGGCCCGGCAAGGTGGCCGCGATCGCCGGCGAGGTGCCGAGCGACATGAAGGCCCTGGTGCCGTTCCAGATCGCGACCGACGCCACCTACGCGCCGAACGAGTTCGTCGACCCGAACTCAGGCGCCATCAGCGGCTGGGACATCGACCTCGGCCTCGCGGCCTGCAAGGTCATGGGTGTCACGTGCACCTTCAACAACGTGACGTTCGACGACATCATCGCCCAGCTCAAGGCGAGCACCCCGTCAGAGGTCGCGGGCGGTGACAAGCCTCGCTACGTCTTCAGCATCTCGAGCTGGAGCCCGACCCAGGCGCGTGAGAGCAGCGGCATCGACTTCATCACCTACTACAAGGCGGGTGAGTCGTGGCTCGTCAAGTCGTCAGGCGGAGTCAGCATCAGCACCGCCGCCGACATGTGCGGCCACACCGTCGCGGTCGAGGCCGGCACCACCGAGGAGTCCGACGCCTGGGGCTTCATGGGCCAGCAGGTCGGAGGCACGCCCATCAGCGGCGACACCGACAACTGCAAGAAGGCTGGCAAGTCGGACATCAAGGTCACGAGCTTCCAGACCCAGACCGACGCCGACTCGGCGCTGATCTCGGGCCGGGCGGACATCGGTTGGCTCGATCAGCCCGTCGCGGACTACCAGGTCAAGCAGACCGGCGGCAAGCTCAAGATCGGCGGTCAGCCCTGCAGCATCGCGCCGTATGGGATCGCGCTGGTCAAGGGCAGCGAGCTCGAGAAGCCTCTCACCGACGCGATCAAATACTTGATGGACAACAACAACTACTACAAGGACATCCTCAACCGATGGGGCGTCGGCGACGGCGCGTTCACCAGCTCCGACGTCGGCATGAACGTCAACAGCCTGCCGAGCCAGCCGTCGTGCGTACCCGCCTACTGATGAGGGAGAGCTTCAGGCCTTAGAAGTGGCTGACATCGCTTCGGGTCCGCCACGCGCCGGCGCGGGCGTGCGGCCCGAGGCGATCAAGGCCGTACCCGTCCGGCACCCGGGCCGCTGGGTCGCCGGTGCTCTGATCCTGCTTGTCGCCGTCTACGTCGTCTACACGGTCGCCGCAAACGTTCAGAACGACACGAGCGAGGGAGGCAAGCACGGCTGGGCGGTGGTCGCGGAGTGGCTCACCGGCCCGCTGATCCTCAAGGGCGTCATCGTTACCGTTGAGCTGACCGTCCTCGCGATGGTGATCGGCATCGGGCTTGGCATCGTCCTGGCGGTCATGCGGCTGTCGCTCAACCCGGTGACCTCCTCGGTCAGCTGGCTCTACATCTGGTTCTTCCGCGGCACGCCTGTGCTGGTGCAGATCTTCTTCTGGTTCAACCTCAACACGGTCCTGAAGACGATCGGCATCGGCATCCCGCCCGACGGCCCGTGGCTGTGGCACATCGGCACCAACGAGCTGATCAACCCGTTCGTCGCCGTGACGCTGGGGCTGGGCCTGAACGAAGGCGCCTACATGGCCGAGATAGTCCGGGCCGGCATCATCTCGGTGGAGCACGGGCAGACGGAAGCCGCCCAGGCGCTCGGAATGACGCGCCTGCAGGTGATTCGCCGGATCGTGCTCCCGCAGGCGATGCGGGTGATCATCCCGCCCACCGGCAACGAGACGATCTCGATGCTCAAGACGAGCTCGCTCGCCTCCACGGCGGCGGTCGACGAGCTCTTCCTGCGCACGCAACAGGTGTCGAACTTCAACTTTGCGATCATCGAGCTCGCGATCGTGGCCAGCATCTGGTATCTCGTGCTGACGACGATCCTGACGATCGGGCAGTACTACATCGAGCGCTACTTCGCCCGCGGCGCGCAGCGGGAGCTGCCGCCGACGCCGTTCCAGCGGTTCCGGCGGATGCTGTTCACCTTCCACGAGTCTCCGCCGCTGCCGGCCGATGCCGCCGTCGGGCAGCGCTGACATGGCCCAGGGACCGATGGTCAAGGCGGAGGCGGTGCACAAGAGCTTCGGCCGGCTCGAGGTGCTCCGCGGCGTAAGCCTGCAGGTACAGCCGAAAGAGGTGATGTGCATCATCGGGCCGTCCGGCTCGGGCAAGAGCACGTTCCTTCGCTGCATCAACCACCTGGAGAAGATCGACGCGGGCCGCCTGTACGTCGACGGAGAGCTGGTCGGCTACACGCAGCGCGCCGACAAGCTGTACGAGCTGCCCGACCGCGAGGTGTGCCGCAAGCGCTCCGAGATCGGGATGGTCTTCCAGCGCTTCAACCTCTTCCCGCACATGACCGCGATCGAGAACGTGATGGAGGCGCCGGTGCACGTGCGGCGCGAGAGCCGCAGTTCGGCGGACGCGCGCGCGCGCAAGCTGCTGCAGCGCGTGGGTCTCGCCGACAAGGTCGACACGTACCCCAACCAGCTGTCCGGCGGTCAGCAGCAGCGCGTCGCCATCGCCCGCGCGCTGGCGATGCAGCCGAAGTTGATGCTCTTCGACGAGCCGACCTCAGCCCTCGACCCCGAGCTGGTCGGCGACGTGCTGGACGTGATGCGCGGCCTGGCCGAGGACGGCATGACCATGATCGTGGTCACTCATGAGATGGGCTTCGCGCGCGAGGTCGGCGACACGCTCGTTTTCATGGACGGCGGCGTGATCGTCGAGTCGGGCACTCCTCGCGACGTGCTCGCGAACCCCCGGCACGAGCGGACGCGTCTATTTCTATCGAAGGTTCTGTGACGCGCTGACGCTCAGGAGCGGAAGGGCGACGGCGCCCAGCAGCTCCGCCCGCTCGACGAACACCGCGGCCCGGACGTCCACGCACTCGGCCGCCGCCTGGACCGCGTGCCGGCGGATCGATTCGCGCATCGCGCGCAGCAGCACGTCGCCCGCGCGACTCAGCAGCCCGCCGACGATCACCCGGTTCGGGTTGATGAGGTTGCACAGGCCCGCCACCGCGACGCCGATCTCCCGCCCCGCGTCTGCGATCGCCCGGCGGCAGCGGACGTCGCCGGCGGCGGCGCGTTCGACGATCTGGTCGAGGCTGAGCAGCGTGCCATCCACCGGCCCGACGAGCCTGACGATCGCCGGTCCCGAGGCGACCGTCTCCAGGCACCCGCGGTTGCCGCAGTAGCACAGAAGGCCGCGCTCGTCGAGCGTGGTGTGGCCGATCTCCCCGGCGGTCCCGGTAGCGCCGCGGAGCAGATGGCCGTCGATCACGATCCCGGCGCCGATGCCGGTCGCGGCCTTGATGTAGGCGAAGTTCGAGCAGTCCCTTCCCGCACCCCAGGTGAGCTCGGCGGCGGCGCCGAGGTTGGCGTCGTTCTCGATCTCCACGGGCACGCCGAGCCGCGCCTCCATCTCCTTGGCGATGCGAAGCCCGACCCAGCCGGGGAGGATCGTCGCCGAACCCGCGGTGCCGCGCGCGCGGTCGACGGGGCCCGGGATGCCGATGCCAGCGCCGACGACCTTCTTCCGGTCGACGCCCGCCGTCTCCAGCACCTCGGCGAACATTCGGGCCGCGGCGTCCAGGGCCTGCGCGGCCTGGCGGTTGACGTCGAGCTCCTGGCGGCGCTCGGCCAGCACCTTGTGGCCCAGGTCGGCGACGGCGACCCCGACGTGGCTGTGCCCGAAGTCGATGCCGGCGACCACATGGCCGGGGTCGCGAAGCGAGAGCTGGACGGCAGGGCGGCCGCCTCGCCTCCGGCTCGACCGCGGCTCGGTGTCGACGACGAAGCCCGCGTCCTTGAGCTCCATGACGAGCGTCGAGACCGTCGTCCGGGACAGCCCCGTCGCCCGGGCGATGTCAGCCTGGCTGACCTGTCCCTGGGTGCGCAGGATCTCCACCACGCGCTGCCGGTTACGACCCCGGAGCCAGGTCAGGGTCCCGTCAGCGTTCTTCGCCGTCGCCACCATTCGTCATCTTGATCGGCCCCGCGGGTTTGTCAAGACTGCAAACAAAGTATTGTTAGCCACTTGACACAGCCTTGACAAACTCCCGGGCCTGAGCAATGCTTCGGGCGCGGAAACCGTCTGAGTAGACCTGCTGTCGGCGCGCTCTCGCCCCGCCATGGACCGGGAAGAAGGCAGCAGGAACCCGGCATGTTGAGAGGTAGTGCGCATGAAGCTGTCCCGGTTATTGCCCGCTTTCGCGGCGGTCGGTGTGACGATCCTCACCGCGTGCGGCGGCAACAGCAACACCGGCTCGTCGACGCCGGCCACCGTTCCGTCCGACCTGAGCATCAGCTCCTTCACCGCCGACTTCAGCTACATGCCGAAGTTGAAGGACCTCGTAGGCGCCGGTAAGGGCAAGGTCGGAGTCATCCTCCCCGACACCACGTCGTCGGTCCGTTACGTCCAGTTCGACCAGCCGTACCTGCAGAAGGCGTTCGAGCAGGCCGGGTACAAGTCCTCTGACTTCACGATCGGCAACGCTCAGGGCCAGGAGGCCCAGGAGCTCGCCCTCGCGCAGGCAGACATCACCAACGGTGCGACGGTCCTGATCATGGACCCGCTGAACAGCACGGTTGGTTCGCAGATCCAGCAGCTGGCGCAGTCGAAGGGCGTCAAGGTCATCAGCTACGACCGCGCGACCTTCACCGGCACCAACACCTACTACGTGAGCTTCGACAACGTGCAGGTGGGCGAGCTGATCGGCAAGGGCTTCGTCCAGTGCGTCTCCGACTGGGGCGTGAAGACCCCGCAGGTCTTCGTCCTCCACGGCGGCCAGAACTCCGACCCGAACGCGGTCTCCTTCGCCCAGGGCTACAACGACGCCGTCTGGGGCCAGAAGCAGGCCAACGTCGACGCGGGAGCGACCAACAGCCAGGGCATGAAGCTCGTCGGCGAGCAGGTCGCGACGGACTGGAAGAACGACGTCGGCGCGACGATCTTCCAGCAGCAGTTCACGGCGCACCCGAACATCAACGCGACGATCGAAGCCAACGATGGCCTCGCCAACGCGGTGATCACCGTCCTCAAGAGCCGCAACGTCAAGGCCAAGTCCGTGCCGACCACCGGCCAGGACGCGACTCCTGACGGCATGGCCAACGTGCTGACCGACTACCAGTGCGGATCGGTCTACAAGGCCGTCTACCTCGAGGCGCAGGCCGCGGTCGCGCTCGCGACCGTGCTGCGCGCCAGCGCTACTCCGCCGAGCGCGCTGCTCAACGGAACCACCTCTCCTCCATCCGGCGTGACCGGCAACCAGCAGCCGGCCGTCCTTCTCGTCCCGATCTGGGTCACCAAGTCCAACATGAAGGACACCGTGATCAAGGACAACTTCGTCGACAAGAACGCTCTCTGCCAGAAGGTCACCGCCGCCGTTTGCTCGGCCGCGGGGATCTCGTAACCGAACAGCCAGGGACGCCGCCGCACCTCGCGGCGGCGTTCATTTTTTCTAAGGGAAGATAATCTCGGGCATGGCGGTCGCCGTGACGCAAGAGCCGCTGCTGAGAGTCCGCGAGGTGGACAAGCACTTCGGCCCTGTTCAGGCTCTTTATCACGTCGATCTCGACCTTCCGGCCGGCAAGGTGACGGCGCTGGCCGGCGACAACGGCGCCGGCAAGTCTGTGCTCACCAAGTGCATCTCGGGCGTCTACCAGATCGACCACGGACAGGTGTTCTGGGACGGCCAGCCGGTGCATATCCACAACACGCGCGACGCCTCGCGCCTCGGTATCGAGACCGTCTACCAGGACCTCGCGCTGTGCGACAACCTGGACATCGTCCAGAACATGTTCCTGGGCCGGGAGCGTCTGCGCACCGGACTTCTCGACGAGGACGACATGGAGCGCGCCGCCGCCGACACGCTCAAAGGTCTGCGGGTCACAACGGTGAAGTCGATCCGCCAGCCGGTCTCATCGCTGTCCGGCGGCCAGCGCCAGTCGATCGCCGTCGCCAAGGCCGTGATGTGGAACTCGAAGCTGGTGATCATGGACGAGCCCACCGCCGCGCTCGGCGTGGTCCAGACGCGCAACGTTCTCGACCTGATCAAGACGCTGCGCGACAAAGGCCTGGCCGTGATGGTCATCTCGCACAACCTCAACGACGTCTTCGAGGTCGCGGACCGCATCGCGGTGATGTACCTCGGGCGGCTCGTGGTGCAGGACGACGCTTCGAAGTTCGACCGTCAGTCCGTCGTCGACTACATGACCACGGGAGGCTCTACCCGAAGTGGTGGAAGAGACAAAGACAGCTGACGTAGGGGGCATCGGGCCCGAGCAGGACCTCACCGCGGTGCGGGACGTCGTCGCCGAGGTCCCGCCCGGCGTCGTCGCCCAGACCCTCGGCCAGTACGTCCGCGGCTACGTGGCGCGGATCCGCGCCGGCGAGAGCGGCGTCCTCCCCGTGGTCGTGGCAATGATCGCGATCGTCGTCGTGTTCTCGGTGCTCAGCCCGGTGTACCTGTCCGCCGGCAACCTGGTCAACCTCTTCCAGCAGAGCGCGGTGATCATGGTCCTGGCGATGGCGGAGGCTTTCGCCCTGATCCTCGGCGAGATCGACCTTTCCGTCGGGTTCGTGGGTGCCTGCGGCGCCGCGATCACCGTGCAGCTGATCCAGCCGGCGACGACGAACTGGGCGTGGCCGCTGGCGATCGTCGCAGGCCTTTTCTTCTGCCTCGTGTTCGGGATGATCCAGGGCCTCCTGATCACCCAACTGCGCCTCCCGTCATTCATCGTCACCCTGGCGGGGTACCTGGTCGCCAACGGCGTCTTCCTGAGAATCCTCTTGTTCGGTCCGTTCTCCGGCTATCCGAACCTGCTCGGGCAGAGCAACAACCTTCACCTCATCTACCAGCTCATGTGGGGCAACATCGACCCGACCGCCTCGTGGATCGGCGCCGCGGTCGTGGTCGCCGGCCTGGGTGCGGTCATCTTTCTGGGCGATTCGCGACGTCGCAGCAGCGGGCTCGTGGCGCCGCCCACCAGCGTGACGCTGATCAAGATCGCCGCGATCGCGGTGATCGCGATCGTCGTGGTCGGGATCTGCAACGTCAACCGCGCCAACCTGGGCACCCTCGAGGGCGTGCCGTGGGTGATCCCGATCGTGCTGGCCGTGCTGGGGGCATGGACGGTGCTGCTCCAGCGGACCAGGTACGGCCGCTACGTGTTCGCGATCGGCGGCAACCCGGAGGCTGCGCGCCGCGCCGGCATCAACCTGTCGCTGATCCGGACCACGGGGTTCATGCTCTGCTCCTTCACCGCGGGTATCGGCATGCTGCTGTACGCGTCGTACCTGAACGGCATGTCCAACAACATCCAGGGCGGGCAGTACGTCCTTTATGCGGTGGCGGCCGCGGTCATCGGCGGCACGAGCCTGATGGGCGGCCGCGGCAAGGCGATGCACGGCGTCCTCGGCGGCCTGGTCATCGGCGCCATCTACAACGGCATGTACCTGCTCGGGCTGTCGTTCGAGTGGCAGTACATCGTGACTGGGCTCGTGCTGCTTGCCGCGATCATCATCGACGCGGTGTCGCGCCGAGGCTCGGCGTCTGGGAGCGTGACCAGGGTCTAGGCGCCTCCGACGGGGCGAGTCCGGGCCAGGATTGGGAATGGCCCGGGGTGGGTAAACGTTCTTTCGAGAAAAGATGGCTACCACCCCACGATCCGAGCTCCTGCCCGTCCTCCCGATGGACGACGTCGTCGTCCTCCCCCACATGTCAGTCACCCTCGCCGTCGAAGGCGACGACCAGAAGGCTGCCATCGAGGCTGCCCGACAGGGCAACCGGATGATCCTCCTCGTCCCCCGGATCGACGGCAAGTTCGGCGCCATCGGCACGGCCGCCCGCCTGGGCGAGTCCGCCGAGCTGCCGACCGGTGCCGAGGCGTTCATGATCCGCGGCGAGTACCGCGCCCGCCTGGGCGGCGGTCAGGCCGACATGGGCGGCGCGTTGTTCGTCAAGGCCGACCCGATCCTGGACCCGGAACCGCCCACCGAGCGGTCGCAGGAGCTGGCGCGCGAGTACCGCGCCCTGCTCGAGAACCTGGTCGAATCCCGCGGCGTCCCGCAGGTCGTGCAGTTCCTGCGCGCGGCCCGCACCCCATCCCACCTCGCCGACCTGGCCGGATACTCCCCCGACCTCTCGACCGAGCAGAAGCTCCAGATCCTCGAGGAAGTCGACCTCGAGAAGCGCCTGAGCACGCTGGTCGAGTGGACCAAGGGGATCCTGGCCGACGCCTCGCTGAAGGAGAAGATCCGCAGCGACGTCGCCGAGGGCATGGAGAAGACTCAGCGCGAGTTCCTGCTCCGCCAGCAGATGGAGGCGATCAAGAAGCAGCTCAACGAGGGCCAGACCGACGTGGTCTCGACCTACCGCGAGCGGATCGCGAAAGCTTCGATGCCCGAGAACGTGCTCACGGAGGTCAACCGCGAGCTCGACCGCCTGGAGCGGACGAGTGAGCAGAACCCGGAGTACGGCTGGATCCGCACGTACCTCGACTGGATGCTCGACATCCCGTGGAACGTGCGCTCCGAGGACAACTACGACCTGGTCAAGGCGCGGCAGATCCTCGACGAGGACCACACCGGCCTTGGCGACGTGAAGGACCGCATCATCGAGTTCCTCGCCGTGCGCAAGCTGCGCCAGGAGCGCGGGCTCGAGGTTCTGAGCGGCCGCGGCTCCGGCGCGATCATCACCCTGGTCGGGCCTCCCGGCGTCGGCAAGACGTCGCTGGGCGAGTCGGTCGCGCGCGCGCTGGGTCGCAAGTTCACGCGTGTGTCGCTGGGCGGCATCCGTGACGAGGCCGACATCAGAGGCCACCGGCGCACCTACGTCGGCGCGCTGCCCGGACGCATCGTGCGCGCGTTGAAGGACGCCGGCACGAAGAACCCGGTGATCATGCTCGACGAGATCGACAAGGTCGGCAGCGACTGGCGGGGCGACCCGTCGGCGGCCCTGCTGGAGGTGCTGGACCCCGCGCAGAACCACACGTTCCGCGACCACTATCTCGAGGTCGACCTCGACCTTTCAGAGGTGCTGTTCATCCCGACGGCGAACGTCTCGGAGACGATTCCGGCGCCGCTGCTCGACCGCATGGAGCTGATCCGCCTCGACGGCTACACCGAAGAGGAGAAGGTCGCGATCGCGCGCGACCACCTCCTTCCGCGGCAGGTCAAGCAGGCGGGCCTCACGCCCGAGGAAGTGACCATCGACGACCGGGCGATCATGAAGGTGATCACCGACCACACTCGGGAGGCGGGCGTCCGCAACCTGGAGCGGGAGCTTGGGAAGATCACCCGCAAGGTCGCCACCAAGATCGCGACCGCGCAGCTCACGCCGCCGGTGGCGATCACGCCCGAGCGCGTGCGCGAGTTCCTCGGCAAGGCGAGGTTCGACAACGAGGTCGCGGCTCGCACCGCGGTGCCAGGCGTGGCGACGGGTCTGGCGGTGACCGGCATCGGCGGAGACGTGCTCTTCGTCGAGGCGACCGGGACCGATGTGACGAACGGCCACGGCGGTGGCTCGCTGACCCTGACGGGCCAGCTGGGCGACGTGATGAAGGAGTCGGCGCAGATCGCGCTGTCCTACGTCCGCTCGCACGCCGCCGAGCTGGGCATCCCGCGCGACGAGATCAACAAGTCGTTCCACATCCACGTCCCGGAGGGCGCCGTGCCGAAGGACGGACCGTCGGCCGGCGTGACGATGACGACGGCGATCGTGTCCCTGCTGACTGGCCGGCCTGTGCGGAACACCGTGGGCATGACCGGGGAGGTCACGCTGCAGGGATTGGTGCTGCCGATCGGCGGCGTCAAGCAGAAGGTGCTCGCGGCTCACCGCATGGGGCTGAAGGAAGTGATCCTGCCGCAGAGGAACGAGAAGGACATCGACGACGTGCCGAAGACGGTGCGGGACGCGATGACGTTCCACCTGGCGAGTCGGGTGGACGACGTTCTGAAGTTCGCGCTCGAGCCGGTGGCGAAGCCAAAGTTCGAGGTCGCCTAAGCAAGATCCGGTTCCGCCACTTTTGGCGGAAAAGTGCGGAATCCCCGATCGGATTCCGCACTTTCTGTCGGAAAGAGGCCTTAACAGGCTGGGTAGGAATCCGAACGCGCCGCTGACACGCTTAGTGCGTGGGGCGCACACCTCGAATCCCTCCTGAGCTCAGGCGCGGACCCTTCTTGCTCGATGTGGCGCGGGCCCATGGAATCACGCTGAGCGCTCTACGCGGGAAGTCGTGGCGAAGGATCGGATCGTCGATCTACTGCTGGGCAGGCAGTCGCGAAGACACCTTGCAGGTCCTGCAGGCGTGGCATGACCGTCTCCCAAACGCCACCTTCACAGGCCTCACAGCCGCGTGGCTGCACCGCCTCGACGTCGATCCCTGCCACCCAATAGAGATGGCATTACCGGGAGGATCTGAAGTCCGCTCCCGCACCGAGCTCGTTATGCGGCAGCGCTCCGACCTTCGTGTCGTGGTTGCAAAGGGTTTGCCCGCAGCGTCACTGGATCAGACTTTTGCGGAGTTGCGGCGGCGACTGCCACCGGTCGAGTTGCTCGTCCTTGCTGATCAAGCCTTGCGCTTGGGTCTCGGTCGCTTCGACGAGCTCGCCCGACCCGCCGAGTCGCCGATGGAGACTCGGCTCCGCTCGCTCCTGACTTCCGCAGGACTGCCTGCGCCGCAGGTTCAGACAGACCTGTACGACGATACAGGCAACTTCCTGGCCCGAGCCGACCTCTACTACCCCTCAGCCCACCTGGTGATCGAGTTCGATGGCGGGAACCATCGGGACCGTCTGGTGAGCGACGATCGCAGGCAGAACCTGCTTCTCACCGCGGGTTATCGTCTGCTGCGGTTCACCGCCGCTGACGTGTTCGGCCGAGCCGACGCGGTCGTCGCGCAGGTCAGAGCGCTCCTTGCGGAGGGAGAATAGCCATGGTCGCGTATCGGGTTGTTCTCACTGGAGCTCTAGTGGCGTACCTCGCGGCTGTCGTGCTGACCGGTTATGTGGTGCTCTCACCGGCGTTCGACGTTCCTTTCGGAGTGACCGGCTGGCTTCTCTTTGCCGGTCCTGGCATCTGGGCGGTAGTCGGACGCCGCAAGATCGTCAGCGAAGACTTACTGGCGGACCTGCTGCGCCCCTGGCCCCTCGCGTTGGCTTTCGTCGGCTTGCTTCTGGTCGCGTCGCACTTTGCGCTCGCCTGGCACCTTCCGACGCAATGCAACGGGATTTCGCTCAACTGCCTCAAAGGCTATGAGTGGACGGACGCCAACGGCGTCTTCAGCCACACCCCGACCGACGGAGTAAGCTCCCAGATCAGCCGTGCCACCTACATCGAAGAGGTCGGCGTGCACCTCCGCTCGGCGGCCGCTTTTGGAATCTTCTCTCTGGCGCTCGCGTGGGCGGCCGCGATCGCTTTCAGGAAGGTGGGCCGATCGTAGACGCCTCCGGGCCGAACTTCTCGACGTAGTCGCGGTTGACCGCCTTCCACGTGGCCATGTCGGGCGCCGGCGCGCCATCGATCGCCGCCTCCAGCCGATCCAGGCACACATGCCAACCCTCGGCGTCGCGCGACGCCTTGCCTCGCTCATCGATCGTGTCGGTCAGCGTCAGCACAGAACCGCCCGCCGCCGGCTCGACCTCGAACCGCACCCGGTCGGTCCCCCAACGGATCTCGAGGACTCGCGGCGGGTCAAACGCGAGAACCTCACCGTCGAACGCGTACAGCCCTTCCTCGTGACGGAACTCCAGCCGCGCTCCGACGCGCCACTCGCTCACCACGATGGTGTCGGGGAACCACTTCTTCAACTCTTCGGGTTCGGTCAGCGCTTTCCAGACGCGTTCCGGCGAGTGCTTCAGGCGCCGCGTAAACCGCAGCTCCCAGCCCTCACCTGCCCTTTCGAGTTCTCCCAGCACTTTTGCCTCCTTCATCCAGATGCCTTTCCAGCGCGTCGAGGCTCCGCGTCCACATCACACGGTACGGCGCGAGCCAGGCGTCCACCTCGCGCAGCGGCTGCGGCCGGACGCGGTAGTACCTTCGCTGCGCCTCGCTCCGCGACTCCACCAGCCCGGCGCCCCGCAGCACTTTCAGGTGCTTGGACACCGCCGGCTGGCTCACCGACAACGCGGAAACGAGGTCGCCGACCGTCCTCTCTCGCTGCCGAAGCAGGTCGAGGATCAGCCGCCGGTTGGGCTCAGCCATCACCTCGAAAGTCGCCGCCACCGCCATGGCGACCAATATAACTCGATAGCTATATAACTGTCAAGCTATCGATGCGAGGTCCTCGAGGAGCTGAGCGCGGTCGTCTTCGTCCTCGATCTCCGGCACGAGACCGCGAGCCTTCTCTGCCCACTCGACCGACTCCGACCCCTCGCCCGCGACCGCGTATGCGCGGGCCATCGCCTCGTACGCATAGGCCAGGTCGAAATCGCCGATCCCGTTCGCCTCGCAGATCTCGCGGGAGCGTTTGGCGTGATGCAGGGAAGGCTCGGGTCTGACAGCGACGGCATAGGCCCGCGAGATCTGCCACTCGCCCCGAGCGTGGTTAACCGGCTCGCCCACCGCCTCCCAGAAGAACCGCGACGCGTGGGCGGCATCGATCATCAGGTCGGTCTCGCGATCGGATCGGTCCTCTTTCTCGATGAGGTCCCAGCAGTAGTTGAAGAGGTCGGCCGCAAGCGACCGCTGGACGTCGGCCTCGATGGCCACCGACTCCGGCAGCTCGGACATGCAGGAATATTCGCAGCCGAGCCCGGCTTGGAAGACCTGATGGCGAAGAGCCCACACGAGGTCCTGGAAGCCGCGAAGACAATCGCGGTGGTCGGAGCCTCTCGCGATCCGGACAAACCAGGCGGCTCAGTTCCCGCGAGCCTGAAGCAGCGTGGCTTTCGCATCATCCCGATCAACCCGTATGCGGACGTGCTGTTCGGCGAACGGGTCTACCGGTCCCTGCTCGAAGTCCCCGAAAAGATCGACCTCGTCGACGTGTTCCGGCCTGCCGCCGACACTCCGGAGATCGCCCGCCAGGCGGCTGCGATCGGCGCCAGGGCGCTGTGGCTGCAGCTCGACATCCGCTCGAAGGAGGCGCGGCGAATCGCGGGCGAAGCCGGCATGGACTACGTCGAGGACCAGTGCACCGGCGTGGTCGCTTCGCTATATCGAATCCGCAAACCGGCGGCTTAGCGTTTAATTTCCGGGCGGTGGCCCGTCCCAAGCGCGACCGCACGATCGAGTCCGAGCTGAAGTTCCGCCTGACCGGCGAGAAGGACCACGCCAACCTGCGCCGCATGCTGCGCCAGCGCGGCGCACACATGAACGGCCGCTACCGCGAGGAGAACTACCGCTTCGCCGGCCCGGGCAAGTCGACGCGCAACACCACCTTGCGGCTGCGCGTCCTCAACGGCGGGCCGCTGGGCGTCCTGACGGCCAAAGGTCCGGCGAAGTTCGATGGCGGCGTCAAGACGCGCGAAGAGACCGAGATCGAGGTCAAGGACGTGCACGCGACCCTGGACATGCTCGAGCAGCTCGGGTTCAGCGTCGCCTGGACATACCCCAAGCAGCGAACCTTATGGATGCTCGACGGAGTCGCCGTCACGCTGGACGTGCTCGACTTCGGCTGGTTCGTGGAGCTGGAGGGACCCGCGACCGCACTGCCTGAGATGGCGAAGAGCTTCGGCCTCGACCCCGTGCATGCACTGAGAGACAGCTACTCGGTGATGGCGCGCAAGCACCTGAAGGCGAAAAGGCTGACCAAGCAACGACCGGTCCCGGTCACCCACCAGGATCAGGGGGACAGGAAGAGCTCGTAGCTTTCCGCGTCGAAGTCGCCCAGGCCGCCCTCCGGACGCCAGTCGAGGGGACCGAGATGGACGAACCCGAGCTTTTCGGCCACGCGCCGGCTGGCGAGGTTGTCGCGCCCGGCCCAGAGCGTCAGCCGGCCGAGGTGCAGCTCGTCCCGCGCCCACCCGACGAGGGTTCGGCCCGCCTCGGTGGTCAGTCCGCGGCCGGCGTGAGACGTGCGGATCCAGTAGTGGAGCTCCGCGACATCCTCGCCCTCCCGGTTCAGCCCCGCGACTCCAAGCACCTGGTCCGACTCCCTCTCCAGCACGGCGAACCGGTAAACGCGACCTTCGTCCCATGCTTTCTCGTCGCGGAGCGCCATGGTCAGATTGCCCTCGAGGGTCGGCTCGCGCGCCCACGGCATCCAGGGCAGCAGCTCGGGACGCGAGCTGACCACCGCGTCGTAGAGACCCGGAGCGTGGGAGACGCTCACCGGCTCGAGGAGGAGCCGCTGCGTCTCGAGAGCTACTCGGAGCGTCTCAGCACCCCGGCGAATCATGGCACGATTGGGTCCGTGGCCCGAGCAACGGCCGGACGGCAATCAGGCGAACGTGCGTCCCCCCGGCGAACCAGGGGTCCGGTCCTACCAGTCGACGGGCGCAAACGCGTCGTCATCGAGGCCGTCAGCCCCGAGATCGATGCCGGACGGTTTCCTGCGCGGCGGGTGACAGGCGAGACGGTGACGGTCGAGGCGGACGTCTTCGCCGACGGGCACGACGCGATCGCCGCGGCGGTGCTGTTCCGGCACGAACGCGCCCGGCAGTGGACCACGGTGGCCATGACGCCGCTCGTCAACGACCGATGGCGGGCCGAGTTCCCGGTGACCGACCTCGGTCGCTACCTCTATACCGTCGAAGGCTGGGTCGATCACTTCGGCACCTGGAGCCGGCAGCTGGCCAAGCGAGTCGCCGCCGGCCAGGACGTGAAGGTCGAGCTCGAGGTCGGCGCGCGGATGGTCGAGGCCGCCTCGCAGCGCGCCAACGGCGCCGCCAGGGACGTCAATCGCCTGGGCGCGCTGGCGACCGCGCTCCGAGCGGGCAAGTCGGAGATCGACGATGGCGCGCTGGCGCTGATGCGCCGCTACGCGGAGCGCGACGTCACACCCTACGGTCGGACGCTCGAGGTGCTGGTCGAGCCGGTCAAGGCGCGCTACAGCACCTGGTACGAGATGTTCCCCCGGAGCGCCGGCAACTTCAAAGACGTCCAGAAGCTGCTGCCGAAGATCGCGGAGATGGGATTCGACGTCCTCTACCTTCCGCCGATCCATCCGATCGGGACCACGCACCGCAAGGGCGCGAACAACAGGCCGGCGACGCCCGGAGAGCCGGGCAGCCCATGGGCGATCGGCTCGGAGGAGGGCGGCCACAAATCGATCCACCGGGAGCTGGGCACCCTCGACGACTTCAAGAACCTGGTGCGGGCGGCGGGCGAGCAGAAGATCGACGTCGCGCTCGACATCGCCCTTCAGTGCTCGCCCGACCACCCGTACACCCGCGAGCACCCCGAGTGGTTCAAGCACCGCCCCGACGGCTCGATCCAGTACGCCGAGAACCCGCCGAAGAAGTACGAGGACATCTACCCCTTCGACTTCGAGACGGACCACTGGCGCGAGCTCTGGCTGGAGCTGCTGTCGATATTCACGTACTGGGCGGAGCAGGGCGTGCGAGTGTTCCGCGTCGACAACCCGCACACCAAGCCGTTCGCCTTCTGGGAATGGGCCATCGCCGAGCTTCGGCGCGCCCATCCCGAGGTGCTGCTCCTGTCCGAGGCCTTTACGCGGCCGAAGGTCATGTACCGCCTCGCCAAGCTCGGCTTCAGCCAGTCCTACACGTACTTCGCCTGGCGGCACACCGCGTTCGAGCTGTACCAGTACTTCACCGAGCTCGGGCAGTCGCCGGTGCGCGAGTTCTTCCGGCCGAACCTGTGGCCGAACACGCCCGACATCCTCACCGAGTACCTGCAGACCGGCGGCCGCCCCGCATTCCAGGCTCGCCTGATCCTGGCCGCGACGCTGGGAGCGAGCTACGGGATCTACGGCCCGCCCTATGAGGCCCTGGAAGGACGGCCGCGGGAGCATGGGTCGGAGGAGTACCTCGACTCCGAGAAGTACCAGCTGCGCGACTGGCAGCCTGACGATGGGATGCGCGAGCTGATCACCATCGTGAACCGCATCCGGCACGAGAACCCCGCGCTTCAGAGTGACCGGGGGTTGCGCTTCCACTTCGCCGAGAACGAGCAGCTGCTGGCCTATACGAAGACGACGCCCGACAATTCCAACGTGATCCTCACCGTGGTCAACGTCGACCCGCACCACACGCAGCGCGGAATGATCACGCTGCCGCTCGAAGAGCTCGGCATCGAGGGCGACCGCTCGTACCAGGCGCACGAGCTCATCTCCGGCGCCCGCTACCTGTGGAACGGCCCTCGCAACTACGTCGAGGTCAGTCCTTTCTCGATGCCCGGTCAGATCTTCCGCTTCCGCCGCCGCGTGCGCAGCGAGCACGACTTCGAGTACTTCGTGTGATCACCACTCCCAGGCCCTCGCGGAAGAACGCGAAGATCGAGCTCTCGTCGCTCGACGACGATCCGCTCTGGTACAAGGACGCGCTCATCTACGAGCTGAGCGTGCGGGCGTTCATGGACAGCGATGCCGACGGCAGCGGCGACTTCCGAGGCTTGCTCGAGAAGCTTCCATACCTCCAGGACCTCGGCGTCAACACCATCTGGCTGCTGCCCTTCTACCCGTCGCCGATGCGCGACGACGGCTACGACATCGCCGACTACAACAACGTCAACCCGATGTACGGGACGCTCGGCGACGCCCACCAGGTCATCCGCGAGGCGCACCGCCGCGGCATCAGGGTCATCAACGAGCTGGTCGCCAACCACACGTCAGACCAGCACCCCTGGTTCCAGCGCGCGCGCCACGCGAAGCCGGACAGCCCGCTGCGGGACTTCTACGTCTGGAGCGAGACCAACCAGAAGTACCAGGACGTCCGCATCATCTTCAAGGATTTCGAGGTCTCCAACTGGACCTGGGACCACCTGGCGAATGCGTACTACTGGCACCGCTTTTACTCGAGCCAGCCGGACCTCAATTACGACAACCCGCGCGTGCACGAGGCGATGTTCAAGGCCCTGGACTTCTGGATGGACATGGGCATCGACGGTGTGCGACTCGACGCCATCCCCTACCTCTACGAGCGCGAGGGGACCAACGGCGAGAACCTTCCCGAGACTCACCAGTTCCTGAAGGACCTGCGCAAGCATGTCGACGACACCTACCGCAACCGCATGCTCCTGGCCGAGGCCAACCAGTGGCCCGAAGACGCGGTCTCCTACTTCGGGTCGGGCGACGAGTGTCACATGTCGTTCCACTTCCCCCTCATGCCCCGCCTCTTCATGGCGATCCGCATGGAGGACCGCTTCCCGATCGTCGACATCCTCGCCCAGACGCCACCGATCCCCGACAACGCCCAGTGGGCGCTGTTCCTCCGCAACCACGACGAGCTGACGCTCGAGATGGTCACGGACGAGGAGCGCGACTACATGTACCGCGCGTACACCCAGGACCGGCTCGCACGCCTGAACCTGGGCATCAGGCGCCGGCTCGCGCCGCTCCTCGGCAACGACCGCCGCCGGATAGAGCTGATGAACGGCCTGCTCTTCTCGCTGCCGGGCACGCCCGTCCTCTACTACGGCGACGAGATCGGGATGGGCGACAACATCTTTCTCGGCGACCGCAACGGCGTGCGCACGCCGATGCAGTGGAGCGCGGACCGCAACGCCGGATTCTCGCGCGCCAACCGCCAGCGCCTCTACCTGCCTGTCATCACCGACCCCGAGTACCACTACGAGACGGTCAACGTCGAGGCGCAGCAGGGCAATCCGCACTCGATCTACTCGTGGACCAAGCGACTCATCGCCTTGCGCAAGCGCCACCGTGCGTTCGGCCGCGGGACGCTCGAGCTGCTCCGACCGGAGAACCGAAAGGTCCTCGCCTACGTCCGCCGCTACGAGTCGGAGCACATCCTGTGCGTGGCCAACCTGTCCAGGTTCCTGCAGGCGGTCGAGCTGGACCTCTCGGCGTGGAAAGGGCTCGTCCCGGTCGAGCTGTTCAGCAGCAACGAGATGCCGGTCATCGGCGACAACCCATACTTCCTGACCCTCGGGCCGCACGCCTTCTACTGGTTCGCGATGCAGCCTCGGACGGTGCCGACGATTCAGAGCGACGGCGCGCAGGCAGCGGCCACGCTGCCGGAGGTCAGGACGGCCGGAGGCTGGGAATCTGCCCTTGTCGGCAGCGCCAAGGACAGGCTCGAGAGCATCCTGCTCGGCTACATCCCCCAGCGGCGGTGGTTCGCCGGCAAGGCGAGGCGGATGAAGACGGCGACGATCAGCGACGTCGTCAGCGTCCCGGGGACGGAGGGCAACTCATACCTCACGGCCGTGACCATCGGCTACGCCGAGGGCGACCCGGACACCTACATGCTGCCCATCGCCTATGCCAAGGCAGCCGAGGCGCCACACATCATCGAGCGCTGGCCGCAGTCGGCGATCGCGTGGGTTCGCGACCGCAGCGACGAGAGCCGCGGACTCCTTTACGACGCCCTGTTTCCGCCCAACTTCGCCGAGGCGATCCTGGGCGCCATCGCGCGGCGGCGCCGTGCGACCGGAGGCGCCGGCACGCTCATCGGCTCGACGACGCGTGCCTTCCCGCGGCTTCGCGGACCGGAGACCGTTCGCCTCGAGGCCCAGCTCTCGGTTGCGGAGCAGAGCAACAACTCCGTCATCTTCGGCGAGCGGCTGATGCTCAAGATCTTCCGGCGCCTCGAGGAGGGTGTGAACCCGGAGCTGGAGGTTGGCCGCTTCCTGACCGAGAAGACGACCTTCCCCCACATCGCGCCGCTTGCGGGCAGTCTCGAGTACCGCCGCGGCAAGGGCGAGCCGGTGACGATCGCCATCCTCCAGGGGTACGTGCCCAACCAGGGCGATGCCTGGCAGTACACGCTCAACACGCTCAACCAGTACTTCGGCTCGGCCGAGCTCGCGGGCACCCAGCCGCCCACGCTTCCCCGGAGCGTGGTGGGGGCGAGCCGGCTCGAGCCGACGGAGATCGCGGTCAAGGCGATCGGCAGCTACCTCGAGTCCGCGCGCGTGCTGGGTCGCCGCACTGCCGAGCTGCACACCGCCCTTTCGTCAGATCCCGAAGACCCGGCGTTCGCCCCCGAGCGCATCTCGCCGCTGGACCAGAGGTCCATCTACCAGTCGATCAGCGGCCTGTCCATGCGGTCGATCGACCTGCTGCGGACGCAGCTGCGCAAGCTGCCGGCCGACGCACGCGAGGACGCGAACAAGGTCCTGGAGCAGGAAGCCCGGATCGGCGCCATCCTCAAGTCGTTCCTGTCGCGCCGGATCAACACCGCCCGGATCCGCATCCACGGCGACTACCACCTCGGCCAGGTCCTGTACACCGGGCACGACTTCGTGATCATCGACTTCGAGGGTGAGCCGACCCGCACGCTTTACGAGCGGCGGCTGAAGCGACTCGCGATGCGCGACGTCGCGGGCATGCTGCGCTCGTTCTCGTATGCGAGCCAGGCCGCGCTGCGCTCCCAGCAGGCCGCGCCGGAGCGGTTGGCGGAGCTGCAGGCGTGGGCGAGGTTCTGGGTGGACTCGGTGTCGGCGGTGTTCTTGAAGAGCTACCTGTCAACCGCGGGCCCGGCGCCATGGGTGCCGCAGAACCAGGAGGATCTCGAGTTGCAGCTGACCACGATGCTGCTGGAGAAGGCGCTGTATGAGCTGCGCTACGAGCTCAATCTGCGGCCGGACTGGGTGCGGATCCCGCTGCGCGGGGTGCTCGACCTGGTGGTTCCGCAGTGAGCGTGACCGCGCGGTCGCTCCTCAGCCCTTTCGACCTGCACCTGTTCAACGAGGGCTCGCACAGCCACCTGTTCGACAAGCTCGGCGCGCACATCACGCGCGAGCCGGAAGGGACCTACTTCGCCGTATGGGCGCCCAACGCGGACTCTGTGAGCGTGATCGGCGACTTCAACCGCTGGGACAAGAATGCCAACGGGTTGTACGCGCGTGAGTCGTCGGGCATCTGGGAGGGGTTCATCCCCGGCGTCGGGCACGGCGCGCTCTACAAGTACTACGTCCACTCCAAGGTGAGCGGCCAGGGCGTCGACAAGGCGGACCCGTTCGCCGCCTTCAACGAGGCGCCGCCGCGCCAGGCGTCGATCGTGTGGGACCTCGCGTACGAGTGGGGCGACGAAGGCTGGCTGCAGAACCGCCGCGCCGCCAACAACCGGGGCGCACCGTTCGCCGTCTACGAGGTGCATCTCGGCTCGTGGATGCGGGTGCCGGATGAAGGCAATCGTCACCTGACGTACCGCGAGCTCGCACCTCGCCTCGCCGACTACGTGTCGCGCATGGGGTTCACGCACGTCGAGTTCATGCCGGTGATGGAGCACCCGTTCTACGGATCGTGGGGCTACCAGGTCACCGGCTATTTCGCGCCGACCTCGCGGTACGGGACGCCGCAGGACTTCATGTTCCTGGTCGACTACCTCCACCAGAACGGGATCGGCGTGATCCTGGACTGGGTGCCATCCCACTTCCCAGCCGACGAGTTCGGTCTGCAGATGTTCGACGGCACCCATCTCTACGAGCATGCCGACCCCCGGATGGGGGTGCACCCGGACTGGGGTTCGTCGATCTTCAACTACGGGCGAAACGAGGTACGTGGGTTCTTGTTGAGCTCGGCGCTTTGCTGGCTCGACCGCTATCACGCGGACGGTCTGCGCGTCGATGCCGTCGCCTCGATGCTGTACCTGGACTACTCGCGCAAGGCCGGCGAGTGGATCCCCAACAAGTTCGGGGGGCGCGAGAACCTGGATGCCGTGGACTTCTTGCGCCGATTCAACATCGAGACGTTCAAGGAGCAGCCCGACGTGCAGACGATCGCCGAGGAATCGACGGCGTGGCCGCTGGTGTCGCGGCCGACGTACGTGGGCGGCCTGGGGTTCGGAATGAAGTGGGACATGGGCTGGATGCACGACACGCTCTACTACTTCGAGCGCGAGCCCGTGCACCGGAAGTTCCATCACCAGAACCTGACGTTCCGAATGCTCTACGCGTTCGGGGAGAACTTCATGCTGCCGCTATCGCACGACGAGGTCGTGCATGGAAAGGGCTCGCTGATTGCGAAGATGCCTGGCGACGATTGGCAGAAGTTCGCAAACCTGCGGCTGATGTTCGGGTGGATGTACGCCCAGCCGGGGAAGAAGCTGCTGTTCATGGGCGGTGAGTTCGGCCAGTGGCGCGAGTGGGATGTCGAGTCGTCGCTCGACTGGCATCTGCTCGACCAGCCGATGCACGGCGCCTTGCGGCTTTGGGTCGGAGACCTGAACCGCATCCTGCGAGAGGAGAAGGCGCTGCACGAGCTGGACTTCGATCCGTCGGGATTTCAGTGGATCGACGTGACGGACTCGGAACAGAGCGTGGTGTCTTTGATCCGGCGAGGTTCGGCGCCGGAGGACCTCGTGGTCGCGGCGTTCAACTTCACGCCGGTGCCGCGGTACAACTACCAGATCGGCGTGCCGGCGGGAGGGCGGTGGAAAGAGCTGCTCAACGGCGACGCGCCGCTGTACGGCGGAAGCGGGATGGGGAACATGGGCGGGGTGGACGCGGTGCCGGTGGCGAAGCACGGGCACGGGCACAGCGTGACGTTGACGCTGCCGCCGCTGGCGGCGATGTTCTTCAAGCCGGAGCGGTAACCCGGTCCCTCAGCCTCACTTACCGCGGTCAGTTATTGGCCGACTTAGCGCGGTGCGCACTTGCGACACCAGGAAATCCGACCGCTCGTAGACGTCGCCCGCCGTGAAACGCAGAAGCCTGAAGCCGCCGTTGAGGAGCAGATTCTGGCGGCGGTTGTCATCGACGATGCGATCCCGGTGGTTGGCGCCGTCGTATTCGATGACGAGGCGCGCTGCCGGGTAGTACAGGTCGGCCCGACCGAATGAGAGCTTGGCCTGGACCTCCGGTCTCGGCAGGCGGGCCTGGATCAGCAGCCAGCGAAGGCGGGTCTCCATGGGCGATTCGGCCGGCTCTGCAAGCTCGTCGAAGCGACCGAGGCCAAGTCGCAGCGCCTGGTCCGCCAGCACCAACAACTCGACCCGTGGGAGCCGGCGACGAAGATCACCGAAGGTCCGCCGGAGAGTAGTCGCAGGGAGCCCTCGGACATTGACCACTTCGGAAATACCGCTGCGGTGAACAAGCAACCCCGGACGCGACCGCATACCGGACGTGGGCGGTGCGGCAACCTCGACCGGGTTGACAGGATCCACGTCCAGGCGGTGCAGCCACGCTGCGGTCAGCCCTGTGAACGTGGCGCTTGGCAGACCCCTGCCAATCCAGGCTGTTAAGACCCTTTTGGATACAAAGACGTCAATAATGAACCGCCCTGGGTTCGATGGAGACTCGGCGGCTTGGAATCACGCGACACCTGACGCGTCGCAGGCGAGAGCGTAGCCGGTCTCTAACTCCGCCGGCGGCACGTTCCCATTTGCGCCATGGAGTC
>JAMXLM010000034.1 GCA_024280995.1 Candidatus Dormiibacterota bacterium
CCGGCCCGCAGGCGTTCGGCGAGCTCGACAACTACCGCGTCGAGCTGACCGCTTACTGCTACCGCATGCTCGGCTCGCCGTTCGACGCCGAGGACGCGGTCCAGGACACGTTCGTCCGCGCGTGGCGGAGCCGCGAGCAGTTCGAGGGCCGCGCGGCGATTCGCTCGTGGCTGTACCGGATCGCGACCAACGTCTGCCTCGACACACTCAAGGGCAAGGAGCGGCGCGTCCGGCCGATGGACCTCGGCCCGGCATGCGAGCCTATCGAGGCGAACCTGCGTACGCCCGAGATCCCCTGGCTGGAGCCCGTGCCTCTCCACCTCGTGTCGCCCGAGCGCGACCCCGCCGACGCCGCGGTGGCCAGCGAATCGATCCGGCTCGCGTTCGTCGCCGCCCTGCAGCACCTTCCCGCCCGCCAGCGCGCCGTTCTCATCCTGCGCGAGGTCCTCGACTGGCAGGCGTCGGAGGTCGCCGAGCTGCTGCAGACATCGGTCGCGTCGGTCAACAGCGGGCTGCAGCGCGCCCGCGCCACCCTGGCCAGGACGCAGGCCGGAGAGTCGAAGGCGACGCGATCGTTGAGCGATGCCGACAGGGCGATGCTCGAGCGGTACGTAAAGGCATTCGAGCGCTACGACCTCAAGGCGCTCACCGCTCTCATCCGCGAGGACGCGCGCCAGTCGATGCCGCCCTTCGACATGTGGCTCAGCGGCCGGGACGACGTCCTCGCCTGGTGGTTCGGGCCCGGCATCGGTTGCAAGGGCTCGCGCGTCATCCCCGCGGCCAGCGCCAACGGCCTGCCGACGTACGGTCAGTTCAAGCCCAGCCCCAACGGCGGCTACGACCCCTGGGCGCTGATGGTCCTCGAGCTGAAGGACGGGCTGATCTCGGAGTTCACGTTCTTCCTCGACACCCCCAGGCTATTCCCGTTGTTCGGACTGCCGCCTCACCTCGACGCGTAGAACGCCGGCCAGCCCGGCGAAGTCGATCAGAGCCATCAGGTCGCAGCCGGCGTCCGCCAGCTGCAGCTCCTGGCCTCCCCTGCGCACGGCGAGCTGGATCCGCGCGAGGCGATCGATGGTGGCGAGGTCAGGCTCCTGGATCTGGGCGCAGCTCAGCTTGACCGAATCGGCCGCCATCGGAGTACTGACGAGATACCGGCTCGAAACTCATCGGTTGCAGCCAGATGCTGTGATATGCGCATGAAAGAAAAGCGCAACCCTGACACCATCCATCCCCCGGTCGGGGCTTATAGCCACCAGATCGAGACCGGCGGCACGGGCCGCTGGCTGGCGATCGCCGGCCAGCTCGGGCGCACACGCGATGGCCACGTCCCCGAGGATCCGATAGAACAGGTTCAGCTCGCCCTCCAGAACATCCGGCTGAACCTCGATGCGGCGCGCATGGAGATCGCGGACGTGGTCAAGCTCAACTGGTACCTCGTCGGGCAGGTCGACATGGCGAAACGGCGCGAGGTGACGCTGACCTGGCTCGACGGCCATGTGCCGGCGTCGACGCTCGTCTACGTCGCGGCGCTGGCCGCGCCCGAGTACCGCGTCGAGATCGAGGCGTGGGCCTGGCGCGCGGACTGACGCGCGAGGCGCTCTTCGACCTCAACGTCGAGAAGATCCTCGACCACTGGGGCTTGCCCGAAGCCGTCCGAGAGGTCATCGCCAACGCGCTGGACGAGCAGGCGCTGAGCAAGACAGCCGAGGCTGAGATCGTCAAACGCCGCGATGGCTGGCACGTAATCGATTTCGGCCGCGGCCTCCGCTACCAGCATCTGACCCAGAACGAGAACCCGGAAAAACAGCGCAAGGCCGACGTCGTCGTCGGCAAGTTCGGCGTCGGGCTCAAAGACGCGCTCGCGACTTTCTACCGCCGCGGCATCGACGTCGCGATCAAGAGCCCGCACGGGGACATGACCCTGCGTCGCGCTGCCAAGAGCAACTTCGCGGACGTGAAGACGCTGCACGCGGCCATCACGAAGCCCTCCGAGCCCGGGCGCAAAGGCACCGACTTCCTGCTGAAAGGCCTCTCCGACGCCGACATGGACGCGGCGCGCGACTACTTTCTCCGCTTTGCCGGCGACGACCAGTTGGAGCGCACAGAGCTCGGCGGCATCCTTCGCCGTCCGGCAGACGAGCCGGCGCGGATCTACGTCAAGGGCGTGCGTGTCGCCACCGAGGAAAACTTCCTCTTCTCTTACGACATCACGTCGACGACGGCGCAGCTGCAGCGCGCCCTCAACCGCGAGCGCACCAATGTGGGGCGCAGCGCCTACCAGGACCGGGTCAAGGCGATATTGCTGAAGGCAACCTCGGCCGCCGTCGTCGACGAGCTCGCAAAAGACCTGCAGAGCATCCCCAAAGGCACCAACCACGATGAGATCAACTGGATCGAGGTCCAGGAGCAGGCTGTGCGCATCCTCGCCGCCCGGGGCAAGACCATCTTCCTGACCTCGCAGCAGCTTCTGTACATGGGCGCGACCGTGCAGGAGGCGAGGCATGACGGCTACAGGCTCGTCTTCATCCCGGAGAAGTTGCTTCCGCGACTCGCGGGTCTGCGCGACGTCAACGGCAACCCGATCCTCGACCTTGCCGGATTCGTGAAGACGTGGAACGCGTCATTTGTCTACGACTTCATCGACCCGTCGAAGCTCAAGAAGGCAGAGCGGAACAGCTGGAGCATCCTGCCCGAGCTGATTCGGCTCGCCGGCGACCACGCAAAGCGCGTGGGTGAGGTCCGGATCTCGAACACCATGCGCCTGGACGAGGGCGCCTACGAGACGGAGGGCGTGTGGGACTCACCGAACATCGTCGTCAAGCGATCGGTGCTGGACTCGCCCCGACATTTCGCGCGCGTCATCCTCCACGAGATAGCTCACGCGAGCTCGAACGCGAACCACGGCAGCATCCCATTCATGGCCGCGATCGACGACCTGGCCGCGCTCGCCGCCGTCGAGGCGATCGAGCTCTAACCCTCGTCCGGATGACCCGTGTTGCCGAAGGCGATGCGGTCGCGTACGACCCGAGCGCGGCCGAGGAGCCGTGACCGCTGCACCGCGTCCTCGCCGAACCTGTCCCTGAGCCTGTCGACCGCTGCCTCGAGCCTGGCGACCTTCGGCCGCGCGGGCTCGGTGAACAGGTCGAGCTGACCTCCGTCGCCGTCGACCAGGCCGGACAGACCGACGCCGAGCGTGCCGACCGTCAGCCTGGGATCGCGCGCAGCGAGCAGTTTGAGCGCGGCCTGGTAGATCTCGTCGCCGGTCGAAACAGGCTGGGGCTGCTTGGCCTGGCGGGAGAAATGGCCATCGATCGGCCGGTAGACGACGCCGACTTTGACGATGCTGCCGCGCCGGTTGGCCGCGCGCAACCGCCGTCCGACCATGTCCGCAAGGCGCATGAGGAGCTCTTCCAGGTCCTTTTGCGAGGCGGTCGCGCGGGCCATCACGTGCGAGTGGCTGTAGCTCTTCCTTCTGATGTGCTCGAAGCCGCCGACCTCGAACCCGCGCAGGCGCATGCTCCAGCCTTTGGCGTGCTCGTCGTGCATGCCGGCCAGCCGGAGCCTCGGCGTGGTCGCGCGGAGGAACTGGACCGGCGTGTGGATGCCGCCGCGAGCGAGCCGACGCGCGCTCGCCTCGGCGATGCCCGACAGGTCGGTCAGCTCGAGCTTCTCGAAGGTCGCGAACAGGTTGGTGTGGTCGATTCGCTCGAGGCCGTCCCGTTTGTTCAGGTTCGAAGCTTGCTTCGCCATCCATATCGACGTCGAGATCCCGATCGACGCGGTGACGCATTCGCCGATCTCACGCCGGATGTCCTCCTTGATCTTCCGGGCCACGCCCTCAGGCCCGAGCTTGGCAAGGCTCGGAGTGCCGATGAGGTCTACGGATGCCTCGTCGATCGACATTCGCAGGACGTCGGGGCTGTGTCGTTCGAGGATCTCGATGAGCTTGTCCGAGACGTCGCGATAGCGGGGCGGGTTGGGTTCGCGGACGATGACCGCGGGGAAGATCGCCTTGGCCTCGAACACCTTCATGCCGGTCTTGATCCCCAGGTCGCGGGCCTGACGGGACGACGAGACGATGGTCGCCGCGTCGGTGGCGTAGGCCGCGATGGCGAGAACCTTGCCGCGGAGGTCGGGGTCGTTCTGCTGCTCGATCGACGCGAACGCGCAGTTCAGGTCCACGACCAGGACGGTCGGGTCGGCGGTGTTGAGCCCTAGCTCCGTCGCCTCAGGCGTCCGCACGAACAAATATTCGCATTAACAGGCTGGGTTGTCACGCATCACGCCGGCCGCGATCCTGACGCCGTGGATCCAATGCAACTTCTCGAGGCCGCATGGCAGCGGGTGCCGCCCAGCGCTGCCTTTACCGGCATGACCTCGCTCTGGCTTCACCGCGTCGGGGTTGACCCCTGCGACCCGATCGAGGTCTTACTTCCACCAGGCGCGGGCGTCTCGCAGCGGGCAGGCCTGGCCATCCGCCGATCCGCCTTCAGCGCCTCAGAGATAGTGCTCGCGAGGGGATTGCGTGCGGCTTCGGTTGAGCGCGCGATGCTCGATGTCTGCTGCACGCGCAGTCTCGTCGAAGCGACGGTGGTGGCCGACGCCGCCCTGCACGCCGGCCGGACCACCGTCGACCAGCTTCTGGCCTGGACCAGGCTGAACCCACGCCGTCACGGCATTCGCAAGCTGCGGCGAGTTGTCGAGCTCGCCGAACCGGCGAGCGAGTCACCGATGGAGTCGCGGCTCCGTCTCGCACTCGTCCTCGGAGGATTGCCAAGGCCCCGAGTCCAGGTCAAGGTCCGCGACGCGCGTGGCGCGGTGGTCGGGCGCATCGATCTCTACTACGAGGCCGCGCGCCTCGGCATCGAGTACGACGGATCGACGCATCGCGATTCGCTCGCCGACGACGACCGGCGGCAGAACGCGCTCCTCGTGGCCGGCATCACGCTGCTCCGTTTCACGTCGCGCGACGTCTACCGCGATCCGCAGTCGGTCCTGAGGCAGGTACGGGCGCTGCTCAATGAAACTTCTGCCGGGAGAAGCCGCGGTCAGCGCCACACCGGCGCAACTTCTGCCGGCAGAACCTGTACCTAGACCGCCGCCGGCACCTCCACGGACGCCAGGAACCCGAAGAACACCTGGCCCCACCGCTCGGCCGCGTCGAACAACGGCCCGTGCCCCGACCCCTCGAACATCTCCATCTCCACGCGCCCACCCGCAGACCGGTACTCCTCCAGGACATTTCGGATCTGCGACACCATCGGCTGCGGCGGGAACGCCTCCTCGCCCGGCCATCCCGGCACGTATCCGAGCTTCCCGAGCATGCCCATCTCCCACGCCGAGCCGTCCGCGACGACGATGTCCGCCGTTCCGTGTGTCCACAACACCGGCGGCTTGGGCGACACCGAGACGATGTCCGCCCAGTTGCAGTACTTCGGCGAAAGCGCGTTCAAGATCCCGCGCGTCCCCGGCGCCATGCCGGGCCAGTTGGATGACGGAACCGAGTCACCGGGATACCCGTCGTCTCCTGTCTCCGACTTCAGGATCTCCTCGAGCAGCATGTCCTCCCGCTCGGCCGGCTCGTGATGGGAAGCGACCCAATAGGAGCTGTTCATCACGTTGCGCGGAGAGAAAGGCGATTCGGAGGACGTGTCGTGGTCGGCGATGCGCTTCATGAAGTCGAGGTTGCCGGTGCCGCCGCCCGACCCGGCGTAGTCGTCAAAACACGGCGTTCCGTCCAGCCGCACGCCTCCGTAGCCGTAAGGAGACACGGGGTCGATGAACGTCAGCGACGCCGTCGGATGCAGAGCCGCGTAGTGCGCGATCGCCGCACCCCCGGTCGACCAGCCGACGAGGTGGACCGGCCGCTCGATCCCCAACGCCGAGACCAGCGAGTAAGTGTCGTCCGTCCAGTCCCGTAAGCCGCGCGTAGCGTCGATCGGCTTGCGCTCCGTATCGCCGAAGCCACGCATGTCCGGCGCGATGATCCGGTACGTCGCCGGCGCGCCCGGCATCAAGTGCTCGAAGAACCGTCCCGTCGACAGGTTGCCATGGATCATGACGACCGGCACCCCGTCCTGGGGACCCGACTCGGTGTAGCGCATGCGCAGCCTGCTCGTGTCGACTGTGTGCGAGATCATCAAGCGCCTCCTTTTAACGACTCCGGACGGCCGCCTCCAGGCAAGTTTCGCGCGTATCGGCACACGGCGGGACGTTCTCCAACGAAGGAGTGCGCGCCCCGCGCAGCCTGGAGGGTTTATGCAAGATCGACGCGAGGTTCCGCCTGGTGTCCTCCAACGCCTGAGCGACCCGACGTACCGGTTGTTCGGCGAGGACTCGAGCACCGCCACGGTCGACGACGCGCGGCGATGGGCCGGCGCCTACGACAAGCTGGTAGCTTTCAAGCGCGAGCTCCTCGACCTCTGCCACAGGTACGTCGAGCGATCGGAGCCCGAGGTGGCCCAGGCGATCAAAGAGACGGACGTGATCATGCTGGAGATGGAGCTCTCTCGGTTCGAGCAGAAGCGTGACTTCTGGAAGATCCGTGCGTCCGAGCTTGGTGGCAACGGCCGGCGCCGCGGTACGAACTGACCGAACCGCACACCTGATCGTCGCCGGTCGAGCGTGACGTCCCAATTTGGTGGAGAATCGGGAAGGTGGCACAGGCCGACCGGAACGCGCCGGGCAGGGCGCATCCGCCATACGACATCGTCGCGATCGCGGCATCGGCCGGCGGCGTGTTCGCGCTCACCGAGATCCTGGGCAAGCTGCCTGCCGACTTCCCGGCGGCGGTGGTGGTCGTGCAGCACCTCGACCCGCGCCACCGCAGCCTCATGCCGCAGATCTTCGGCCGCCGCTCAAACCTGCCTGTCTACCAGGCCATCGAGTCGATGGAGGTCCAGCCCGGGTCTGTCTACCTGGCCCCTCCCGACCGCCACATGCTCATCAACCGCGACGGCACGATCAGCCTCACCCAGACAGAGCTGGTCAACTTCGTCCGGCCGTCCGCGGACCTGCTGTTCGAATCAGTGGCCGCGGCCTACGGCGAGCGTGCGATCGCGGTGGTCCTCACCGGCGCGGGCAAGGACGGCTCGATGGGCGTGACGGCCATCAAGAAGCGAGGCGGGACGGTCATCGTCCAGGACGAGGCGACATCCGAGTTCTTCGGGATGCCGGGCGCGGCCATCCGTACTGGACTGGTCGACTTCGTCCTCTCGCTGGACGAGATCTCGGGAGCGCTTGTAACGCTGCTCGCGGGCGAGGTGCGTGATTGAGTCTGGACGCAGGCCCGCAGTTCGAGTCTCTCATCGAGTACATGCGCGAGTCGCGCGGTGTCGACTTCACGGGCTACAAGCGCACGAGCCTGGTTCGCCGCGTTGCCAAGCGATGCCAGGAGCTCGGCATCGACAACTTCGCCGCGTACCTGGACTACCTCCAGGTCCACGCCGACGAGTTCCCGATCCTGTTCGACAAGATCCTGATCAACGTCACCGAGTTCTTCCGCGATGCCCCGGCATGGGAATTCATGGCGGAGAACGTGGTCCCGCGCGTCATCGCCAAGAACGGGCTGATCCGGATCTGGAGCACCGGCACGGCCTCCGGCGAAGAGGCCTACTCGGCCGCGATGCTGTTCTGCGAGGCCCTCGGCCCGGAACAGTTCCTCCGCCGGGTCAAGATCTACGCGACCGACATCGACGAGGAGGCGCTGAACAAGGCCCGCGCCGGCTACTTCGCGAAGGATCTCGAATCACTCGACGAGACCCTCAAGACCAAGTACTTCGAGCCCCAGGGGTCGCGCTACGTGTTCCGGTCGGCGCTCCGGCGGGGCCTGATCTTCGGCCGCCACGACCTCATGCAGGACGCTCCGATCTCGCGGCTCGACCTGCTCATCTGCCGCAACACCCTCATGTACTTCACCTCCGAGTCACAGGGCCGGATCCTCGCGCGCTTCCACTACGCGCTGAACGACGACGGATATCTGTTTCTCGGCCGTGCCGAGATGCTCCTGACCCACGGCGCGCTCTTCGTGCCGGTCGACCTCAAGCAGCGCATCTTCTCCAAGGTCGCCCGCCTGCAGCTCCGCGAGAGGCTGATGCTGCTGGCGCAGTCGGGGGCCGCGGAGGCGAGCAACCACGTCGCCCGTCAGCTCCGCGTGCGTGAGCTTTCGAGCGAGGGCTCGCCGAGTGCGCAGCTCGTGGTCGACGCCCTCGGCGTCCTGGTGAGCGCCAACCTCGCGGCGCGGCGCCTGTTCGATATTCCTCCCGGTGACATCGGCCGGCCGCTCAAAGACCTCGACCTCTCCTTCAAACCCATCGACCTGCGCACCCCGATCGACCGCGTCTATCGGGAACGCAGGGCCTTCACGACCAGCGGCGTCGAGTTCCAGGCGGGTGAGGGCGGGCTCAGGATCTTCGACGTCTACGCCGCTCCCCTCATCGATGACGACGGGTCCATCGTCGGGGTCAGCGCCAGCTTCCTCGACGTCACCCAGTTCAATCAGCTTCGGGCCGAGCTGGAGCGGTCGAAGCAAGACGTCGAGACCGCGTACGAGGAGCTGCAGTCGAGCAACGAGGAGCTCGAGACGACCAACGAGGAGCTGCAGTCGACGGTCGAAGAGCTCGAGACGACGAACGAGGAGCTGCAGTCGAGCAATGAGGAGCTCGAGACCATGAACGAAGAGCTCGAGTCGACGAACGCCGAGCTGCAGAGCATCAACACGGACCTGCGCCTCCGGACCGACGAAGTGCAGAAGCTGAACACGTTTCTGCGCGCGGTCACCGGCAACATCGAGGTCGGCGCAATCGTGCTCGACGGCGAGATGAGGGTCCAGGTCTGGAACGAGCGGGCGGCCGACCTGTGGGGCCTGCGCTCAGACGAGGTCCTCGGTCAGCCGTTCTTCGACCTCGACATCGGCCTGCCGGCCAGGGACCTTCGCAACATGGTGCGGGCCGTGGCTCGCGGCCGGCCCTCGCATGACGAGGCGACAGTCCAGGCAGTCACTCGCCGAGGCCGGAGCATCAACATGAAGGTCACCGTGTACACGCTGGCCGATGGCGAGCGGTCGAGCGGGGTCGTGCTGGTGATGGAGGAGATGCGCGGAGTGAAGGAGCCGGTCGGAAAGGTCTAGGCGACAGCCTTGGTCATTGCCGACCGAAGCATCCCGGTCCAGCTCGCGACGATGTCCTCGAGCATCTTGACGTCGGCGGAGACCTCGTAGCGCTCGGACACCGGCAGCTGGAGGGACGTCTCGCGCAGCTTGTTGCAAAGCGCGGTGCCCATCTCGATCAGTCGGCCGTAGGCGATCAGCCAGTAGTCGCTGTTGTCGGCGGTTCCCCAGTTCAGCACGCACGCTCGATACTCGTGCTGGGCAGCGTCCGTCGCCCGGCGAAGCTCGGCGATCTGGGCGTGCAGGCTCGCGCTGCCGGTCTCGTCGAGCCGGCGCTGTACGGAGTTGAGCATGAGCCTTTTGGACTGCAGTACCAGCAACCGCGAGGTGATCAGCTGACTCCTGACCTCGGCCATCATCGCGGCCCTGGGTTTTCCACCTCTCATGGCCAGCTAGATTCCACCCCCCCTCGGCCAAGCGATGCCGTTATTCCGTATCCCTGGTTGCGCGCCACGGTGATCACCTCTTCGAGACCCACCTCGCGAAGGCGCGAGCGTAGACGCATGATGTACGTCCTCACCTGCGCGTCCGACAGGCGCGAGTTGTGCCACGCGAGAGTGGCGAGCTGCCGGCTCGTGAACGGCCGCTTCGGATGGCGGAGCAGGAAGTCGAGGAGGTCAGCCTCTCGCCGCGTCAGCTTGAGCGACTTGCCGGCGTAGGTGAGGGTGTGCTCGTTGCGATCGATCACCACCCCCGCGAGCTCGGCGTGCCGGTCGCGCCAGGCCGCGAGGCGATTCTCGATCCATGAGAGCTGGCGGCGCATCTCGTCTGCCTGCGGCGTCCCCTCGGCGCGCGCCAGCACGGAGCTCAGGACGGCCGCAAGCTCCTCGTAGATCGCGATCCACCCTGCCACCTCCGGTAGCGCGGAGGTGTTGATGTCCTCGCCGGGAAACTCCCCGATCGGGCGCAAGTCTCGCAAAAGCTGCCCCTCAACCACCAATTTATAACGTTTGGCCAATAAGGAAGACGCCATTTTTGGCCCCGAATTTGACGCCCCGAGGTCTAGCGTGAGTTGTCGCCTGGCCGCGGGGGCCAGCATCCCATTATCGACGTGCCGGGGGGCAAAGACCGGGCAAGGGGTCTAGATCCGGAGGGAGGGTCTGGCCCCTTCGCCTTTTATGTCGAATTTCAGTTCAGGAACGTGCCGCCTGCTCTCGGCGCCGAGCGCCGGCATGTACGCTCAGTAAAGGAATATGCAGAGAACCGGGGGGATCCCGCCGAGAGCGACCCCGGACGTCCTGGACTCGCTGGGCGAAGCGCGGCGGCAAGGATTCCTGGGCAGCCTTCCCGACGACATCGTTCGCGTCGCCGTGACCGGCGCCCAGCGTCTCGAGTACGCGCCAGGCCCGATCGGCCTGCGCTGGCGCGAAGGCCCGGCCACCGCCGTCGTCCTGAAGGGCGTCCTGCGGACCTATCTCGTCTTCCCCGACGGCGGCCAGGCCACCGTGCGCTACGTCAAGGCCGGTGATGCAACGGGCATCTTCGCGCCGCGACAGCCGGCCCTTGCCCGTGGCATCGTCGCGCTCGAACCGTCCGAGCTGCTGCTCATAGACGGGGCACGGATGAAGGAGCTCGCGCTCGCGGAGCCGCGCTTTGGTTGGGCTGTGGTCGAGGAGATCACGACGAGCCTCAATGCGTCGCACCGCGCCCTCTACGTCCGGGCATTCGGAAGCCTCCGCCAGCGCGTCGTGACGGCCATCGTCGAGCGAGCGACGGCCTCCGGTCAGATGGAGCGCGGTTTCCAGGTCATGGGCACCCAGCACGAGCTGGCGATTGCGGTGGGTTCCGTGCGCGAGGTGGTGGCGTCCGTCCTCGGCGCCATGAAGCACGAAGGTTTGATCGACACCAGGCGCGGAGGGGTCGTGATTCTCGAGCCCGAGCGGCTGGTCGCTGAGGCACAGGCGGTCATCGCGTCGGCGTCCTGACTTCGTAGGCGCAGCCGAACGCGTTGTGAAATCCCAGCGCTTCGACATCGTCGATACCGGTCAATCCCTCGATCACGCCGGCGTGGAAATGGCAGATGCTCGGCGCGCGACGGCAAGCCTCCGCGAAGAGGCAGTTCGTGCAGACGATGCCGCCGCCACGCGCGGCCTCGTATTCGGCGCCCATCTCGACCATCGGCTCCAGCGCGGCCGGTAGCGACGTGAAGTTGGGCCGCGCAAGCGACTCGCCCAGCTCGCGCCCCGCGGCTGTCATTGCCCGCTTGTCCAGCCGGCGCGCCAGCGCCTCGGCCAGGACGTCGTAGCGCCGCATCGGGTGACTGATCTGCAGCGGTCCGGCCGTCAGGCGGTAGATCTTCGCCGGCTTGCCGGGGAATCCGCGGCGCCGGTCGACCTCGAGATAGCCGAGCGCAACGAGCCGCTCGAGGTGGTCGAAGGCGACCGAGCGGTGGATGCCTGCGGAGGCGGCGACTTCGTCGACGCTCCGCGCCTTGCGGTCGGTGTAGAAGCGCAGCAGGATGTCGCGGCGGGTGAAGTCGCGCAGCGCGCCTAGAGCGCGTTCCATGTCGGGGGCCATACCTCGCAGCTGTTCGGCGGCGGCTCGGTCTTCAAAGCGCCCCGAACCGGCGAGGGAGCGCCGGTCGGGGCTGGGGGATGAGGGCAATTTCAGAAAGATGCGCGCGCCGGGCGCCGGCGGCCGACCGCGAAGCCGAAGAGAATCAGAAGCGCCGCGATCAGGAACAGGAGCAACAGGCCGAAAGCGGGGTTCACGCCGCCGGCCACCACCAGGGTGGAGACCCTGGACAGACCGGGGGCGAGGGGGCCAGCGCTCTTCAGCGCCTGGGCGCTCGTGGAGCCGGCGCTGTCGCCGGAGCCGGCGCCGCGCGACCTGTTCAGCGTCGAGCTCGACGTGCTGCCGGCGACCGCGTTGCCGGATCCGCAGCTGGAGGGCGATCCGGCCCCCGACGTGCTTATCCGCGCGGGCTGCGCGCTGGTGCTGGAGCCGGCGGCGCTTGCCTGCGCTCCGCAGTGGGTGGCGGCGGATCCGGGCCCGTTCGCCGAGACGGTGATCGGCTGGAGCGCGATCGACCCTGGCGGAGGACTCGGCGTGGCGTCGGCGGAGACGGCCGCCGCGGTCGCGAACGAAAGCACGGCGACGAGGGAAACGGCGATCGCGGCGGGCCTCAACATCGTGTCGTTCCTCCGGTATAGCGGGTTGCGACCCACTAAACCCTAAAACGGCGCGTTTGTCAAGAGTTTTGTTTCAGGCAGTCTCGCGGTGGCTCGAGCCGACAACACCGAGACGCAGGTCGCGGATCTTGCGGCGCCGTGCCTTGACCGCGTACATCTCGGTGTCCGCGCGGCCCAGGAAGCTGACGACGTCGTCGGCGCGGTCGAGCTGCGCGACCCCGACGCTGAATGAGAGACCGGTCTTCTCGGCCTCGGTCTGGACCCAGCTCAGCTTGGCCCTCGCCGCGTCGGCGACGGTGTCGGGGAGGACGCACACGAACTCGTCGCCGCCGTAGCGCATGACGAGGTCCTGGCCGCGCAGGCCGGACTGCAACGTGTGGGCGACGCCGCGGAGGAGGTCGTCGCCCGCCTTGTGGCCGCGCTTGTCGTTGGCCTCTTTGAGGCCGTCGATGTCGACGAAGGCAACGGCAAGGGGCGAGCGCTGACGTCGCGCGCGCGAGATCTCGCGGTCGAGCATCGAGATGCCGGCTGCGCGCCTCAGCACTCCCGTGAGCTCGTCGAACGCCGCTTCCTCGCGCAGTTTGAACAGGCCCTTGGTGCTGACGGAGGTCAGCTCGCGTGGAGGAAGCCCGAGGTCGTGCGCTATGGCGAGGCGGACCTGTGCGTCGCGCGAGCGCCGGGCCTCGTTCCAGGCGCGCCCGAACACGAACAGCCAGATCACGAACAAGAGAGGAAGCACCCCGACGGCCCCCAGCAGTGCGACGTCGAGCGGAGTCGAGATGACGATCGAGGTCAGCGGGATCGTGACTCCCCCGCCGCCGCCCGTTCCGCCGCCGCCAGAACCTCCGCCGTGACCGGTCGAACCGGACGACCCCGTCCCTCCGCCCGCGCCCGGCGCCGCCTGGGACGGCGTGGGCTTTGGGCTGGAGGGCGTGGTGGGGTTGGGAGAGGGTGTGGGATCGGGAGTGAGGATCACGGGAACGCTGGGGGTCGGCAGCGTCACCGGGAGGCTGGGCGACGGGACACTCACGCTCGGCGTCGGCAGCTTCACGGGCAGCGTTGGCGAGGGCAGGAGCGAGGCGTGCGCCAGGATCGGGCCGTCGAGAAGGCTGATCAAAACCGCCGACCCCACGAGCGCGAGCATGGGCAGGGCGAGAAGCAATCCGGCCCGCAAGGGGCCCGCGACCGAGGAGGGATCGGTTGCGTCAGGACGGGTCACGCGCAGAACCTGCTTCTCGCGCCGATCGTAGGGATGGCTCGATCCGGTGAGACTGCCTACTCGGACAGAATTAACTACTCGGTTGGGTAATTGTTAAGCAAGTCGCATGACAGCGACCTCGACCCGCCGCGACCGCGGTCCGTCCCATTCGCACAGGAAGATCGCCTGCCAGGTGCCCAGCCCCAGCTTGCCGCCCCTGACGGGCGCCTCGCAGGAGGGCCCGATCAGGACCGTCTTGATGTGCGAGTCCGAGTTGCCTTCCTCGTGCTGAAACGCCGCTTCCTTCGGCACCAGCTCGGCGAGGTGGGAGGCGATGTCGGCGGCGACGGCCGGGTCGGCGCCTTCATTGATGGTGACGCCGGCGGTCGTATGCGGGATGAAAACGTGGCAGAGGCCTTCGCCGATGCCCGCGCGCGCGACCGCATCGGCGACCCGCTCGGTGATGTCGACGAGCTGCGCGCGCCTTGTCGTCCGAACGTCGAAGGTGACCCAGCTCACCTGAGCGCCAGCTCCCAGTACCGCTCCGGCCGGGAGGCGTCCTCGATCTGGGCGCCCAGGCCCCGGAGCTGGCTGGGATAGGCCTGGACCGCCATCGCCTTGTCGGGCGGTTCGGGAAAGCCGGCGTCCGAGGGCACGAATCCATAGTTGTCCAACCAGTCGATGGCCTGCTCGGTGAGACCCGCTTGCGGGCGATAGATGACGTCCTCGTAGAGGAACCAACGAGCCTTCGGGAGCATTTGTCGCGCGACCTCCAGGCACGCGTTGGCCGTGATCAGGTGGTCCGGGTGGGCCAGGCCCAGCGGCGAGGCGATGATGTCGGTCTCAGCCACCGCCTCCCCGATCGCGGCGACCAGGTCCGCGTGCCTCGGCTCAGGCGGCCAGTACTGGCGGTCGAGGAAGTCGAGCCACATCGGGCGGGCGCCGAGCAGCCCCAGGGCGGCCTCATCCTCCTTGCGCCGGGCGCCGACGACGTCGTCACCCTCGGCGAATCCGCACTGGCGGTCCCAGTCGGTGAGCGGATGCGGCCCGGGCCTCCCGGCCATGACGGTCACAACGACAGCGCCCGGGTGCGCCGCCACCAGGCCGGAGCAGCCCAGGACGACGTCGTCGAGGTGGGGCGAGATGGCTACGAGGGAGATTTGGAGATCAAAGCAGGAATAGGGGCACGCCCGTTACCGTTCTTGACCTTCCGGGGTTTCAAATACCGCCCCAAGAGGTAGACAAAGACTGCATGCAACTCCAGACATCCGCTTCACTGTGGCTCGCTGAAGAGGGAGAGGAAATCTCTCCTGAGGTCGCCGACGTCCTCTCCGAGATCGAAGAGGCTCATCGTCCGGCGCCCGAACCCTTCGACGCAGACGCCGATGCCCTAGGCGCCTACCTGCGCGAGATCGGCCGCGGAACGCTGCTGACCAAGGAGCAGGAGGTCGAGCTGGCCAAGCAGATCGAGGCAGGCTCCGACGCCGCCCGCCGCGTGATGACGGAGGCCAACCTCCGGCTCGTGGTGTCGATCGCCAAGAAGTACCAGGGCCGCGGGCTGCCGCTGCTGGACCTGATCCAGGAGGGCAACGTGGGCCTGATGCGCGCCGTGGCCAAGTTCGACCACCGGCGCGGGTTCAAGTTCTCGACCTACGCGACGTGGTGGATCCGCCAGGCCGTGCTGCGCGCCATCGGCGACCAGGCGCGGACGATCCGGCTGCCGATCCACATCGGCGACCAGACGAACAAGCTGCTCCGTGTCTCCGACCGGCTGCGCGACGCGATGGGCCGCCAGCCGACCGACGAGGAGATCGCGGAGGAGCTGGGCCTGACGACGGTCGAGGTCGAGGGTCTGCGCCAGACTTCGCGCGACACCGTTTCGCTCGAGACGCCGATCGGCGAGGAAGGCGACACCGAGCTGGGCCACCTCATCGAGGACGTGAACGCCGAGTCGCCGGCCAACGCTGCTCTGCAGACGGACCTGAAGGACCAGGTCGACGACGTGCTGCGGGTGCTTCGTCCGCGGGAGCGCCGGGTGATCCAGCTGCGGTTCGGTCTGGGCGACGGTCACCAGCGGGCGCTGGACGAGGTCGCGCGGCGGATGGGGACGAGCCGTGAAACCGTACGGCAGCTGGAGCGGTCGGCGCTGGACAAGCTGCGTCACACCGGCCGGGCGGCCGCGCTGCGGAGCTACGCGACCAACTAACCCACGCCCCCACTGACTCGTTTCGTACGAAACGAGTCACTCGCAGCCTTCTCACCGACGTGTTTCGATCGAAACGCGTCATTAACAGGCTGGGTTGGCGCCGGCAACGCCGCCCGACATGCTCAACACGTGCACATTCCCGCTGGGCTGAAGGAACGACCGTTCACGCTCGAAGAAGCAAGAGAGTCGGGGATTACCCTGACGATGCTGAGCGGAAGGTCGTGGCGCCGCCTCGGCCGTGGTCTGTATTGCTGGGCCGGCTGGCGGGAAGACACCTGGCAACTTCTCCATGCGTGGCATCGCCGCATCCCAGACGCCGTATTCACAGGTCTAACCGCGGCGTGGCTTCATCGCCTGGACGTGGATCCACTGCATCCCATCGAATCGGTGTCACCAGGCCGGCGCTCTCGGCCGGGCGTACTGGTTCGAGAAATTCACCTGAAGTCAGACGACGTCGAACGCGTCCGGGAATTGCCCGCGACAACCATCGGTAAGACGTTCGCGGATCTCAGACGACGCCTTCCACGCGTTGAGATCCTCGCCCTCGCCGACCAGGCAATTCGGCTCGGTCTCGGGCGATTCGACGAACATTGCGAACCCGCCGAGTCGCCGATGGAGACCCGGCTCCGCTGGCTGCTCCTCCAGGCCGGACTCCCACGTCCTGAAGTTCAGAAAGAACTCCACGACTCGGATGGCACGTTTGTCGGCAGAGCCGATCTGTATTACCCGACCGCCCGCCTCGTCATCGAGTACGACGGCACCAACCATCGCGATCGACTGATCGAAGACAACCGCCGGCAGAACCTCCTTGTCAGCGCCGGCTATCGTCTTCTCCGGTTCACCGCCCCGGACGTGCTCCAGCGCCCAGGCAGCGTTGTGGCACTGGTCCGCGATGAGATGCTGTCGAGGTGATCGGGCTCGGCTCCTACCTGGCGTTCGTCGGCGTGTCCCTCCTCGTGATCTGCACCCCCGGCCAGGACACCGCGCTCACCATCCGCAACACCCTCGCCGGCGGCCGCAAGGCAGGGGTCGCCACCGCTCTCGGCGTCGCCGCGGGACAGGCGATCTGGACCATCGCCACCAGCGCCGGACTCGCCCTTGTCATCGCCGCCTCCGAGCCAGTCTTCAACGCCATCCGCCTCGCGGGCGCGGCGTACCTCATCTATCTGGGAATCCGAACGATCGTCCTTCGCGGTCAGTCAGTGCCAGGTCAATCAACCAGCCGTCACGCCTTCGCCCAGGGCCTGCTCAGCAACCTCTCGAACGCCAAGATGGTTGCCTTCTTCATCAGCCTCCTGCCGCCGTTTGCGGGTCCGCACCCGACCTTCACCGTCCTGCTCGCCCTCGGCCTCAACTTCGCGCTCTTCACGCTCGTCTGGCTGACCGGCTATTCGTTGGCGGTGGAACGGATGGGCGATTGGCTGAGGCGGACGCGCGTCAGGAAGACGCTCGACGCCATCCTCGGCACGGTGCTCGTTGCGCTCGGGGTGCGGGTAGGCTTAGAAACCGTTCGCGTCTAGCGTGACCATCAGGAGGTTTGCGCCATGCCCCGCGCAAAGCAGCTGACTCTGACCGTGCCCGACCGGCCGGGAATGCTCGGCGAGATCGCCACCGCGCTTGGCGAGAAGAAGGTCAACATCATCGGCATCACCGCCGCCGGGATGCAGGGCGGAGGGATGGTCTGGATGGTCGTCGACAAGACGGCCGCGGCGAAGAAGGTCTTCGCCCAGCACGGATGGGATACGAAGGAAGACGAGGTCCTGGCCGTGACGTTCGCCGACCGGCCCGGCACTCTGGGCAAGTACGCGTCCAAGCTCGGCAAGGCGGGGATCAACATCAGCTTTGCCTACACCGGCTCGGGCGGAGCGCGAAAGCAGATCGGCTACTTCGGGGTGTCCGATCTCAAGAAAGCGCTGAAGGTCAGGCCCTAACCGCGTAGTCGCCCAGGCCGCGCTCGAGCCGCGTGAAAACGCGGCGCGCCTGGGTCCGGAAATCGTCCGCAAGCGCGGCCCCGCGATGGCCGGCGGCGACCTGCTGCCGCGCGTGCTCGACGAGCGCGCGGTGCGCGGCCATCATGGCCGCCGCGGCGACAGTCGCCTCGACCTCGTCGCCTCCGATGGCCTCGGCCAGCCGGCGCGTGTGCGCCTCGACGATCTCGCGTTCCCGCGTGCGCAGTGACGGGCTGCCGGCGATCGCCCTTCCCGCTCGGAGGATCGTGTCCGACCGCTCGCGCGGCTCTAGGTTCCGCGCGCCCTCCAGCACGCGGCGCCGGAACGCCTTCAGGGCGCTCTCCCCGCGCGGCCGGTCGCGAACCGCCTCCACGAGCCGTTCCTCGAAGAATTGCATCCCCGCGTAGAAGAGGTCTTCTTTGGTCGGAAAGTAGTTGTAGACCGTCATCTCCGAGACGTTGGCCGCTCGCGCCACGTCCGCCACTTTGACCTTCTCGAAGCCCTGCCTCGCGAAAAGTCGCTGGGAAGCTTCGAAGATCTCCTGCCGCGTCAGCTGCTTCTTCCGCTCCCTCAGGCCGATCATTGGAATGAGTATACTCACTAAATAGTTTGAGTCACTAAAGGAGAGTGTGGAAATGAGTCTCTATTCGATAGCTCTGTTCGTTCACGTCAGCGGCGCGATGTTGCTCATCGTCCTGCTCGCGATCGAAGGGTTCAGCCTGCGCAAGGGCGTGGCCGCGGGCCGGCTGCAGCAAACCCTCGGCCCGATCACGCTCGTTGCGATCCTGGTGCCAGGGTTCTACATGGCGGCGCAGATCGGCTGGCACGCGTGGACCGCACTCGGCCTCGTCACGTACGTCCTGATTGCGGCGGCGGGAATCTACACCGGCGTCAGCGTGATGCGCGGCCGCATGTCGCGCTCGACGGCCGGCGTCTCCTGGTTGATCCGCACCGGACTCGCTGCCGGCGTCGTCTTCGACATGACCGTCAAGCCGGACCTGGTCGGGTCTCTGGCCGCGATCGCCGTTGCCGTGGCAATTGCGCTGATGGCGGTCCCCACCGTCCGGCGTGCAACGGCGGTCGCGTGATGGGCGGCCGATTGGAGGGTCGCGTCGCCCTCGTCACGGGATCGTCGCGAGGCATTGGCGCCGCCATCGCCAGGCTGTTCGCCGCCGAAGGTGCGACGGTTGTCGTTCACGGCCGGGACGCCGAAGCCGTGGAAGAGGTTCGGACGAGCATCGGGGCGTTGGGAGTGCTCGCGGAGCTCACCGACTTCGACCAGGTCGAATCGATGCGCACGGCGATCGAAGCCAGAGTCGGCCCGGTCGATGTGCTCGTGGCAAACGCGGGCGGGAGCCTCACCCCTCCCGCGCTGCTCGAGGACATCCCGATCGAGGGATGGAAGAAGACCGTGGACGCCAACCTCACCGCGACCTTTCTGACCCTGCGGAGCTTCCTTCCGGGCATGAAGAAGGCCGGCCGCGGCGACATCGTCACCATCTCGTCGAACGCCGGCCGCCGGCCCCATCCGCGATCGCCGATTCCATACGCCGCCGCCAAGGCGGGCGTTCAGCTGCTCACCCAGGACGTGGCCCTGCAGGCTGGTCCGTTCGGCGTGCGGGCGAACTGCATCGCGCCCGAGACGATTCTGACCGACGAAAACAAGACGGTGATCCCCGCCGACGTCCAGGCCCGCCTGGTCGAGGCCCACGCGGTCCGCCGCCTCGGCACCCCCGAGGACGTCGCCCGCACGGCGCTCTTCCTGGCCGACCGCGAGCAGAGCGGCTGGATGACCGGGGTGGTGCTCGACCTCCACGGCGGGACGCAGATCTAGCCCGGGAGGGGCTTGACACCGGCGCGCAAGCCGGCGTATTCTACCGAGCAGTTAATTAGCCGAGTAGATAAATACGAGAATGTCATCTTCCGACCAACTGAGCGTCACGTTCGCAGCACTCGCCGACCCCACCCGGCGAGCGATCCTGGCCCGTCTCAGCAAGGGAGAGGCATCGGTCACGGAGCTGGCCAAGCCGTTCGACCTGAGCCTTCCCGGAATCAGCAAACATCTGAAAGTGCTGCAGCGCGCCGGCCTTATCACGCAGAGCCGCAACGCGCAGTGGCGGCCGTGCCGCCTCGAGCCCGCGCGACTGCGGGAAGCATCGGAGTGGGTGGGGGAGTACCAGCGCTTCTGGGACGGCAGCTTCCAGCGCCTGGACGATGTTCTTCAGGAACTGATCAAGGAGAAGAAAACGTGAGCAAGGAGACCCGCACGATGCCCAAGACCGAGTACACGATCGAGCCGGGCAAGCAGGACCTGGTCAGCACCGTCGTGCTCGACGCGCCCCGCGAGCTCGTGTTCAAGGCGTACACCGATCCGGACCTTTTCGCCCGCTGGTGGGGTCCGAGCCGCTATGAGAACGAGATTCTCAAGTTCGACCAGCGGACCGGCGGGGAGTGGCACGTCGTTCAGAAGGGCGCCGACGGAGCCGAGTTCGCTTTCCGCGGCGTGAACCACGAGGTCGTCGCGCCGGAGAGGATCTGCCAGACGTTCGAGTACCTCGGCGTGCCCGGTCACGTTGCGCTCCAGACCGCGACGTTCGAGGACCTGGGCAGCAAGACGAAGATCGTCGCCCAGATCGTCTTTCAGTCGGTCATGGACCGGGACGGCATGGTCGCGTCCGGTATGAGGGACGGCGCCGACGAGTCGATGAACCGGCTCGCGGACCTGCTCGAGACGCTCAAGGCAGGCAAGTGAACAAATCGCACGAAGTCGACGCTTACATTGCGGCTGCACCCATAGCGGTGCAGCCGCGCCTTCGCGAGCTGCGCGCGGCGATCAGGGCCGAGGCGCCGAAAGCCGTGGAGAAGATGAGCTACGGCATCCCCTTCTACGAGTACGGCGTCAAACCCGGGACGTTTGCTTCGCGCTTGATCTACTTCGCGGCGCAGAAAAAGCACATCGCGATCTATCCGGCGGGCGGCCAGAAAGGGCTCGACCAGTACCTCACGGAGCGCTCGACGCTGCGTTTTCCGCTCGACCAGCCGCTGCCGATGGAAAGGATCCGCGAGCTGGTCAGGACCCGCCTGAAGGAGAAGGACGCCGAGATCGAGTCCACCTCAAAGGCGGAATCCTCTCGCCGTTCGTCGAGCACTCGATCAGCACCCTGAGCCTGCGCTTGCGAGTGTCCTCGCCCTTGGCGCTCATCACCCAGAACGCCGCCGTCTTCCGGTAAGACGGCGGCAGCGTCTCGAAGAAGGCCCACGCTTTCTTGTGCTTGCGGAACTCGGTCTCAGCCGCCTCGTCCAGGCCGCGCGACCGGTTCTCGTAGGAATAGATCCGCGACCGCGCCTCGTCCCGGCGGTCGAACGCGGCTCGTCCGTTCGGATGCACCAGCCCCATCGCCTCCAGCTCGCCGAATCGCTTGATGTTGACCGCGCTCCAGACGCTGCCCTTGCGGCGCGGCGTGACTCGCTGCGCGGAGCGGTCATCGCCGAGGGAGTAGCGCACGCTGTCGATCCAGCCGAAGCAGAGTTCCTGGTCGACGAGGTCCTGCCAGCTGATGGTGGCGCGGCCTGTGCTCTTGCGGTGATAGCCCACCCAAAGGTCCGTCGCTGTTTCGTGGTTCGCCTCGAACCACGCCCGGAGCTCGGCGGCCGACGTGAAGAAGATGACGTTCTCAGGCTTTGGCAAGTCCGGTCCTGAACGCGTAGGCGACCGCCTGGCCGCGGTCGCGGAGGTTGGCCTTGCTGAAAATGTTGTTGATGTGCGTCTTCACGGTCGCCTCGCTGATGAAGAGTCGCGATGCGATCTCCTGGTTGCTCAACCCGCCGGCGATAAGGCGCAGGACGTCGACCTCGCGCTCGGTCAGGCCGTCGGGGTGAACGGCCGGGGCGTTGAGTCCCTCGAGCAGCCGGCGCTGCACCGAAGGGTCGAGCAGAGCCTCGCCGCGGTGCACCGTTTCAATCGCGCGCTGGATGTCGGCGGCGTCCGAATCCTTGGTCAGATAGCCGCGGGCGCCAGCCTTCAGCGCCGCGAACACCGACGCGTCGTCGGCGTAGGTGGTGAGCACTATCACTCGAGTGGCCGGGAGCGACGCGACGATCTTCCTCGTCGCCTCGACGCCGTCAAGCCGCGGCATGCGCAGGTCCATGAGCACGACGTCCGCGGCCTCGCGGCGCGCTACGTCCAGGGCCGCCTCCCCGTCGCCCGCGCTGCCGACGACCTCGATCCCTTCGGTCAAGCGCAGAAGTGTGACCAGGCCCTCCCGGACCAGCGTCTGGTCGTCGGCGACCACGACCCTGATCATCCTGCGGCCGGTATCCACAGTCGCACCTTGTAGCCGTCGTTGGTGGGCCCGGCGTCCAGCGTGCCGCCGAGGAGCTCGGCCCGCTCGCGCATGCCCATAAGGCCATAACCCCCACCGTTCTCATCCGGGACCTTCGGGGTGCCGACGTCGATGACCTGAAGCTCGGTTCCGCCTGTTTCGTACCGCAGCATCACCTCGACGCGGCTTGCGTCGGCGTGGTTGCGGACGTTGGTGAGCGCCTCCTGGGCGGTGCGATACAACGCGAGCTGCGCCTCGGACGAAAGCGCGGGCGACTCGCCCTGGACCCGGAAATCGGCCTCCACACCGGTGTCCGTCTCGAACTCGCTGACCAGCTCTCGCAGCTGGCCAGGGCCGGGAACGCGTTCTCCGCGCAGCGCGGAAACGGCGCGGCGGACCTCGTCGAGACCTTCGCGGGCAAGGCGATGTGAGCGGTCCACGGTCGCCAGCGCCTCGGCGTCGTTGCCCGGCTGCTGGAGCAGCACCCGAGCGCTCTCGAGCTGGACGGCCAGCGCCGCGAGCGTGTGCGCGAGCACGTCGTGGATCTCGCGCGCGATGCGGTTCCGCTCGTTCAAGGCAGCCGACTGCAGCTGTGCATCGCGGGTCGCCTGGAGCTCGGCGAGCAGCGCCTTGGCCTTCGCTTCCTCCTCACGAAGCCGGGCTACGGAGTTCGAAGCGATGTACGCGAACGCCAGGCCGAGCCCGATCGAGAAAAGCGTGATCGGCACGATGCCGATCACAAGAGCCGTCGCGACTACGTAGGCCGATATGAACACCACCGCGAAGACGCCGCCGGCTCGCGGCGAGAGCCGATTGGCCGCCGTGGCGAGCGCCACGATCGCGCCGATGATGGCCGCCCCCGCCGGGGTCAGCACGTCGAGCAGGATCGAGGCGATGGCGATGATGCCGATCAAGACCGGGCCGATCGGTGAGGAGCGGTCGCGCTGGAAGCGGAACATCAGCGGGATCCAGGCCGCCGCGATGACCGCCGTGACGGCGACGGTCCCGGCGGCGAAAAGGGCTCGGTGATTCCCGTTCAAGACCTCGTTGATCTCGAGTCCCGCCAGGATCAGGACTCCGCCGTAACCGAGCCAGCGATACCGGCCCAGGTCCCGATACACGCCCATCGCAAGCCATGATCTCAGGCAGGCGGGTGGATTTCGATCCACCCTCGGGTGGAGAAAAGGCGCCCGCGACTTTCCACCCCGGCTCCGATGTCGTTTCGCGTTGCGGTCCATAACCTGACCGCCATGAACATCTGGCAAGAGTTTCTGATCGCGGCGGCAATCATCGTCAGCATGGCCCTGCAGTTCGGCGAGCACCCGCTGAGCTGGCGGCGAGTCCTTCTTCCCCTGGTCATCGTCGGCGGGTTCGCGGTGTACTACCTGAAGGCCATACCCACCTCGGGCAACGACGGGCTGTTCACTTTGGGCGGCGCCGTCCTCGGCCTCGCGCTGGGCACGGTGGCGGCCATGTTGATGCGGGTCCGGCTCGAGTCCGGCCGGGTCATCCTGAGTGCCGGCATCGCCTACGTCGCTCTCTGGGTCATCGTCTTCGGCGCTCGATTCGCTTTCGCTCTCGTGGCCACGAACAGCCCGGACACGCTGCGCCAGCTTTTCATCTGGACCTACGAGCACGGCATCACCGAGACCGGATGGGTCGCCGCTCTGATGCTTCAGGCGATCACGATGGTCGGGATCCGGACGCTTGTCGTCATGGGCCGGTCGGTGATGGTGGCGAAGCGGCTGCCGGCGATGAGCGCGCTGTAACTTACCCGGCGTGAGCCAGGCGCCGGAGCAGGAGACCGTCTACAACCGCGTCGCCGGCGGGAACCTGCTCCGGCTTTCGGCGATCTCGGACGGGATCTTTGCGGTCGGCATGACGCTCCTGGTCCTCGGCCTGACGGTGCCGGCGGTGCAGAGCGTCAACAGCGACACCGACCTGCTCCGCCAGCTCAGCTACCTGCTGCCGGCGATCGTCACGTACTTCATGAGCTTTCTGACCCTCGGCATCTTCTGGGTCGGGCAGCAGACCCAGCTGAGCGACGTACAGCGCGCGAACCGTGCCTACACGTGGATCCATCTCGTGTTTCTGCTGGCCGTCACGATGGTGCCGTTTACGACCCAGCTGCTTGCGCGCTTCCACTGGTCGCGGGTGGCGGTGCTGATCTACTGGCTGAACATCGTGGTCCTCGGGTTCGCCCTGCTGGCCGGCGGCGAATACGCGAACCGTGCCGGCCTGTTTCCCCCAGAGCGTGGCCCGATGCTGCTTCGCCTGATTCGCCGCCGCGTGTACGGGGCCCAGCTGCTCTACCTCGTCGGGGTCCTCTTGAGCGTCTTTGGCACCAACTGGAGCATCGGGTTCATAGTCGCGATCCAGCTCAACTTCGCCTTCGCCCCGCCGATACCCGTTCTGCGCCGAATTTGAGCGACTGATCAATAGAATGCCCGCGGTATGTCCGCCGATTCGCTTCCCCATGGCGCGCTGACCGGCAAGGTCGCCGTCGTGGTCGGCGGCGCCAGCGGAATCGGTCGCACCGCCGCCAACGCGCTGGCGCGCCAGGGCGCGCGCATCGTGATCGCCGATTTCGACGGCGAGCGAATGGAGCGCACCGTCGGCGAGATCCTCCATCTCGGAAGCTCGGACGCGGCCCTCGCGCTGACCACCGACGTGCGTAACGACGGCTCCGTCACCGCGATGGCGGGCGACGCGATCAGGGCGATGGGCCACGTCGACCTGCTCCTCAACATGGCCGGGGTCTTCCTGCAGGGACCGCTCGATCGCGTCAAGACCTCCGACTGGAGGTGGGTGCTGGAAACGAACCTGCTGGGCACCGTGCGCACCTGCATGGCGTTCGCGCCGCACATGACGCAGCGCGGCTCTGGGCACATCGTCAATGCGACCAGCGCGGCCATGACGTCGATGACCGTCGCCTACGACAGCAGCTCCGCAGCCGTGGCGGCGTTCACGAACGCCCTGGCGGAACAGCTGCGGCCGAAAGGAGTGAGCGTCGCGCTCTTCACAGTCGGTTCGGACGGACCTCGCATCGGTCAGAACACCCGCTCACGTGGCATGGGCAGGCTCCTCCACGCGACGCACGATCCGGACGAGGTCGTCGCTCCAGACGGGCGGCTCATCGACGACCTGCTCGGTGTGATCCGCCGGTGAACGTACCCACCGACCTGCTTTCCAGCATCGGCATCTGCGTCGGCGCCGCGGCCCTGATCGCCGCGGTGACGTGGCGCTTCAAGCAGCCGCTGATCATCGCGTACCTGGCGACCGGCGTGATCATCGGCCCGCACATCGGTCTCGGCTGGATCACCAACGACGAGAGCATCCGCACGGTCGCCGAAATCGGCCTCATCCTGCTTCTGTTCGTCATCGGTCTCGAGATCGACGTCCGGAAGATGGCGTCCGGCGGCACGGCGGTGCTGCTGACCGGCGCTCTGCAAGTGCCCATCTGCGTCGCCCTCGGTCTCGGCTTCTTCTACGTGCTCGGCGTGGCGAACACACCTCACAACTACGCGCTGCTCTACCTCGCCGCGTGCATGAGCCTGTCGAGCACGCTCGTCGTGGTCAAGATCCTGAACGACAAGTTCGAGCTCGACACGCTGCCCGGACGAATCACGCTCGGAGTGCTCGTCATCCAGGACCTCTGGGCGGTCGCGATGCTCGCGGTCCAGCCGAACCTTCTCAATCCGAACCTGGTGCCGCTGCTCGGGTCGCTGTGGCGCGGCATCGTCCTCGTCGTCGCCGGCTTCGCGCTTGCGAAATACGCGCTGCCGTACCTGTTCCGGATCGTGCAGAAGGCTCCGGAGCTCGTGCTCGTGTCCGCGCTTGGATGGTGCTTCTTTCTCGCCGGCGCCGCGAGCCTGATCGGCCTGTCGCGCGAGATGGGCGCGCTCATCGCGGGCGTCAGCCTCTCCGCGTTCCCTTACAACGTCGACGTCGTCGCCAAGGCGGTCAGCATCCGCGACTTCTTCGTCACGCTGTTCTTCGTCGCCCTCGGGATGCAGATCACCATCCCGAGCCTTCACGTCCTCGAGATCGCGCTGGCCGCATCGATCTTCGTCATCGTCAGTCGCGTGGTCGTGGTCCCGATCCTGTACGCGCTGCGATTGGGGTTGCGCACCAGCATCATCCCCGCCATCAACCTCGCGCAGGTGAGCGAGTTCTCGATCGTCATCGCGTCGCTTGGCGTGACCATGCACCAGATCGGCCAGGACACTCTGACCGTCGTCATCATCACGTTCGCCGTGACGTCGGTGGTCTCGACGTACATGATCAACGGCAGCCACCGCATCCAGGGCGTGCTGGCCGCGATCTTCAAGAGGCTCGGCCTGAAGGACCTCGATGCAAAGTCAGGCCAGGACGAGGAGCAAGAGCTCCATCAGCCGGTCATCTTCCTCGGCTTCTTCCGCGACACGAGCTCGATCCTGTATGAGTTCGAGCACGAGGGTACCGCCGAGGAGTCGCGGGAGTTCGTCCAGAAGATCCTGGTCATCGATTTCAATCCTCAAGTGCTGAGGGAGCTTCGCCGCAAGAACATCAAGTGCGTCTACGGCGACATCGCGCACGCAGACACTCTCAAGCACGCGGGCGTGGAGCACGCGCAGCTCGTGGTCTCGAGCATCACCGACGACGTGCTTCGCGGCACGAGCAACCTGCGCCTCATGCGGAGCGCGCAGACGCATGCCCCCAACGCGCGGGTGGTGCTGACAACCGAGCACATCCCGCAGGCGCTGCATTTCTACGAGGAGGGCGCCGACTTCGTGTTCGTTCCTCGGCTGTACTCGGCCGCGGCGTGCGCCCGGATCCTGCGCAAGGGCCTCAACGGCGGCTTCGAGGAGATCCGTTCCCAGGCGATCGAGCACCTGTCGCACCGGCAGGAGGTCCTCGCCTAACGCCTCCGCCACACCCCCGGATAGTCGCGACTATCCGTGATATTGGCCAGGCCAAACCCTGGTTAGTCGCGACTATCCGTGCATTGGATGCCCGTATCGTGGCGTCTGCTGATGGAGACGGCCCGCCTCGACCCCCTCGAACCCCTCGCGAAGGCCTATGTCCGGGCGGTGCCCGAGCACCCCGCCGACGACGGGCTCTTCGGCCCGCGCAGCGTGGTCTGGCGAGTCAACCGCGACCGCTGCTTCCCGCTCGCCGGCATGCGCTCGCTGATGATCCAGGCGCTGCACCCGCTCGCCATGGCCGGCGTCGCGCAGCACAGCACCTGGAAGCAGGACCCGTTCGGCCGGCTCGCCGCGACGAACACCTACCTGATCACCACCACCTATGGCGACACCGCCTCGGCGCTGGCCGCGGCGGCCTGGGTGCGCAAAGTCCACACGCATGTCCGCGGCACCGACCCGGAAACAGGCCTGCCGTACAGCGCCGAAGATCCGGCGCTGCTGCTGTGGGTGCACGCCGGCATGGTCGAATCGATAGTCACCGCCGTCGAGCGCTACGGCCGGCCCATCGAGCGCGCCGAGCTCGACCGCTACGTCGCCGAGATGGTGCGGTTCGCGGAGATCGTCGGCGTGCCGCGCGAGGACGTGCCGGCAACGGTCGACGGCATGCGCGCGTACATCGAGTCCGTCGACCTGCGACAGGCGACCCCGGCGGCGAAAGAGGCGATCGGCATCGTGCTCGACCCACCCGACCTGGACGGCGAGACTCGCGAGCTGTGGCACGACCTCGGGCAGGTCGCGGTCGGCACGCTGCCGGATTGGGCGCGTGAGATGTACGGCTTCGCGCAGCCGCCGGCCGAGCTGATGGAGCGCGAGCCGGTGCGCCAGCTGCTCGGTGCGCTGGACCTCGCGTTCGAGTCGCTGCCAGGCGTCATCGAGGCCAGGCAGCGGATCGAGCTGCGTATGCGCGCGTGAGCAGCGCGACCTCCACGCTCAAGCAGTCGCGCGTAAGCCGCGGCGCCGCGCTCGCGCGCCTGGCCCTCCGGATCGGCGGGAGGTACCTGGCGCGATCGCCAAGGCTGCTGTTCGCATCCGTCGAACGGCGGGGCGAGCTGCGTCACGATCTCGCGTTGCGTTCGGCAGACGAGGTGGCGGAGGAGCTCGGCGCGATGAAGGGCGTGCTCATGAAGCTCGGCCAGATGGCGAGCTACATCTACGAGGACATGCCGCTGACCTTCCGTCTCTCGATGTCGCGCCTGCAGCAAAAGGCGCCGCCGATGACCGGCGCGCTGGCCGCGGGCGTGATCGCGGACGAGCTGGGCGGACCGCCGGAGCACGTCTTCTCCGAGTGGGACCCGCTGCCGTTCGCCGCCGCCTCGATAGGGCAGGTCCACCGCGCGATCACGCGCGACGGCCGCGCCGTGGCCGTCAAGGTTCAGTACCCGGGCATCGCCCGCAGCATCACCTCAGATTTGCGCAACGTCGGCCTGCTTCGGCGCATCGTCGGCGCCGCGTTCCCGGGACTGGACACCCGCTCCCTGGTCGACGAGCTGGGCGACCGGCTGAACGAGGAGGTCGACTATTTTCGCGAGGCCGACAGCCAGGAGCTTTTCGCTCGCTTCTACGACGGGCACCCCTTCATCCGCGTGCCGCACGTGGTCCGCGAGCTCAGCACCGCACGCGTGCTGACCAGCGAGCTCGTCTCAGGCGCCACTTTCGAAGAGCTTCAAACCTGGGATCAGCACGAGAAGGACCTGGCGGCCGAGACGATTCACCGGTTCGTCTTTCGCAGCCTTTACCGCCTGCACGCCTTCAACGGCGATCCGCATCCAGGGAACTACCTGTTCCACCGCGGCGGCCGCGTCTCCTTCCTCGACTTCGGCCTGACCAAGCTGTTCACAGACGACGACCTGGCGCCGCTTGTCGACGCAGTGAGGTTCCTGGTGTTCGAGAAGGACTACGAAGCCTTCCGCGAGGCCCTCGAACGGGCCGGCTTCCTCAAGGCCGGGGCGCCGGTCCCGACTGAGACGGTGGTGGACCGGTTCGGCCAGTTCTACGGCACCGTCCTGCAGGACGCGCCGATGACCATCACGCCTGCCTACGCCTCGGCGATCGTCCGTCGCTTCTTCGACGCGAGAGGCCCTCTCGCTCCATATTCCGATGTCCCGAAGGCTTATGTGATCATGCAGCGGATCAACCTCGGCCTCTACGCCGTGCTCGGCAGCCTCAACGCCACCGCGAACTGGCGCCGGATCGCCGAGGAGATCTGGCCCTTCCGCAACGGCCCCCCGTCGACACCTCTCGGGGAGGCCGAAGCAGACTGGCTCGCGAGCCGGACGCCGGCCACCGTCTGAAACGAGGTCTAAGCCGGCCGGGTCATCGCCAGCGCCTGCTCGCGAGTGACCTTCATGTTGTGCGTCTCGCGACCGTGGCGCTGGATGATCGGCACGATCGACTGAGCTGTACCCCTCGCCTCGAAACCGCAGTCACACCTCACCGTCAGCTCGACGTCAGCAGGGCGTTTGCCGGCCGTCATGTCGCCTCCTCGGTACTTACCACTTGTTCCAGCCGGATTCTGTCCAGATTTTGACTTCTGGCGCGCCCTCGAACATGTTGCCGAAGAACTCCTGGATCTGCGGGGTGCCGGCAAAGGCCTGCGCCTGCTCGGCCGACTGCCATACGTCGATGCCCAGGAACTCGCGCTGGTCCATGGGGTTGAGGTAGACGACGTGCGAGATGTCGCCCGCCTGTCTGGCCATCTCCTTGGTCGCTCCCGTCACCTCGTCGTGAATCTTCTTGATCGAGCCGGCGTCACCCTTGAGTCGCGCGCGAATCGTGATCGTCACTGACATCGCAGTCCTCCTGAACGTGGGATGGCCGCCACACTAGGAGGCGCGTTTTGGCAAAAGCTTGGAG
>JAMXLM010000035.1 GCA_024280995.1 Candidatus Dormiibacterota bacterium
GCCGGCGGCCCCACGAGTGGCGCCGGCGCCGTGGCGACCCTGTCGGTGGCCCCGAACGGCCACCTGCACGTGCTCAAGCAGGCGAACACCAGCCCCGGCTTCCCGGGTGATGAGGCGTTCAGCCATGACGACAAGTACCTCTATGTGATCGACCCGAGCATCATCGTGCCGGGCGGCAGCCACATCGAGGTCTACAAGCTGGGCAAGGGCGGGAGCATCACTCGCATCCAGACCCTGCCCGCGACGTCGCCCAGCACCTACCCGCCGAACCTCTCCGGCGTCGGCGCGTGGTGAGCGAGCAGCACAGCCGCTAGAGAGCGACTCAGGAGAATGGCGGGGGCCGCGGTCGAAAAACCGCGGCCCCCGCATCGTTAAGCCGATGGTTATCCCGCTGGGGTTGCGAGCCGCCGTCGCTTCTCATAAAGTCGGGGTTGAGGGGCAGAGGTCGGCGCCCGCGCCGCCCGAAGCCGGACCGTCACGAAGGGGGAGCAGACATACGTGGCCTTGCTAAGCGGGAGCCACTCGGGGCAGGACTGGGAGCTGGCCGAGGCCGGCCATGGGACGCGCGTGAAGGTCTGTGGGATCGTCGAGCCGACCGAGGTCGACGCCCTGGCCGCCCATCACGTCGATTTCGTCGGTCTCTGGTGGGGCGTACCCGGCGGCCCACACGATCTCGATCGTGATCGCTGGCGCGCGCTCGCCGGACCCGTGGCCGCGCGGGGTCTTACCCCGGTGCTCGTGACGTTCGCGAAGGACGCCGAGCAGTTGCGCGAGACGCTCGAGGGATCGCCGGTGCGCTGGGTCCAGCTGCACGGGTATCCCACGCCCGGCACGGTCCGCAAGGTCAAGGCGATCGGGGACATCAGGGTCATCAAGGTCCTGCACGTGAAGGGCGGCGAGTGCGTCGAGGCCTCGCTGATCGGGTCCTACGAGAAGGCGGGCGTCGATGTGTTCCTGTTCGATGTCGTGACCGAGGACGGACGCGTGGGCAGCACCGGCCAGGCGCTCGATCCCGCCGTGGTCGCTCCGCTGCTCGAGAAGCTGACGCGGCCCTTCCTGCTCGCGGGCGGGATCTCCGACGCCAACCGCGGCGATTACGAATCGCTCGCCGCGCATCCGCTGTTCCTGGGTGTCGACGTCGACACGAACGCGCGTGACGCGGGCGGGAACATCTCCGCGGAGCGAGTGTCGGCAATCACTCGGGCCTGGAAGGAGCCGGGGGGGCGGGCCGATGCCTAGCCGGTTCATCGAGGCGCTCACCGCCGCGCGGCTGCCGATCATCATGGAGGTCAAGCGCTCCGACGGTGAGGGCGCCGAGCTGATGGGCCAGCGCACGATCGCCGAGATCGTCTCCCAGTACGTGTCGGCCGGCGCGCCCTGCATCTCGGTCGTGACCGGCCGCTGGTTCGGCGGCAACGACGCGATGCTCGAAGAGGTCGCCGGCTTGACCGATTTGCCGCTGCTCAAGAAGGACTTCATCACGCGCGAGAAGCAGATCGTCGCCGCCAAGCAGATGGGCGCCTCGGCGGTTCTCCTCACGGCGAAGATCCTCCCCGCCAAGACTTTCCAGCACCTGATCGAGCTCGCACTCGAGCACGACGTCACCCCGTTCGTCGAGGTCGTCGATCAGGCGGAGCTTAAGAGCGTGATCCACCCGGAGGACTGCGTCATCGCGGTCAACAACAAGGACATCAACACGCGCGAGCGCGAGCCGGGCGATATTGACACGAGCCGCTCGCTGCTCGAGGCGACGATCGCCGCCGGCACTCCCTGCCCGGTCAGCGCGAGTGCGATCCTCGACCCGCACATCGCGGCCGAACTCGTCGACGCCGGGTTCAAGGGCCTGTTGATCGGGACCGGCCTGCTGCGCGCCGAGAGCATCGCGGGCTTCGTGCAGGAGTTCGAACGCCACCGCGCCGAGCTGCGTGCGCCAATAACCCCAGGAGCGTCCTCATGAGCCAGACCGCGATCCGATCCCTGGCCGACCACTTCCTTGAACACGTGCAGCGCCAGCCAGACGCGCCGGCGCTGATCTGGGAGGGCGAGCCCATCTCCTACCGCGAGCTCCAGGACCTGTGCAGCTCATCGTTCGCCGAGCTTCAGGATGCGAGGCTGCGCGAAGACCGGCCGGTCGGCATCCGGGCCAAGAAGTCACCCGAGGCAATCGGGCTGATCCTGGCGTGCCTGCGCGCCGGCCGATCGTTCCTGCTGCCCTCGATCGAGCTCGCGCCCGAGACGCTGGCGCAGCTGTTCGCCCAGGCGGGCACGAGCCAGGTGCTCTCCCCCCATGGGCCGCGCAGCGAGAGCGCTGCCAGCCTGCGCGCGCTCGTCGACGACGCCCGCGGCGCTCCGGACGCGCCAGGCTCTGAGTGGCCCCCGGTCGGCGGCGGCGAGGACGTGACGTTCATGCTCACGACCTCGGGCTCCACCGGGCTGCCCAAGATCGTCCCGCTCACCGCGAGCGGGGTCGACGCATTCACCGACTGGGCGGCCGAGCAGTTCGAGATCGCACCGGGCACCGTGGTGGCCAACTACGCGCCGCTCAACTTCGACCTGTGCCTGCTCGACATCTGGACGACGCTCAAGCACGGCGGCACGGTCGCGATGGTCGACCAGGATCGCGCCACCCAGGGCGCCTACCTCGCCGATCTCGTCAACGACAACCAGGTGAACGTGCTCCAGGCGGTGCCGATGCTCTATCGCCTCCTGATCGACGTCAACCGCGAGGACGGACGCACCTTCCCAAGCGTCAAGCACGTGATCACCACCGGCGACAAGATCCCGGCCACGTCGCTGGCCGAGCTGCCCAAGCTGTTCCCTCGCGCAAGGTTCTACAACATCTATGGCTGCACCGAGACCAACGACAGCCTGATCCACGAGTTCAAGGGTCTCGCCGAGGGCAACGTCCCGAGCAACGTCCCGGTCGGTCAGCCGATTCCCGGCGTGATCGCGCGCGTCCAGCAAGAGGACGGAACTGCACTCGAAGGACCCGGCACGGGCGAGTTCATGGTTTGGACGCCGTTCCAAACGCGGGGCTACCTGAAGTCGTCACTGAACGAGGGCAAGTTCGTGACGCTCGCGGACGACGGCGGGCGCACCTATTACAAGTCGGGCGACATCGTGCGCCGCCACGAGGACGGCACACTCACCCTCGAGGGCCGTGCCGACTTCTACGTCAAGGTCAGAGGCGTAAGGGTCTCGACCCAGGTCGTCGAGCAGGCCATTCAGGAACATCCGGCGGTGGTCGAGGTCGCGGTCATCGCGGTACCCGACGAGCTCGCCGGCGCGCGCCTGCACGCGCAGGTACGCCGCGAGGCCGACGTCAAGCTCAACAGCCTGATGCTCCGCCAGCACTGCGCGACGCGTCTCGCGCGCACCGAGATGCCTTCGACGATCGAGATCGTCACCGAACCACTGCCCAAAACATCAACCGGAAAAGTTGACCGCAAGGCGGTCGCAGCCGCACTAGAGAGGAGTCGTGCCAATGGATGAGACCACTCAGAAGATCAAGGCGTTCATCGTCGAGGAGTTCATGCCGGATGTGCCGGTCGAGGACCTCGAGGACGACTTCGATCTGCTGACCGGCGGCGTCGTGGACAGCCTCGGGCTGCTCAAGGTCGTCGCGTGGCTGGAGGATGAGTTCGATATCGGCGTCGACGACTCCGA
>JAMXLM010000036.1 GCA_024280995.1 Candidatus Dormiibacterota bacterium
TCGACGATCTCCTCGGCCGGTTGAAAGACGAAGAGGTATTTGCCGGCGACGTCTCGGACGCTTTCGATGAGCGTCCGGGCGGCGCCGATCATGATCGCCATGTGCGCGTCGTGCCCGCACGCGTGCATCCGGCCCTCGATCTGGGAATGGAAGTCGACGCCCGACTCTTCGAGGATGGGCAGCGCGTCGATGTCGGCGCGCAGCATCACCGTCTTGCCTGGATGCCCCGTGTCGAGCAGCGCCACCGCTCCCGTCTCGGTGGGGCACGTCTCGAGGTCGAGACCCAGCTCGTGCAGCCGGTCCGTCAGGTACCTGGAGGTCTCGCGCTCGCTGAAGCTGACCTCGGGGTACTTGTGAAAGTAGCGGCGGAGGTCGACGACGTCGTCGAGGATCGTCTTGCTGGGTAGCGGGGTGCTCGCCGGCTCGTCACACATGAACCGCGACCAGGCTGTAGCCGCGCGCGGAGGCATGGACGAAGGTCGCCCCGAGCCCGGGCTCGAGCTCGTCGAGGCGCCGGCGGAGGGTCAGCAGGGCGGAGTGCACTGTCGAGTGGGCGGCGTTGTTCCGGAACAAGCCGGCCTGGATCAGGTCGCGGGCGGTGGCGGGCTTGGAACCCTGTGCAAGGAACAGGACGAGGGCGGTCTGTTGCTGGGTCAGGCGGGCCTCGTGCTCGCCGAGCTTGACGGTCCGTCTGGTCGGATCGAACTCGATGCGGCCGAAGCGATAGGACCCGGGGCGGCCGGTGCCGCGCTCGACCAGGCGTGCCGCCAGGTCGGAGTAGATGTGCGCCATGGGCACGTTGCCCTTCACGAAGTAGGAGCTGGCCCCGAGCTCGTATGCCCGGCGGATCGAGGCCGAGTTGACCTGTGCGGCCGAGAGCACGATCACGGGAAGTCCCGGGTGGTGCTGCCTGATCCAGGTCAGGAGCTCGAAGCCCGAATCTTCGCGCTCGTCGAGGACAAGGTCGAGCAACACGGCGGCCACGCGCTCGTGCTCGAGGACGTCCTGTGCCTCGATGACGGTCGCGGCTACGGACGGCCGGTAACCGAGATCATGTAGGTCGATGCGGAGCTGCTGCAGCATCGCGGCCTCGTCCTCGACGACCAGGACGGCCGAGCCAAGGACGTCCGCCGGCCGGTAGACCTCGAGCCCAGGAGGCAACGGGGGAAGGCGCACCTCGCGCTGCTTCGAATGGTTCCGCGGAGGGCTCAGAGTTTGATTTTCCAAGGTCTGTACTTCACCATTATTAACGATTATTGACTACGCTTGAATGCTCAAGTACGACCGGGCTCCCGCATACTTTCCACCGGACCTGGCGCAATTGGAAAAACAAAGGGGTAAATTGGGGATGACGTGGAGACTTAAGGTCCAAGGTGTGGTGATCGTAGTTCTCGTTCTCGTGTCGTTGGCGCTTTCGATGGGCGCCGCGTGGATCGACGCGAGCTCGACCGCTTCGACGATCTCCAGCGACCTGACGACCACTTCCGACTGGTAGCCGGGCGCGCGTAGCGCGCCAGAAGCTCAAGAGCCTGAATTCCGGCGCTCTCGCGAGCGCCGGATTGCAACCGGCAGCAAGGCATACAGGTCTGCCCGGTCGACGGCTTTGCTCATGTATCCGACGACGTCCGGGTCGTCGGTGCCCGAGGGAAAGACCGGGTACGCGGTGTAGAAGATCACCGGCACCTTCTGCCCACGTGTCCGCAGCTCGTTCAGCAGCCCCCAGCCGTCCATCGGCTCGGGGAGCATGAGGTCGATGATGGCCACCTCCGGTCTATCGGCCGCCGCCCGGAGCAACGCCTGGTCGGCGTCCTCCGCGATCGACACTTTGTAGCCAAGCATCTTCAAGTCGGTTTCAAGGATCACGCGCCAGGCGCGTTCGTCATCCACGACCAGGACGGTGGACCCCCGAAGCTCCTCGGGAGTGGGCGCGATCGGCTTTGGCGGTGTAAACGGCATCGCGCTCTGGCGCAGTATATCCGTGGCAATGGCGACTTCCGCGCGCCGTGACTCAGTCCGGCACCGAACCCCAGCCGTGATCAAGCGCGCCGTCGGGAGCCCGCCTCAGCCGCCGAGAACCCGAGGTTCCGGCCCCGCGGCGGGCCCTTCGGTGAACGCCCTGATCCATGAGCTCGGCACCTGCGTCACCGAGGCCGACCTCCTTCAGGTCCTCTACCGCGGCCTCCAGCGGAAGTTCGGCTACCACGCGATCAACCTCCAGGTCCTGGAGCGCGAAGGCTGGTACCACTCGCTGCCGCTCGACCGCGGCGTGCTTCAGGAGATGACCCGAAAGCCGGTCCTCGAGTCGAACTTCGCGCAGCAGTTCGCCCACCCGAAGACCACGGTCATCAACGTCGAGTCGCCCGAGCGACTCACCTTTGGCAAAGGCCCGGGCGGCGGAATCAGGCTTGCCATCTGGGTGCCCGTCTCGCACCAGGGCGTGCTGATCGGCAGCGTCATCTATCAGTCCCAACGGAAGCGCAAGGTGCCCGAGAACGAGATCGACTACCTCGAGGACGTCCACCGGAGGCTCGGGGTCCTCCTGGCCAACGCCTCCCTCAACGAGCTGACCCGCAACCAGGCGCGCCGCCTCCAGGCTCTGAACGACATCGCCCGCGCGATGTCGTCCACACTGGACGAGGGCACCGTGCTGAGCGGCCTGTACGCCACGCTCCGCGAGCTCCTCCCGGTCGACTCGCTCGAGATGATCGCGCTCCAGGCCGCCGGCGACCGAGCCCGCCACGTTCACGTCGAGGGCGAAGGTGAGCTGTCGTCGCGCTGGATCACGAGCCGCTCGTCGATGTTCACCACGGCGCGCAACGTCGTCGCCGGGGGCAAGGCGGTGCTCACCCACGAACCCCACTCCTCGCTCTGGGTGCCGCTGAAGGAGGGCGGCGTGGCCAGGGGCGCCCTGGCCATCAAAGCCTCGGTCCCGTACGCGTACGAAGACTCGACGGCCGGCTTCCTCGAGCTGGTCTCCGACGAGGTGGGCCTCGCCGTCCGCAACGCGCGCAGCTACGAGGCGATCGAGGACCAACGGCGGCGACTGGAGGTGGTCAACGCCGTAGGTCGCCGGCTTGCCTCCAGCCTCGACCGCTGGTCGATCATGCGCACCCTGCGAGAGGAGCTGGCGTCGACACTGAACTTCGACGGCTTCATCCTCGCCACGATCACGCAGACGCCGGAGGGCCCTGTCGCCGAGGGCTACCAGTACGTAGGAGGCGTCGAGGAGGTCGTGCCTCCCGTTGCGCTCGCCATCACCGGCCCGTCGCGCGAGGCATACGAGACCGGCAAGCCCGTGCTCGTTCGCGACTCGCCCTGGGCACGCACCTTCGAAGGCAAGGAGCTCGAGCGCGAGGTCTGGACGGTCGGGCAGGGCGCCGCCGTCTTCGTGTCAGGGCCGCCTTCGGACCGCCGGCGCGTGTCGCGCTCTTTTGTCTGGGTGCCGGTCCTGAGCGGCGACCGGATCACGGCCATGCTGTCTCTCCAGTCGTACAGCGAGGGCGCGTTCGGAGACTGGCACGTCGAGCTGCTGCAGGACGTGGCCGCTCACGTCAACCTCGCGCTCGCGAACGCGGAACACTTCGCCCAGGCTCAGACGGAGCGAGCGCGCCTCGAGGCCCTGCACCTCCTGGAGATGGGCGTGGCCGGGGCGTCCGACGAGCGTCAGCTGGCCGAAGCGGTCTTCTCGGTCGCCGGTGAGTACCTGGATTCGACTCAGATGGTCCTGGCTTACGTCGACGTCGCGGGCCTGGTCTCGGGTTTTACCGGCGAACGCGGCCAGCCGCCGAGCGCCGTTGGCCCGGTCCCGATCGAGAACGCTCCGTTCTTCCGCCGGATGATCGAGAGCGGGGCAACCGTCATCGACCCCATCGTCCTCGAGGAAGCCGACGAGCAGGGGCCGATCGGCAGCTACATCTCCGACCGATCGCCCAGCCACGCGGTGTGGGCGCCGGTCGTCCAGGACGACCGCGTCGTCGCCGGCGTGATCGCGATGCGGAACGACGGCGGACGGTTCCAGCCGACCCACGTCAAGCTGCTCGAGACCGCCATGGCGGTCGTCGGCATCGCGCTGCGGACCATGCGCCTGCACCACGCCAACGAGCTGGCGCTGGCGCAGTCGGTGCGCATCCAGGAGCTCGCCGCTCTCGCCGGTCACGAGCTGATGAGCGTGGTCGCGAACATCGCAGACCAGGCGCGGACGATGCTCGAGTGCGCGGGCGCGGTGTGCTGGGCCTTCGACACCGAGGGTCGCGTGACTGCCACCCGCGGCAGCGGCGATGCGGCGGCCGAGGACGTCCTCGCGTGGGCAGGCCTGAACTCCGACGATCGGTCGGCTCCGGCCGGGATCGTCAGCGGCACCGCGCACGACTACGCGTGGAACCTGGTGCCGCTGTGGTACGGCGACCGCCTGGTCGGCGCGATCGGCGCGGTCCACGCTTCGACGCTCGTCGCCGAGCCCAGCGCCGCGGCACTGGACTTCGCCCGCCATGCGGCGGTCGCCATCGAGAACGCCCGCCTCGTGGCCGAGACCCGCGGCCGCATCCGCACCCTGGAGGCGGTCGCCGCGTTCGCCGAGCTGACGCCGACGGAGCCCGACCGCGCCCGCTCCGAGATGGCGCGACTGGTCAGCCGTGCCCTGGCCGGCTCGCAGGGCGAGCTGTGGCTGCTCGAGGACGGCGAGCTCGTGCGGCGGTCGGACAACGGCGACCTGACGCCGCGGGTCCCGGTCTCCGACAGCGCCCAGCTGCTGCGCGCGCTGGTCTCGTCAGGCGGCCGGCGACTGCGCGCCCTGCTCGATTTGCTCGGCGCCCCACCGGACGCTTTCGCGATCCCGATCCAGGTCGAAGGCCGGCTCGCGGGTCTGCTCGTCGCGCGCATCACCGCCGGCGGGGCGGAGACTCGCAGGCTCGCGGCCGTGCTCGGCGGCCAGGCGGCGGTTCTCCTGGGTCAGCTCGAGCTGGTCGACGCCCTCGACCGCGAGCGCCGGATGATGAACGCCATCCTCCGCCACTCGCCGGTGGGCGTGATGCTCGAGGATGCCGCGGGTCGGATCGTCTACGCCAACCCCGAGATCGAGTCCATCTACAGCCTCCAGGCATCGGAGATGCCGGGGCGCAGGCCGGACGAGATCTATACGGCCGCGGGCGCCGTGCAGGCGGACGAGCCCGACGCCGACGGCACCCTGGAGCTGCGCATGAGGGACCCCGACCGCACCGTGCACGTCCGCCGGGTGGTCATCCCGGGTCTCGAGGGCGAGCCCGCAGGTGTGCTGACCCTCCACGAGGACGTCACGGTCCAGCGGCAGGCCCTCGAGGCGAAGGACCTGATGCTGCGGGCGATCGGGCACGAGGTGCGAAGCCCCGCCGCGGCGATGAAGAACACGCTCGCCGGCATCATGCAGTGGGATGAGACGATCGACTCGACCGGAAGGCGGACGCTGCTTCAGGAGGCGTACGAGTCCTCGGACCGGCTGCTGAGCCTGGTCGAGAGCCAGCTGATCATCGCCAAGCTCGAGACCCGGCACTTCGAGCCGACGCCGGAGCCGCTCGACCTCGCGTCCGCGCTGACCGGGGTGCTGGCGGTGCTCCACCATCGCTACGCCGAGCGCACGAACGCAGTCCAGGTCAACCTGCCCGACACTCTGCCGGCCGCATTCTGCGAGCCCGTTCACCTGGCGCAGGTCCTGACCAACCTGATCGGCAACGCTCTCGAGTACACGACCGGCTCGGTCCAGGTCGAAGCTCGCCAGGTCCAGCGCGGCTGGCTCGAGGTGACCATCGCCGACAACGGCCAGGGCCTTCCCGCCGCCACCCTCGAGACGGTATTCGAGAAGACCGGCCCGGCGGGCCGCAGCAGGTCGCAGGGCGGCCTCGGGCTCGGCCTGTATCTGTGCCGGCTCGTGGTCGAACGCTCGTTCGGTGGGCGGATCTGGGTCGCGGCCAGCGACCGGCGAGGCACCACCTTCCGCTTCACCGTGCCCGCACGGATTCGCACCTAGAAGACGTTATTCACTCTATGAACGGCCCCGTCGCGCCGATGTGGGTCCGTGTCGGCGGCGGCCTCGAGTCGATCCCCGATCGCGAGCGCCGCGGTCCTGCCGACACTGAGTTCCCACCGCCCGGCGGTCCCTGGGAGGCGCTGATGCTCAACGGCCGGCTCGTCGGCTGGGCGGAGCACGGCGGGCTGCGCACCGCGCGCCAGAGCGCCGAGCTTGGGCAGCGCCTGGTGAACGAGCAGCGCGAGTACCTGCTCGGACGGCTCGGGCACAAGCTCCGGTCGTCGGTGCTGGCCCTTCAGGAGTCGGCCCGCCAGGCCGCGTTCGGCCGGCCAGAGCTCCTGGAAGGTCTGTTCGAGCAGGCCCAGGAGGTCGGGCGCCGGGCGGCGGGCCTGGAGGCGGCGGCAGTCGAGCCCAAGGACAGCGCGCGCGGCGTCGTGCTGGGCGCCGTCCTCAACCTCGCCATTCCGGCCGCGGCAAGCACGGTTCCGGCGGACGCGGTGGTCCTGGGCTCGGAACCGCTGATGGTCGAGGCATTCACCCGCATGCGGGAGTGGCTGATGGCCGACTCCTTGAGCGTCTCAGCGGAGCCGATGGGCGGGTGGTGGAAGATCAGCGTGACCTCATCGGGCGAGCGGAGGCCGCTCGCGGTGCCCGAGCTGGGCGAGCCTCTGGTCAGGCTCATCGTCGACACGCAGCTCGACGGGTGGCTCGACGCAAGCCGGCCCGACGGAGCGGACGTGTACCTCCCCGCGTACCATCTCTCCCGCTAGTTGGCTGAGGGCCCCGGCCGCGGATCGTCGACGGAACTTCGGCGCCCATGCGGCAGATCTGCGTCGTTGAGCCCTCCGCTGCTCGCGCGCGCATCAACGGATGCTGCTCGCTCCGCTGCTCGGCCGCGCCTAGCATCTCAGCCACCTGTGCACCGAATCTCTCGCCGACGCCCGCGACCGTGGCCCTAGTCACAAGGGTCGTCGCGCCCAACCCGGGGCCCTACACAGGCCCGGGGACCAACACCTGGATCGTCGAGGCCGGGCCGGTCGTCGTGGTGATCGATCCCGGGCCTGACGATGATGCCCACCTTGCCGCGCTGAACGAGCGTCTTGCGGGCAAGACCGTCGGTGTCGTCCTCGTCACGCACTCACATCCCGACCACCTACCGCTGGCGGAGCGTTTCGCCTCGCCGCATCACGCCTCGGTGCGGCGGTATCCGGAGCTCCGCGACGGCGACCTGGTTCGAGCCGGCAACCTCAACCTGGTCGCGCTTTACACGCCCGGTCACAGCGCAGACCACCTCTGCTTCGCCATCCCCGACGACGGAGCGGTGTTCACCGGAGACCTGGTCCTCGGCAAGGGGAGCTCGATGGTCACCTATCCCGAGGGCGACGTCGCGGCTTACCTGCGCTCGCTCGAGCGGCTCGCGGCGCTCGAGCCGCGGATCCTTTTCCCAGGCCACTGGGACCCGGTCACCGACGCGGTCGCGAAGATCGACGAGTACCGCGAGCATCGCCTGGAGCGCGAGGCGCAGATCCTCGCGGAGGTTCGGCGCGGTCCAGGCACGTCGGCCGAGCTGACCCGCCGGGTATATAGCGACCTCGACGAAAAGCTGCTCGTCGCCGCGGAGATGACACTGCGCGCGCACCTGAGAAAGCTGGTCGAGGACGGTGCGGTCCGGGAGTCGGGGGAGGCATACGAGGCCGTCGGTAAATTAGGCGCGTGACCCCGATCCTCTCCGTGCCGGCGGCGGAGCTCGAGCAGTGGCTGAGCGAGCATGGCGAGCAGGCGTACCGGCGCAAGCAGATCTGGTCCTGGCTCGCGAAAGGCGCCATGGACTTCGGCGCCATGAAGGATCTGCCCCGCGCGCTGCGTGAGTCGCTCTCCGCCGACTTCTCCGTCACGTCGCTGAAGGCCATCGCTACGTCTCAGGCGGACCGCGCCCTGACCACCAAGACGCTGTACGAGCTGGATGGCGGGCACTCGGTCGAGGCGGTGGTGATGCGCTACGCGGAACGCACGACGCTGTGCATCTCGTCGCAGGCCGGCTGCCCGATCGGCTGTCCTTTCTGCGCCACCGGCAAGTTTCCCTTCGGCCGCAACCTCAAGGCGCACGAGATAGTCGAGCAGGCGCTCGACGCGGCACGCGTCCTCGACTCCGAAGGACGGCGCCTCTCTCACGTCGTGTTCATGGGCATGGGCGAGCCGATGGCGAACTACGAAGCCGTCGTCGAGTCGGTGCGCCGGCTGGCGGACGCTGAGCTGTTGGGCATCAGCCCCCGACGCATCGTGGTTTCGACCAGCGGGCTGATCCCGCGCATTGCGCGGTTGGGCGACGAGAAGCTCCCGGTCACGCTCGCGATCTCCCTTCATGCCGCACGCGACGAGCTGCGCGACGTCCTGGTGCCGATCAACCGCAAGTACCCGGTCCACGACCTCGTCGACGCCGCCCAGGCGTACGGGCAGCGCACCGGCCGGCGCGTGAGCTATGAGTGGGTGATGCTCGCGGGGGTCAACGACTCCCAGCGCGACGCGACCGAGCTGGGCTCCCTGCTTCGCGGCAAGCTCGCTCACGTCAACCTGATCCCCTTCAACCCGGTCGACGACACACCTTTTCACGCCCCGGACCGCGCGGCGATCAAGTCGTTCAGGGAAATGGTCCAGGCGCAGGGTTTGAACGTCACCGTGCGGGATACGCGCGGCCGCGAGGCAGACGCCGCGTGCGGCCAGCTGCACGAGCGAGTCATGCGTAACAAGCTCGTCACGGTCTAGAACATGCTCTTCGCCGACGGTGAATCGTTGTCTCCGGCGGCCGGGCTTTGCCCGGCCGCGACGCACGTTTCAACTGGGCGTTCTCGCATCGCGTGTCGTGAGGGAACTCAAATAGTCCCAACCTCTCCGGAAGGGGTTCGGGCGCCGAACCCGGCGCTTTGGACGATCGGACTGTGGAGTTCGTGGAGCGCCGTTGAGGCGCCCAGCGAAGGGGGAACCGGGCACGGTTCCCCCTACGACTGATGCTTTTCGCCGGCACGTCCGGCTTCAGCTATTCGTCGTGGAAGGGCGGCTTCTATCCGCGCAGCCTTTCGGGGCCGAAGATGCTGCGCTACTACTCCGAGCGGCTCAACGGCCTGGAGGTCAACGGGAGCTTTTATCGCACCACTCCTGAATCGACACTCCTCAAGTGGGCGGCGGAGACGCCCGAAGGATTCAGGTTCTGCATGAAGGCCAACCGCGGCCTCACCTACTCGGCTGAAGCGTTCGACAAGGTCGGGCTGGCGCGCCTCTTCTCGCAGCGGATTTCTCTTCTCGGCGAGCGGCTCGGGCCGGTCCTGCTCCAGTTCCCGCCGACGCGACAGAAGAACGTCGCGCTTCTGGAATCGCTGCTCAGCGCGCTCGAGCGTCCCGCCGCCGCGGAGTTCCGACACGAATCGTGGTTCGACGAGGACACCTATCGCGTCCTGCGCGAGCACCGCGGAGCGCTCGTCGTCACCGATGAGGAGAAATGGCCCCGCGCGCCATTGGTGGCGCTTGGTTCTGTGGCCTACTTCCGGCTACGTCGCGGCTACACGACCAGGGCTCTCGATCCCTGGATCGAACAGGTCCGGTCCGCGATCGCGACCCACGACGAGGTGCATGTCTATTTCAAGCATTACTCGGCGTCGCCTGCGCTGGCTCGCCGGCTTTTGAGGCTCGCCACACCAGCACCGGTATCAGGATGACGGCGAGGACCACCATGAGCGCCGACGCGAGCTGTGCCTGGCGAAGCCCGATGAACACGGCCGGGTCGAGGCGCAGGTAGCTGAGGAAGAAGCGGCCGGTGGCGTAGACGCCGAAATAGATCAGCCCCAGCACGCCGTCCGGCACGCGACGCTTGATGCGCTGGTGGAACGGAAGGATCAACGCGAGGATCCCGAGGCACAGCACCATCTCGTAGGCGACCTCGGGATGGACGACGATGCCGGGCTGGCCCAGGGTGTTCGGATTGACGTAGACGACGCCCCAAGGAAGGTTGGTCGGACTGCCGTGGTGCTCGCCGTTGATGACATCGCCGATGCGACCGACCGCCAGGCCGATCATCGCCGCGGGGCCCCCGGCGTCGAGCAGCTTCCAGAAGGAGACCTTCGCCCGACGGGTCCATACCCAGGCGCCGAGCATCGCCCCGAACAGGCCGCCCCACTGGCTGATGCCGCCCTCGGTCAGGGCGAAGATGCGCAGCAGCTGGCCGTTCTCGAACAGACGGAAGTTCTCCCAGACATACAGAAGGCGCGCGCCGATCAGCCCGAATATGACCATCCACGCGAGCCCGTCGCCGCCCCGCCCTTTCACCGCAGGTTCGTCCTTCTCGAACAGCCAGAAACCGAGGCGCGCCGCGGCGATGATGCCGAGCACGGAGAAGACGCCGTGCCAGGTGATGAGGAGCGGGCCGATGCGGACGATGTTCGGGTCGAGGTCGATGACGATGGCGAGATAGTTCACGCCGCACGCTCCAGGCGGGACAGCGCCTTGTCCTTGGGCAGCAGCGCGAACGCGTAGTGGATGGGCAGCGAGACCTTCTTGCCCGTCAGCGCGTCGCGCAGGGGGTTGTAGAACTTGCCTTTGCTCACGCCAGAGGTCTCGACGGCCTTCTCCAGCGCGGACTCGATCGGCTCCGGCTCCCACGGCGTGGGCCGCAGGGCGTCGACGGCTGCCCGGACCCGCTGCGCAGTCTCGGCGTCGAGCGATGGCGGTGGCGGATCGGTCCAGAGGTATTCGAGGTAATCGACCGACTGCGAGAGCTTGAACATCCGCGTGCGCAAGGGCGGGATTGCGCGGCGGATCGTCTCGCCGTCGACGTTCTGCAGGAACGGCTCGAGCCGCGTGGCCAGCTCGTCGTCGCTGAGGTTGCGTATGTACTCACCGTCCATCCAGTTGAGCTTCTCCCAGTCGAAGCGCGCGCCGGCGCGCTGGACGCGCTCGAACGAGAAAGCCTCGAGCAGCTGATCGAAAGAGAAGATCTCCTGCTCCGTTCCGGGGTTCCAGCCCAGCAACGCGAGGTAGTTGAGCAGCGCCTCTGGCAGATAGCCCTGCTCGCGAAACAAGGCGAGGTTTGCCTCGGGGTGCTTGCGCTTCGAGAGCTTCGCGCCGTCCTTCGCGAGGATCAGCGGCATGTGGGCGTAGGCCACGGGGCGCTTGTAGCCAAGCGCGTCCACGAGCATCAGCTGGTAGGGCGTGTTCGAAAGGTGCTCCTCCCCGCGGATCACGTGGGTGATCTCCATCCGCGCGTCGTCCACGGGGCTCGCGAACTGGTAGGTCGGAAACCCGTCCGATTTCATGATGATGAAGTCGCCGATCAGGTCTGCGTCGAAGCGCATCTCGCCGCGGACCATGTCGGTGAAAGTGACCTCGCCGCCCGGGACCTTGAACCGCACCGCAAAGACGGAGCGATCGTCCGGCGGATTGAGCAGGCAGCGCCGGGAGTATCTGTACGGGCGCTTGTCCGCCTGGGCCTGCCGGCGTTCCGCCTCCAGCTCCTCCGGTGTGCAGTAGCAGCGGTAGGCGCTGCCTTCCTTGATGAGACGCGCAGCGTCCTCTCGGTAGAGGTCGACTCGCTCGGATTGGCGATAGGGGGCATCGGGGCCGCCCTTGTCCGGGCCCTCGTCCCAGTCGAGGCCGAGCCAACGGAGGCTCTCGTAGATGAGCGCCTCGTACTCGGGTCGGTTGCGCTCCATGTCGGTGTCGTCGATGCGGAGCACGAACGTGCCGCCTTGCTTGCGCGCGAAAAGGATGTTGTAAAGCGCGGTGCTGGCGGTGCCCAGGTGTGCGAAGCCCGTCGGGCTGGGCGCGATCCTGACACGGACGGGTTCAGACACCGCCATATCCTACGAACGTCATGGAGATGCCCACAGGGATGCTTGCGCTCGTCGGCGGCGACGAGTTCAACCCCGGCAACGAAGAGCAGGACCGCATGCTGGCCAGGGCGGCGGGCCGCGGGACCGCCTTCGTGGTGCCCACGGCCGCGGCCCGGCAAGGGCCCGAGCGCGCGGTCGCACATGCGACCGCGTGGTTCGAGCGCTTCGATCTCGAGCTGCGCGAGCTGCCCGTCCTGACGCGGACGAGCGCCAACTCCAGGGAGCTTGCCGACCTCGCCCGCGACGGCGGATTCTTCTACCTGGTCGGCGGCGACCCGGGCCTCGTGGTCCAGGTCCTTCAGGCGACGCGGGTGTGGACCTCGATCTTCCAGGCCTGGCGAGACGGCGCGAGCCTCGCCGGCTCGTCGGCCGGGGCGATGGCGCTTTGCAGTCACACCCTGATCCGCGCGGGCTGGCCTGACCGTACGCAGCGCCGCCCGGTGAGCGCGCTCGGGGTCGTCGCCAACGCGGCCGTCGCGCCGCACTTCGAGAAGTTCGGCCAGAGATGGGTCGAATCGGCCAAACGCGAGCTTCCGGGCGTCACCATCCTCGGCCTCGACGAGCGCACCGCGGCCGTGTGGTCGGACGGCGAGTGGGTTTCCGCCGGACCGGGGGCGGTGACGGTGATCAAAGGCGCGAGGGTTGAGCGTTTCTCCAGCGGGATGAAAGTAACCGGGCTCGCGACGCCCGCCCGTATGCTTCCGACGACCTGAAGTGATCAGCCAGAAGAATGCGCCACAGCTCGTCCAGTCGGGCTTCGTGGACGTCGGCGACCTGCGGGTTCACCACATGGTCGGCGGTCGCGGCCCCGCGGTTCTCTTCATCCACGGCCTCGGGACCTCCGGGTACATGGAGTGGCGCCGAAACCTCGAGCCAACAGCGGCCAGGCACCGTGTGTTCGCGCCAGATCTTCCTGGCTACGGCCGCACGGACAAGCCGCGCACGCGCTACACCGTTCCGTACTTCGGCCGCTTCGTCGTCCGCTACATGCGGGAGCTGGGGCTCCGCTCGGCCACGTTGGTGGGCGCGTCCCTCGGCGGTCGCATCGCCCTCGAGGTCGCGCTGGACGAGCCGCGAATGGTGCGCAAGCTGGTGCTGGTGAACACCCTCGGTTTCGGCCGGCCCAAGGTACAGATGGCGCAGATGGCCTACGGCCTGGTCACGGTTCCGCGCGTCGGCGAGGCGGCCATGCGTTTTGCGCGCGATGCGCTCGGATGGGCGTCCCCGAGCGTCATTCGCAGGGTCGTCGGCAGGTTTGCGGGTTCGAGCTCGGACCTGCGCGAGACGCTGGACGACGACTATCTCGCCAACCTCCGTGAGCTGTACGCGGAGGACGGCTTTCACACCGCGTACCTGTCCACGATTCGGTCGCTGATCGGGCCGCGAGCGCTGTTCGGGGGACACCACGACGTCACCCGCCGGCTCAACGAGCTGAACATCCCGGTTCAGCTCATATGGGGCGCCGACGATCCTCTCTTTCCGGTCGCGCACGCAAGGCGCGCGCAGGAGATGATCGCCGGCAGCAAGCTTGCGGTGATCAAAGGCGCAGGGCACTCGGTGCAGGCGGAGCGCCCGGAGGAGTTCAACCGCGTCCTCCTCGAATTCCTCGACTGAGGACCCGTCGCAAGAGAGTCGCTACCGGAGTCCGGAGTACCGGGTCCTCGTCAGCGGCCCGAGCGATCCGCTCGTCCACGCCTCGCCGCTCGATCCGCCTCGCACATATCTCTTCCTGCGCCGGCTCGTCGCATGGATCATCACCCATCTGTTCCGCATCACGGTCGTCGGGAAGGAGAACATCCCGAAGCCGCCGTTCATCATCGCCGCCAACCACCAGGCCTGGTACGACCCGGCGTTCATCATCCCGTTCTTTCCGCCACGTCCTGTCATCTACACCATGGCCAAGCGCGAGACGGTATTCAACCGCGCGTGGAAACGGCGACTGCTGCCGCTGATCGGCGTGTTCCCGATCTCGCCCAACAGGGGCGAGCTCGACGAGCAGGGCCTGCGCACCGTCTACCAGGTGCTCGAGCGCGGCGGGGTGATCCTCATGTTTCCCGAGGGTCGATACTCGCGCGGGCCCGCGCTGCGGCCGCTGAAGAACGGCATCGGGTTCTTTGCGCTGCAGGCAGGAGTTCCGATCAGCCCCGTCGCCGTCAACGGCACCGACGCCCTCTGGCCCTTCCGCCGGATCGACGTCTCGATCGCCCGCCCGGTGCTACCCGACCTTCCGGCGTGGTGGGAGCTGGGCCGTCGTGTCAACGGCGTCGTGGACCGGGTGAGGACGGCAATCGCGACAGCCTTGCAGCGACGCCGAGCATAGCCTCGGAGCCGCCAGCCTAAAATCGGCGAGCTTTGCACCTCGTGATCGGCGGCGGCGATTTTCTCGGCGCGCACATCACGAGCGCCCTCGCGGCTGACGTTCCGGTGATCGAGCTCGATGCCGACGCCGATGCGGAGACCCTCGACGATGCGATCGCCGGCGTCGAGTTCGTCGTGTTCTGCGCCCAGACGATGTCGCCCGCGCGACGGCTGAGCGTCCGCAGGCAGCCGGCCCCGGCACTCAAGAACGTGGTCGACGCGGCACGCAGGGCTCGCGTCCGACGCATCGTGCACGTGTCGACCGCGGACGTCTATGGGCCGGACCATTTCGCGCGCGTCAAAGAGACCTCTCGCGTCAAGCCCGCTCATGCCTACGAGCGGAACAAGCTGGCGGAGGAGGAGTGGCTGGTGGCCGCGGCCGGCGACGTCGAGGTCGTGATCCTGCGCCCGGCGCGTGTCTTCGGAGAGGGAGAGGACTGGATCCTGCCGAGGCTCATGAAGGCTGCCGTGCAGGGCCGGGTCTGGCTGCCCGGCGGCGGAAAGGCGTCGCAGACCTTCGTCGCCGCGTCCGACGTCGGCCGCGCGTGCCTGGCGGCTTCGGACAGGGGCCGGCCCGGACATCGGTACCTGGTCGGCGGCTTCGATTCGAACTGGCGCGAGTTTCTGATGTCGGCCGCTCGGGCGGCCGGCTTCGCGGCCGAGATCGGCTCGGTGCCCTACGACCTCGCGCATCTCAGGGCGCTGGCGCTCGAGAGCATGACCCCGCCCGGCGCTTCGGTGTGGCCTGGCGTCTACGGGCTCGACGTGCTGGGTAAGGCGCACTTCTACGACGACTCGCACTCCCGGCGCGAGCTCACGTGGTCGCCGTCGGTCGGCAGCTTCGAGCAGGAGATGCCGGCGATGACGCGCTGGCTTAACGGTCTTCCGGAGGTCGCGGCGGCGCTGGCGGAGGCTACTTCACCGCCAGGCAGGTGATCGTCTTGAAGACTCCGTCGATCTTCTGGATCTTGTCGACGATCAGCGAACCGATGGAGTTCACGTCCGGGGCCTCGCAGACCGCGATGACGTCGTACTCACCGGTGATGGCGTCCGCGGCCGAGATTCCCGCCACGCCTTCCATCTTCTTGGCAACTTCGAGCGCTCGGCCTGGCGACGCGTTGATCAGCACGTAAGCCTTCATCGACTAACCCCCTGACCCTCCAGAAATGACGGAAACCGCCTCAATGTAGCTTCTTTTTGCGGCTTCGTTTGTCGGCCAGGTGCTGGGCCAGCTTCTTCAGCCCGGGATTGACGGCGACGACCTTGGGGCCGCGCACCTTCCTGTCGCGGGCTTTGACGCGCGCGCTCTCGCGCGGCGCGACCCGGTCCAGTTCCTCGCTCATGATGTTGGTGCGGGCGGCGGTGCGGGCGCGCTGGGAGGCGCCTGGTACGGAACCGCTGGCGCGTAGTCGACGTCAAGCCGGCGAAATGCGAGCGTCCAGTAGGTGGAGCTCTGGGCCGCGAAAAAGCTACCTATCGCGAATGACACCACAACGAGGAGCAGCGATCCGGCGACCGCCAGCGGCACCACGGCGGAACTGTTCGCCGCGCCGATCACCAGGCCGACGATGACCAGGGGGAGGAACACGATGCCGAGGACAAGGCCGAGCGCCAGACCGACGATCACCGCGACGGCGATTGCAAGCAGCCAGACCAACAGGGTGCGGCCCAAACGCTTGAAGAGGAGACGGTGGCCGCGGACGATCCCCGCTCGCGCCTTGAGCTGCTCGAGGATCACCGCCCGCGTGCCCAGGCGATCGAGCAGGGACAGGTAGATCAAGTAGGGGATCGCCAGCAACAGGAGCAGCGTGAAGAGCCCGATGAAGGCACCTGCCACGGCGCTGCCGGTGATGGCCGCGTAGATGGAGACGGCGAGCCCGATGAACACGGCGAGAACCGGGAGGCCGAGCAGGACGAAAAAGAGCCGGAATCGCACGATGACCCACATCGTGCTCAATCCCGACCGCCACGCCCAGCCGAGGTTGAACGGCCGCTCCGCGTCGTGCTCGGCCGACGCCCGCACGGTGGCGCCCTCGCAGATCGCTTCCAGCAAGAAGATTGCGATCGCCACGACCAGCCAGACGACGACGACCACGGCCACCAGCCCTGCGTGGCTGCTCAACCAGTTGCTGAAGTTCGTCTGCGCGTCGGCGAGCTGCTGCCGGCTCGGACCGCCGCCGCGGGGCGGGTAGTTGAAGCCGCTGCCAGTGCCGAAGCTGCCGCTGCCGGTCTCGCCTGAGAACAGGGCGATCAGCCAGAGGTACTTGAACCGCCAGGCGATGCTGAAGGAGCGGGTCACGTTCTCCCAGTAGGGCATCGCTCTAGAAGGTCGCCGGGACGATGGCCCGCTTGTGGATGCCGGTGCCCAGGAGCGTCTCGCCCTCTCGGCACTCGACCTCGAAGTGGAGCTTGGTGCCCCTCACCTCGGTCAGCCGAGAGCTCACCGTCACAGTCCGGCCGGGAGCGGTCGGGGCGAGGTGACGGACGTGCACCTCGTAGCCCACCGTGGTGTGGTCGGGAGGCAGCATGCGTTCTACCGAGCGATGGCATGTGAGCTCCATGAGCCCGATCATGGCCGGCGTCGAGAACGTGCCCTTACCGCCGACGTGGTGGGTGAGGAGTTCGCCCTGCACGACACGCTCGACGTGGCCTTTGATGCCCGGAAGTATCTCTTCGACCGTGTCCATTCGATAGATTGTGGGCGATGACCGGGCCTCCTGGATGACCGGGCCTCCTGTACGTAAGGCGATCTTCCCCGCTGCCGGGCTTGGAACTCGTTTCCTTCCGGTCACGAAGGCGCAGCCGAAGGAGATGCTGCCGCTCGTCGACAAGCCGACCATCCAGTACGGCGTCGAGGAGGCGATCGCGAGCGGAATCGAAGAGGTGATCATGGTCACCGGCGGTGGCAAGCGAGCCATCGTCGACCACTTCGACCGCTCGCGTGAGCTCGAGCACTACCTCGAGGAGCGCGGAAGGAGCGACCTCCTGCACATCCTTGCCGAGATAGACGACCTCAGCAACCAGGTCGACATCACTTACCTCCAACAGAAGGAACCGCGCGGCCTCGGCCATGCGGTGTGGACGGCGCGGCGTCTGATCGGGGACGAACCCTGCGCGGTGCTGCTGGCCGACGACGTCATCCTGTGCGACGACCGCCCCGTGTTGAAGCAGCTCATCGACGCCCACCGGACGACGGGAGCCACGGTCCTGGCTGTCCGCCGCGTGCCCCGGAACGAGGTGAGCCGGTACGGCATCATCGAGACCGGCGGCTCGAAGGGTGGTATCCACGAGGTGGTCGACATCGTCGAGAAACCTTCAGCGGACGACGCGCCGTCCGACCTGGCCGCCCTGGGGCGTTACGTCCTTCTCCCGGCGGTATTCCTCGAGCTCGATCGCGGCGAACCCGGCGCCGGGAACGAGATCCAGCTCGTCGATGCGATCAAGCGGACGATCGGTACGTTCCCCGTGGTTGGGGTCGAGTTCGCGGGTGACTACTACGACACCGGCACCGTGCCCGGCTACCTCAGGGCCAACCTCACGCTGGCTATGAAGCGGGAGGGCCTTCGGGAGGAGCTTGCCCCGCTCCTGCGGGAGCTCCTGGACGGGCAGCCGGACAGGCTCTAGGGCGTCCAGGGCCCCCAGTTTCCAGTCCTATAATCTGTAGACGCTCAATGAGCCGCATCCCCGCCCGAGTGATTTACCTATGGCTGTTTCAGGACGAAAGAGATTCGACGACGACAAAGTTGTTCGGTATGAGACCGCGGAGAAAGACTTCGAGGTCGAAGTCTCGCGCACCCTCAACAAGTGGTGCGTCACCGTCTACCAGCAGCCGGACCGCCAGATCCTGGTCCAAGACTTCTTCCCGGAGCGTTGGAAAGCGCTCGCGCGGGCGCAGGACTTCATCCGGCTCCTGAACCAGCGCAAGAAGAAGGAAGAGGAAGGCCTCAACAGCTCCGACGACGATTTTTAGTCGCAGGGGCATCCCTCCAGGGTCGCGGCCGGAGTAAATCCGGCCGCCAGGACGACGCTGTTTTTCGCTCGTCGGTAGACTTACGGGCCTCGTGAACTGGGCTGTGCTGCGTCGGGAGTGGGGGGCGGTCACCTTCGTGCTGACCGTCATCGCGGGATTGATCGTCGTCCCGCTGGCGCTGTACTTCACCGGCGTCGGGCCGGGCCAGATCGCGACCCCCAACCTCAACACCTCGAGCACCGCCCGGGCTACCTCCGTCCACAGCCCGACCCCGAGCCCATCGCCTTCGCCGTCCGCCTCGCCGTCGAAGTAGAAGGCGCCGGCTAGGAGGCCACACCCCAGAGCAGTCGTTCTCCGTTTGGCCGGACGATGTCCGACAGCGGCAGCGAGAAACCCGCAACCGGCTCGCGGTCCGCGCTTACGCGCATCTCGATCACGTCCGACAGGCGCAGGTCGGCGATCGCGGCGCAGTCGTGGAGGAACGTGAAGACCACTGGGCGGACGAGGTTCATCACGTACTCGGTGATCCGCGCGCCGTCGTCGAGCGTCTCGCTGCCGATGCTGCGGTCGCGGTACGCGAGGACGACGACACCGTCGCCGAGGAGGACCGGGTCCGACCACCGGTACGAGCTGGCGCGCGCCTCGCTGAGCAGCTGCAGGATCCCGGCCAGGCGCTCGGTTGGGTTCGGCGGGCCCTCGAAGAGCAGCGGAACGTCGCGTTGCGGCTCGTTGAACTGCTGGGCGCGGTACTGGGCGGTGAACCCGAGGTCGGACACGCCGGCGAACGGCGCGGGAACCTTGATGCTCATCTCGCCAAGATGTGGAGAAGGACGCATGCTGGAACCGTCTTCCATGACGTATTAACGCATGGCCGGCTGCCGAAAGTCTCGTACTAACGTATGAGCGCAATCGACCGGTCATTGAGCGGAATTCGGGTCCTCGACCTCACTCGTCTTCTGCCCGGCGCCTACTGCACGCAGCTGCTGGCCGATATGGGCGCGGACGTTATCAAGATCGAGGAGCCAGGCACCGGCGACTACATGCGGTGGACGCCGCCGATGGTCGACGGGCAGAGCGCGCTCTTCAACGCCCTCAACCGCAACAAGCGCAGCGTCGCGCTCGACCTCAAGACCGACAAGGCCAAGCACGCGCTGCTTCGCCTGGTCGAAACGGCACATGTCCTCGTCGAGGGCAACCGGCCCGGAGTGATGGAGCGTCTCGAGCTCGGCTGGCCGGTCCTGCACAAGCGCAACCCACGACTCGTGATGTGCTCGATCACCGGTTATGGCCAGGACGGTCCATACGCGGCGCGCGCCGGCCACGACCTCAACTACATGGCGATTGCGGGTGGCCTCGGGCTCAACGGGCCGCGCCAGGGTCCTCCCCTCCCGCTGTCGGTGCAGGTCGCGGACATCGGCGGCGGCGGACTGCATCCCGCGGTCCAGATCCTCGCGGCGCTCGTCGACGTCGAGCGCGGCGGCGGTGGTCGCTGGATCGATGCCTCGATGACCGACGGCGCGGTCGGATTTCTTGCGCTGGCCTTTGCCTCGCATGCCGCCGGTGACGAGGTCGCGCGCGGCGACCAGCGGCTCACCGGCCGCTATCCGTGCTACCGCGTGTACGCGTGCAAGGGCGGCGGCTACTACAGCGTGGCCGCGCTGGAGCCGAAGTTCTGGAGCGCGTTGTGCGAGGCGCTCGAGCGCCCGGACCTGGTCGACCTCCAGTACTCGGAGGAAGCGGACACTCACGCGGCGCTGGAGGGGATCTTCGCGACCAGGACGCGCGATCAGTGGGAGGAGGTGCTGTCGACGGCCGATGCGTGCTGCGAGCCGGTGCTCGACATCGGCGAGGTCGCCGCGCATCCGCAGATAGTTGCCCGGCGGCTGCTGGAGGACGTGCCGCGCGGCCGCGCCCCGCAGCTCGGCGAACACACGGACGAGGTGCTTAGAGAGCTCGGACTCTAGCCCAGACCTCTTCGACCTGCCGCCGGGTCTCGTCGCGCGTCCGGCTGTTGTCGATGACGAAGTCGGCCAGCTCCCGCTTTTCGTCGATCTGCATTTGCGCGGCGAGCACCGACCTCGCACGGCCGGCGCTGAGTCCACGTTGCTCAACGAGGCGTCGCAGCTGCGTCTCCGTGGATGCGTAGACGAGCACGGTCGCCGAATAGAGACCCTGCAGGTTGTTCTCGAAGAGCAGCGGCACGTCCTGGATCACCACGTCTGCCCCGGCCTCGACCGCCTGCGCCGTCCTGTCCGCCATCCACTGGCGCACGCGCGGATGGACGATCGCGTTGAGCCGGCGCAGCGCGTCGGGGTTGGCGAAGACGTACGCGCCGAGCTTGGCCCGGTCGATCGCACCATCGCGTACGTACTCCTCGCCGAATGCCTCGACCACCGCGTCGAAGCCTTCGGTGCCGGCTGCGTACACGGCGTGTGTGGCCTCGTCCGCGTCGACGATCGCCGCGCCCAGCTCGCGAAACATCGAGGCGACCGTGGACTTCCCCGACCCGGCGCCGCCCGTCAGCCCAATCAGCTTCAATTGAATCTAGTGGACTGTGCCGTCGGCGGTAGCAGATGGTGGCTGAGGCCGCCGACGCCAAGGCGCGGCTGGCGCGAAGAGGATGGCGCCGTATGCGCCTGACGACGAGCGCCGCGCCCCGCAACGCCGGCGTCAGCGTCCGAAGGACGCTCGGCGGAAATCAGCCGCCAGATGCACCGCCGACCGGTGCAGGCCGCTAGAACAGCAGTGGCGGACGAAGAGAAATTCGACGCGGTCGTCGTCGGCGCCGGCCCGGCGGGAAGCGCCGCCGCGCTGACCATGGCGAAGGCCGGGCTGCAGGTGGCCTTACTGGAGCGGGGTGCCAGGCCGGGCGCGAAGAACGTGATGGGCGGCATCCTCTACAACCACTACCTCGAGGAGATCGTAGGCGAGGACTGGAAACAAGCTCCGCTCGAGCGCCCGATCATCGAAGAGCGCCGGTGGCTCATGACGCCGGACGCTTACATCGCACTCGACTACAAGAACCTGCGCAACCGGACGCACCCGCATTCCTACTCCGTGCTGCGCGCGCGGTTCGATCCCTGGTTCGCGGAGCAGGCGGAGAAGGCCGGGGCGATGGTCGTGCCCGAGACCGTGGTGGACCGACTCATCGTCCGCAACGGCCGCGTCGTCGGTGTGGGCACCGGTCGCGGCGACGACCTCTACGCGGAGGTCACGATCATCTGCGAGGGCATCGGCCTGGGCACCGGTCTGCTCGAGAACACGAAGATCGACGGCCGCCCACTGCGGCGCAAGCTGCGTCCAGACGAGGTCGCGATGGCGGTCAAAGAGATCATGCAGCTCGACTCGCGCATCATCGAGGAGCGCTTCAACTGCGATCCCGGTGAGGGCTGCACCATCGAGTGCTTCGGCGACTCGACGATGGGGATGTCCGGGTTCATGTTCATCTACACGAACAAGGACACGCTGTCGGTCGGTGGCGGCGCCCTTTTGAGCGAATTCAACAAGACGCTGCGCACGCCCAACGACTTGATGGAGCACTTCAAGCAGCATCCCGCCATCAAGCCTCTGCTGCGCGGCGCGGAGACCGTCGAATACCTGGCGCACCTGATCCCTGAAGGCGGGTACCGAGGCATCCCGAAGGTTGCCGGGCCCGGCTACCTCGTCTGCGGCGACGCGGCGATGCTTTCCAACCCGGTGCACCGCGAGGGATCGAACCTGGCGATGGATTCAGGGCGTCTCGCCGGCGAGACGGTGATCCACTGCAAGGAGATGGGCGATTTCTCGGAGCACCGGCTCGGCGAATACCGGGGCAAGCTCGATGCCTCGTGGATCATGGCCGACATGAAGAAGTACGACAAGGCCGTCCCGCTGCTGGAGCACAATCCGCAGCTCCTCTCGAAATACCCGGCGGTAGCCGACAACGCCCTCGACGAGTTCTTCCGCGTCGACGGGACGTCGAAGTGGGACAAGCAAAGGAAGATCTTCAAGATGCTGCGCAAGGAGGGCCTGTTCCGAATGGGGTGGGATACGTTCAAATCAGTTTGGGCCATGAAGTGAAGGCACTACAGAAGGCGGACAACGGCGTCGCGTACGAAGACGGCGTGCTCCACCTGCCCGACGGGCGCGAGATGGCGTGGCGGTGGTGGGGCGACCCCGGCGGCACTCCGCTGCTGCGAATCCAGGGCACGCCCAGCTCGCGGATCCAGTTCAACCCGGACGCCGGCGTCATCCGGGACACGGGCGCGCGCTACCTGATGGCAGACCGACCGGGCTACGGCCACTCGACCCGCAAGCCCGGCCGCGGCATCGCCGATGTCGCCGACGACTACGCCGCCTTGATTCGCGCGCATGGCCTCGAGCGGGTGCCGGCGATGGGCACGAGCGGCGGCGGCCCGCACGTCCTGGCTCTGGCCGCGAACCATCCCGACCTGGTCTCGGCGGCGACGGTGGTCGTGGGCGGGACGCCGCTGGTCGAGGAGGAGGTCGCACAGCAGGTCGGGGTCAACGCTCGGGGCTACGCGCTCGCCGAGCAGGGATGGCAGCCCCTGTTCGAGTTCCTCGTCGAGGTGCGCGAGCGCCTCCTGAGCGACGAAGGGATGCAGGGCGTGCTCGATGACGCTCCCGAGTCCGACCGCAAGCTCATGGCCGACCCGGCCTGGCAAAAGATGTCCCACGACAACCTTGTCGAGACGCTTCGCCAGGGCGCGGAAGGCTGGACGGACGAGTCGTTCGCGATGCACGGCGAGTGGGACTTCGATCCAGCGGACGTGAAGACCTCAGTGACGTGGTGGCACGGCAACGACGACAAGAACGCGCCGCTTTCGGCGGCGCGGCGCGTGGTCGCGAAGCTGGCGAAGGTGGACTTGCACGTTTGGTACGACGAGGGCCATTTCGCCTCGCTGACCCACGACAGGGAGATCGTCTCGGAGCTGCTGGCCCGCTCCTAGAGCGGACCCTCACCCTCGATCCCTCTCCCCGCAGCGGAGAGGGAGCTTCCGCTACTTCGAGACGTTGACCTGGATGGTGTGCCAGCCGCTCGCACCGTTGGGGAAGCTCGGTGCGCCGCCCGAGTCCTGCACCGAACCAGAGCCGTCGGTGGCGCGGACCCTCAGGCGGTACGCCCCCTCGGCGCTCGGGGTCCACGTCGTCTGCCAGCGCACCCAGGTGAGCTTCGAAAGCGGCGGGTCGAACGTCACCTCGTTCCAACCGGCGTCATTGACGGTGTACTCGACCTTGCTGATCCCGCGGGTGCCGGCGAAGGCGACGCCGCCCACCGTGATCGCACCGAGGCGAAGGATGTCGCTGTCGCGGGGCGCGTCGAAACGCGACGTGGTCTTGACGGTGGCGATGTGGTCCCAGCCCTGCTGCTCCCAGTAGCCCCGCGCCTCCGAGCCGGCAAGCTCGATGGTGTCCAGCCACTTGGGGCTCTTCATCCCGTAATGGCCTGGGATCAGGATGCGGGCCGGGAACCCGTGCTGGGTGGGAAGGGGCGCGCCGTCCAGGTCGTAGACGACCAGGATCTCGGGTGCGGCCTGAATCATGCTGAGGGGGAAGCTTTCGGTGTAGCCGTCGCGGGCGTGAAAGCTCACCCAGCTTGCCCCTGGCTGCGGCGAAGCGCTCGCGATCAGGTCCCGCAGGCTGACGCCGGTGAACTGGCCCGTGCTCATCAGGTCGCCGCCGACGTCGTTGCTGACGCACTCCATCGTCACGTACTCCTGCGTCGAGCCAAGGCTGCGGAGCTCGCTCAACGAAAGCGTCGTCGGCTTGTCCACCATCCCGCTGACGTGCAGCCGCCACGCCTGGCCGTCGACGTTCGGGTCGGCGAAGTTCTTGGAGACCACGTAGAAGTTGTCCACCGGCGTGATGTCGGGTGAGATCCCGCGCAGCCCCGACTCAGGCGGGTTGAAGACGGCCTGGTACCAGTCGGGGAGGAGACGAAGCGCCAGCGCCCCGACGCTGACCGCGGCGATCGACAGCGGCACGGTGCTCAGCAGCCGCCTGCGCTCCAGGCTCACGACCGGGGGCGGTGTGCTCCCGTACTGCAGGACCACCGCGTAGATCGCGAACAGCGCGGCCCAGATCAGCGGCGTCGCGGGCCCGTCGTTCAAGCCGAGCCAGCCAACTCCCGCGATCGGCAGGAGGACTGCGCAAACCACCAGCCAGCCGATGGCCGCAAAGACGAAGGGGAGCCAGGTCGATGTCCACCGCAAGCCGGCGATCGCCGCGATGGCGCCGAGCACCCCGAGCGCGAGCACCATGGCGACGATGAGGCCGAGCTCTTCGATCACCTTGCCCGCGTGCTGCAGCGTGTCGATCAAGAAGCCGAAAACGAATCCGGGCATCAACGACAGCAGCGGCTCGTTGAGGAGAGCGGGCAGCGGACGCAGCCCGAGGAAAAGTGCGGCGTAGTACATCACCGCGACCAGCGCCGCGCCGGCGATGCAACCCCAACCAAAGCCGTTCAGCGCGGCCTTTCTCCGTGTCAACGCCAGAGGTTGTACCACCGAACCATGTCGAATGCTTTACAGCGAAAGGCAACGATGTTGTCTGCGACTGGTAGCATCCGCGAGTCGGAATGGCTGCCCCGATAACTCCGGACGACCTATATCGCTTTCGTTGGATCGACCACGTCCGCCTGAGCCCGGACGGCGAGCGCGTGGCCTACCAGGTCACCCGGGCGGACGGGGCCACGAGGCAGAATCGCAGCCGCATCGTCGTCCGCCGCCTGCTCGATCCGGAACCGGCCGAACCGACCGCCGCGGTGCTGCGCGATCACTCGCCCGAATGGTCGCCGGACGGGCGTCGGATCGCGTTCGTGAGCAGGGTCGGGCCAACCGACCAGATCTTCGTCCTCGACCTCACCACCGGCGGTCCGCCACAGCAGCTCAGCTCCGTTCAAGACGGCGTCGGCATGCCTCGGTGGTCACCGGACGGGAAGCGGATCGCCTTCCTCGGCGCCGTTCTTGCCGACCCTGATGGCATCGTCGACGACCCACGGCCGCCCGAGTCGCGTGAGCAGGTACGCCGCGCTCCGGTGGCTCGCGTGGTGCAGCGGCTCGACTACAAGCACGACGGTCGCGGCTACGTCGACGGTCGCTACCACCACCTTTTCTGTGTGCCGTCCAGCGGAGGCGACGTCAAGCAGCTCACAGACGGCGCCTGGGACGTCACCGATTACGACTGGGCGCCTGACAGCACGCGCCTGGTCGTCGCGGGCAACGCCGAGCCCGGCGCTGACCTCCAGCGCGAGCTAAACCTCTACCTGGTCGGCGTCGACGCCAACCGCGTGCGACTGGGCGGCGGATTCTTGCTGAGCTCACCGATCTGGTCGCCCAAGGGCGACATGATCGCCTTCATCGCGCCGAACGGCCTCGACGTCGGACTGATCGAGCGAATGTGGGTCGTCCCGCTGGCCGGCGGAGGGCCCAGATGCCTGACCGCAACTCTCGACCTGGCCGTCAACGACAGCGTGATCAACGACATGCGCTCCGGGCATTCGACGCGGGTGATGTGGGCGCCGGATGGAGACCGGATCTACTTCCCCGCCAGCGGGCCGGGCACGACCTCGATCCACTCGGTCGACCTGGACGGCAACGTCCGCGAAGAGGCCGGCGGCCGGCGCCGGATCTTCGATTTCGACGTCGCGTCGGGTGTGATCGCGTTCTGCGCGTCGGATCCGCGGACGCCGGGCGAGCTCTACATGCTCACAAAGGGCGCGGAGGCTCGCGTCACCGACCTGAACCCGTGGCTCCACGACCGGTACATCGCCGAGCCGGAGCAGGAGTTCTTCAGCGCGCCGGACGGATGGCGACTGGAGGGCTGGATCCTCAAGCCGCCGGATTTCGCGCCCGGCCGCCTCTACCCGACGGTGATGGAGATCCACGGCGGGCCGCACGCCCAGTACGGCTGGTCCTTCTTCCACGAGCTGCAGATCCTCGCGGGCATGGGTTTCGTCGTCTTTTACATGAACCCACGCGGTTCCGACGGCTACGGCGAAGCCTTCCGCCGCGCCGTGGTGCGTGACTGGGCGGGCAAGGATTACGTCGACCTCATGACGTCGCTGGACCAGGTGATAGAGCGGACCGGGTACATAGACAGCACCAGGCTCGGCGTCGGCGGCGGCTCCTACGGCGGCTTCATGACGAACTGGATCGTCGGCCAGACGGACCGCTTCGCTGCCGCGGTGTCGATGCGCTCGATCTCGAACCTCGTCAGCGAGTACTCGCAGCACGACATCGTGCTCTGGGGGTTGCTGCAGCTCGGTCCGCCGCCCTGGCCGGACCTGGACGAGCTGTGGCGGCGCTCGCCGATCCGCTACGTCAAGAACGTGCGCACGCCGCTGCTGCTGACCGCTGGCGAGATGGACCTGCGCTGCGCGATGTCGCAGTCGGAGGAGCTGTTCGGGGCGCTGCGCCTGCTCGGCAAGACGGTGGAGCTGGTGCGCTTCCCCGAGGAGTCGCACGACCTGTCGCGAGGCGGCCGGCCGGACCGGCGTGTCGAGCGGCTGAAACGCATCGCCGGCTGGTACGAGAAGCACCTCGGCACGGCGTCGACTGAACGACCGGCGCCTGAGGAGACGACCCAAACGCTCGAGATGCCTGCACAGGCCGCGCACGAGTGGGCGAAGACCGTCGCCATCTCCAGCTCGCCCATCGAATCCATGCCTGTGGGTGAGGAGCATGTGACGCCGCTGCCGACGGCCGGCGAGCCGCCTGAAAATGGCGCCGCCGAGCCAGAGGTCATAAAGCCGACCGTGTCCGAGCTAGCCACCGCGGCGGCGCCGATCGTCGAGCCGGAGGCCCTGCCGGTGCTCCCGTCCCTGGAAGAGCCGGTCGCCGCGTCGCAGCCCGAAGGTGGGGAGTACCTCCCGCCGGCCGTGGCCGAGTCCGAGCCGCTGGTCGCGGAGGCGGAGCCTGTTGAGCCGCAGCCGGCCGTCGAGCCTGAGCTCGCCGCGGTCGCCGAGGCGATGCCCGAGGCGGTGGTGGAACCCGAGCCCGCGGCCCTGGTGGAACCTGAGCCGGCGGCCCTGGTCGAACCCGAGCCGGCGGGCCTCGTCGAACCGGAGCCCGCGGCGGTGGTCCCTCCCGAGCCCGTGCCGGACCCCGAGCCGGTGCCCCCCGAGGTGCCCGAACCCGAGCCCGAGCCCGAACCTGCCGCTTCGTCGGAGCCGATCGTGGCCGAGGCCGAGGCCGATGCCAATGCCGAGCCAGAGCCCGAGGCCGAGCTCGAGGATGTGCCCGCGCCTGAGCCCGGGTCGGCGGTCACCGAGCCTGTGATTGCCGCGGTCGAGGAGCCGGAGCCGGTCGTCGCCACGGCGGCGCCCGAGGCCGAGCCGGCGCCCGAGCCCGAGGCCCAGCCGGAGGCTCAGCCCGAGCCCGAACCGGAGCCGGCGCCGGTTGTCGCGGCCCAAGCCGCACCCGTCGCCGAACCGCCGGCCGACGTCCGCTCGACGATGGTCGCGTGGCCGGGCGGCGCAAAGACGGCGCCCCCGTCGAACGGCGCACCCGCCGAGGCAGCATCGTTCGAGGAGGCGACGTCGGTCATCCCCGCCTGGCCGCAGACCGACTCCATGGCCGACCCCAGGCGCACGGTGTCACTTCAGGCGATGCCGCCGGAGGAGGTCGCGTCAGGCTCTGGCTTCGCAGCGCTCCTTACGTTCGAGTCGGGACCGTTCGCCGGCCGCATCGTGGCGCTGCCGAACCAGATGATCACCTTCGGACGCGCGCCCGACAACGACGTGGTCGTCGGCGACCCCGCGACATCCGGCCATCACGGGCGGATCGACGTTCGCTCCGGCTCCTTCTGGATCAGCGACCTCGGCAGCACGAACGGCACCATGGTCAACGGCGAGTCCGTGACCGAGAAACAGCTGACCGACGGCGACACGATCGCCATCGGCCAGAACACGATGCGCTTCACGCTCGAGGCGTAAAGAGAAGCCGGCTCAGGTCGCGCCCTCGACCAGGGCCACGGTTTCCTCCGCGGCCGCGCGGAGGTCGCGAGTGAACTCCTCGACGTCGGCGACGATCGACGGGTCCGCGGTCAATCCGAAGTACGCGTCGCCGTTGTAGGAGACGATCGCGACGCCCAGGCCCATCGCGGGGTAGAGAGGCGCAAACGGCCAGACCTCCAGCAGCTTCGCCCCACCGCTGTAGAGCGGGAACTGCGGCCCGGGGATGTTGGTCACGTTGATGTTCGCGCCCGCTTGCGGCGTGGACATGATCCGGCCCGCGAGCACCAGCAGCGTCGGCGGCGCCCACTCCGCGAGGCCGGCGAGCTGATCGGCGGCGACCGCCTGCCGCGTTCGCTTGAGGTCGCCGGTCGTGACCTTGATTCGCTTCAGCCGATCTTCGATCGAGAGGTCGCCGGTCGGCAGCTCGAACACCATGCCGCTGATCTGGTTGCCGATTCGTCCCTGGCCCTCTTCGGAGCGGACGCTGACCGGGACGAAGACTCGGACCTTGTCCGGCACGCGCTCACCCCGGCCCTTGAACCAGCGATGCAGCGCTTCGGACACGACCGCGAGCACCGCGTCGTTGACAGTGCATCCGTAGTGGTCTTTCAGCGCTTTGAAGGCGGCCAGTGGAACCTTGAGCCCTCGGCCGGTGCGCTGCGGTCCGATCTTGCGATTGAAGAACAGGTCCGAACGCGGCCGGACCATCGTGCCGCCGAGCTTCAGCAGTCCGCGCAGAGCCAAACGTCGCGTCTCCCAGAACGCCGGCAGACGAGTGCGCTCGCGCGGTGAGGCGCTTCGAAGATTCCAGAGCAAGGGCCGGATCAGCTGCCAGTTCGAAGGCGACGGCCGCGCCTTCCACGGCTCCGCCGGAGGATCCGGCTTGTATCCCTCAGGGTCTATGTCGAGGAGCAACGTGAGGATGTCGACCGACGACACTCCGTCCACCATCGCGTGGTGCGCGCGGTTCACGATGACGACCCGACCTCCGCGCAGCCCGGTGATGAGCGTCATCTCCCAGAGCGGCCGCCGTTTGTCGAGAGGTCGGGCGAGGATGCGTGCCACCAGGCGCCTGACCTGCTCGCCGTCGCCGGGCGGCGGGAGCACCTCGCGCCTGATGTGCGCCCCCAGGTCGAAGTTCGGGTCGTCGACCCAGACGGGGTGGCCGAGATTGAACGGTATGTAGCGGATGCGCTGGCGATAGCGCGGCACCAGGTGGATGCGCTCCGCCACCGTTTCCTCGACGCCCATCGCGCCGCGCCCGCCCGGGATGCGCGAACCGCCTTCGAAGACGTAGACCGTGGCGAGGTCGAGCGGCGTCTCCGGCCGCTCGGCGTAGAGGAACCAGGCGTCTCTTGCCGACAGCGGTTCGGAGAAGGTTGGCTCGGCCATCGCGGCTGATCGTATCCGGGCCGGTACGCTTGCCGACACATGGCCGTCGTGAGAGAGGTCTGGCGCTATCCGGTCAAGTCCATGGCCGGTGAACGGCTTGACGAATGCATGATCACCGACGCCGGCCTCGAGGGGGACCGGCGCTGGGCGATGATCGACCACACGCCGGATCGCGACGGCAAGTGGTTCAACATCAAACAGCACGCGCCGCTGATGACCTACAGGGCCCGCCTCGACGACGGCGCTCTCACGGTCACCGCGCCGGACGGATCCGACGTCGGCCTCGACGGGGCTTATCGGCAGGTGCTCGCGGACTCGAACAAGCCGGTCGAGCTCCGTGAGCTGCCCGGCGCCAACTTCGACGCCGCGCACATCCTGATCGTCAACCTCGCGTCGCTCGCCGCGTTCGGTCTGGAGGCGGGAATGCCAATCGATCATCGTCGCTTCCGCGCCAACCTCTACGTCGACGGCATCGAGCCCGAAGAAGAGCTCCGCTGGCTGGGTCGCGTCGTCCGCGCCGGCGAGGCCGAGCTGGAGGTGGTCGACCGCTGCGAGCGCTGCAAGGTCATAACCATGGATCCGGACACGACGGAGGCGACGCCGGAGCTGCTGCGCATCCTTGTCCAAAGGCACGACGAGCGGATGGGGATGTACTGCCGGGTCGTCCGGCCCGGACGTGTGTCCGTCGGTGACTTCGTCGGGTGAGCGGCCCCCTAGCTAACCTTTTGGGCACAAGGAGGATTTGATGGCGATCCAAGCTTTCTCCGATCAGTGGGCGCAGCAATTCAAGGACGAGATCAACAAGTCGAGCGTCTACAAGTCGGCGGCAAAGGGCTGGAAGTGGAAGGTCGGCCTGGTGATCGAGGCCGAGCCCGACAAGAACTTTCCCGAGGCGAAAGGCGTGGTCATGGACCTGTTCGATGGCGCCGCGCGCGACATCCACATCGGCTCCGCCGATGACGCTCGAGCCTGCGACTTCGTCATCGTCGGCAGCTACACGCGGTGGAAGCAGGTGGCGATGAAAGAGCTCGACGCCACCAAGGGCATGCTGCAGGGCAAGCTCGGTCTGAAGAAGGGCGACCTCCCGACCATCGTCCGCTACACCAAAGCCTCGCAAGAGATGACCGAGTGCACGACGCGGGTGCCGGTCCAGTGGCCCGACGAAAGCTGACGCCCAAGCAAGCGGTCGAGTACGCGGACGCCGAGCCGAGCGCGTTCGCCACGATGCTGGGCGGCCTGATCGAGGCAAACGTCGGCGGCCGGCCCGAGAAACAGAAAGACTTCGACGCGCTCCAGGCGCGCGTCGGCATCTGGGTCACCGATATCGACGAGGGCGTCACCCTGGACTTTCAGAAAGGCCACCTCGTCGTCCACAACGGGCTCCAGCCGAAGCGTGACATCACGATCCGCGCCGAGGCTCTCACCGTCATGAACCTGAGCAACCTGAAGATCGGGTTGTTCGGGATGCCGGTCTATTACGACGAGGTGGGACGAGGTGTGGCGGCGAAGCTCGTGCAGGGCCGGCTGCGGATCGACGGCCTGGTCGGGAACCTCGCGACGCTGAACACGGTGACTCGCATCTTCAGCGTGCAGTGAAGCTCGCCGTCATCGGCGCGGGCTCGATGGGCGCGCAGATTGCGATGCAGGCGGCGCTCGGCGGCATCGACGTCACGCTCCAGGACAAGGACCAGCCGCAGCTCGACAAGGCACGCGAATCCAACAACGGCCACCTCGCGCGCAGGGTCGAGAAGGGCGGGCTGACACAGGACGCCGCGAAGGCGGCGCTGGATCGCGTGCGTACGACGACCGGCCTCGAAGACGCGGTGCGCGAGGCGGACTTCGTCATCGAGGCGGTCTTCGAGAACCTCGAGGTCAAGCGCACGATCTTCGCCGAGCTCGACCTGCTGGCGCCGCGGGACGCGGTGCTGGCGAGCAATTCGTCGACCATCGGCATCAGCAAGCTCGAAGACGCCACAACCCGGCCGGAGCGGTGCCTGAACATGCACTTCTTCTTCCCGGTGCTGGTGATGGACCTCGTCGAGGTCGTGCGGGGACCGCAGACATCAGACGAGGCGGTCGAGCGCGCTCTGGAGCTGGCGCGTCAGATGGGGCGAACGGCGGTGGTGATCAACAAGGAGATCGACGGTTTCATCGTCAACCGGATCCTGCACGCGGCGACGCAGGAGGCTTACCGGCTGCTCGACGCCGGGATCGCATCGTTCGAGGACATCGACACTGCGGTCGAGAAGGGCTTGAACTGGCCGATGGGACCGTTCCGGCTGGGCGACTTCAGCGGGCTCGACGTCACCTACAACGCCCGCCTGCACATGTACAGAACCACGGGCGACGAGCGCTACCGGCCGTCGCCGCAGCTCGAGGCGAAGGTCAGGGAGGGCAGGCTCGGGCGGAAGACCGGCGAGGGCTGGTATTCCTACGAGAAGAAGTGAAGATCCACCACGTCGGCGTGGCGGTGGAGGACCTCGAGGCGGCGATCGAGCTGTACACCACGAAATTCGGCGCGGAGCTGACCCACAGAGCCTCGAACGATGAGCTCGACGCGGCCTTCCTGAGCGCCGGCGACGCCGAGGTGGAGCTGCTCCGGCCGCGCCACGAAGACAGCGCGGTCGGCAAGTTCCTGGCGAGGCGAGGGCCTGGCCTGCACCACATCGCCATCGCCGTGCCCGACATCGACAGGGCGATCGCCGACGCCAGGGCGGAAGGTCTCGAGATGATCGACGAGGAGCCGCGCATGGGGCTTCACGGCACTCGCATCGCGTTCGTCCATCCGAAAAGCGTGGGCGGCGTGCTGACGGAGTTCGTGGAAGCTTGAGCGAGGCTCAGAACGACAGCGGTTTGCCGCTGAAGCCGGTCTACGGCGTCGCGGACCGCCGCGCCGAAGAACCGCCGCCGGGAAGCTTTCCCTTCACCCGCGGCATCCACCGGGACATGTACCGCGGTCGGCTGTGGACGATGCGCCAGTACGCGGGCTTTGGCACCGCGGCCGAGTCCAACAAGCGCTACCGCTTCCTGCTCAAGCAGGGGCAGACCGGGCTATCCGTCGCCTTCGACCTGCCCACCCAGATCGGCTACGACTCCGACGACCCGATGGCGAACGGCGAGGTGGGAAAGGTTGGGGTCGCCATCGACTCGCTCGAGGACATGGAGATCCTCCTAGCAGGCATCCCACTGGCGGAGGTGTCGACGTCGATGACGATCAACGCCACCGCCTCGATGCTTCTGCTCCTCTACCAGCTGGTCGCCGAGAAGCAGGGCTGCCCGCCCGACAAGATCACCGGCACGGTTCAGAACGACATCCTCAAGGAGTACGCGGCCCGCGGGACCTACATCTTTCCGCCCAAGCCTTCGATGCGCCTCATCACCGACCTCTTCGCGTACTGCGCGCGCGAGCTGCCGAACTGGAACACGATCTCGATCTCGGGCTACCACATGCGCGAGGCCGGCTCGACCGCGGCGGAGGAGATCGCGCTCACGCTCAGCCACGCGATCGCCTACGTCGAGGCGGCACGGGCCGCGGGGCTCGCGGTCGACGACTTCGCGCCGCGCGTTTCGTTCTTCTTTGCGTGCCACATGGACTTCTTCGAGGAGGTCGCGAAGTTTCGGGCGGTGCGACGGATGTGGGCGAGGATCATGCGCGACCGGTTTCACGCCCGCGATGAGCGCTCGCAGGCGCTGCGCTTTCACACCCAGACCGGCGGCGTCACGCTGACCGCGCAGCAGCCGCTCAACAACGTCGTGCGCACGACGCTGGAGGCGATGAGCGCTGTGCTCGGCGGTACGCAGTCGCTGCACACCAATGCTTACGACGAGGCGCTTGGCCTGCCGTCGCAGAGCGCGGCCGAGCTCGCCTTGCGCACGCAGCAGGTCATCGGCTTCGAGTCGGGGGTTCCGTACGTCGCCGATCCTCTCGGCGGCTCCTACTACGTCGAGAACCTCACCGACCGGGTCGAGGAGGAGGCGCTGGCGATCATGGCCGAGGTCGACGAGCTGGGCGGCGCGGTCGCATGCATCGAGAACGGATGGACGCAGCGCCGGATCGCGGAGAGCGCCTACCGGTTACAGAAGCGAATCGAGGCCGGCGAGCGGATCGTCGTCGGGGTGAACAAGTACGAGGAGACGGACGCCAAGCCGGTGGAGATCATGAAGATCGGCCCGCGCCACCAGGCCGATCAGGCGCGGGCGTTGGAGAAGCTGCGCGCCCGTCGCTCAAAGGCGGCCGTCGACCGCCGCCTCGCCGACCTGGAGGCCGCGGCGCGGAGCACCGACAACCTGATGCCGCCGCTGAAGGCGGCGCTCCATGACTATGTGACCATCGGCGAATGCTGCCGCGTGCTGCGCGGCGTCTTCGGCGAATACCAACCTGGGGAGAACGTATGAACCAACATCCCGCGGTCATCCCGATGATCGCCTACGAAAACGGTCCCGCGGCGATGGACTGGCTCATCGACGCATTCGGTTTTCGCGAGCGCGACCGCAGAGTCGAGGACGGCCGGCTGACTCACGGCGATCTCGACACCGGCGGCGGCGGGATCGTGATGCTCGCCACCCCGTCCGTCCACTATCACGGACCCAAGCGGCACCGCGAGGAGTGCGAATCCGCGATGGCATGGCACGACGTCCCGTACATCATCGACGGCTACCTCGTCTACGTCGACGACGTCGACGCGCACTTCCAGAGGGCGAAGGCCGCCGGGGCGACGATCCTCAGCGAGGTCGGCGGCGGAGAGAGCGGCAAGCGCTACCGAGCGGAAGACCTCGAAGGCCACCGCTGGATGTTCATCGAAAGGTGACCACCCGCAAAGTCGACCCGCTCAACGAGCTCCGCCAGCGCAAATACCAGGCCGGCCATGGCGACGCGGAGGCGTTCAAGCGCCAGCACGCGAAGGGCAAGCTGACCGCCCGCGAGCGGATCTCGCGCCTGGTCGACCGCAACTCGTTCGAGGAGCTCGACCTTTTCGCGCGCCACGAGGGCGGCGTCCCCGGAGATGGTGTCGTCACCGGCATGGCGAAGATCGACGGCCGCGACGTGATGGTGTTCAGCCACGACGCCAGCGTCTTCGGCGGTTCGCTCGGTGAGGTCTTCGCGGAAAAGGTGATCAAGGTCATGGACCTGGCCGTGAGGAACCGGATCCCGATCATCGGCATCAACGACTCCGGCGGCGCGCGCATCCAGGAGGGTGTGGTCTCGCTCGCGGGATATGCCGAGATCTTCTGGCGCAACGTCCAGGCCAGCGGGGTCGTGCCGCAGCTGAGCCTGATCCTGGGACCGTGCACGGGCGGAGCCGTTTATTCGCCGGCGATCACCGACTTCACCTTCATGGTCCACGGCGTCGGCTACATGTTCATCACCGGGCCGGAGGTGATTCGCGTCACCACGGGCGAGTCGGTCACGTTCGACTCGCTGGGCGGCGCCGAGGTCCACAACGTCAAGTCGGGCGTGGCGCACTTCCTGGCCGAGAGCGAGGACGAGTGCTTCGACCAGGTCAGAAGGCTCTTCAAGTTCATACCGCAGAGCTGCGAGGACCAGCCACTTTCGCGCGAGCCCTCTGACGATCCCGAGCGCGAAGCCCCCTCCCTCGCGACGGTCATACCGGACAACCCGAAAGAGCCGTATGACATCAAAGACGTCATCACCGCGGTCGTGGACCACGCCGATTTCTTCGAGGTCCAGCCGTTCTACGCCATGAACATGGTCGTCGGGTTTGCGCACCTCGACGGCAGGCCGGTCGGCGTCGTCGCCAATCAGCCGAAGGTGATGGCGGGCGCGCTCGACATCAACGCGTCGGACAAGGCAGCGCGGTTCGTGCGCTTCTGCGACGCCTTCAACATCCCGCTCGTCACCTTCGTCGACGTGCCGGGATTCCTGCCTGGGACCGCGCAGGAGTACGGCGGCATCATCAGGCACGGTGCCAAGCTCCTCTACGCATTCAGCGAGGCGACCGTGCCGAAGCTGACGGTGATCACGCGCAAGGCTTACGGCGGCGCGTACTGCGTCATGTGCTCCAAGCACATCAGAGCCGACTTCAACGTCGCGTGGCCGACGGCCGAGATCGCGGTGATGGGGCCCGAAGGCGCCGTCAACATCCTCTACCGCCGCGAGCTGGCCGCGGGCACCTCGCAGCGGGCCGAGCTGGTCGACGAGTACACCGAGCGGTTCGCCAACCCGTTCATCGCCGCCGAGCGAGGATACATCGACGACGTGATCGAGCCCGGGCGCACGCGGGGTGAGCTGATCCGCGCGCTTCGCATCGCGATGCGCAAGGAGCGGACACGGAGCCCACGCTGGCACGGCAACATCCCGCTGTGATCGTTCTGCGGCAGTGGGCAGATGGGGACTGGCCGCTGCTGGTGCGGCTCAACGCGCCGGAGATGACTGAACACCTGGGTGGGCCCGAGTCCGAGGCTGCACTCAGCGCGCGCCACAAGCGGTACGTGGCGTCAGCCGAAAGCCCGCTCGTTCACTCGCTGGCCGCCGTGCTCGAGCCCGAGGGTGTTGCGGTAGGCAGCATCAGCCTGTGGGAGCGGGAGTGGCAGGGCATGCCCGTCTACGAGATGGGGTGGGCCATCCTGCCCGAGTACCAGGGTCGGGGCCTCGCCACGGCCGCCGTGAAGGAGTGCGTCGAGCTGGCGCGCGGGCTGGGCCGGCGCAGCGAGGTGCACGCCTTTCCTTCGGTTGAGAACGTCCCGTCCAACGCGATCTGCCGCAAGGCCGGATTCGAACTGATCGGCCCTGTCAATTTCGAGTACCCGAAGGGCCACTGGATGGACTGCAACGACTGGCGCCTGAGCCTCGGCTAATAGACTTGACGCTGTAAATGCCGACACAAGACGCCCAGGGCCGCTGGATCTCCGACGACGGAACGCAGTACTGGGACGGGACGGCCTGGCGGCCGACCGGCACGGCGCCGAGGCGCGGCGGCATATCGGCGGTGCCCGCGGTTCTGATCGGGTGCGGCTTCGCCCTCGTGATCGTGCTCGTGCTGGCGATTGGACTCGGAGTCTTCATCGTCACCAACGCGGACTTCCAGCGTGGGTTCTGCAACGGCTACACGAGCAGCGACCAGAACCTGACCTGCCCATTCCACCCGTCCTCGCCCTGACGTGAAGCTGCTCGAGTACCAGGCCAAGGAGGTGCTCGCCTCCCTTGGGATCGCGATCCCGCCGGGCATGGTCGCCCGCACGCCGGAGGAGGCCGCCCAGGCGTTCGAGAAGCTCGGGCCGATCGCCGTTAAGGCGCAGGTGCCTGTAGGCGGGCGCGGCAAAGCCGGCGGCATCAAGCTCGCGAAGTCGGCCGACGAGGCTCGCCACGCGGCCGAGCAGATCATCGGCATGGACATCAAGGGCTTCAAGGTGCCCCTTGTCTACTGCGAGGCGGCGCTCGACATCGGGCGCGAGATCTACCTCGGCTTCACGGTCGACCGCGACGCGCGCGCCAACATCCTGATGCTGTCCGCGAAGGGTGGGATGGAGATCGAGCAGGTCGCCGAGGAATCACCGGACTCGATCGCGCGCCTTTACCCGAACCCATGGCGCGGCCCCCTCGACTTCGAGCTCACGCAGCTCGTGTACGACGCGGAGCTGGCCGACATCGCCAGGCCGCTGTCGTCGCTGATCAGGAAGCTGTACCGCGCGATCCCCGATTACGACGCGCTCACCGCCGAGATCAACCCGCTGGTCGTCACCAGGAGCGGCGACGTCATCGCCGGCGACGCCAAGCTCGAGATCGACGACAACGCGATGTGGCGGCACAAACACCTCGAAGAGAGGTACGGCTCGGTGCTGGAGGGCGATCCCTACGAGGTCGAGGCGAAGAAGCGTCACCTCACCTACGTCTCGCTTGACGGCGACATCGGGATCATCGGCAACGGCGCGGGCCTGTGCATGGGCACGCTGGACCTGGTGCAGCGTGCCGGAGGCAAGCCGGCGAACTTCTGCGACATCGGCGGTGGGGCCAAGGCCGAGGTCGTCGAGAACGCGCTCGCGGTGATCCTCATGAACCCGAAGGTGAAGGGCGTGCTCATCAACGTGTTCGGGGGCATCACGCGTGGCGACGAGGTCGCTCGTGGGGTGGTCACGGCCCGCGACAACCTGAACATGAAGCTCCCGCTCGTCGTGCGAATGAGCGGCACGAACGAGGAGGAGGGACGCGAGATCCTCGAGCAGCACGGCATCGAGCCAGGCGTCAGCGGGTGGGAGGCGGCGAAGAAGATCGTGGAGCTGACCAAGGCTGGGGCGACGGCGTGAGCATCCTTCTCGACCGCGACACGAAGGTGATCGTCCAGGGGATCACGGGCCGCGAAGGCGGTTTCCACACGGAGCAGATGCAGTCACTTGGCACCAACGTCGTGGGCGGCACCAGCCCGGGCAAGGGCGGGACCACACACCTGGGTGTCCCGGTGTTCAACACGGTCGCGGACGCCGTGCAGGAGACCGGCGCGACAGCCACCGGAATCTTCGTCCCGGCCCCGTTTGCCGCCGACGCGATCATGGAGGCGGCCGCCGCTGGAATCACGCTGATCGTCTGCATCACCGAGGGCATCCCGATCCAGGACATGATCCGGGTGAAGGACTTCCTTCGTGGGTACCCGCAGGCGCGCCTGATCGGAGCGAACTGCCCGGGCCTGATCACTCCCGGCCAGGCCAAGATCGGGATCATCCCGCAGCGCATCACGTCGTCGGGCCATGTCGGGCTTGTCTCCCGCAGCGGCACGCTGACCTACGAGGTGGCCTCGGCCCTCTCTGCCGCCGGAATGGGGCAGTCGACCATCGTCGGGATCGGCGGCGACCCCGTCCTCGGATTGACGTTCCGCGACGTCGTCGAGCTGTTCGAGAAGGACCACGACACTACTCACCTCGTCCTGATCGGTGAGATCGGCGGAAGCGACGAGGAGCACGCGGCCGAGCTGCTCGCGAAAGGCACGCGGCTCAAGGCGGTCGCATTCATCTCCGGGCGAACCGCCCCGGAAGGCAAGCGGATGGGTCACGCCGGCGCCATCATTTCGGGTAACCGTGGCACCGCCAAGAGCAAGGAAGAGGCGTTCCACAAGGCCGGCGTCCAGGTCGCCGAGACGACGGACGACATCGTGGGGATGCTGAGTTGAGCTACATGCCCATCGCGGTCCACCGGGCGATGCCCACCGACCGCTTGCGCGACGCAGGGATCTTCTTGTTCCTGGTCGGCTGGATGCTCTACACGCGGATCTATTTCATCCTCCACGCCGCACACATCGCCGCCCCGGTCTGCCCGTTCTACTTCATCACTGGCCACCCCTGCCCGTTCTGCGGCGGGACAAGGTCCTTCGCCTACATGTGGCAGGGCGACCTGTCGGACTCGGTGCGGCTGTTCCCCCTCGGACCGCTTTTCTTCGCGGGCACCGTCGCCGGCGCGACCGGGCTTGCGGCCGGTTCGATCACCGGCCGGACATGGACGCCAAGGCTGACTTCGAGGCAGTGGACGCTGCTCGGAATCTTCGTAGGCAGCGCGATCGCGATCAGCTGGGCGCTGAAGGTGTTCGTCCTCGGGAACTAGCGTCCGCCGTCTGGGGTCCGATGACTGGCAGCTCTACCGGCGCATCAGGCTCGCCGCACTCAAGGATGCTCCGTACGCCTACGGTTCGACCTACGAACGCGAAGCCGCCCAGGACGACCTGCTGTGGCGGCGACGGGTCACGGACCGGGTGCGTTTTCTGGCCGACGTCGACGGCGCCGCCGCGGGGACTGCAAGCGGCGGCGACGGTGAGTCGACCGGCGCGGCGGCATTGACCGCGATGTGGGTGGATCCAGCGTTTCGACGCGCTGGCGTCGGCGACCTCCTCGTGAGGACGGTGGTCGAATGGGCGCGCGCCGAGGGCTACGACCGGCTGTTCCTATGGGTCACCGCCGTGAACCTCAACGCCGAGCGGCTCTACTCGCGGAACGGATTCCAGCGCGCCGGCGGCAGCCAGGAAGTGCGGCCGGGCGAGCTCGAGTTCGAGATGTCTCGGGCCCTTCACCCTAGGAGCCTTCGATGAATCGGGCGATCGTCGGATAGACGTAGCCGGTCCTCGGCGCCGCGCTGCCCGGGTCGATCAGGTCGTGGGGCAGGCCGTCGGACTTCGGAAACTCGAAGGTCTCGACCTGCGTCCCGTGGGCGCGCCACGAATCGACGAGCCGGTACGTGAACCGGTTGTCGAGGCGCGGCTCGGCCGCGTTCGTGATGACGGCGATCGACCCCGCCCTGGGCGCCTGGAGGCGCGCGCTCCTCGTCAGGCGGCGGCCGCACTCGAACAGCGCCGCGTAGGCGTGAGTCGAGAAGCGTGGGTAGCCGTAAGGCGGGCCAAGCTTCTCTTTCAGGTTCCGGTTCCACCACATGTAGAAGTTCGGGAGTCGCTCCGCGCCCAGGCTCATTGCCGTCAGCGCCGGTCCGGGGATCGGCTTGAGGCCCAGCATCGGCGCGATCAGCACGGCGCGCTCGACGTCCGGACGCGACTGCGCGAGCAGGCCCGTCAGGATCGCGCCGAGTGACAGCCCGGCCACGGTGAGACTCTCACCCAACCCGGCGCCCACCTCCGCTGCCCGGTTGGCCACCGCCACCAGGTGATCCGCGCGCAGCTCCGCGATCGACGTGTTCAGGCGGTCGGTGTAGCCGTGCCGTGGGTAGCGTGGAATGACGACGTTCCAGCCGCGTTCGAAGAACTCTTTGCCGAGGGCGTCCATCTGCTGAGGGCAGTTGGTGAACCCGTGGAGGAGCACCAGCGAGCGCGCCACCCGCCGGCCATGGGTGTACACACGCGTTCGGCAGAGCGGGTTGACGTTGGGCCCGTCGAGGTCCTGGATTCCCGCTGAAATCTGCATCGCATCGGCGTAGTCCGGCACTATCTGTCCGATGGATTTTGAACTGACGCCGGAACAGGAGGCGATTCGGGACACCTGCCGCGACTTCGCGCGGGAGGTCATCGTCCCCGTCGCCGAAGGGCTGGACCGCGAGCACAGGTTCGGCTACGACGTCGTCCGCCAGATGGGCGAGCTCGGCCTTTTCGGGCTGCCGTTCCCCGAGGAGGCGGGCGGTGCGGGCGGAGACTTTCTCTCCCTGTGCATCGCCATCGAGGAGATCTCGCGGGGCGACGCCGGGATCGGTATCACGCTCGAGGCGGCGGTGTCGCTGGGCTCGTCTCCCATCTATCAGTTCGGCACCAAAGAGCAGAAGGACCGCTGGCTGCCGGACCTCTTCGCCGGCCGCAAGCTCTGGTCGTTCGGCCTCACCGAGCCGGAGGCGGGCTCGGACGCCGGGGCGACGAAGACCCGCGCGGAGCAGCGCGACGGCACGTGGGTCATCAACGGGGCGAAGCAGTTCATCACGAACTCCGGAACCGACATCTCGGCCGGAGTCACCGTCACCGCGGTTACCGGCCGGCAGAAAGACGGTGAGCCCGAGATAAGCGCCCTGATGGTCCCCTTCGGGACGAAGGGTTACCACGTCCTGCCGTCGTACCGGAAGCTCGGCTGGCATTCGTCCGACACCCATCCGCTTTCGTTCGACGACTGCGAGGTGCCGGCCGAGAACCTGCTGGGGGTGCGCGGTGGCGGCTACCGCCAGTTCCTGCACACGCTCACCGGAGGGCGCATCGCCATCGCGGCCCTCTCGGTTGGCGTGGCACAGGCATGCCTCGATGCGGCGCTCGCCTACGCGAAAGAGCGGCGGACGTTCGGCGAGCCTATCTCAAAGCACCAGGCGATCCAGTTCAAGCTCGCGGACATGGCGACGGAGACCGAGGTGGCCCGCACGATCGTCTATCGCGCGGCAGCCGCCTACGGCCAGGAAGGTGCCGAGACGAGCGACGAGGTGCGCCGGCTGGCGGCGATGTCCAAGCTCTACGCGTCCGAGGCGTCGAAACGGGCCGCGGACAATGCCTTGCAGATCCACGGGGGGTACGGCTTCATGGAGGACTATCCGGTTGCGCGCTACTGGCGCGACGTGAAGGTCAACGAGATCGGTGAGGGGACGTCCGAGGTGCAGCGGATGCTGATCGCTCGCCTCCTCGGGACCTGACCCACTCGACGACCTCCGTCTCCGGCGGCCGCATTCCCTCGGTGGTGTCCACGCGCAGCACGGGACCTGCTAACGGCGGGACCCCGTAAACGTCGTTTGCCACCCGCTCACGCAGGTCTGGCAGGGCGTCGAGGCCGCGATGTCCGGGGTGCCGCTGCCCTATCCGCTCGACATATCGGCGCTCTAGCACGTCGATCGGGCAGTGGAGCTCGACCGCGAAAGTTTCGGCCTGCTCCGCGAGGTCGACGATCTCGCGCTGGCGACGGAAGAATGCTCCCTCGAGGATCAGCGCGTTGCCGGTGCGGAGCAGCTCCCGAGCGATGGCGAACTGGACGGCGAAAGCCGCTTCTCCGGCGCCCGCCTGGTCGGGAAGCTGCTCCATCAGAGCTTCCTTGATCGCGTCCTTCGAGATCACAGGCAGCCCGAGTGCCTGACTGAGCGCGCCGGCAAGCGTCGTCTTGCCGGATGCCGGCGGACCGGCGACTACGACCAGCAGCGGTTTAACGGTATACGCCGTTATGGCCGAGGCTGTGCAGCCCGACGTTCGGGAAGTACGTGAGGCCGTGGTCCTGAACGCCGACCGGGATCTTGGCGATCACCTGGCCGGTGGTTGTGTCGAACACGTACACGGTCGAGTTGTAGCGCCCCGACGCCCACAGCCGGGAACCGTCCGGGTTGAGCTGCAGCATGTCCGGGCTGCCGCCTCCAGGGATCCACCATTTCGCCGTCACCCTGCGCGTCGCGAAGTCGATCACCGAGATCGAGCCTTCGAGCCGATTGGAAACATAGAGCGATTTCGTGTCGCGTGACACGTACAGGCCGTGCGCGCCTCGCCCGGTCGGGATGAACTGGATCTCCTTCATCGCCACCGGGTCGATCACCGACACGCCCATGCGACCCTGGTTGGTCACGTAGAAGAGGGTGCCGTCCGGCGACAGCCTGACGTCGATCGGCAAGCCGCCAACGGTGACGTAGCCCGTGAGCGCCATCTTGTTCACATCGACCTTCGCGACGACGCCTGAGTACTCGGTCGAGATCATCAAGTAAGAGCCGTCAGCGCTGAAGTCGAGGTGGTCGGCGCCCGGCCACGGGATCCCAACCGACTTCAACAGCTTCCACCCATGCCGCCAGTCGCGAAATTCGATGCGCTGCAACCTCTCGACGACGTCGATGGCCTTGGTGCCGTCTGGCGTGAAGTAGAGGTTGTACGGAAACGGGATGTTCACGATTCCCTTCGGCCTGCCCGTGCGGGGATCGAGCACGGTCAGGCTGCTCGAGCCTTCGTTGTCGACGAAGAGCTCGCTCATGTCCCACGCCGGCGCGATGTGGTGGGGGATCTGGCCCACGGCAAAGTGGTCGATGACCTTGTACGTGGTGGGGTCGATGACGTCGACCGTTCCGGCGCCGCTGTTCGGCACGTAAACGCGTTGCGGGATCTGGCAGAGCGGGCACGGCACGACGCCGGACATCGTGTTGGCGTAGACGTTGAACGCCGGGTCGGGCAGGCTCGTCGGCTGGACGTCAGGAGGCGGCAGAAGGCGCGCGGGTTGCTGGTCCTGCGTCGTCGCGCCGGTGATCACCGACGGCGCCGTGAACACGACCGCGGCCACGACGGCCGCCGGGCTCAGGATCGCGAACGCGAAGACGAAGGCGAAGAAGATCCGAACCACCCGTGATCGCAGAGCCCTGCCCACGGGTCCGACCGTCCCTTTACTCGTCCGGAAGATCTTCAAGCTTGGGAGTCAGCTCGCAGACCCACCGGCCGTCGTCGAGGCGGCGGATGAAGCGGGAGTAGCCCTGGTTGCGAGCCACGTTGAGAAATTGTTCCTGGGTGATCAGCGTGCGAAGCCTGGCCAGGTCGGCGTACGTGCTGTCGCGCATGATTCCGCCGACGACGCCTGCCAGCTCGCGCCACTGCCCTTCCGAGAGCGGCTCACCGTAACCGGCGATCGTGACGAGCAAGGCTGCGGTGGCGCCCGTGATCGTCTCGGGAAGGATCTTTTCCGACTTCGCCCGGGCGATGATCTCGCGGCCCGTGCTGATTATGTCCGCGATCCGATCTCGCCGAACGCCGATTATGTCTCGGCCGCTTCCTACCGTCGTGCCTTCGAGGTATCTCGGCCCAGCTTCCATTGTCAAGCCCACTATTCTAAGTAACGCCTCAGTTGGACCTCGAACTTACGCCCGATCACGCGGTCTTTCGCGCCTCGGTTCGGGAAATCGCCCAGGGCGTGGTCCAGCCTCTTGCCGCCGAGGTGGATCGGGACCACCGCTTCCCGATCGAAGCCATCGAGGCAGCGACCCAGGCCGGCCTCATGGGCGTCCTGATACCGCGCGAATTCGGCGGCGCGGGCCTCGACGCTCTCGCATTCACGATCTGCATCGAGGAGCTCGCCCAGGCATGCGCCTCGACCGCGGTGATCGTCGACGTGCACACCAGCGTCGGCACCGAGCCGATCTTGCTCTTCGGCGACGACGACCAGAAGCGGACGTGGCTTCCGCGCCTTGCCCGCGGTGAGCTCCTCGGCGCGTTCGCGTTGTCGGAACCGTCCTCGGGCTCGGATGCCGCGTCCCTGAAGACGACCGCCCGACGGGACCGCGACGGCTACGTCCTCAACGGAACGAAGGTGTTCATCACCAACATCGGTCACGCGGGCCTGTACATCGTCTTCGCGCGCACCGGCGCCGAATCACGGGCGGCCGGGATCAGCGCTTTCATCGTCCCCGCCGAAACGAACGGCGTGCGCGTCGGGCAGGTCTTCCACAAGATGGGCCTGCACGGCTCGCCGACCGGGGAGCTCGTGCTCGAGGACGTGCGCGTCCCCGCCGCCAACCGGCTTGGCGCCGAAGGACAGGGCTTCAGCGTGGCGATGCGTGCGCTGGACTCGGGGCGGATCGGCATCTCGGGCCAGGCGCTCGGCATCGGCCAGGCCGCGGTCGACGAAACACGCGCGTTGATGCGCGAGCGCGGCCACGACGAAGGCGACGACTTCACTCTTGCGGACATGGCGGCGCGGGTCGAATCGGCGCGGCTCCTTGCGTATCACGCCGCCTGGCGCTGCAGTCGCGGCATGCGCTTCACGCGCGAGGCTTCGATGTCGAAGCTGCACTGCACCGACACCGCGATGCAGGTGGCGATCGACGCGGTCCAGGTCGCGGGCGACGAGGGCACCCTCTCCGGCAGTCCCTTCGAGCGTCATGTGCGTGACGCCAAGGCGCTGCAGATCTACGAGGGCTCAAACCAGGTGCAGCGCGTCGTCATAGCGCGGGAGCTCCTCAGGGCCGGATAATCCCAAGAGGAGATGGATTTCGAGTTCACCGCGGAGCAGGTCGCGATCCGGGACACGATCCGCGAGCTCGTGCAGGATCGCGTCGCGCCGCGCGCTGCGGAGATCGACGAGAAGGCCGAATACCCGAAGGACATCGAGAAGCTCTTCGCCGACAACGGCATCCTCGGCATCCCGTTCCCCGAGGAGTACGGCGGCATCTCCGGTTCCAGCCTCACGATCTGCATGGGCATCGAGGAGATCGCCAAAGCGTGCGCCAGCTCGTCGTTGATCCTGGCGGTGCAGGCGCTTGGGTCGTATCCGATCCTCGTCGCCGGAACCGAAGAGCAGAAGAAGCGGCTATGCCCTCCGCTCGCGTCGGGCGAGAAGGTCGCGGCCTACGCACTGTCCGAGCCAGGCAGCGGCTCAGACGCGGCGGCGATGAAGACGCGCGCCAAGCGCTACGGCAACGAGTACGTGCTGAACGGCACCAAGCAGTTCATCACGCACGGCAGCGTCGCCGGCACGCTGGTGGTGTTCGCGCAAACCGACGGTGGCGACGATCACCGAGGCATCTCCGCATTCGTGCTCGAACGCGAGACGAGCCCGTGGACCGTCGCGAAGATCGAGCACAAGCTCGGCATTCGTGGATCACCGACCGCGCAGGTCGTCCTCGAGGACGTGAAGGTGCCGGTCGCCAACAGGCTTGGCGAGGAGGGAGCAGGCTTCAAGCTCGCGCTCGCGGTGCTCGACCGTTCGCGGCCCGGCATCGGCGCACAGGCTCTGGGGATCGCCGAGGGCGCGTTCGACTACGCGCTTGGATACGTCAAAGAGCGGCAGCAGTTCGGCCAGCCGATCTCGAGCTTCCAGGGCATCCAGTTCATGCTCGCCGACATCGCCACGCAGATCGAGGCCGCGCGCCACCTCGTGTACCTCTCGGCGACGAAGGTCGACGCCAAAGCGCCCGACCTCACCAAGACGGCTGCCATGGCCAAGCTTTTTGCCTCGGACATGGCGATGCGAGTGACCACCGATTGCGTCCAGCTGCTCGGCGGTTACGGATACATCACCGACTACCCAGTTGAGAGAATGATGCGAGATGCGAAGATCACGCAGATCTACGAAGGGACCAACCAGATCCAGCGAGTGGTGATCGCCCGGGCTCTGCTGCGTTGAGCTCGCCTGAGCCGCAGCGGCCGGTCCCGCCGCCACCGCCTCCTCCACCGCCGCCACCGCCGGTGCCGCCGCAGTCGATCCCGCGCTACTACGGGCAGCCGGCCCTGGTCGGACCGATGGGTGTGGCCCGACCGGTCCGCAGCGACAATCGCGGGCTGGTCTCACTGCTCGCGGGTCTCCTGGGACTGCTCCTCTCGTTTCTCGGCCTGCCCGGCCTGGTCCTCGGCCCGATCGCGTACTTCCTGGGCAAGTCCTCGATTCGTCGCATCGACGAGTCGAAAGGCGAGCTCGGCGGCCGCAGCACCGCGATGGCGGGGTGGGTGATGGGCGTGGTCGCCACCGCGCTGGGAGCTCTGGCGTCGTTGATCGCACTCACCTGGTTCCTCGTCCAGGCGTACGGGCTGCCGCCGACGTAGCCACATCGATGGAGCGAGTCGGCGACGCGTTCGTCTGGCCGTTCCGGGATCCCGAATGGATCGAGAAGATCCTGATCATCGGCTTGATCGGCTTGATCCCGATCGTCGGCGGCATGAACGCGGCGGGGTGGATGATGGCGACGATCCGCAAGCTGCGTGTGGGGGAGGAGCGGCTGCCGCCGGGAAACTTCGACTACCTCTGGCCCGGTTTCCAGCTCTTTGTCGTCCTCCTCGTCTACTACGTGGTTCTTTTCGCGGTCGCGGCTTTGTTCTTCGTGCCGGGATTGCTTCTGATCACGTCCGAGGCAAACGGCCGCGGCAGCTTTCCGCTCGTGCTCGCCGGCCTCGCCCTCGTCCTGGTCGCGTTCGGCGTCACGCTGCTGGGCTCACTGGCCGCGTACTGCGTCACGCCGGCGGTCACCCTTGGAGTGCTCGACGGCGGAATCGGCGGGGGATTTGCGCTTCCAACCATCCTGCGCAGGACGACGCGGAGCACGGCCAATACGTTGCTGGCCGGGCTTATGCTTCTCGCCGCCGGATTCATCGGCGGGTTGGGGGTCTATGTGTTCGTTGTCGGCATCGTGATCACGTCCCCCTACGCGTTGGCGATGGAGGCGTGGATCATCCGAAGTTTCGAGGAGGCTTCCAGTGTCTGACGTACCACCTCCGCCGCCACCGCCACCACCTCCCGGAGGCGGTTACGACCCGACGCCGCCATCGCCGCCTCAGCCACCTCCGCCGCCGACCGGCGGAGGCTACGTACCGCCGCCCCCACCGGGTGGCGGGTTCTCAGGTGGGTACGTGCCACCACCGCCGACGCCAGGCTACGGCGGCGGTTACGCCGGGTACGCGGGTCAGCGCACCGACGGCCTCGCCGTCGCCGCGCTCGTCATCGGCATCGTCTCCATCGTCTGCTCGATCGCATGCCTGGGCGTCGTCCTCGGCCCGACCGCGGCGATCATGGGCTTCATCTCTCGCCAGCGCATCGCCTCCAGCGGTGGGGCGCTTGGAGGAGGGACGCTCGCGATAGTCGGCCTGATCCTCGGCATCATCGGATTCGTCGCCGGCGTGGGCGCGTTCTTCTTCTGGATCTACGCCAGCTCGCTCAGCAACACGACCGCCTCGCCGACGGGCTAGCGCCTCGTAACCGTCGGCCGCTGTACACCGTTGTTAAAATCCCGGTGCTCATGTCCCGGGCCAGGCCGAGGAAGGCCAGGCGTTCCCGCTACCGCGTCTCCTATCGCCTGACGAGGTCCGTACCTGCGGCGATCGTCGCTGTCTTCCTTGTCGGCGTCATCATCGCGGCCACGCTCACCTACAAGCGCCTCGACGACTTCGTTACCGCCACGACAGGCCATCACATCAACCCGGTCGGTGAGGTGGTGCAGGCGGTCGATCCGCAGCCGGGCACGCTGGCCTACAAGCTGAAGCACGGACAGCGCGTGAACGTCCTTCTTCTCGGCCGCGGCGGCTACGAGAACGACGCGCCGTACCTCACCGACTCGATCATGGCCGTGAGCATCGACCCGACCACGGACCGGGTGATGCTGATGTCCGTCCCCCGCGACCTCGTCGTCCACATGAACCTCCAGTCCGATCCCAACCGAACGTGGACGAGCAAGATCAACGCGGCTTACGAGGTCCCCTACACCAACATCATCTGCTGCGTCGCCAAGCAGTACACCGGTGCGAACGGTGGCGGTTTTGCGGCCGAGCACGAGGTCGGGAAGGTGACGGGGCTCACGTTCGACCGCTACATCGCCGTCGACTTCGTCGCGTTCCGCGACATGGTCGACGCGCTCGGCGGAGTCGACGTATGCCTGAGCACCAACCTCGACGACGAGTCCTATCCCGACTACTACAACGGTTACAAGCCGATCCACTTCAAAGCCGGATGCCAGCAGCTGAACGGCGAGCAGGCGCTCGAGATCGCGCGGTCGCGGCACGCGGACGAGCCGCAGCAGGCCTCGGACTTCGGTCGAGCCAAGAGGCAGCAGGACATCATGGTGGCGATCAAGCAGAAGGCGACGACGGTGAACGGTTTCGCCAAGGCGCCCGCCCTGCTCAACGCGCTGCAGAAGTACATCAACACCGACATGACGCTCACGGACATGAAGGCCATCTACGACTGGGGCAAGAACATCCCGGACAGCTCGATCATCCACGTCGCCCTGACCGCGCCTTCCGGCAGCGCCGACGGCAACCTGCTCGATTCCTACAACTGCGGGCTCGGGCCGTACGTGTCGCAGCTGTGCGCCGACGACCAGTCGTACACGATGATCCACAAGTACGTTGCGTCGATCTTCATCGACCCGCACACGCTGGGCGAGAAGGCCCCGGTGCAGTTCGCCAACGGCACGAACAACTTCTACGACCTCGACAGCCGGGTGACGAGCATGTTCGACCCGACAGGTCTGCAGCTCAACGATCCGGTGGCGCACCGGCCTTCGAACCAGACGATCATCCTCGACTACTCGGGAGGCAAGTTCCCACTGACGGCGAAGTACCTGCAGGCTTTCTTCGGCGGCACTGTCGTGACCGCCACGCCGACCAGCCCGGCGCCGGCCAGGGGACAGCAGACCTACGGCCTGGTGGTGATCCTGGGCCACGACTTCGCCCTACGCTGGTTGGGCGAATAACTTCGACAGCGATCTACTGACGAGATTCCGAGCCGGCGACGTCCGCGCGCTCGCGCGCGCGATCACGCTGGTCGAGCGTCGCGACCCGTCGGTTCGCGACCTCGAGGACTCGCTCCGCGTCGACGGCAAGACGCCAGGCGTCGCCGGCTTCACGGGCGCTCCCGGGACGGGCAAGTCGACCCTGGTCGACGCGACCATCTCCTACCTGCGCAAGCAGGGCTCGTCGGTGGCGGTGCTTGCGACCGATCCCAACTCGCCGTTCACCGGCGGCGCGATTCTCGGCGACCGCATCCGTATGCAGCGGCACGCGCTCGACGAGAAGGTCTTCATCCGCAGCATGGGCGCGCGCGGGCACCTGGGCGGGCTGTCGCTGGCCGCGCGCGAGGCGATCCGGTTGCTCGGCGCTTTCGGGTTCGACCAGGTCATCCTCGAGACCGTCGGGGTCGGCCAGTCGGAGCTGGAGGTCGCGGCGGTGGCGGACACCACCGTCGTCGTGCTCACCCCGAATCTCGGCGACAGCGTGCAGATGATCAAGGCCGGGATCCTCGAGATCGCCGACGTGTTCGCCGTCAACAAGGCGGACATCGACGGCTACGCGCGGGTCGTGACCGAGCTGCGGACCATGATCAACATGGCGCCCAAGACAAACTGGCGGCCGCCCATCGTGCCGACGATCGCGACCCGCGGCGATGGCATCGACAAGCTGTGGGAGGCCGTGCTCGGGCACCGCGAGCACCTCGAATCGAGCGGCCGGGCCAGGGAGCTGCTGGAGAGGCGGCTCCGCGACGAGACCGCGGAGGTGGCCGCCGAGATCGCCCGGGAGCGCACCCGGCGAGCGCTGGAGGGCGACCCGGAGCTTGCCGAGCGCCTGCTCGCCGACGGAACTCCCTACCGAACGGCGGAGGAGATCCTGGACCGAAAGCGATAATCGATTGAAAGGAAAGCAATGAAGGTCAGGGCACGCGAAGCCGAGGAGCTGTGGAAGGAGGAGTTCGAGAAGAGCCCCTCGCGCGAGGACGGCCTCGAGACCTCGACGATCTCCGGCATCCCGCTGAAGCCGCTCTACACGACCGGCGACCGGCCGACGCGCGAACAGGAGTTCCCCGGTCAGTACCCGTACACCCGCGGGATCCACGCCAGTGGCTATCGCGGCCGCCTCTGGACCATGCGCCAGTTCTCGGGTTACGCCACCGCGGCGGAGACCAACCGGCGCTACAAGTACCTGCTGGCGAACGGTCAGACGGGACTGTCCGTCGCCTTCGACATGCCCACCCTCATGGGCCAGGACTCCGACGCCCCCACCAGCCGCGGCGAGGTTGGCCACTGCGGGGTCGCCATCGATTCCCTCGCCGACATGGAGACGCTCTTCGAGGGCATCCCGCTCGGCGAGATCACCACCTCGATGACCATCAACTCACCGGCGGCGATCCTGCTGTGCATGTACATCGCCGTCGCGGAGAAGCAGGGCGTCCCGGCGTCGCGGCTTGGCGGCACGCTGCAGAACGACATCCTCAAGGAGTTCATCGCGCAGAAGGAGTTCATCTTTCCGCCGGCGCCGTCGATGCGACTCGTCGTGGATTCGATCGAGTACTGCGCGCGCGAAGTGCCACGGTGGAACACGATCTCAATCTCCGGCTATCACATCCGTGAGGCCGGCTCGACCGCGGCGCAGGAGCTCGCCTTCACCCTTGCGGACGGCATGGCCTACGTCGACGCCTGCCTCGAGCGCGGCATGCACATCGACGACTTCGCGTCGCGACTGTCGTTCTTCTTCGACGCTCACATCGACTTCTTCGAGGAGATCGCGAAGTTCCGCGCCGCTCGTCGGATATGGGCGCGCTGGATGCGCGAGCGCTACGGAGCGCAGCAGGAGCGTTCGTGGAAGCTGCGCTTCCACACCCAGACGGCGGGCGTCTCGCTCACGGCGCAGCAGCCCGAGCTCAACATCGCCCGCACCGCGGTCGAGGCCCTGGCCGCCGTGCTGGGCGGCACGCAATCGCTTCACACCAACGCGATGGACGAGGTGCTGGCGCTGCCGACCGACAGGGCCGCCCGGATCGCGCTGCGGACGCAGCAGCTCCTGGCCTACGAGACCGGCGTAGCGAACACGATCGACCCGCTGGGCGGCAGCTACTTCATGGAATCGCTGACCGACGAGATGGAGCGACAGGCGGAGGCTTATTTCAAACGAATCGACGAAATGGGCGGCGTGATCCCGGCGATCGAGGCCGGCTTCTTCCAGAAGGAGATCGCCGACTCGGCGTTCCGGTATCAGAAGGAGCTGGAGCAGAGGCGGCGGGTCATGGTCGGGGTCAACGACTTCACGGTCGATGAGGAGGAGCCGATCGAGATTCTGCGCATCGACCCGAAGCTCGAGGCCGAGCAGGCTGAGCGCGTGCGCGAGATTCGGCGGAAGCGTGACCAGGCGCGGTGCAAGAACGCGTTGAACCGGTTGCGCAAGGCGGCGGCGGGCACCGACAACCTGATGCCGTACATACTCGACGCGGTGCGCGAGTATGCGACCGAAGGCGAGATCATGCAGGCGATGATCGAGGTGTTCGGCACCTACACGGAGACCGCTGTCGTATAGGTGTCGCAGCCCCGAGAGTCCTCGCATCTTCGCGTCCTAAGCGGCCGGGCGCCTGCGGCGCTGAAGCCGGCGTCTAGGGGCCCGGCGCTGACTCGTCACGCACCAACGGGTGCGCTCCTCGTCGCGCCACCCTATCCTTGGCTCCGGCCGCCTATGCCGCGAAATATGCGTCGGACTCCGGGTCAGCGACACCCTTAATGGCGACCGCGACAAAGCCCGTCCGAATCGTCGTCGCAAAAGTCGGTCTCGACGGCCACGACCGCGGGGTCAAGGTGGTCGCGCGAGCCCTGCGAGACGCCGGTTACGAGGTCATCTACACCGGTCTGCGCCAGACGCCCGAGATGGTCGTCGACGCGGCGCTCCAGGAGGACGCTCAGGTGATCGGGCTTTCGATCCACTCGGGCGCGCACATGACGCTCTTCCCGGCGGTGGTCGACGAGCTGAAGCGACGCAAGGCGACCGACATCGTCGTGTTCGGCGGCGGGATCATCCCGGACGACGACATCACGGCGCTGAAAAAGCGCGGCGTGGCGGAGATCTTCACGCCGGGCACGCCTCTCCAGAGCATCGTCGACTGGCTGCGAAATCGTTTTCCGGAGCAGGCCAAGAAGCCTTAACATTCCGCGGCGATGTCGACGGAGCCGCCCGACCAGGGTCCACCCCCGCCTCCGTCGTCACCACCGCCCCCTCCGCCGTCACCACCACCGCCGCCCCCGCCGGCTGCCGGGCCTCCACCTCCGCCTCCCTCGTCCGGCGGCGGCTCGATGGTTCCGCCACCGCCTGGGTTCACTCCGCAGCCCGCCGGCTACGGCGCCGTGCCGCCGTTCGTCCTGCCGGACGCCCCCGGGGCCATGCCGTCGATGATCCTCGGCATCATCGGCCTCGTCGTGCTCCCGCTCGGCTGCTGCTGTGGAGTCGGCAGCCTGGCGTCGGTAGTGCTGGGCATCCTCGCGATCGTCTTCGGGGTTTCGGCCCGCAACCGGGTCAGGGCCTCGGGCGGCACGCTCGGCGGCGACGGCAAGGCGCTGGCCGGGATCATCACAGGCGGGATTGCGGTGGGCATCGCGGCCATCGTCTTCATCCTCGTCCTGGTGGTCGGTATCGGCAGCGGCGCTTTCCTGAACGCGATCAACAACGCGATCCAGACGCCCTCACCGGGCTAGCGAAAGGCTCCCCTCAGGCGGATAGCCCGGACCAACCGACGTTTTTCGGCCTGCAAGGCGCCGATTTGTCCGGACTATCGCCCAGAGGCGAAAGCTCAGGAAGTGGTGACGATCGTCCCCGCGACCTTGTCGTGAATCGCCTGCTTCTCGGGGTCCCACAGCTGCCAGAGCCAACCGATCGCCCCGATGATGCAGATCGTGAACGCGACCTCGAGCCACCAGATGAAGCCGCGCAGGACGGCCTTGCCGGTGCTCGGGAACTGACCGGTGACCTTGTCGCGAACCCTGAACCCGAAAACCATCATGCCGACGGTCTGTCCGCGCGTGCTCCAGAAGTAGCCGAAGTAACCAAGGGTGAGAATCAGGTTGATGAGGCCGGCGAGGCTGTTGTTTCCCGCACCCTTGAAAATGGCGTCGACGATGGCGAAAACGACGAGAAGGATGATCACGTCGATCAATCCGCCCACGATGCGGAGACCCGGGCTGGCGAGATTCGACGCCGGGGCGGCCATCGCGCCGCCGTAGCTCGGCGGCATGGCCGGGGGCTGACCGGGCGGGACCATCGGCGGCGGACCGGACGGCGGGCCGGACGGCGGCGGAGGTGGGGGAGGAGGAGGGTTTTGCATGTTCCGCGTATCATATTCGGGCCTCTCCAACCTGGGGAGCCAACATGGGCGGCCAGGCCGCGTAAGGAACTGATTTTTCTGTGCAACTGAAAGCAACCCCACGCCAACCCCTCGGTAAGCGCTCGCGCCGCCTGGCGCGAGAGGGCAAGCTGCCCGCGATCGTCTACGGGCACAACACCCAGGCGACGCCGATCACACTCGACCGGCTCGAGTTCCAGAAGGTATTCGTCAAGTCAGGCCGGACGCACCTGGTCGACCTCGTGATGGACGGCGACCGCACCGAGAAGGTGCTCGTGCGCGAGATCCAGACCCACCCGCGCCGCCAGGGCCCGATCCACGTCGACTTCTACCAGGTCAACCTGCAGGAAAAGATCGAGGTCGAGGTCCCCATCCACGTCGTCGGCGAGTCGCCGGTGGTCAAGCAGGGGGACGCGGACGTCCTTCAGCCGGTTCACTCGATCCGGGTGGAGTGTCTTCCGACCGAGATCCCCGAGGACTTCGAGGTCGACATAACGCCTCTGGAAGAGATCGGCGCCGAGCTCCGTGTCTCGGATCTCAAGGTCCGCTCCGGGGTGACCGTGCTGGACGACCCCGAGGACCTGATCGTCAAGATCGTGCCCAAGCGCGAGCTGAAGGTCGAAGAGGAGATCCCCGCCGCCGAGGCAGGTGTTCCGGCCGAGGGCGAGGCCGCCGAGGGCGAGGCCGCAGCCGAGGGCGAAGCCGAAGCCGAGACGGAAGAATGATCGCGGCCGCCTCCTCGGGCGGCTTCATCAACTTCAGCGACTACTCGGCGGCGATCTTCCTGATCATCGGGCTGTGCGTCTTCGTCCTCGCGGTCCTCGCGTCGCGCCCGCTGTCCCGGATCGCAGCCAATCAGCTGCAGACGCGCTACGTCCGTCCGGAAACGATCGTCGTGGTTCGGCGCGTGGTCACATTCATCGTGATCGGCATCGGGCTGATCGCAGCTCTCGCCTTTGCGCTCGAGAGCGCCAACGTCGCCCTGTTCGGCCTTGTCCTCGCCACCATCGTGGCAGCGCTAGGTGTGCAGGACCTGCTGAGGGACTACGTCTCCGGCTACTACCTGCTGTTCGAGCGCCATCTCCGCGTCGGCGACCACATTCGGTTCAACGGGTACTCGGGAACGATCAGCGAGGTCCGCCTCCGCGTGACCCTCATACGCAACGACGAAGGCGACGTGGTGATCGTCCCGAACTCGGAGCTCTTCAACAAACCGGTGACGATCAACAACACGACGCCTGAAGACGAGGCTAAGAAAGCGCCCCCAGCGTGATCCGGCAGAGGGCCTCGTAGTCCTCGCCGGCGAGCTCGGTCTCCTGCGCGAGCAGCTGCCGAATCATCTCCGACGCCGATCCGACGTGGATTCCGGCCGCGACCTGCGTGGCCAGCGAGCGCAGGTGGTACGTGTGGTCCGGTTTGTGGCTGCTCGTACCGAGGTCGACCTTCACCTGGTCGAGCTGCACGTGCTCTGCCCAACGCTTCACCTCCGACTCTCCGGTCTCGGGTGCATCGGAGAGATGCAGGCAGTTGAGGCCGCCGAAGATGCCGTAGCGCTCGCGCAGCGACCCAGGCCGCGATTTGGCGATCTGAGTCTCGCCGAGGTCGTAGCGCATGACCCCCAGAGCCTGGGGCGAGGCGGTGATCCGGCCGACGATCACGGGAAGGGCGCTCATGAAGTCGACAAGCCACGGGAAGAACGGCCTTTCCTGCAGAAAGTCGTAGTGGCTCCGGATCAGCGATGCTGGCGGTTGGAACCAGTCAAGCGACTCGATCTTCCAGTCGCGCTCGGACGACAGCCAGCCCCAGATGCCGGCGCGCGGGGCGAGGCGGTATGCAGAGTCAGGCTTGAAGATGAGGAGGGCGTCGGCCACAGCGGAGCTAATCCTATTTCGACGGATTGCGGTCGCGCGGGTTACGCGTATACACCTTGCGAGCTTTGAGATTCTCGGGCATGTGCACCTGGCTCTTCGCGACGCCGTCGTCATAGTCGTGCGCGTACTGGTATCCCTGGCCATAGCCCATCGACTTCATTAATCCGGTCGGAGCATTGCGCAGGTGCATCGGCACCGGTTCGTTCCCCGTCTCCTGTATGAGCTCGCGCGCGGCGCCGTAGGAAGTCAGAGCCGAGTTGGACTTGGGTGCCAGCGCCAGGTAGAGGGCCGCCTCGGTCAGGGGTAATACCGCCTCCGGCATGCCGACGAAGTGTGCCGCCTGCTGAGCCGCGATGGCAACGCCAAGGGCTTGCGGATCCGCGAGCCCGATGTCCTCTGCGGCGAGGATCACGAGCCTGCGTGCAACGAACATCACGTCTTCGCCGGCCTCCAGCATCCGCGCCATCCAGTAGACGGCCGCGTCGGGATCGCTGCCGCGCACGCTTTTGATGAGCGCCGACACGATGTCGTAGTGCTGGTCGCCGGCGCGGTCGTACAGCAGGTGCCGTTCCTGCAGCGCGCGCTCGACGTGCTCGAGCCGGATTGCATTCTCACCGCCGAGCGCCGCCGCGGCCTCCAGTCCGTTCAACGCCACACGAGCGTCACCGCGGGCAATCTCGAGCAGGGCATCCATCGCGTCGGGCTCGATCGTGGCCTTGATCTGTTCAAGCCCGCGCTCGACCACCTGCTTCAGCTCCTCGCGTGTCAGCTGCTCCAGACGAAAGACGCGGCTGCGCGACAGCAGCGGCGCGATGACCTCGAACGACGGGTTCTCGGTCGTGGCGCCGATCAACGTCACCGTCCCGTCTTCGACGTGGGGCAGGATGGCGTCCTGCTGGGCTTTGTTGAAGCGGTGGATCTCGTCGATGAAGAGCACGGTCCGAAGCCCCGCCCGCCGGTGGACCCTGGCCTCGGCAACGGCCTTGCGCAGGTCCGCGACTCCGGCCGTGACGGCCGACATGGAGACCATCCGCGCGCTGGTCTCGCTGGCGAGCAGCCCGGCGAGGGTGGTCTTGCCGCTGCCCGGAGGGCCCCAGAGGATGATGCTGGGCAGGTTGCCGCTCTGCGTCAGGCGGCGGAGGACGTCGACGATCCTCTTCTGGCCCACGAGCTGGTCGAACTTCCGGGGTCGCAGCCGTGTCGCCAGCGGTGCCAGGGGCTCGGATCCAGCGGGCATGGGAAAGAGCTCTCCCTGGTCGCTCATCTGTCAGGCCCATCCTAGGTGGCCGCAGGCCCCACCTTCGTGGCGGTGGTCAGCGAACCGGGCTCGGCGCGAAAGCCGGCAGCTCGCGCCTCCGTGGAAGCGGCGAGGGCAAAAGCCGCACGCCGTAGTTGACGACCGTGAACCCGAACTGAGCGCGAATTGCGGCGCCCCGGTCCTACAATTCGCCGGTCATGGCGACCTGCTGGTACTGCAGCTCGGACGTCCCGGAGACGTCCCAGTACTGCCCGAGCTGCGGACACAGCCAGCTCGACCGAACCTCGAGCCCGCTTTTCGGCGTCGTCGACTCGACGACGGGCATCTGGAACTCGAAGTTCTTGTACGCCCTGGTCGGCCAGGAGGCGAACCGCTCCGTGCGCTACCACCGCCCTCTCTCGGTGCTGGTGGTCGAGCTCGACCACGCCGAGCACATCCACAACGAGCTCGAGCCGGTGCAGGTCGAGGCGTTGCTCCGGGAGATGGCGGAGCGGCTGGGTCAGGCCGTCCGCGACACCGACACGGTCGGGTTTCTCGACGTGGACGGGCCGCCGCACTTCGGGATCGTACTGCCCGAGACCGATGAGCAAGGCGCGGCGCTGGCGGCAGACAAGATCCGGCGCAGCATCGCCTCTCACGACTTCGGCAGCGGCGCCTGGAGGCGGATCACCGTGAGCTGCGGGGCCGCGACGATCGACGCTCACTACCGACCCGACGACGAGGCGGGCGTCATGAACCGGCGCGAGTACACAGGCGACCTTCTGCGCGAGGCTTACCAGGCGCTCGACTTCGGCCGCTCGGCCGGGACCAACCGGACGACAGTCGGCGCTTACAGACGCTAGGGTCGCGGGCCTCGGAGATCCGCCGCAGATTCGCGAGCGCAGACGGCCGGAGCCAAGGAAGGGGTGGCGCGACGAGGAACGCATCGTTGATGCGTGACGCTGACGCGACAGGTCCCCTGACGCCGGCTTCAGCGCGACAGCGCCCGGCCGTATGAGCCGCGAAGATGCAAGGATGCTCCGGGACCGCGGCCCTCACAGCAGGATCTTTCTAGTCCGGCATGCGGAGGTCGAGAACCCTCATCGGGTCCTTTACGGCCACCTGTCCGGCTTCCGGCTGAGCGAGCTCGGGCGAGCACAGTCGGCGGCTGTGGGGCGGCGCCTGCAGGCTGAGGGTATCGGCCTGATCGTCCATAGCCCGCTCGAGCGCGCGAAGGAGACGGCCGAGATAATCGCGGCCGAGCTGACGCCCGAACCGGCGCTCGAGGTCGATCCCAGGCTGGTCGAGGCGGAGTTCTCGCGCTACCTGCAGGGCGTGCCCTACTGGCAGATCCCGGTGAGGCGTCCGCTGTGGGTCGTGCACAAGGCGCGGCGGGGCATGCTGCCCGGCGACGAGACGATCGAGGTCATGGGCAAGCGGGTGCTCGAGGTCGTGCGTCGGGTCGCGATCGAGCACCCTGGTGACGCGGCCGCGCTCGTCAGCCACGCCGACCCGCTGAACGCGGCCTGGATTCTGCTCGACGGCCGGCCCCAGCACGAGCGCGAGATGCACCGCAAGGCGATCGGCAAGGCGGGGATGCTGCAGATCGATATGGACGGCGATACTCCGCGGTCATGGGAGTACATCCCTCCGCCGAAGATCGACAAGCCGGCGAGCGCGGCCGCCTAGCGGTGAAGCGATTCCCCAAGGGTTTTCTCTGGGGAACCTCGAGCGCGGCTCACCAGGTCGAGGGCGACAACCGCAACAACGACTGGTGGGAGTGGGAGCAAACGCCGGGCCATATCGCCAACGGCGATTCCTCCGCCGTCGCATGCGATTTCTACCACCGGTATCGCGAGGACTTCGCGATGCTGCGGGACCTGGCGCAGAACTCGCATCGGCTTTCCATCGAGTGGTCGCGGATCGAGCCGTCCGAAGGCGAGTTCGACCAGCGGCAGATGCGCCACTACCGAGACGTCCTCGGCGAGATGCGCGAGCAGGGCCTGTTGCCGATGGTCACGCTGCACCACTTCACGAGCCCGCTCTGGTTCGTGCGCAAGGGCGGCTGGACGTCGCCCGATTCACCGCGAGCGTTCCTTCCATTCGTGCAGCGCGTGGTCGACGAGCTCGGCGACCTCGCGGGGATGTGGTGCACGATCAACGAGCCGACGATCTATGGCGTCAACGGTTGGGTCACCGGCGAGTTTCCGCCTGGCCGCCGCGGCGACCTCATCGCCAACTACCGCGTCACGCGCCACCTTCGTCGCGCGCATGAGCTCGCCTACGCGGCGATCAAGCGGCGCCGGCCCGAATCCCAGGTCGGGTTGTCGCATCACAAGTTCCTGTTGATGCCGGCGTCGGATTCCCCGCTCGACCGGATGGCTGCGTCGGGCGCGCAGGCGCTCACCGATCGGTGGCCGGCAGGCGCCGCGATCGAGAAGGTGATCGCGGCGCAGTCCGACTTCATCGGCATAGCCCACTACTGGGGCCAGCTGTGCGCCTTCGATCCGCGACGGCCCCAGGACCAGTTTGTGCGCAGGTTCAACCCGCCTGACGCGACGATGACCGAGATGGGATGGGCCTCGAACCCGGTGTGGATACGGCAGGTTCTGAACGAGCTCAAGCCGTTCGGGAAGCCCGTCTACGTCACCGAGAACGGGATCGCCACCCACGACGATTCACTGCGCGAGCGCTACCTGACCGACGTGCTCGCCAACGTCCAGGCTGCGATCGAAGACGGAGTCGACGTCCGCGGCTACTTCCACTGGACGAACATGGACAACTTCGAATGGGCGCGGGGCTACCAGGCGCGGTTCGGCCTGATCGCGGTCGATCGCAAGACGCTCGAGCGGACGGTGAAGCCGAGCGCGCGGCTCTACGCCAGGATCGCGACCGCGAATGCGCTACCCGTCTAATTAGACTCAGGCGGTGACACGCCGGTCGGTCGCGATCGGGGCCGTAAGCATCGTCCTGGCCTCGGTCCTGATGCTCTCCCTCGCCTGGGGCTTGGGCCACGCCGCCCTCTCCAACCCGGCGGTCCTGGGCAAGCCGGCGCCGCGACTCGCGATCCAGCCCCAGTCGGGAGGCGAGGTCCGCGTCTGGGAGCTGCAGGGCAAGCCGGTGGTCTTGAACTTCTGGGCATCCTGGTGCGGGCCGTGCGTCGCAGAGGGCGGCGTGCTCGCCGACGGCGCGAGCAAGCATCCGGACGTCGCATTCGTCGGCGCCGACAACCAGGACACGACGGCAGGGTTCAGCGCCTACGAGCAAAACCATCCGCACGCCTATCCGGCGGGACCGATCGTCGCCGGGAGCTACCAGTCGTACGGAGTGGCGGGCCTGCCGGCGACGTTTTTCATCGACTCGCAGGGAGACGTCGTGGCGTCGTTCACCGGCCCGCTCGACGCGAGCACTCTCGACCACTACCTCGGACTGGTCGGCGCATGACCCTCGCCGTCAAGTGGGGGATCCCGGTCGCGCTCGTCGCCGCGTGTGTCGGATATCTCATCTACACGACCTCAGGCGGCACGAGCGAGTACTACCTGACGGTGGCGGAGCTGCAATCGCACGCGCAGGCTCAGTCCGGAGACGTGCGCGTCGCGGGCGTCGTCCAGGACGACGTCGTGAAGTCGGACGGCGGGCTGACGGTGCGATTCACCGAAGAGGACGGCACGGCGGCGATGCCGGTCGAGTATTCGGGCACTCTGCCGGATATCTTCAAGCCGGGGATCACGGTCGTCGCCGAAGGGCGGCTGGGCAGCGACGGCGTCTTCCACGCGAAGACGCTGCTCGCGAAGTGCCCGTCGCGCTTCTCGACCCAGCCTTACACCTCTTGATTCCGTGATCCTGGGATACCTCGGCGCCGGAGCGCTTCTGGCCGGCCTCGTGCTCGGCGGGTTCTCGGCGCTGCTGTCCTTCTGGGCAGGTGCGCGCGAAAGCGCGGTCTTCATCCAGGTCGGCCGGCGCGCCTTCTACGCCGCCACGGCGATGACGCTGCTGGCCGCGGTGCTGCTCGAGACGGGCCTGCTGACTCACGACTTCTCGCTGGCCTACGTCGCCGAGCACACGGACCTGAGCACGCCCATCGCGCTCGTCGCGGCCGGCTTCTACGGCGGGCAGGAGGGATCGCTCCTCTACTGGACGCTGATCCTGGGTCTGCTCGGAAGCGCCTCGCTCGTGGCGAGCGCGGTGTTGGGCGGCAGGGTGGCCGCGTACGCGACCGGGATACTGGCCACCCTCCTGACCTTCTTCCTCTTCGTGCTCGCGGTCGTCGCCAGCCCGTTCGAGCTGCTGTCGGTGACGCCGCCCGACGGCCTTGGTCTCAACCCGGTGCTCCGCGACGGCGGGATGCTGATCCACCCGCCCGTCGTGCTCGCCGGCTTTGCCGCCTTCGCGATCCCGTTCGCGTTTGCGTGCGCCGCATTGCTCGCGGGGCGAGCCGACAGCGCATGGATCGCCCACACGCGGCGTTTTGCGCTGCTCGCGTGGGGACTCCAGACATCGGGCCTGCTGCTCGGCATGTGGTGGGCGTACCACGTGCTCGGATGGGGCGGCTACTGGGGCTGGGACCCCGTCGAGAACGTCGCCTTGATGCCGTGGCTGGCGACCACCGCGTATCTGCATTCCGCGCAGGTCCAGGAGAAGCGCGGCCGCCTGCGAGCCTGGAACTTCGGCCTCGTGATCCTCGCCTTCCTGCTGGTCGTGTTCGGCACGTTCATCGTCCGGAGCGGCGTCGTTCCGTCCGTTCACACGTTTGCGATCAGCGCCATCGGCCCGTGGTTCCTCGCGTTCCTCGGCGTGTGCATCGCGTTCTCCGCCGTCCTGCTGGGGACCAGGGCGAGCTCGCTCGGGACCGCCTCCGGCCGGCCCGCCGAGGCTGTTTCGCGTGAAGGCGCCTTCGTGCTCCAGAACGTGCTCCTGATCGGGGTGATAGCCGTCGTGTTCTGGGGCACCGTGCTGCCGCTGGTCTCGGGGATGTTCGGTCTCGAGCGCGTCGTCAGCGCGCCGTACTACGAGCGGGCGGCGGCGCCGCTGCTCGCCGCCGTCCTTGCCTTGATGGCGATCGGTCCTTTGCTGCCGTGGCGGCATGCGGGACGGCCCACGCTCCGTGCCCTGCGCTGGCCGGGCGCGGCTCTTGCGCTGACTCTCGTGATGATGCTCGGGGCGGGGGTCAGGTCGGTAGCGGCCCTCATCGCGCTGCCGCTGGCCGCGGCGGCGGCTGCCACGGTGTTCACCGAGTACGGGCGCGCGCTGATGCGCAAGCCGGAGGCAATCCTCCGCGGCCGCCGGCGTTATGGCGCCTATCTCGCGCACCTGGGCCTGGTCGTGGTCGCGGTCGGGCTCGCCGCGTCGCACGTCGCTCAGCAGGAGAAGGACGTGACCCTCACCCCGGGCCAGCAGGTGAGCGTCGCCGGCTACACGCTCACCTACACCGGCTCGGAGCAGCGCCAGGACGGCGACCACACCGACTTCATCGCGGGCATGAGGTTCGGCGATCAGACCCTGGAACCGTCGCGTGCGACGTATGCGGGTCTCGGCGGTCAGGCCCTTACCCACGTCGCCATCTCGACGACACCGGTGGCCGACGTCTACGTCGTGCTGGCGGACACGGGCTCCGACGGGTCGGCGTCGTTCCGGGTCTTCGTCAACCCATTGGTGACCTGGATCTGGGCGGGCGGCGCGGTGATCATCCTGGGCGTCTTGCTCGGCAACGCCGGCGCGCCCAGCCTGCAGCCGGAGTTGGCAAGACGCCGCGTCGCGGCTACTCTCAGTCTCTAGCGATGGCGATCATCGTCGCGACCCTGCTGCTGTTCCTGGTGGGGCCGTTTGTGCTCTGGCCCCTGCTGAAGACCCCGCCGGAGCAACCGTGAGCCTGGTCGTCGGCAACGGCATCACGCATTGGTTCGGCCGGGAGCTGGCCCTCGAAGGAGTCGACCTCGTCATCGACACAGGCGAGCACATGGCGGTCCTCGGCGACAACGGGGCCGGCAAGACCACCTTGCTGCGGATCCTATCCACGATGCTCAGGCCCACGTCCGGCCGGCTGCAGATCGCCGGGCTCGACGCCGTGAAGGAGCGGCGCCGCTTGCGCCATTACCTCGGCTACGTCGCGCATGCGACCGGCCTTTACCCGGCCCTCACGGCGGCCGAGAACCTCGAGTTCTTTTGCGACCTCCAGGAGGTCGCCAGGACGCGTGTCGAGGAAGCGCTCGACGTGGTCGGCCTCGTGCCCATGGCCAAGCGACGTGCAGGCGAGCTTTCGCGCGGGATGCAGCAACGCCTCGCGATCGCGCGCGCGATCCTGCACGAGCCTCGGCTGCTCATTCTCGACGAGCCCGACACGAGCCTCGGCGACGACGCCGCCGATCTTCTGACCCGTGTCATGCGCGACAAGACGGTCGTCATGGCGACGCACGACCACGCCCTCGCCAACCGCCTGTGCCAGCGCACCCTCATCCTGCGACACGGCCGGTCGCACGGCACCGCAAGCCGCCTCCACGTGGTGAAGTGAACCCGGTCCGCGTGGCCTTCGCGGTCTTTCGCAAGGACGTGAGGTCCGAGTGGCGCACGCGCGAGATCGTGCCTGCGCTGGCTCAGTTCATCGTGCTTGCCCTGCTGATCGGCAATTTCGGTTTCGTGATCGACAGGACGAATGCCGCGAACATCGCACCCGGCATCTTGTGGCTCGCGCTGGTGTTCGCCGGCCTCGTCGCGTTTGGGCGTACCTTCGCCGCGGAGCGTGAGCAGGCGTCGCTGGACGCGATGCTCATGACCCCCGCATCGCCGGTGGCGATCTTCGCCGGCAAGGCGTTGGCCGCCACCGCCCTGCTCATCGTCTGCGAGGCTGTTCTGCTTCCCGCGCTCGCGATCTTCTTCGGGACACCGCTCAGCGCAGACGTGGTCTTCGCGGTGCTCCTTGCGACCATCGGGATGGCGGCACTCGGCGTGATGTTCGCCGCGATCGTGGCCAGGGTCCGCGCGCGCGAGCTCATGCTGCCCCTGCTGACGCTTCCGCTCTGGATTCCGTTCGTCATCGCCGGTGGCACGGCGGTGCAGTCCGCGATGGGGCTGCCGGGCAACTACCAGGAGGCCATCGGCCTGCTCATCGACTTCGACATACTGTTCGTCGTGCTCACGTCGTTGGCCGCTCGCTTCGTGCTCGATGAATAGGTACGAAAAATGGGCGGCGGGGGCCGTCGCTCTGATGCTCGTCGCGGGCGCGGCGATCTTCTTCTACGCCCCGACCGACTACCTGCAGGGACCGGTTCAGCGGATCTTTTACCTGCACGTCAGCTCGGCGATCGCGGCTTATGGCTGCTTTGCCGTGGTGCTGCTCGGCGGGTTGATCTACCTGCGCAACGAGAACGCTGTCGCCGACCGCTTCGCCCGCGCGGGCGCGCTGGTAGGAGTGATCTTCACCACGATCACCCTCGTGATGGGGATGCTCTGGGCCAAACCCATCTGGGGCACCTTCTGGACCTGGGACGCACGCCTGACCTCGACGCTCGTGCTGTGGATCATCTACGTGGGCTACCTGCTCGTGCGCCGGCTCGCTGAGCCGGGCCGCCAGGCCGCGCGGCTCGCGGCCGTCGTCGGCATCTTCGGTTTCATCGACGTGCCGATCGTGCACTTCAGCGTCACGTGGTGGCGGACGCAGCACCCGGGACCGGTCATCGTCAACGACGCGCTGCCGGCGGCGATGCTGGGCACGTTCCTCTTCACCATGGCCTGCACGCTCGTGCTGGCGGGCGTGATGGTGTGGATCCGCTACCGTATCGAAACCCTTCAGGACGAGAAGCTCCACCTCGCGGAACCGGTGCAGGTCGTGACCGCTCGAGAGCCGGAGCCCGTGCCGTGAGCTACCTCATTCCGGCGTACGTGTTCGCCGTCGTGGTGCTGGGCGGCTACCTCCTCTATTCCCTCCGCAAGCTCAGGGAGCTGGAACGGCCGACACAGACGAAGCGGTAATCGTCGGAGCCGGCCCGGCCGGCGACGCGGTTGCGGCCGGCCTTCGGGACGGCGGGTTCGCGGGCAAGATCTCGCTCATAGGGGCGGAGCTGGAGCGTCCCTACGAGCGGCCCTACCTGAGCAAGGAGTTCCTGCTCGGCAAGGTCGGGCGAGACGGGTTGCCGCTCCGACCGAAAGCGCAGTACGAGCAGCTGGCCATCGACCTCGAGCTGGGGCGCAAGGTCGTCGACCTCGGCCTCGAGGATCGGCGGGTGCTGCTCGAAGACGGCGGCACGATCGGCTGGGACATCCTGTGCCTCGCGACCGGCTCGGACTCGCGCAGGCTCCCGGGATTCGAGGACGCGCTCTACCTCCGCGACCTGGACCAGGCCGTGCGGCTGAAGGAGCGACTCGACGAAGGTGGTGCGCTCGACATCCTCGGCGCGGGGTTCATCGGCTGTGAGGTGGCCGCGGCCGCGGCGCAGAAGGGCCTCAGGGTCCGCGTCTTCGAGGCGCTGGCTCAGCCGCTCGTCCGCGTCCTCGGGCCCGAGCTCGGCGCGTACCTCGCCGGGGCGCATCGGGAGCACGGCGTGGAAATGCGCCTCAACACAACGACCTCGACCGCCGACCTGGTCGCGGTCGGTTCAGTGCCCCGAACCATGGACGGACCCGAGCTCGACAACGGGATCGCCGTCGACCAGTCGGGCAGGACCTCCATCCCGAGCGTGTTCGCCGCCGGCGACGTGACGCGGTTCTTCCACCCGCTCTATCAGTCGCGCATTCGCGTCGAGCACTTCCAGACCTCGGAGCGCCAGGGGTTCGCGGTGGGAAGGACGATGGCGGGCGCTCCGACTGACTACACCGAGGTCCCGTGGTTCTGGTCCGACCAGTACGACCTCAACATCCAGTACGTGGGCGCGGGGCTCGCCTGGGATTCAACCGTCACCCGCGGCGACTTCGGCAAGCCGCCCTTCACGGTCTTCTACCTGGCCGGCGGCGCGCTGATCGCGGCGACCGGGATCAATGATCACCACACCATCGCGCGCGTGCGCCGGGTCATGGAGGCCCGGAAGAGCGTCACGACTCAGCAGCTGGAAGATCCGTCGTTCGACCTGCGGCGAGCGCTTGCCTGAGCCGCGGGGCCAGGCCGTAGACGATCCGTTCCGTCAGTCCCCAGACCACGCTCCGCTCATGGGCGAGGTAGCGAAACCGCCAGGTCCCGTCGGAAACCTGCCACTCCGCGTCGTCCAGCAACCGGTCGAGCGGGATCGCCAGCACGCCTTCGAGCTCGCGCGGATCGTGCACGAACGACTCGACCGGATCGGGCAGGTGCGCGATGAAGGGCACCACGGAGAAGTTGGTGACGGCTGCGTAGATGGGATCACCGGCGCCCAGCGGCTCGAGCCGTCCGACCGGCACCCCGATCTCCTCCGCCACCTCGCGCTGCGCCGCCTGCCACGCCGACTCGCCCTCCTCGACCCCGCCTCCCGGCAGCGCGACCTGGCCGGGATGGTCGCGGAGGTCGGCGCGGCGGCGCACGAACGGTACCGTCCAGCGCCCCGCGGCCCGGTAGAGGACGAACGTCACGGCGGCGTGCCGGGCGCCCTTTCTGAACTCGCCCCACCCGTCGACGGGCTTGAACAGGTGTTCGATCTGTAGCAGAAAACGGTCGTTCATGAGGCTTTCGGCAGCGGGTAAGCTAGGAGACGAACCCCCCGATGATCGATCACACAAGCAGCCGCATCGAGCAGCAGTTGAGCGCGACGATCCGGAACAACCGCCGTCGTTACGCCTTCCACACCATGCTCAAAGCCACCGACCGAATCCTATGGCTCCTCGAGGAGATGAACCGAGACGGGGTCAAGACCGTTCCCAAGCGGGTCCGGGCTGACATCCAGCGGACCGTCGAGGACATGCCCGAGAACATCCGGGAGCCGTTCCGCGACACCACCGTCGTGCAGCAGACGCTCGACAACCTGTTCGAGATCCAGGAGCGCCTTTTCCGGTGGCGCTACCCGGACTGGCACGACTGGGACCCTGACCCGGAGATGGAGACCGCGGCCAGCTAGGTCCCGCTAGGACCCGGTCAGGACCGTCAGGAAAAGGTCGGTCGCGTAGGCGGTCAGGAAGCCCAGGAGCAAGCCCCATGCGAAGTTCTGCGGGGTGCTGATCCGCCGCCCGAGGTTGAACAGCTCGTTCAGGACGTAGAGCAGGGCGCCGGCGGCGACCGCCAGGAACGCGATCGAGAAGTAGCTCGACGTCGCCAGGTAGCCGATCCACGTGCCGATGAACGTGGGCCCGCCGCCGATCAGGCCGGCGAGGAGGAGGAAGCTCCACGGCGCGGGTCGCTGCTCCGTCGTCATCGGGGCGGCGATGCCGAAGCCTTCGGTGATGTTGTGGAGCGCAAACCCGATCGCCAGCACGCCGGTGAACGCGATGGCGCCGACGTGTGCGGACTCTCCGATCGCCAGGCCTTCGGAGAGGTTGTGGAGGCCGAGGCCGGTGGCGATGGCGAGCGTCAGCGACTGCGCCGACGGGTTGGCGGTGCCGTGGCGGAGGTGGCTGAAGACGCTGCGGTTGAAGTACACCAGGCCGAGCAGCCCGACGCCGATGCCGAGCGCGAAGATCACGGCCATGATCGCGAAGGTGGTTCGTTTCCCGTCCAGCGCCGCGGCCTCGACCGGCCCGCCCGCGTGGCTCAGGATGTCCCACAGCAGGAAGACGAGGATGCCGGTCGCGAACGCGGTGAGAAACCCCTGGACAGGCTTCGGAAGGCCGCGCATGCGCGCGACGGGAAGCCCGATGAAGACGCTTCCGCCGGCGACGGCTCCGAGTAAGACGGCGCCCCACTGGGTCATAGTTGTCTCACGAGGTTAGTACGCTCAAAAGATGCAGTTAGATCAGTCTAACGGCGCCGGCAAGGAGCCCTCCGAGGTCGTCTCTCGCTATCTCGAGGCGATCTACTACATGTGGTCGGAGAAGGAGCCCCTTCGAAGCTCGCGCCTTGCCGACTGGCTCAGCGTCAGCCGGCCCACCGTCGCGGTGGGGCTGAGGCGGATGACACGGGACGGCCTGGTCCGCATGAACAGCCGCAAGGAGATCGAGCTCACCGACGCCGGAATGCGGTCCGCGGAGGCAATCGTGCGACGCCACCGGATCATGGAGCGCTGGCTGACGGACGCCCTGGGCCTGGACTGGGTGACCGCCGACGCCGAGGCGGCGCGCCTGGAGCACGCGGTCTCCGATGTCGTCGAGCGGCGACTCTACGAGGTGCTCGGGCGGCCGAAGACCTGCCCTCACGGCAATCCCATCCCCGGCTACACCGAGCCCGTGGAGCGTGAGGTCCGGCTCTCGTCGCTGCGCGAGGGCGACCGAGCGTCCATCACGAGGGTCTCGGAGGTGGCGGAACGAGAGGCGCCACCGCTGCTCGCTTACCTCCATCAGCGTGACCTGACGCCCGGGCGGGAGATCGTCGTCAAGGAAACCGACGAGGTGGGAAAGACACTGGCGGTGAACGTCGCAGGCAGGGTCGTCACCCTGAGTGACGCGACGGCGTCAAAAGTGTGGGCGGTTCCGGCGCCAGGCCGAAGAGGAGGACGCGATGCACGCGTCAGATGACACACCGCTTTCCGAGTTCCTGATCGACACCGCGATCGTCCGCGGGACCATCAACGGCAGCAACGACGAAAGCTTCGTGCGCGGCCGGATCGCGACCTTCGTTTCGGTGCTCGGCATGTTCGTCATCGCCTACGTCGCGGCGGCGTCGCAACTCCTGGTGCTGCTGTTCGCCGTCCCCGTCCTGTGGATCGGCGCCTGGCTCTACGCCGAACGTCCGGGCTTCATGTTCAGCAAACGCTAGGCCGTCTGCGGTGACGTGCAGAAGGCGCACTTGCGAGCGTCGATCGGGATCTCGCTGAGGCACTCCGGGCACTTCTTGGTCGTCGGGTCGGCGGGCGGCTCCTTGCGCGAGCGTTCGATGAGCGCCGTGTATGGGACTACGACGAAGAAGTAGATCACCGCGGCGATGATCACGAACGCGATGACGACGTTGATGAAGTCGCCATACAGGAACTTGCTGTTGTTGACCGTGAAGTAGAGGTTCGAGAAGTCGGGCTTGCCGCCGAGGGCGGCGATCAGCGGCGTCACCAGGTCCTTCACAAACGACGTCACGACAGCACCGAACGCGACGCCGATGACGACCGCGATGGCGAGGTCGACAACGTTGCCGCGCAACAGGAACGCCTTGAATCCCCGCATCGAGCTTCCTCTCCTTATTACGAGACCGAAACGACGACTTTGCCGAACTGCTCCGCGCCGTCGAGGCGCTTCAGCGCTGCCTGCACATCATCCAACGGATGGACCTCGTCCACCACCGGCCGCATCCCCTCGTCGATCGCCTTCAACACCGCCTCGAACTCCCCCGCGTTGCCCATGGTCGAGCCAAGAAGGTCGAGCTGACCCCAGAACAGCCGCGGCATGCCGATCTCGGCTTTGACGCCGGTGGTCGAGCCACAGACCACGATGCGACCTCCCTGGGAGACCGCGCGCATCGACTCGCCGAGCGTCGCGGGCCCGACGGACTCGATCACGACGTCGACTCCGCCGCCGCTCGCCCCGCGCACCGCCTTGCTGAACTCCGTGGAGTCGAAGGCCGCCTCGGCGCCGATCTCGAGAGCCCGTTGCTGCTTCGCGTGTGAGCGGCTCGTGGCGAAGACACGCGCGCCGAGGTGCTTGGCGATGACGATCGCGGCGACGGCCACGCCGCCGCCCGCGCCGACGACCAGCACCTTCTCGCCCGGTCGCAGTCGTCCCCTCGTCGTCAGCATCCGCCACGCCGTCAGGAACGTGAGCGGAAAGGCCGCCGCTTCATCCCAGGTGAGCCCCTTCGGCTTCGGGTAGAGGTTGCGCCCGTCGACGTGGAACAGCTCGCAGGCGGTTCCGTCCGAATGCTCGCCGATGACCCCGAAGTGCGGGCACCGGACCTGCTCGCCGCGCCGGCACCAATCGCACTCCCAGTCGCAGACCACCGGGTAGATGACGACCTCGTCGCCGGCCTTCCAGCTCGGATCGGCAGAGGCGTGAACGACGCCGGCGCCGTCGGCGGCGATCACGCGCGGCGGCGGCACCCGCTGCGCACCGTGGACGAGCCACAGGTCGAGATGGTTGATCGAGGCCGCCCTGATGGACACGGCCACCATGCCCGGCGCCGGCTCGGTCCGAGGCCGGTCGCGGACGTGGACCCCGGTCGGGCCTACCGGCTCTTCGAATACGGCCGCGCGTCCTTGACTGAGTGGGGCCATTTGCGAAACTTAACCAAATCCCAGCCGGCCTGTTTGGAGCGCAACCCTAGGGTGAGCAATCTCGTTTCCAAGGCCATGCGGGTCGTACTCCTCTTTCTCGCCCTCGGTTCGTTGCTTTTGTCTGCGCTTCCCGCGGAGGCGCATTCCGCCCTGCCGCCCGGCAACCCGCCGGGCAGGTACACGCGCTGGTCGTACCCGAGCCAGATCACATACGGACCGATCGAGGACGGCACGGCCAACATCGGCGAGGCGCCGGCAGCCGGCGCGTTCCTGACGCTGCCGTTCATGGGCCCGCACTACATCACCTCGCTCTTCGACCACTGCGGCCCGAACTACAACGTCACCGGCCATGTTTGCCGCTACGACGGCGTCGTCGCCTCGGCGAAGGTGGGGGGGCCTGACCCGGGCTTCGACGCCGGCTACGCTCAGACGCCGGGCGGCCACGACTACCTCTACTACTCGGGCCACGATGGCTACGACTACGGCCTCTACTACGAGCCCGTCGCCGCGGCCGCGGGAGGGCGCGTCATGCTCGCGAACTGGCTGGTGCCCGGCTGCCACACGTGCCTCAGCGGACAGACGGTTGAGATCGACCACGGCAACGGCCTGATGACCTTCTACGGCCACCTGTCGCGCATCCTGGTCAGCAAGGGCCAGTACGTCTCGCGTGGCCAGGTGATCGCGATCTCCGGAATGACCGGCACCGCCACCGGCCCACACCTGCACTTCGGCGTGTACTTCATCAACGGCAACGGCCCGGTCGACCCGTACGGCTGGTCGGGCTCCTACGCCGACCCGTACCCGCGCGACATCGGTGACCTGTGGATCGGCGGCTCGCCCCGGTTCGCGCCGATCACCATGCCCAACGTGACCATCAATGCGATCGCCTCGCCCGACGACCCCACGCGCGTGGCGGTGTCGTGGTGGAGCCCCGGCAACATGCGGTTCAACGTCTACCTGGTGACCCAGGACGGCGCGATGTGGACCTGGCGGAGCAACCAGGTCAACGCCTCGGCGACGTTCGTCGGCAAGCCTGGGCAGGCGTACTGGTTCTGGGCGTCCGCCACGTCCGGGCTGGGCTGGACGAGCGGCGCCGGCTCACTCGTCGTCCAGGTTCCACACCTGAACCACGGAGAACGCTGGAACTAGACTTCGTTCGGTGATCGCCGACGCCCTCAGGGGCAAGACGATTCTGATCACCGGCAGCACCGGCTTCCTCGGCAAGTCGCTGGTCGAGAAGTGCCTCCGCTCGATCCGCGACATCGCCCGGATCAACCTGGCGATTCGCTCGAGCGCCCGCCGCGCGGCTTCCGACCGGCTCGAGCGCGAGGTCCTGTCGAGCCCTGCCTTCAAGCGTCTCAAGGAAGAGCTCGGCGAGGAGAGGTTCGCGGCGCTCGCGGCGGAGAAGCTCGCGGTCGTCGAGATCGATCTCGGGCGCGATGGGCTCGGGCTGAGCGAGGCGTCGCGCGAGCAGCTGCGCGCGAGCGACGTCGTGATTCACTCGGCCGCGGCGGTCGAGTTCGACAATCCCGCCGACCTTTCGGCGCAGACCAACCTTCTCGGCGCCGCCAGGTTGGTCGAGGCACTGCGTACCAGCGGTGCGCGACCGCACCTCGTCCACGTGTCGACCGCTTACGTAGGCGGGATGCTTCGCGGGCTGGTCCGCGAGGAGCCGCCGCTCGACCCGGGCCTCAACTGGCGGCATGAGGCCGAGGTGCTGTCGAACCTCCGCGCACCGGTCGAAGAGGAATCGCGCCGGCCGGAGATCTTGAACAAGCTGCGCCGCGAGGCGCGATCGCGGATGGGGCCGGCCGGGACGCCGGCGGTTGCGCGCGCCACCGAGAGGCTGCGCGAACGCTGGGTCAAAGATCGCCTCGTCGAGCGTGGCCGGGTTCACGCAAACGCGATGGGCTTCTCCGACATCTATTCCTTCACCAAGGCGATGGCCGAGCACGCAGTGGTCGAGCTGCACGGCGACATCCCGCTTTCGATCGTCCGGCCGTCGATCATCGAGAGCGCGCTCGCCGAGCCGTTCCCGGGATGGCTCGAGGGCTTCCGCATGGCGGAGCCGCTGATCCTCGCCTTCGGGCGCAACATCCTCCGCGATTTCTCAGGCCTGCCTGATTCGCTGCTGGACATCATCCCGGCGGACTTCGTCGTCAACACCGTGCTCGCGGTGGCGGCGGACCCGCCGCCCGACGACAAGCCTCGCGTCTACCACGCCGCCTCGGGCAGCCGGAACCCACTCCGCCTTCGCCGGCTCGAGGAGGAGGCGCGTGACTACTTCACCAAGAATCCCCTGCGTGACCGCTACGGCCAGGCCATCGGCACTCCGTCGTGGACCTTTCCGACGCGGCAGGAGATCGCGACTCAGGCGCGCATCGCGCTTCGGGCGGTAGAGGCGGCGCAGTGGTTCATCGAGCGACTGCCGCTCGGCGCGACGGTCGCGTCGGTCTCCGACGACCTGAACGCGGAGCGGGAGCGCCTTGATCGCGGCCTCAACCTAATCCAGCTCTACGGCGTCTACACGGAGGTCGACTGCATCTTCGACACGCGCAACGTGATGACCCTGTGGGACAGGGTCCCGGCCGACGAGCGCAAGACGTTTCCGCTCGATCCGGCGCTCTACGACTGGACACGCTACTTCCAGGACGTTCACTTTCCGACGGTTGTTCGGATGTCGCGGGCCGAGACGATCGCGCGCAAGGGCAAGCAGCCGAGCGGCAGCACCGCGCCCAAACCGGAGTCGAGCTCGGTGCGTTCTGCGATCGAGCGCCGCGCCGGCCGCGCCGACGTGCTGGCGGTGTTCGACGTCGACGGCACGCTCGTCGAGACAAACGTGGTCGAGTACTTCCTCTGGATGCGCCTCCGCGCGCAGCCGCTCGAAGACTGGCCCGCGTTCATGGCCAGGATGCTGCACCAGGCGCCGCGTTGGCTCTACCTCGAGCGCCGCTCTCGTGCGGAGTTCCAGCGCAGCTTTTACCGCGAATACGATGGGCTCGATCCCGAGGTGATGAAGCGTCTTGGTCGCGAGGCCCTCGACGCGGTGACGCTGCGCCGCATCTACCCGGAGGGCATGAGACGGATTCGGGAGCACAAGCGGGCCGGTCATCGAGTCCTCCTGCTGACAGGAGCGATCGACGTCGTGGTCGAACCACTGGCGGAGCTGCTCGACGTCGAGGTCGATTGCGCCCATCTTCTCCTCAAGCACGGGCGGCTCACGGGCGATCTGCAGTCGCCGCCTCCCGCCGGCGAGGCGCGTGCCGCGCTGCTCGAGGAGTACGCGACCAGGAACGGCCTCGCGCTTGCCGACAGCTTTGCTTACGCCGACTCGCTGTCCGACCTGCCGATGATGGAGCTGGTCGGCACGCCCGTCGCCGTCAACCCGGACGCGCGGCTGTCGCAGGTTGCGGGGCAGCGCGGATGGCGGATCGAGCGCTGGCGGATGGCCCCCGGCAACTGGCGGCTGCCGATGCCGGATCCCCGCTCGCCCGAGTACCTGGAGGCTGTCCGACGCTAGCCCTGCAGTACGTGCGCTCCATCCCGTCTTTCGCCGTGGTCAAGGCCGCCGGAGGGCGCCCGGACGTCGCGACCAGCTCGTTGTCGATGCTGAAGCTGGGCGACGTCCCCGAGCCGGTTCTCCCGGCGAGCAACTGGATGCGCGTGATGCCGAGCCTGAGCGGCATATGTGGGTCGGACCTGGCCGCCATCGGCGGTCACGTCTCCCTCTACCTCGATCCCCTCACGAGTTACCCGTTCGTGCCGGGCCACGAGGTCGTGGGCGTGCTCGACGACGGCTCGCGCGTCGTCATCGAGCCCGCGCTCGGCTGCATCGTGCGCGGCATCGATCCGCCCTGCCCGCGGTGCGCGGAGGGCCGGCCGGGGCTTTGCTACAACGTCACCGACGGGCCGATCGAGGTCGGACTGCAGACCGGTTACTGCGCCGACACGGGGGGCGGCTGGGGCGAGGTGCTGGTCGCGCACCCTTCGCAGATCCATGCCGTGCCCGAAACGCTGAGCGACGAAGCGGCTGTCCTGATCGAGCCGTTTGCTTGCTGCATCCATGCGGCGCTGCGAGGGGGCGCGACGAAGGACGACATCGTCGTCGTCTCGGGTGCGGGCACGATCGGCCTGCTGACGATCGCGGCGGTGAAGCTCTTCACTCCGCCGAAGCGATTGATCGCGATCGCCAAGCACCCCACCCAGCGCGACCTGGCGCGCAAGCTGGGCGCCGACCAGGTGGTTTCGCCGGCGGAGGTGTTTCAGCGCGTGCGGTTCGCCACCGGGGCGCGGCGCCTGGACGGTATGAACCGATCCCTGCTCCTCGGCGGCGCCGACGTGACCTTTGAATGTGTCGGCCGCGCGGACAGCCTCAACGACGCGGTGCGGTTCACGCGCGAGGGCGGAACGGTCGTGGCGGTCGGCATGCCGGGCGAGGAGAAGGTCGACTGGGCGCCGATCTGGCAGCGCGAGCTGAGCGTGATGGGGGCGTATGCGTACGGCGCCGAGCCGAAGCGCAAGGGCCGCAAGACTTTCGAGCTCGCCCTCGAGGCTGCTCCCGAGATGGACCTCGCGGATCTGACGGGACCGGTCTTCAGCCTCGGCGAGTATCGCGACGCGATCACGTACGCAATGAGTGTGGGCCGGTTGGGCGCGGTGAAGGTCGCGTTCGACCTGCGAGGATTACGTGGTTAGTGGCGCGCCCCGGAAGTTCCTTGCATCTGCGCCGGCCTAGGCGGCCGGGCGCCTCCGGCGCTGAAGCCGCACATATGCTCCGGCCCTCCGGAGCCCGCCACTAGATGCCGAGACCAGGTGCGGTTATCGAGGTCGATCGCAACACCCCGCCGGTGCTCTACCACTTCGGCGAGGGGATCAGGCTCGAGAAGCTTCCGCTCGGCGCGCGAATCATCTACCCGCCGGACCCGCTCGAGCCGATCGCCCACCCCGAACGCGCCATCAAACGCGCGCTGGCCAAGCCCCTCGAAGACGACCCGCTCAAGTCGCTGCTGCGCCGCGGGATGAAGCTGACGATCGCCTTCGACGACCTTTCGCTTCCTCTGCCGCCGATGGCGGCGCCGGACGTCCGCCAGCTGGTGATGGAGGAGGTCATCGACATGGCGGCAGAGGCCGGCATCGAAGACCTGCACATCATCGCCGCGCTCGGTCTGCACCGGCGCATGACCGAGGACGAGCTGCGCCACATCGTCGGCGATCGAATCTTCACCACGTTCCATCCCGACCGCCTGTATCAGCACGACGGCGAGGACCCGGAGAACAACGTGTACATCGGGAAGACATCGGCCGGCGAGGACGTGACCCTCAACCGGCGCGCCGCCGAGTCGGACCTCGTGATCTACGTCAACCTCACCCTGGTGCCGATGGACGGCGGGCACAAGTCGATGTCCACCGGGCTCGCCTCGTACCGCGGCATCCGGGCGCACCACAACGTCAAGACGTTGCTGGGCTCGCGCTCCTACATGAACCCGCCAGATTCGGCGCTGCACCACTCGTGCATCCGTCAGGGGCAGCTCATCGAGGACACGGTGCGCGTCTTCCACATCGAGACGACGGTCAACAACCACGCCTTTCCGGCCATCGCCAACTTCATGCAGAAGCGCGAGACGGACTGGACCGCGCAGGACCAGGCGATGTTCCTCGCCACCAAGCAGATGACCGACATCGCGCCCCCCGCCTTCAAGCGCAATGTCTTCCACGCCATGCGTGCGCCATACGGGCTGACCGCCGTCCACGCCGGACAGGTCGACGCGGTTCACGACAAGACGCTCGACGCGGTCAACCGCCAGATCGCGGTGCGCGTCGAGGGCCAGACGGACATCGTGACCATCGGCGTCCCGTACCTCGGGCCCTACAACGTCAACGCCCCGATGAACCCGGTGCTCGTCCTCTGCATGGGGGCCGGCTACCTTTTCAACTTCTACCGCAACAAGCCGGTGCTGAGAAAGGGTGGCGTCTTGATCCTCACGCATCCGACCCGCTACGAGTTCGACGCGGTGCAGCACCCGAGCTACATCGACTTCTACGACGAGGTCCTCTCCGACACCAAGGACCCGGCCGAGATCGAGAGCAAGTACGAGCTGCGCTTTGCCGAAGACCCGTGGTTCAGGCAGCTTTACCGGAAATCACACGCGTACCACGGCGCTCACCCGTTCTACGCGCTTTACTGGGCCGCCCACGCGATGGAGCATGCCGGCGACATCATCATCGTCGGTGGTGACCGAGAGGTCGTCCATCACCTGGGTCTGAAATGCGCGACCACCCTCGAGGACGCGTTCGAGATGGCTGAGCAGACAGTCGGGCGCTACCCGAGCGTTACTCACTTGAGAACGCCGCCCATCATGCTCTGCGAGGTCGAGTAGAAAGGTGAACCGCCTGGCCGTCCTGGGTTTCGTGCTGCTCCTGGGCGCGTGCGGGGGCTCAGCCGGCAGCGGCAACCAGCAGACGTCCGCGCAGACCGTGGCGTCGAGCTCCGGCGACTTCACCGGCCTGCAGAAATGCGCCGAGAGCGGGAGCTGGGATCACTACCTCGCAGCGGAGCAGTCCAAGGACCCTGGCCAGTACGCAACCGACAAGCAGAACTTCGACGCGGCCAAGTCGGCCGGCGCGAACGACACGTACGTCGCCGTCTACGCGGCCGACCCGTCGGCCTGTGGAACGTTCTCCAGCGCGACTCCGACCGGTAAGGAGGCGCAGGTTTACGCGATTCGTTTCAAGGACTCGGCCGCGGCTTCGGCGAACTTCAAGTCCCAGCTGAGCCAGTTCAACCTCAGCGACGCCGACATCGAGAACGTCAAGTCCGCCGGCGGAACTGTGAAGCAGGGAAGCCAGACGGGGTTGGGCGACAACTCGACTGTCATCGAGGTGACCCTGGGACCGGTTTCGGTTTACGCCGCCGCCTGGCAGAACAAACAGTTCGAGGTCGCGCTCCTGGCGATCGACATCCCGGTCACCGACGGCGAGTCCGCGGCCACGAAGATCAACGGCCGCATCAAATAGATGCCCTGGTACTCAGAAGGGCCGCTGACCCGGTTGGGCGACCTCGCCGGCGCCGCGCTGGACGACGTGTCGCGTGTCCGCAAGGGCTGGCACTGGAGCTCCCCCCGCCCGCACACGTGGCCCGAGCAGGGCGCCGTGGTGCCGCCTCCTCCCAGCGACCTCGGCTGGGCCCGCGTCGAGCCTGTGCGCTCGATCCGCTGGCTGATCCAGCGCGCGCTGCTCCTGCCGTTCACCGAGGTGATGGTTCATCCGAAGGTCGAGGGCAGGGAGTGGGTGAAGCAGCTGAAGCGACCGGCGATCTTCGCCGCCAACCACTCGAGCCACGCAGACACCTCGCTGATCCTCTACTCGCTCACCGACGCCGCCCGCGACAGGACCGTCGTCGCTGCCGCGGCCGACTACTGGTTCAAGCACCCGGTCCTCGGCAACGTCGTAAGCCTGTTCCTGAATACGTTCCCGTTCTCCCGCACGGGCGGCGCGCAGGGACAGCTGCACAGCTCGAGCGAGCTCTTGAAGTCGGGTTGGAACCTGGTCCTGTTTCCCGAGGGCAGTCGCTCCCCAGACGGGCGCATCCAGGAGTTCAAGCCCGGGGTCGGCTTCCTGGCCAGGGAGACCGGCGCACCCGTGGTGCCGCTTCACATCCAGGGCGCATTCCAGGTGATGCCGCGACACCAGAGGCTCCCCGTGCCGTACCCGGTCAGGGTCCGCATCGGCAGGCCCATGACGCCCGAGCCAAAGGAGGACACGCGCACGTTCACCGCCAGGGTCGAGAAGGCGGTGAGGACCCTGGAAGCGGAGCCGCGCAAAACCGAGCTACAAGGCACGTGGATCGAGCGATGGCGGGCGTCAACACCACGCGAGCTGCGATACGGAGATGCCCGCTGACCTGACCCGCGGCCGCGCAGCATTCCTCGAGCAAGACTGGCCCGAGGCTTACGCCAACCTTCGAGGCGCCCAAGACGCGGAAGACATCTACATGTTCTCGGCCGCGGCCCAGCTCACCGGACACGAGGTCGAAGCGCTCGAGCAGCTGCAGAAGGCGCACTCCGCGTTCCTGAAACGCGGCGACGTCGAGCCCGCGGTCCGGGCCGCGGCGAACATGACCATGAGCCTCGTGAACCGCGGGGAGGTCGCGAAGGCCGCAGGCTGGATCGCGCGCTGCCGGCGGCTGCTCGAGGGGCGTCCGGATTGCGTTGAGGCCGGTTACGTGATCATGCCGGCCGCGCTGATGACGTTGAGGAGCGGAGACCTCGTCCGAGCCGCTGAGATGTTCGACAACGCGATCGAGATCGCCGAGCGATTCGGCGATGCGGACCTGCTGGCCATGGGAAGGCTCGGTCGCGCACAGTCGCTGATCGCACTGGGAGAGATCTCCGCAGGTCAGGAGCTCTTCGACGAGAACATGGTCGCGGTCACGAACGGTGAGCTCTTCCCGGTCATCGCCGGGATCGTCTACTGCTCGGTGATCAACGGCTGCCGCTCGATCTACGACCTGCGTAGGGCGGGAGAGTGGACCGAGGCCCTCGACCAGTGGTGTGAGTCGCAGTCCGGAATGGTTCCTTTTCGAGGTGACTGCCTGGTGTTCCGGTCCGAGATCCTGCAGCTGCACGGCGCCTGGGAAGATGCGGTGGCCGAGGCCGAAAAGGCTTGCGTCCTACTCACCCAGCCACGCATGCAGGCTGCCGCCGGCGATGCCTTCTATCAGCTCGGTGAGCTGCACCGAGTCCGCGGCGACTACGCAAAGGCCGAGGAAGCGTACCGGCGGGCCAGCGAGGCCGGTCGGTCGCCGCAGCCTGGCCTGGCCCTGATCAGGCTCGCGAAAGGACAGGTCGAAGCCGCCGCGACTGCTCTGCAACGGGAGCGTGACGAAGCCCGCGGGCCGTCGAGCAAATGCGCGGTCCTGCCGGCATTTGTCGAGGTCATGCTGGCCCGCGGCGAAATCGATGCGGCCGGCTCCGCCGCGGAGGAGCTCGAGGCGACAGCCGAGAGCCTTGGAGCGCCATACGTGCGGGCCCGGGCGAACGCCGCGACCGGTTCGGTGCTCGTCGCGTCGGGACGGGCCGACGAAGCGCTGGCTCTGCTCCGGGCGGCCTTGCGTCAATGGCAGGAGCTCGGCGCCCCTTACGAGGCCGCCAGGACCAGGCTCCAGATCGGCCTGGCGTGCCGGGCGCTCGGGGACCGGGACGCGGCCGACCTCGAGGTAGCGGCGGCGCGGAAGACGTTCGCCGAGCTCGGCGCCGCGCCCGACGCCGCGAAGCTGGAGGTCAAGACCGCGGCGGGTGGGTTGTCGGCGCGGGAGGTCGAGGTCGTCCGGCTGGTGGCGTCTGGCAAGTCGAACCGCGACATCGCCAATCAGCTGTTCATCAGCGAGAAGACGGTTGCCCGTCACGTCAGCAACATCTTCTCCAAGCTCGGTGTGTCGACCAGGGCGGCTGCGACCGCCTACGTCTACGAGCACGGGCTTCAGGCGGGCCGTACATAGAACTACCCATGTGCGGGGAGCAAGCAAATTGCGCATTTCGCTCGATGCCGGGCGTGGCCTTCCGCCGATAGCTTCCCTCTCGACATCAAACGTCGAGGAGGCAAGCGATGGAGCGGTTCGAGACGGTGATCATCGGCGGAGGCCAGGCGGGGCTTGCCGCCGGCTACCACCTCAAGCGACAGGGCAGGCAGTTCGTGATCCTCGATGCGCACCCGCGGGTCGGCGACGCATGGCGGACGCGGTGGGATTCGCTTCGTGTTTTCTCCCCGGCGAAGTACGACGGGCTGCCGGGCTTCCGCTTCCCCGCACCGGCCCTTTCGTTTCCGACGAAGGATGAGATGGCGGACTACATGGAGGCTTACGCGAGGCGGTTCGAGCTGCCCATGCGCACAGGCGTGATGGTCGGAAGCGTCACGCGCGAAGGCTCGAGGCTGCGCATCACCACAAACGCCGGCGGGTTCGAGTCCGACAACGTCGTCGTCGCAACCGGTGGGCACCGCACTCCAAGGGTGCCCGAGTTCGCGTCGGCGCTGAGCGACGGCATCACCCAGCTGCACTCGAGCGCGTACAGGAATCCGGCTCACCTTCGAGAGGGCGCCGTGCTCGTCGTCGGCCTTGGTAACTCGGGTGCCGAGATCGCCTGGGATGTTCGGGTGGGGCGCAAGGTCTACGTGTCGGGCTCGCCTGTGGCGCAGGTCCCCGTCAAGCACGGGGGTGTTGCCTCACTGGCGATATGGCTGCCCCTCATCCAGTTCATGGGCAAGCACGTGCTCACCGTCGACACGCCGATCGGCCGGAGGGTGCTTCCGAAGATGAAAGGCGTGCCGCTCATCCGCATCAAGACCAAAGACCTCGAGGCCGCAGGCGCTCGACGCGTCGCCCGCGTGACCGGCGCGCGCGAAGGCTTACCTCTGCTGGCGGACGGAAGCACGCTCGACGTGGCGAACGTCATCTGGTGCACCGGGTTCCGCAACGACCTCAGCTGGATCCGGCTGCCGAACCTCTTCGCGCCCGACGGCCATCTCGCTCAGCACCGCGGCGTCGCCACGTCGGAGCCCGGCCTCTACTTCGTTGGCATGCCGCACCAGTACTCCGCGGCGTCGGAGCTTCTGCCCGGCGTCGGCCGTGACGCCGCCTACGTCGCTCGAAAGCTAGGCGCTCGTCTCGACGCGAAAGACGGGGTGGTCAGGAGCGATGCGGCGGAGGTCGTCAGCGTTGGTCCCTAGCTTCCGCGACACCAGAGAAACCTGTTGATACCTGCTGATTGGAGGTCCCGACGTGAGCAGCAACTACGTGTTCTATGTGCAGAAGATGGTCGAGCTGAAGCTGCGCCGTGAGCGGACGAGACCGCTGCGTCCGCAGCTGGTCGAGCTGCTCGATGGGTGCGTCAATGTGAGGCACGATGGAGCGCTGATCGCACGCAGCTGCCGCGATTCGAACGCGGCACGCCGCCGACTGCGAGCTGCGAACGCTAGCCGGGCGCCGCGAAAGCCTAGCTAATGGAGCCGACGCGGAAGACGGGATGGTCGGGCGCGATGCGCCGGAGCTCGCCGTCAGGTGACCTGTCGCTGACGCCGCCGAAGAACATCCCGACCTCGAACTTCCAGCGCTTCAGGTAGTCGCGAAGGATCGGCACCTTCTGCTCATCCGGAACCTCGATCGCCTTGAAGCGCTGGACCTTGCTGCCCAGCACCAGCTCACCTTCGCCCGCGACCCTGATGTTGCGCACCCACTGCGTGTGCCCGCGCGGGGCGACCAGGTACGGTTGCCCCTCGTAGGTCAGCAGGTTGACGGGGTGGCTGTGCCATTCCCCAGACTTCCGTCCGCGGACGCGAAGGATGCGCGACCCCCACACGCTGAAGCCCATTCGCGTGAATGCACGCACCACGCGGTTGAAGACATTGCGCGTGAACCAGTCGGGCTTGATGTAGCGGTCGCTCATCGCGATTTACGATAGCTGGCGACCTTGACCTACTCGATAGTTGCGCGCGACAAGGAGACCGGCGAGTTCGGAGTCGCCGTGCAGTCGCACTACTTCCAGGTCGGGCCGGTGGTTCCGTGGGCCCTCGCAGGCGTCGGCGCCGTGGCGACCCAGTCGATGGTCAACATCAGCTTCGGCCCCCTCGGCCTCGACTACATGCGCGCGGGCTACACGGCGCAGCAGGCGCTGAAGGCGCTGCTCGCGGGCGACACCGAGGTCGAGTCACGCCAGGTCGCGCTCGTGGACGCGTCCGGCAACGTGGCCGCGCACACGGGCCCGAAGTGCATCCCGGCGGCCGGGCACAAGACCGGCGATGGGTTCAGCGTCCAGGCGAACCTGATGGAGAGAGACACTGTGTGGGGCGCCATGCATGCGGCTTACGTCGCGTCGTCGGAGCCGCTCGCGGAAAGGATGATGGCCGCCCTCGAAGCCGCGGAGGCCGAAGGCGGCGACATCCGCGGCAAGCAGTCGGCGGCCATGCTCGTCGTCTCGGGCAAACCGACGGGAAGATCGTGGGAGGACCGCGTCATCGACCTCCGCGTCGAGGATGCGCCAGAGCCGCTTCCCGAGCTGCGGCGGCTGCTCCGCATCAAACGCGCGTACATGGCGCTTGGCGATTCGGAGACGGCCGCGCAAGGTTCCGACCAGGCCGCTTCCGCGGCCAAGCTGCAGGAAGCGCTGCGTCTCGCACCCGACATGGTGGAGATCTCGTTCTGGGGTGGGCTCGAGATGGCTCAAGCCGGAAACCTCGACGAGGGCTGTGAGCTGATGATGACCGCGGTGCGCAAGGACCGCCGGTGGATCGAGACGCTCAACCGGCTTGTCGCCTCCGACAGACTCTCGAGAGACCTCGCCGATCAGGTCATCGCCAAACTGACGGCCGGCGCAGGGCGCCAGTAGACTTTCCGAGTCTTGGGCAAAAACAAAGGTCGACGAGCGCCTCGCCGCCCCGACAAGGCGCGCAAGGCCGAGCGTGACGACGGCGACCAGAAGGAGCCGGCGGTCGTGATGGACGCGGTCGTGTCGCAGGCGCTCCCGAACGCGATGTTCGAGGTCGAGGTGGAGGGCGGGCACAAGCTCATCGCCTACGCCGCGGGCCGCATGCGTCGCTACTTCATCCGCATCACGCCGGGAGACCGCATCCGGGTCGAGCTCTCCCCGTACGACCTGACCCGGGGCCGGATCGTCTACCGCTACAGGGACTAGGTTGCCGCCGCTTCTCGAGGACGTCGAGAAAGCGCGCGTCTTCGACCTCGAGCAGCTCCGGTACGCGGGCGCGCCGTCACACCCGGCGCACGCGCCGGGATTCAACTACTTCCTGCACCGGCATCACGCGCGCGGCGCGCCGGAGGCACGCACCGGAGCGTCGGGGATCATCGTCACGCCTGAGCATTCAGGCACGCACATCGACGCGCTGTCGCACCAGGCGGAAAACCTGACCCTCCACGGCGGGATCCACGTCGACGAGGGGGTGCAGACGTCGGTCGGCTTCAGGAGGCTCGGAATCGAGACGATGGCCCCGATCGTCGCGCGTGGGGTGCTGATCGACGTTCCAAGCGAGGAGGGGCACGCGATCACGGCCGAGGATCTGGAGCGAGCCAACCGCTCCGAGATCCGGGCCGGCGACGTGGTCCTGGTCCGGACCGGCTGGGGCAAGTACTGGTCAGAGCCCGAGCGGTACCTCAAGGCGCCGGGCGTGACCGCCGGGGGCTCGAGGTGGCTAATCGAGCGCAAGGTAGGTGCCGTAGGCGCCGACAACGTCGCTTTCGACGAGCTGAGCTCGACGCCGGACCCCGAGCTAGGGGTGACGCTTCCCGGCCACATCCTCCTCCTGGTCCGCGCCGGCATCCCGATCATCGAGAACCTGAACCTGGAGGAGCTGGCGGCGGCCGGGGTCCACGAGTTCCTCTTCGTCTGCCTGCCGCTCAAGATGCGCGGCGCCACGGGCTCGCCGGTCAGGCCGATAGCGATCGCCTAGCGGGCAAAAAAAAGCGGCCGAGTCGAAACCCGGCCGCGAGAGAAGGAATCAGGCCTCTGCTAGCGGCGGCCCACCGTCTGGAAGCAGTCCAGGCAGTACACCGGCCGCGCCCCGGTCGGAACGAACGGCACCTGCGTCGGCTTGCCGCAGTTGGAGCAGACCACGTCGTGCATCACGCGCGCCCGGCCGTTGCCATCGGCCTGGCGCCGCGCCGCCCTGCATTCGGGGCAGCGCCGGGGCTCGTTCTGGAGTCCCCGCGACTGGTAGAACTCCTGCTCCCCCGCCGTAAACAAAAACTCACGTCCGCAGTCGCGACAGGTCAAAGTCCGATCCACGAAGCTCACGGTCACCGTACAGGCCTCCCCTTGTAAATCGCGCCGAGGCCCGTCCGTTGGCGGCCGGAGCCGAGCGTGCGGTGGCGATTCTAACTCGCCCGCCGAATGTTTGGAGGCATCTCCTTACAAGCCTTAACCCGCTCGCCCCGAACGTTTGCGGAAGGCTATTCTCGGGGCGACGTGATCGTCGACGCCCATCTGGACATCGGCTGGAACGCGATCTCTGCCGGCCGCGGTTTCCTCCAGCCGCCGGCCCAGGGCTACCTCGTCAGCCGGTCGTCGCTGGTCGCGGCCGAGGTGGGACTGGTCTTCGCGACCCTCTACACGGCGCCGGCCCGCGCGCGGCGCTCGATGAGGACGAGCTTCGTCTACGAGAGCCCCCACGAGGCGCACATCATGGCTACGGCCCAGGTGAACTACTACCGTGCTTGCGCCCTACAGATGATCGGAACACGGTCCGAGCTGGCGGCCTACGGCCGCGGCTGGCGCAAGGGCCGGATCGCTGCCGTGATGCTGATGGAGGGTGCCGACCCGATCGAGACGCCGGCCCAGCTGGGCGCCTGGACCGAGCGCGGCGTCCGCATCATCGGCCCGGCGTGGGGAAGGACGCGCTACAGCGGCGGCACCCGGGCTCCTGGCGGCCTGACCGAGCTCGGCCATCAGCTCCTCAAGGCGATGCGCCGGAAGAAGGTGATCCTCGACCTGAGCCACATGGCGCAGAGGTCGGTCGAGGACGCGTTCGAGGTTTGGCGCGGACCGATCATGGCTTCGCACAGCAACGCTCGCGAGCTCGTGCCGGGCGACCGCCAGGTGGCAGCCGCCACGGTGGCGGAGATCGCCAGGCGCGGGGGCGTCGTCGGAATCAGCTTCTACGCCCACCACCTGCGGGCCAAGGGCACCGCCACGCTCGAGGACGTGGTCGAGCACATCGTCCATCACGCGCGCGCCGCGGGGTCTCCGGAGCACGTCGGCCTGGGCACGGATCTCGACGGGGGATTTGGCGCCCGCTATGCGCCTTTCGACAGCCTCGCGAAGCTCAAGGAGCTGCCCCCCAGGCTGCGGCTGCACTTCAACCGTTCGCAGGTCGAAGGGATCATGGGCGGGAACTGGCTCGACTTCCTCGGGCGAAGCCTGCCCGCGTAGGCGCCCTGCAGCCGGTCGTCAGACGGCTTCCGCCACCTGCTTCGCGGTCATGAACGCGAATGCCATTCCGTGGCCGGTGAAACCGGCGCACAGGTAGACGTTCGGCATCCCCTCCACCGCACCCGAGAGCGGAAGACCCGTTTCCGTGAAGCCCATCGTGCCCGCCCATCGGTGCGTGACGCGTGCGTTCACCCGCAGGTCGTCGAGCGCGCGGTCGAGTTGCGACTGAATCTCGGCGGTCGGCTCATCGTCGTACGTGTTCTCGGTCTCGAACGACGTGTCGCGCCAACCGCCGAGCAGCACCTCGCCGGTTGCGAGCTGCCGCCAGTACCGGTAGCCGAAGTTCGAATACACCGGGACGGGCGCGACGACGGTCGTCTCGGGCGCTGTCGCCACCATCTGCGCTCGCGTGGGCTGGATCTTCACGCTCGGCACGAGCTGTGGCGTGTAGGCGTTGGTGGCCAGGATGACCACGCCGGCGTCGCATTCTGCTTCCCCGGCGCGTACGAGCACGCTGCGCCGGCGGGGTACCACCGCTGTGACGCGCACCCCTTCCCGAATCGCCTGGCCTTTCGCCTGCAGCGCCAGGGCGGCGACCATCTTCGAGGGGTCGAGCTCTCCGTCGCGCGGATTGAGCAATCGCGATCCGTCCCAGCGAACCTCGAAGCCGTCGTCGCGAAGGAGCTGCTCGGACTCGATCAGCCGGTCGCGCTCCTCATCACCAGCCGGCAGGATCGAGCTGCCGAGGCGGCGGTGGCCGATGTCCATACCTCGCGCGGCCTCGACCATCCGGTCGTGGTTCTCGCTCGTGATCTCCCACACCTGGCGGGCCTTCTCACGGCCGTACCTCTGGATGGCCTCGGAGTAGCTCGACGCCACGCCGGCGAGCAGGAATCCCGCGTTCCGGCCGCTCGCGCCCCACGCGAGGTGGTGCTGCTCGACCAGGACCGCGTCGATGCGCCGCCTTGCCAGGTGCCAGAGCAGCGAGGTTCCCGCGATCCCGCCCCCGATGATCAGCACGTCGGCCTTGTCGGGTAGCTCCCCGGGGTGTCTCTCGGGCGGCGGGGCCCAGAACGGCGTACTCACAGCACCAAATAGAATCAAAACGCAAGTGGACTTCGAGAGCTATGACGTCCTGGTCGTCGGCGGGGGGCTCGCAGGCATCAGGGCAGCCATAGCCGCCGTCGAGGCCAACCCGAACGTTCGGGTCGGCATGGTCTCGAAGGTTTACCCGATGCGCAGTCACACCGTCTCGGCCGAAGGCGGCGCGGCGGCCGCGCTCGGTCCGGGCGACTCGTTTGAGACCCACGCCTTCGACACCATCAAGGGCTCCGACTACCTGGCCGACCAGGACGTGGTCGAGGCCTTCGTCCGCGAGGCCCCCGTCGAGATCATCCAGATGGAGCACTGGGGCTGTCCCTGGAGCCGCAACCCCGACGGCACCATCGCGGTCCGGCCGTTCGGGGGCATGTCCACCTGGCGGACGTGCTTTGCCGCCGACAAGACCGGCTTCCACATGCTTCACGCGGTCTTCCAGACCTCTCTGAAGTACCCCCAGATCATTCGCCACGACGAGGCGTTCGTCACCAAGCTGTTGATCGAGGACAGCCGATGTGTCGGCGTGGTCGCGCTCGACATCAAGACCGGACGATTCGACGCCATCACCGCGAAGTCGGTGATCCTGGCCACGGGCGGAGTCGGTCGCGTCTATGCCTTCACCACCAACGGCAACATCTGCACGGGCGACGGCATGGCGCTTGCCTACCGCGCCGGCGCCGGCCTCAAGGACATGGAGATGGTGCAGTTCCACCCGACGGGCCTGCCCTTCACCGGCATCCTGATCACCGAGGCCGTTCGCGGCGAAGGCGGGTACCTCCTCAACAAGGACGGCGAGCGCTTCCTGAAGCGCTACGTGCCCAACAAGATGGAGCTTGGGCCGCGCGACATCATCTCCCGGGCGATGGTCACGGAGTTCGAGGAAGGCCGGGGGTTCGAAGGCCCGCACGGCAAGTACATGCATCTCGACGTCCGCCACCTCGGCGAGAAGGTGATCGACCGAAAGCTTCCGTTCATGCGCGAGCTGGGCCGCGAGTACGTCGGCATCGACATCGTCAAGGAGCCGATCCCGGTGCGTCCGGTGCAGCACTATGAGATGGGCGGCGTCGACGCCAACATTTCCGGCGAGACCGAGATCCTCGGCCTCTACGCCGCCGGCGAGTGCGCGAACGTGGGTCTCAACGGCGGCAATCGCCTCGGCTCCAACTCGCTGCCCGAGTGCCTCGTGTTCGGCGCCGCCGCGGGGCGAGCTGCCGCGCACTACGCCGCCACCGCCAAGCCGGCGACCGCGAACCCTGTTGACGCGATGCTCTGGGACGAGGCTCGCCGGGTGGAGTCCGACTACCTCGAGAAGAAGGGCGGCAACGAGCGCATCGGCCCGATCCGCGAAGAGATGCAGCACGAGATGGACGCGGGCGCGGGCGTGTTTCGCAACAAGGAGGGCCTTTCTCGTCTTGCGCGCAACCTCGGTGGCTTGCGTGAGCGGTTCGAGAAGGTCAAAGTCGACGACACGAGCCGGACCTTCAACACCGAGATCATCGCCGCGCTCGAGCTCGACTTCATGCTCGAGGTCGCATCGGTGATTGTCTTCTCGGGGTTGGCGCGCGAGGAATCGCGCGGCGCGCACGCCCGTCGCGACTTCCCCGAGCGGGACGACGAGCATTTCCTCAAGCACACGGTCGCGTACCACACCAACACGCTGGCGCCGCGGCTCGAGTACCGCGACGTCCACATCACCGAATACCAGCCACAGGCGAGGTCTTACTGATGGCCGACAAGACGATCACCGTTCGCGCAGCCCGCTTCGACCCGGAGCACGACAAGGAGCCGAGATTGCAGTCGTACGAGGTCCCCTTCTACGACGAGAGCATGGTCGTGCTCGACGCGCTCAACCACATCAAGAACCACATCGACGGCAGCCTCAGCTACCGGTGGTCGTGTCGCATGGGCATCTGCGGCAGCTGCGGAATGATGGTGAACGGGACGCCGAAGCTGACGTGCAACGCGTTCCTGCGCGACTACTGGCCGCGCCCGGTCGTGGTCCAGCCGCTGAACAACTTTCCCCTCATCCGCGACCTCGTCATCGACATGGACGACTTCATGCACAAGCTGAAGTCCATCAAGCCCTGGATCATCCGCAAGCAGGAGCTGCCGCTCGGGGCGGGCGAGCACCGGCAGACCAACGAGCAGATCGACGACTTCCGCCAGTTCAGCGAATGCATCAACTGCATGCTCTGCTACGCCGCTTGCCCGATCTACGGGCTCAACGAAGAGTTTCTCGGCCCCGCCGCGACCGCGCTTGCTCGGCGCTATAACCTGGATTCGCGCGACGAGGGGCTGAAGGACAGGTTGCCCGTAGTCGCCGAGGCGGAAGGCATCTGGGAGTGCAGCTTCGTCGGCGAATGCTCGGTGGTCTGCCCGAAGGGGGTCGACCCGGCCAAGGCGATCCAGCAGACCAAGCTCGACACGACTATGCGATTCGTCCTTCCGTACGGCAACCGCGAGTGAGCACAGAAGCCCAGGCCGCGCCCCGGGAATTCGGGTGGCGCATGCCGCTCAACTGGTGGACGCGCCAGCGCCACTACTTCCTCTATATGCTGCGCGAGTTCACGGCGCTGCCGATGGCGCTGTGGCTCATCTGGCTGCTGTACGAGATCAGCGGTTTGCGGAGCGGCGCCCATGGCTACACCCCGCCGCGCTCTGGGCTGTTCGTCGCGTTCAGCGTCGTCGTCCTGCTGTTCTCGCTCTATCACAGCTACACGTTCCTGAAGCTGGCCGGGGTGATCATGCGGATCAAGGTGCTGGATCGGCAGATCCCCTCGCGGGTGATCGTGTTCACGATGTTCGGCGCGTGGGCGGTCGCGTCCGCGGTGATCGCCTTCGTCCTCATCTGGTTCGCGCGATGAACGCTGAGCACAGGCCCCGGACCGCGATCGACCATCTCTTCTTCTGGTTCATGTTCGCCAACGGCGGCGTGATCACCGCGCTGCTCATGCCCGTGCACGTGCTGGTGCAGGGCATCCTCGGCCCGCTCGGGGTGGTGCCTGTCGTCGACCAGCACTACGACACCTACGCCAACGTGATCGGCAACCCGCTGGTCAAGCTCTACCTGCTTGTGCTGATCGGCTTCGCCTTCTTCCATTTCGCGCACCGGCTGCGCTACCTGCTGGCGGATTTCGGCGTCCCGGCTGCGAAAAGCCTTCCCGCCCAGGTGATCTTCTACGGAGGCGCGGTTGTGGTGATACTCGTCACCATCTGGATTCTCCTTACGACCATCCCGATCTCCTTCGGCTAGCGCCGTGTTCAAGGTCGAGGTCGTCCGGGCCGGGGAGCTCGGCAACGCGAGCTTTGTCGTGTCCGATCCGGAGCGTGGGGTCGGTCTTGTCATCGATCCCATCCGTGACATTGAGCGCTACCTGACGATCGCCCACGGCCAGGACGTCCGCCTGACGCACGCCCTCGACACGCACCTCCACAACGATTACGTCTCGGGGCGCGGGGAGCTGGCGGCCGAGGTCGGCGCGAAAGTCGACGAGCTTGTCGCCGGTGATGACCTTCCGCTGGGAAGCGTCACCATCCGCGCGCTCCACACGCCCGGCCACACTCCCGACCACAAGAGCTATCTGCTGCTCGACGGCGGCAGGCCGCGTGTACTGTTCTCGGGCGGCGCGGTGATGCTGGGCGCCATCGCGCGAACCGACCTGTTCGGTCCGCACCTCGCCGTGCACCTCGCGCTCGAAGCGTTGACCACGCTGCAGGTCCGCCTGCGCGGATTGCCCGACGACGTCGGTGTTTACCCGACGCACGGCGGCGGTTCGTTCTGCGGGACGGGTGGCCGCAGTGGCTTCGCCACGACGCTCGGGGTCGAGCGCGAGTCGAACCCCTTCTTCCAGACCACCGAGGTGATGCCCTTCCTCGCCCGGGCGCTCAACCAGCCGCGGTACCCGACGTACTACCGCGATATGGCCGCGATCAACCGCGGAGGCGCCCCGCTGATCGGCATCACGCTGCCGGCCCTCGCGAGGCTTACCCCGGACGAGGTCGCGCGGATGATGGACGAGGGCGCCGCTGTGGTTGACGTCCGCGTGGGCCGCGAGTACGACGGCGCGCACATCCCGGGCAGCTACAACATCGGCATCGACGGACCCGTGAGCGCCTGGGTGGGATGGTTGATCGCGCGAGGGCGGCCGATCGTGCTGGCGGGTGCGAGCGAGGTCGAGCATCGCAAGGCCCAGCGCCAGCTGCTTCGCATCGGATTCGACACGATCGCGGGAGAGCTGGGCGGCGGCATGGACGCGTGGAGCTCCAGCGGCCGCGAGCTGACGAGCTTCGAGACGGTCGACGTCGAGGACCTGGCCCATTGGGTCCTCAGCGCGGAGCCGATGACCGTGGTCGACGTGCGCGACGAGCACGAGTGGACGGAGGGTCACGTGCCCGGTGCCGTCCACATATACGTGCCGGACGTGCCGGCCCGAGCAGATGAGATTCCGCGCGACGCACCGGTCGCCGTGCACTGCGCGTCGGGTTATCGCGCCGGCATCGCGGCGAGCGTCCTGGAGCAGGCCGGCCTGCACCGCATCATCCACGTGCACGGCGAGTACTCCGACTGGGATCGCCTGCATCTCGCCGAGTCGCGACCTTAACGAGGGCCGCCAAATAGCGAAGTTTCCATCTTCGCGGTGACCTTCTAGACTCCCGGCGGAGGTGGCTGTGATGAGGATGAGATTCTTTGTCGCGCTTGTCGGCGCGGTCGTCGCGTTGTGCACGGTACCGGTGGCGGCATCCGCCGCGACCAACACGATCACCGGCGCGCTGCCCGACGGAGCGACCTATCTGATCGAGGCTCCGGGCAACTGGAACGGCACCGTGCTCCTGTACAGCCACGGCTACGTCACGCCAGGGTCGCCAAACCCGGCGCGAGACGTCGGTGACCCCGCCACGCGCCTGTTCCTGCTGAACGCCGGCTATGCGCTCGCGGGGTCCTCGTACGCGCACGCCGGGTGGGCGCTGCAGGAGGCGATCCCGGACCAGATCGCGACCCTCGACATCTTTGACGCGCAGGTGGGCCGGCCCACGCGCACCATCGCCTGGGGCCACTCATTGGGCGGCATCATCACCGCCGGTCTGCTGCAGACGCATCCAGGACGATTCGACGCCGCGCTGCCGATGTGCGGCGTGGTCGCCGGAGGCGTGGCGGTCTGGAACGAAGGCCTCGATGGCGAGTTCGCTCTCAAGACGCTGCTGGCCCCGACCTCGAACCTGCAGCTCGTCCGGATCTCGAACCCCGGCGCAAACTTTGTCCTCTCAGAGCAGATCCTGGGAGCCGCCCAGGCGACTCCACAGGGACGGGCTCGAATAGCTCTGGCCGCGGCCGTCGGCGACCTTCCCGGCTGGTTCGATCCGGCGTCACCCGAACCGGCGGCGACCGATTTCTCGAGCCAGGAGACCAACCAGTTCAAATGGCTGTCCCAGGTGGATGGGCCGTTCCTCTTCTTCCTGCGGGCCGAGCTCGAGGCGCGCGCGGGCGGCAACCCGTCCTGGAACACCGGTGTCAACTACGAGAAGCAGCTGGCCAATTCGATCGACGACATCGAGGTTCAGGCGCTGTACCAGCAGGCCGGTCTAAGCCTGAGCGACGACCTGGCTGCCCTGGGGGCGGCACCTCGCGTCACCGCGGACCAGAGCGCCGTCGACTACCTGACCCAGAACATCGTTTTCAACGGGGACCTTGGCGGCAAGCCGGTCCTTACCATCCACACGACCGGCGACGGCCTGGTGCTCAACTCCGACGAGCAGGCTTACCGATCGGTCGCGCAGGATGCCAAGGACAGCCAGCTGCTGCGCCAGGCGTTCGTACATCGAGCCGGCCACTGCACGTTCACCCCGGCAGAGACCGTGGCGGCGCTGCAGGCGCTCGTGACCCGGCTGAACACTGGACAGTGGACCAGCCTTGCCGACCCGGCCAACCTGGACGCCGCGGCGGCGGCGCTGGGTCCCGGGCTCAACATCGCGCCACCGTCCTACATCGCGTTCGAGCCGGCGCCGTTCCTGCGCCCGTTCGACACGGGTCCCCAGTGACGTCCTAGCTCTTTCGAGCTCGACCGGCTGTCTGTCGTTTGGCGGGCCTGGCCTTCCGGGCCCGCCAGATCTCTTCGGAAGGCCACTGGCTTGCCCATTCCGCCGTCACGTACTGGTAGTAGGGATGGTCCTTGGCGCCCTCAGGCGCGTACAGCTCTCGGAAGTCGAGCACCTCGAACCCGGCCCGTACCAGGATCTGGAACAGCTCCGAATGGCTGACGTGAAACTCGGTGCTCGCTCCGACCTCGTCGTCGGTCCAGTCGAGGCGGTGCATCCCCTTCAGCGGCCGGACGAGCTGCCGGCCGATCCGCTCGTTGTCGGCCGAGCAAACCATCTCCAGGTCCGTCGAGCGCATGAACACCAGCTCACCGCCCGGGCGGAGGAGCCGTGCCGCCTCGGGGATCCACTTGTCGGGATCGCACCACAACGAGGCGCCGTACTCCGAGAAGGCCAGGTCGAATGACTGGTCGGGCAGCGGCACAGCCTCGGCGTTGGCCTGCAGGAATTCGAGCCCGAGCCCGAACCTCTCGTTCATCTCGCGCGCGGTGTCGAGCTGCGCCGGCGTGATGTCGACCCCAAGCACGCGTTTGGCGCCGTGCCGCTTGAGCCAGGCGCCGAAGTAGGCGGTCCCGCATCCGAGCTCGATGACCTCCAGGCCGCGAAGCTTGGGAAGCACCTTGATCTCCGATTCGGGCGTGTGCCACTTCCCCCAGGTGATCTCCTTCTCGGCCCATGCCTCCGCGGCGTTGGCGGCCGTGAAGTTCGCGTTGGAGACGGTCCACACCTCGCGGTTGCGGATGGCGTAGTCGGGAAGGCGTCCAGGCATCGCCTAAGAGACGCGCCTGTAAAGGCGCCAGAGGTTGGTCGTGTCGGTGTCAAGCATCCGTGGTCGCCGCCTCCAGCAGCGCCGCGAATTTGCGCCGTGCCGCCTCTCGCCGTGTGGGGACGTGCTCGCGCGGCCACATCCCTTCTGGCGCGCGGTAGCCCGCGAGGAACTGACGGGCCACGGAGACGCGGTGCACCTCGTCAGGGCCGTCGTAGATCCGCGCCGCGCGGGCGTGGCGGTACATCTCCTCGAGAGGAAGGTCCGACGAGTAGCCCAGCGAGCCGTGGATCTGGATGGCGCGGTCGATGACGTCGTGCAGCACCTTCGCGCCGAAGAACTTGATCATCGAGATCTCTTTACGCGCGGCCGGCGCGCCCTGCGTGTCGATGACCCATGCCGCATGCAGGGTCATCAGGCGTGCGGCCTGCATCTCGGCCGCCGAGTCGGCGATCCAGTTCTGTACCGTCTCGTGGCTCGCGAGCTTCTTGCCGAATGCCTCGCGCTGCAGCGCGCGCTCGCACAGCATGTCGAACGCGCGGCGCGCCTGCCCAAGCCAGCGCATGCAGTGGTGGATGCGCCCCGGACCGAGGCGCGCCTGGGCGATGAGAAAGCCCTGGCCGCGCTCGCCGAGCACGTTGTCGGCGGGCACGCGGACGTTGTCGTAGATCACCTCGGCGTGGCCGTAACCGAATCGCTCGTGCTCGCCCGCGAGAGTCGGGATGTTGCGGAGGCGCTTCAATCCCGGCGAATCGCTGGGGACGATCAACATCGACGCCCGCTCGTACGCGTCGGCCTTCAGTTCGGTCACGACCATGGCGATCAAGAAGTCCGCGATCATGCCGTTCGACGTGAACCACTTGTGGCCGTTGATGACCCACTCGTCACCGTCGAGCTCCGCGGTCGTGGACAGCGTCGTGGGATCCGAGCCCGCGGTGTTGGGCTCGGTCATCGAGAACGCTGAGCGGATCCTGCCGTCGAGCAGGGGATAGAGCCAGCGCTCCTTCTGCTCGGGCGTGCCGAAGTGGGCGAGGATCTCGGAGTTGCCCGAGTCCGGCGCCTGGTTGCCGAAGACGATCGGGCCCCACACCGAAGCGCCTTCGATCTCGTGCATGAGACCGAGCTTCACCTGGCCGTAACCCTGGCCGCCGAGCTCCGGCGGGAGGTGGGTCGCCCACAGCTTCTGCCGCTTGACCTCCTCCTGGAGCGGCCGGATGGCATTGCGGAAGCCGCGCTCGTCGACGTCGAGGACCTCGAGCGGATAGACCTCGTCGTGCATGAAGCGGCGCATCCACTCGAGCTTCTTCTCGAAATCGGGCTCGGTCGAGAAATCCCAGCTCACAGCAGCTCAATCCCTGAGTCGATCATGCCGACGATCGTATCCGTCAACCCTTCGTACATGGGGTCGGGACGACGGCCCTTCCGGTGGAGCATGAGGTTGTAGCCGAAGATCGACGCGTACTTGTAGAGCGACATCGCGATGTACCAGCGCATCTCCGACTCCTCCACACCGTAGAGCTGCATGAGCTCGCTTTGCGGCACCGCGGGCCAGTCGCCCGGGTGGTGTCCGGCGACGATGCACAGCGCGCCGAGGTCGAGCAGGGGCTGGCCGATCTGCCCGATCTCCCAATCCAGCACGGTCGTGACCCGGGGGCCGGTGAACAGCATGTTCCCGTAGTGGTAGTCGCCGTGGACGAGCGTCGGCGGTCGCTCGGTGGGCACGTGCGCGGCCAGCAGGCCACCGAGCTCGCCCGCCCGCTGCGTGAGCTCCTCCGGCGCGCGCTGCATGAGCGCTCCCCAGCGCATCATCTCGGCCTCCAGCGGCATGGCCTCCTCGTCCCCGATCCCGGTCTCGGCGACCGGCAGCGCCTGCAGCCTCTTGAGCACCTCCACCGCGCTCGCTCCGATGTCTCGCGGAGTCTGCTCGCGGGCGGTCTGCTCGATGCGCACACCTGGCGCTCGCTCCATGAGGATGAACGGGCGGCCGTCGATCACCGGGTCGCTGCTCATCTTCTCGATCGCGGGCGCGGGCAGGCCGGCGCGGTGCAGCGCGGCCATGATGCGTCCCTGCCGGACGACGTCCGCCGGGCCGGCGATGCGTGTCCCCGGCGGTGGGATCCGCAGCACGAACCGGCCGCGCTCGGTGTCGACGAAATAGGTGAAACCGGAATGGCCGTCCGGTATCGGTGCGATCCCGTCGACACGAAAGCCGAGCACCGCCTGGAGGTCGGATCGAATCGTCTCGGTCATTCGAGGTGCGCCACGTCGCCCAGCGATCCGACCATACGGCGATCGCCGAGCACGCGAATCGTGCTGATGCTCGTGTAGTACGGCAGCAGGCGCAGGCTACCCGGCTCGAGGTGAAGCGTGTCGGTAAGGCAGGCGAGTATCGACGCGGCGTGGCTTACGAGCACGACTCGCCCGCCCTCGTGCTTCGCGACGACGTCGTCGATCACCGCGCGCATTCGCGCCACCGCCGACTCCGGTGTCTCCTGGAAGTCGAGTCTTCCGTCTTCGGTGATCACCAGCGGCATCTCGACCAGGCGCCGGTCGACCTGCGCATCCTCGGTGATCGCGCGCGCAGTCTCCATCGCTCGCCTGTATGGACTTGTGTAAACGGCGGCCGGCTGACTATTGCGGATGCGGCGGCCGACGCGTTCTGCCTGGTCGCGACCCAGCGTGCTCAGCGGCGGATCGTCGGCCTCCTGCATCTCGCGGTAGCAATCGGCGTGGCGCACGAGCCAGATCTCGCTTGTGCCTTCGACGTCGATCAGGAATGCCTTCTCGAGCGCCAGCATCGCCTTCGTCACGTGCTCGACCTGGGTGGCCACGGGTAAGATTCGACCACATGCTCCGGTTGGCGGGCATCGTCGCCCTCTTCGTCCTAGCAGCCTGTGGCCAGTCAAGCGTCAGCTCTGGACCGTCGCCATCGCCTGTGATCGCGGCGGGGAACTGGAACGAGAACCTGAAGCTCAGCGGCGATGTGCCGGGGCAGATCACAGGCGTAGTGCCGGACCAGGGCTCGCAGCAGACGTTCTGCTCGGGTACGAAGGTGCGCGACGGCGACATCTGGTCGGACAGCTTCTATGCGGTGGTCGACACGAGCGGAAACGAGTGGCAGCTGAACATCCTGGTCGAGAACTTCCGGGGCCCCGGCACGTACGGCAACCGCGACGTGAAGATCTCCCTGCAGTCGCCGGACAACTCGCGCGCCTGGCTCAACCAGGACACGGACAAGGTGACGTTCACCATCGACCGCACGTTTCAGTCCGGCACGCTCGACGCGTTCCTGACCAACGCCTCCTCGGGCAAGGGCGCCGCCGAGCACATCACCGGCAGCTGGAACTGTCGCGGGTAATGGAGGTTCACTTCGATGGTCACTGCTTCGGCTGCGGCCCGCTGAACCCGGACGGCCTGCAGCTCAAGTTCGAACCGTTGGAGGGCGGCACGACGGTCGCCTACTACGAGGTACCGGCGCGATTTCAGTCGTGGGCGGGGATGGCCCACGGCGGCATCGTCTCCCTGATGCTGGACGAGGCGGTCGGATGGGCCGCCTGGCACGCCGGGCACCCTGGCGTGACCGGGCGCCTGCAGGTGTCGCTGAGGCGGCCCTTGAAGCTGGGGGAGAGGGTGCGGATCGTCGGCCAGGTCGAAAACGTCCGCCGGACCCTGGTCTACGTCAGCGCCTTCGTCGAGAACGCCGAGGACGGTTCGCGCGTCGCCGACGCCACCGCAACCCTGATGGAAGTGAAGACGGTAGTCGAGTCCATCGAGCGGTAGTCACAATTCGTCCTGTGGGCATGTCGGAGGTCTTGAGTCCCTGGGGGAGGCGCCTGCTGAGCTCGTTCCGATCGGGGCGGGCGCTTCAAATCGCGATCGGGGCGCTGATCGCGCTGGTGATCCTGATCGTGATCGCGCTCCTGTACGGCGACCTGCCCGAGTTCCTGAACCCGCTGGGAAGGGAGCTGCGGCAGGTCGTGCGGCACCAGCAGTACCTGCCCGGATATGGCGCCCTTTACCTGGAGGAGAGCGGCGTGCCGCTGCCGGCGCCGGGCGACGTGTTCGTCATGTTCGTAGGCGCGCACGTGCCGCGTCACTGGGCGGCGTGGATCGGAGCGTGGCTGGGCCTGATCTTCGTGGTGGTCCTGGGCGCCACCAATCTCTTTTTCATCTCGCGGCGCTATGGCCGGCGGCTCGCGACGAGCTCGCTGGCCGAGTACATCCACCTCAACCACGAGCGCATGGAGCGCGCCGAGGTCTGGTTCAAGCGCTACGGGGTGCTGGCGATCATCTTCGGGCGCCACATCCCTGGGTTCCGGATCCCGATCACGGTGGCGTGCGGCGTATTCGAGATCCGGTACCGCGTCTTCGCGCCGAGCGTTGCCGTGTCGACGGCGGTGTGGGCGGGGGTGATGTTGTTCATCGGTGTGAGGTTCGGGCCCCGGCTGGGCCAGCTGCTGGAGGCGCACACGTTTGTCTACTTCGCCTGGGCGGCGATCGTCGTGGCCCTGTTTGGGAGCATCTTCGTCCGGCAGCAGCTGCGGGCGCGACGGGCGCGCCTGGCGGCGGCGATGGCGGCGCGGGCGAGGGCGGGGCCGCCGGTAGAATCACCGGGTCCGTCGGAGTCGTAGAGGCTCTTATTCCTACAGTCGGGGGCTGGCGCAGTTTGGCAGCGCGCACGGTTCGGGACCGTGAGGCCCCGGGTTCAAATCCCGGGCCCCCGACCAAACATCCCTTATTTGAACTTCCCCATAAGAAAAGGCCGTGGAACGGCCGCTTCAGCTCGACTCCTTCGAGCTGCCCGCCCTTGATCGTGATCCGCTCGATCAGGGTCCGGTTCCAGAGCCGCTTTACGTACGGGTCCGCTTGCGCGTAGCTGCGCTGGGCGTCTCGCATGTAGGTGAGAGACCTCTCCAGCATCTGGCGGTACGGGCTATCGGTCGTCTCGGCTTCGGCGATCTCTGCCTGTGCACTGTCGATTTCCTTGGCGATACGGGTCTGCTCACGCTTGAACACTTCAAGGGGAAGCGCGTCTGCGAAATAGGCTTGAAGCAGCTTTTCCCTCTCGTGCTCCGCGTGGGCCAGTCCCCGCCGCGCCATTGCGACTTTCTCGGC
>JAMXLM010000037.1 GCA_024280995.1 Candidatus Dormiibacterota bacterium
GCCGGCCGGGCAAGCTGAGCGCCTCGGACATGCAGGCGCTGCAGACGGACACACGCGACTTCCTGGCCGGTGAGATCGTGCCGGTGCTGCTCCACACGCTCTCGACAGCGAAGCTCAGCGCGAAGGAGAGCGCCGCGGTGAATCTCCTGACGGGTTGGGACTACCGCATGAACGTCGACTCCGCGGCCGCGACCGTCTGGAGCACGTTCTGGGACACGTACGTCGACGAGACGTTCGCACCGTGGTGGAAGTCGCGCGCCGTGAAGGTGGACATGAGCGAGGTCACCGACGCTCTGGGCCAGGACCTGGAGGCATGGACGCTCAACGACCCGAACAACCGCGCGTTCAGCGCGCCGGGCGTCGGATCAAGGACCGCCGCGGACGCGCAGCTCACCGCCTTTCGCCGCGCGATCGCCGCGCTGTCGAGGCGGCTCGGCGGCAATCCCTCGAGCTGGTCATGGGGGCGCGTCCACACCCGAGAGCTCGAAAACCTCGCGGACGTCAAAGGCCTCAACTACGGACCGCTGCCCGACCGCGGCGACGCGAGGACCCCGCTCGCCGCCGGTGACTCACCGTCGACCCACGGTCCGAGCTGGCGCATGGTCGTCGATTGGGGCACGCACACGTTCGAGGGGGTCTACCCCGGCGGACAGAGTGAGAACCCGGCGTCCAGCTGGTACACGAACCTCGTCGATACGTGGTGGGCCGGCGGCCTCGATCCGATGCTGAGCGCAGACGTCGCATCTTCCGGATCGGACAGCAAGACCTGGAGCATGAACCCGTGAGGGTGTACGCCACAGTCCTGGTCGCGGCCATCGTCGCTGTGGCCGGCGTGCTGTTCGGCGTTTGGTGGGCGCCGTTCGTGGCCTGCATCGGCGTCGGTGCGATCGTTCCGCGCGCCCGAACCGCCGTCCCGGCCGCGGCCGCGATCGGGCTCGTCTCCTGGCTCGTCCCGCTGGCGGGCTTGCAGCTGCGCTATGGGCTGGGGCCGACCGCGACCAGCCTTGCCGCGATCATGGGCTTCGGCCGCGCCGCGGTGGTGCCGATCGTTCTCACCCTGCTCGTCGGCACGCTTCTCGGCGTCGTGGGCGGCTGGTTGGGTAGCGCCGGCCGTACGGTCGTTGTTCGCGCATGAGCATCGTCAAATGCGACCAATCGATCTCAATCGACGGGTTCAGCGCCGGGCCGGACCAGTCCGAAGAGAACCCGATCGGCGTGGGCGGCATGCGCCTGCACGAGTGGATGTTCGCGACGGCCGCATGGGCCCGCATGCAGAGCCTTCCGCCGGTGCCCGAGACTCCGGACTCCGCCGTCGTCGACGAGCTCGCCAACGATCCCGACGTCGGCGCCTACGTGATGGGCCGCAACATGTTCGACAAAGGCCGCGGCGAGTGGGACGAGTCCTGGAAGGGCTGGTGGGGTCCCGACCCGCCCTATCACGCGCCGGTGTTCGTGCTCACGCACTACCCGCGGGAGCCGGTGCCCATGGAGGGCGGAACGACCTTCCATTTCGTCACCGACGGCATCGAGTCGGCGGTGCGCCAGGCGCGCGAGGCCGCGGGTGCAAAGGACGTCCAGGTGGCGGGTGGCGCGCACACCATCGCGCAGGCCATCAACGCGGGGCTGCTCGACCAGCTCTACCTTCACATCGCCCCGGTCCTCCTCGGCTCGGGCGAGCGACCTCTCGAGAAGGCAGGCAACCCGAAGCTCACGCCGGTGTCCGTGATCGCATCTCCCACCGTCACCCACGTCAAGTACCGGCTCGAGTACCCGAAGACATAGACTGCGCCCGGGGTGTTCACCGGGGCCGAGTACGCGCGGAGCGGCGATGTCAACATCGCCTACCAGGTCGTGGGCGACGGCCCCGTAGACCTCGTCCTGACCTTCGGCTGGGTGTCGCACCTGGCGATCGTCTGGGAGCAGCCCGCCATCGAGCATTTCCTGGACGGCCTCGCCTCGTTCAGCCGTCTGATCCTCTACGACAAGCGGGGCACCGGGATGTCCGACCGCGTCTACCCGTTGCCCACGCTCGAGCAGCGAATGGACGACATACGCGCGGTGATGGACGCGGCCGGTTCGGAGCGCGCAGCCGTCATGGGCATCTCCGAAGGCGGCGTCGTCTCGACGCTGTTCGCCGCCACCTACCCGGAGCGAACACTTGGGCTCATCATCAACGGCAGCTACCCCTCTCGCCTGCTCCGTCCGTACTACCCATGGGGAATACCCGCCGACGAATTCGAGAAGAGGCTTGCCAACGTCGAGCGCAACTGGGGTAAGGGGGGCGGCATGGAGGCATACGCGCCGAGCCAGCTCCGGAATCCCGAGGTCTCAGCCTGGTGGGGCAGGTTCACGCAGATGAGCGCAAGTCCGCGCGACGCACACGACCTCATCCTGATGAACAGCCTCATCGACATCGGGGACGTCCTGCCGTCGATCCAGGTTCCCACCCTGGTCATCCACGCCAACCACGACAAGGTCGCTCCCATCGAAGCCGGCCGCTACTTCGCCGAGCACATCCCCGGCGCCCGTTTGCTCGAGCTCGATTCGGATGACCACTGGTTCTACTTCCTCGACAACGACCGCGTGCTCGGCGAGATACAGGAGTTCCTGACCGGCGCACGGGGCGCTCCGGCGCCGGACACGATGGTTGCCACCGTCCTCGCCACCGAGGTGGCCCAGGCCGGCGCGCACGCCGTCTGGCTCGGCGACAAGCGCTGGCACCAGCTCATCGACCAGCACCACGCGGTCGTGCGCAAGGCGCTCGTCAGGTACTCAGGACGAGAGATCGAGGCGGGAGATCGTGGAATCACCGCCATCTTCGACGGCACCGCCCGCGCGGTTCGCTGCGCGCTCGACATCCGGGACGAGCTCCTGCACCTTGGCCTGCGCATCCGAGCCGGTGTGCACGCGGGCGAATGCGAGATCGCGGACGGCCGGCCCCGAGGAGTCCCGCTGCACGTCGCGTCGAGCGTGATGCAGGCGGCGCAGCCGGGCGAGGTCCTGGTCTCGGGCACGGTCAAGGACCTTGTCGTGGGCTCAGGGCTGGAGTTCTCGGATCGCGGCGCGCGTGTCTTCCCAGGGATACCGGGGTCGTGGAGTCTTTTCGCCGCGGGTCCGGCGCAGCCTGCCGAGGCGACCGAACCTGTTCGCTCCAATTGGGGAGTTGAGCTGAGCAAACGCGAGCGCGAGGTCGCGGAGCTGCTCGCCAAGGGGCTCAGCAACCGCGAGATCGCTCAGCGCCTGTTCCTGTCCGAGCGCACCGTCGACAACCACGTCCACCACATCCTCGACAAGCTCGGCTTCGACTCGCGTGTCCAGGTCGCGACCTGGCTCGTCACGCCGGGCACGCGCAGGGCGCCCTTCTCGAAAGATTTGAGCACCTGACCTGAGCACCGTCTGAGCCTTCTCCCCGATGTGAGTGCGATCGAAGCCACATAGCTTCGATGCATCACAAATCAGGAGGCTCGTATGGCGAGATTCATGGTCGAGCGTTCGTTTCCGGATGGCCTCGAGATTCCCCCGACGTCGGCAGGAGCGCAGGCGTGCCTGTCGGTGGTCGGGACCAACGCCGAGCTCGGGGTCACGTGGGTCCACTCGTATGTCACCGAGGACCACAAGAAGACCTTCTGCATCTACGACGCGCCGAGCCCGGACGCGATCCGCAAGGCGGCCAAGCTCAACCAGCTGCCCGCCGACAGGATCACCCCGGTCAGCGTGCTCGACCCGTACTTCTACCGAGGAGGGGTGTAGCGATGTTCAAGTGGCTTACGAGGATCGGCGTTACCGGCCTGCTGCTGGGCGCCCTCCTTGCTCCCACGGCACAGGCCTCAAACGGCGATGACGAGTCCGCGGTCGCCGGCGTTCGCCAGGCGACGGACATGTTCCACGACGTCAGCCTGGCGCCCCTCGGGAACTACTATCCGCTGCTCAGCTGCTTCGACCTTCCGGGAGTCGGCGGCATGGGGCAGCACTACGTCGACACGACACGGCTGGACGCGACGATCGAGGCGAACCGCCCGGAGGCGTTGGTCTACGAGGTCGATGCGAACCGCCTTCAGCTCGTGGCCGTCGAGTGGATCGTGCCCTGGTCAGCCTGGGTGCCCACCACCCCGCCGCAGCTGTTCGGCAAGTCGTTCACCAGCGTGACGTCGCTTCACCTGTGGGCGCTCCACGCCTGGATCTGGAAGCCCAACCCGCTCGGGATGTTCGCCAACTACAACCCCAACGTGAAGCTCTGCCCGGGGCACTGAGCTCTCGCTGAGAGCAGGGGGACGGCGCTGCTGACGCGGCGCCGTTTCTCTTTTATCGGCGGTCGATCGCTAGCAGCCGACCCAGCCGAAGAGCTGCTGGACCTTGATCCGGTCCAGACCGCGAACGATGGTGTGATTGCCCATCCGCAGCATTGGCACCCGCTCGCCGTCGAGCTGCTCCCATTCCCTCATCGCCGCGGAGTCGCGGTTGACCTCTCGGTAGCGGAACTGGATGCCGAGCTCGCGCAGCAGCTCGGCCATCGCGTTCGACTCAGCCGAGTCGTCGGAGCCGTAGAGGATTGCTTCTCCGTCACCCATCGTCAATGTAGTAACGACAAAGTAGGGCAATCCGACTGATAGAAGAGATCAATTGTTTTGATCTGATCCATAGACGGAACCAATCGAACAACACTTTGCTGAGCGTCCACCACAATGACGTGGCGGATGAAGCTCGCTGTCCTCGCCGTTTTGACCTCGGTCATCGTGGGCGCGTCTGGATGCGGGCAGACCACGACCGCCGGCGGTGGCAGCCGGCCCAGGCCGCCGAACCAAGCATTGAGGCCGCTCGACAAGCTCGGGGCCGGCGAGGGCGTGCTGAACCTGATCGCGTGGCCGGGCTACGCCGACCCCTCGTGGGTCAAGCCGTTCCAGCTGCAGACGGGCTGCATCGTGAGCGTGAAGTACGCCGCCTCTTCGGGCGAGATGCTCGGGTTGATGAAGGACGGCGGCGGCGCCCACTGGGACATGGTCTCGGCGTCAGGCGACTCGGCGGTGGCGCTCATGTACAGCGGTGACGTCCGGCCGATGAACGCGATGCTCATCCCCGACTTCTCGAGCTTCGACCCCTACTTCCAGAGCCCGCCGTACAACACCGTCAACGGGGTCCATTACGGCATCTCGGTGCAGTGGGGGCCCAACGTCCTGCTGTACAACACCAAGAAATTCCCCAACCCGCCCACCAGCTGGTCCGCGGTGTACGACATCTCGAACAAGGGCCTGGTCACAGCGTACGACAACCCGATCACGATCGCGGACGGGGCCCTCTATCTCAGCAAGTCCCGGCCGAGCCTCGGCATCAAGGACCCGTACGAGCTGACCCGGAAACAGTTCGACGCCACGGTCGCGCTGCTGACTCAGCAGCGCCAGCTGATCGAGAGGTACTGGTCGATCGCCTCCGACGAGATCCCGATGTTCAGGGACAGCGACGTGTTCCTCGGCGCCGCCCGCACCTATCAGGCCGGACAGCTGAAGGCCGCCGGCGCTCCGGTCGAAGAGACGATCCCGGAAGAAGGTGCGACCGGTTGGGGAGACAGCTGGATGCTGGCCACCAACGTCCCGCATCCCAACTGCGCCTACCTCTGGACCCGGTACGTGACAACGGCCAGGGTGCAGGCCGAGCAGGCGCTGCTCTTCGGCGCGTCTCCGGTCAACCCAAAGGCGTGCGCGGAGATGGAGGCGATGCAGTCCGGATCGTGCGGTCAGTACCACGGCAACGCGTCAGCGCAGTACCTCGGGCAGATCAGGTTCTGGAAAACGCCCGTCACCACCTGCGACGACGGGAGCAAGAGCTGCGTTCCCTACGACCAGTGGGCCTCCGCCTGGACGGCGATCAAACAGGCCCCGACGAGCTAGGAGATGTGCAGGAGGGCTGGAAGCAGGACTGACAGCACCCAAAGGGCCAGGCCCACTGCGATGGTGTTGATCTTCCGGTAGCGCCAACCGATCGCCGCCGCGACGAAGGCGACCACCGCGAGCAGCAGTACCACCGTGCTGACGGTGATGCTGCTCAGCCTGGGGATGAGTACGCCAAGCGACCAGAGCGCCAGCCCGACGGCGATCAGGTCGATCTTGCGCCAGGTAAAGCCGATCGCTGCCAGGACGAAGGCGGCCAGAGCCAGGATCTCGAGAAGCGTGCTGAAGCTCATGGCCGGCTATTCTGCCCTACCCAACGTCGATTTGAGCCGCCGGTCGGTCACCCAGCGCTCCAGCCGGCATGAGCCAGGTGAATACGTCATACGTCAGCCGGCCGGCCTGGACAGACGGGTCGCCCTCCATCAGCTTCCGTGTCTCGTCGATCGACGTCCTGAAGACGGTCAGGCCACGCCACGACTCATCGGGCTGATCCTGGAACGGACCGTTGGTCAGGGAATGGCCGGCTTCGCGCATTCGTGCGTTGAACGCGAGGTGTCCGGCCTGCAGCTCGTTCAGTTGCTGCTCGGTAAATTGCGGCGCGCCGGGCGGCCGGCGCAGGAGCACGACCGTGTAGGCATCCAACCTCATCGCCGAAGAATAGTCATGCCCGCGCGCAAAAACGCTTGACCGGCTTATGTGCGGACCAGGTCTCCCAGCAGGTGCACGCCCCAGCCCTTCGGGAGCAGCCGCTCGGACGCCACCGAGGCGTTGAACATCAAGCCGTTCAGCGCCAGGTAAGTCGGGTCCGGCACGACGACCAGCCGCTCCACCCGGAGTCCCGACCCTTGCGCGTAGGTCTTGATGTCGCGCTCCGTGTTCGCGCGGTACTGCACCGGGAAGGTGTCCGCCTCGTCGCGTCCGTAAACGCGCGGCACGAGCCTCCGCTGCAGCGCCGGCAGCGCTTTGCCGATCCGGTTCATGGCCGTCAGCGGGTTGCGCAGGTTAGGCGTGAGGAAGATGAAGTGTCCGCCCGGGCGCAGGACCCTCCTCACCTCGATGAAGGTGGTCAGCGGATCGGCAAGATGCTCGAGCACCCAGACTGACACGACCACGTCGAACGAGTCGGCGGCGAAGGGCAGGTTCTCGGCGACGCCCCGCACGACGGGCATCCCGGCGGCGCGGTGCGAGGTGAGCGACGGGAGGTCGGGATCGATTCCGGCCGCGAGCCTGACATCGCGCCAGATGACCTCGGCGACTCCGCCGCGGCCGCAGCCGAGGTCGAGCACGTTGCTGTCCTGAGTGACGTATCCGCGGACGATGGACTCGAGCTGGTCCCCGCTCGGCGACCACCCCGGCCGGATGCGGCGGTAGCGGTCGCGATACCGGTTCTGCGCGTCCAGCGGCAGCATGGGCACGGCTGCCGCATTGTGACCTCATCCGCCCCGAGCGGCAACCCTCAGGTCGGAGATGAACGCGGCGAGGGCGGCTTCGCGCGACTCGTCGTCCGTCGCGCGCAGGATCGACGACGGATGAACGGTCGCCTCGACCGGAACCCCGAAGGACGAGCTCATGAAGCGGCCCCGGTCCTTGCTGACCCTGAAGGCGGGGCCCATCACCGACTGAGCGGCGGTCGCCCCGAGCAGCACGATCACGCCGGGCTTCACGACCTCGATCTCCGCCTCGAGCCATGGCCGGCACGCCCGCACCTGCCCGGCGTTGGGCTTCTCGTGCAAGCGGCGCTTCCCACGCCGCGTCCAGCGGAAGTGCTTGACCGCGTTGGTCACGTAGACCTGGCCGCGATCGATCCCGGCCTGGTCGAGGGCCTTCTCGAGCAGCCGGCCTGCCGGGCCGACGAACGGCCGGCCCTGGAGGTCCTCCTGGTCGCCGGGCTGCTCGCCGACGAGCATGAGCCTGGAGCGTTCGCGGCCCTCGCCGAAGACGGTCTGGGTGGCGTGCTCCCACAGGTCGCACCCATGGCACGAGCCGGCCGCCTCGCGCAGCTGCTCGACGCTTCTCGGGTGCTCGGGCGGCTCCGCCGTCACGCAGATAGAACGCGTGAGTTCGCCTCGAACCGGGAATAACAGAGGTGTGGCAAAAGGTGATTTCGTCGAAGTGCTCGTCGACGCCGGCGGCGGGTCGGCGCGGGACTACACGATCGAGGCGACACGCGCAGGACGGAGCGTCGAGGTCCGCAGCTCACGCACGACGGTCGAGGTCAGGGAGCTGACGCGCACCGGCGGGGTGGTTCGCACCGCGCGATTCGTGGCGCCGCGGGTACTCGCTGTCGTGGAGCACCCCAAAGCGGCCTGATTAGAGTTGGAGGCCTTGGAAGACCTCCTCTCGAGCTGGGACGGTGAGGCGATCGCGGTGCATCGAGACCGCGCGACCGGGACGTTGATGTTCATCTGCGTCCACTCCACGCGGCTCGGCCCGGCCGCGGGCGGCACGCGAATGAAGCACTACGCGACGCCGGCCGACGCTCTTCGTGACGGCATGCGGCTGGCCGAGGCGATGAGCCTGAAGTTCGCGAGCGTCCAGTTTCCGCACGGCGGCGGCAAGGCCGTCATCGCTCTGCCGGCGCCAGAGATTCCCCACGGCGATGCCCGTCGCCGCCTCCTGCGGGAGTACGGCGCGTTCGTCCAGTCGCTCGGCGGGCTTTACAGCGCCGCGCCTGACATGAACACCTCGGCCGCGGACATGGACGTGATCGCCGAAACGACGCGCTACGTCTTCTGCAAGACCGAGCGCGCGGGCGGTGCGGGAGACACCGCGCCGGACACCGCGGTCGGCGTCCTGCACGGGATCCGCGCGGTCTGCCGCTACGTCTTCGGGTCCGACGACCTGAGCTTGCGCACCGTCCTGGTCCAGGGCGCGGGCGGCGTCGGCGGCCACCTCATCGAGCTGCTCATGGACGCGGACGCGACCGTGATCGGTGCGGACGTGGACCCGAAACGCCTCGAATCTCTGCGTGAGCTGGGAGTCCGGACCGTGGCGGCGGACGATGCGCTGGCGACAGAGTGCGACGTGCTGTCGCCGTGCGCTGTGGGCGGCGTTCTGAACGCGAACACGATTCCCGCGCTGCGGTGTCGAGCCATTGCGGGTGCCGCGAACAACCAGCTCGATACCCCCGCCGACGCCGATCGGTTGCGCTCTCGGGGCATCGCGTACGCGCCCGACTTCGTCATCAACGCCGGCGGCATCATGCACGGCGGTGGCCTGGAGGAGCTGCATTGGACGCGAGAGGAGCTCGACGTCCATCTCGCCGGCATCGGCGAAGCCGTCTACTCCATCCTCGAGCGCGCCGAGCGGGAAGGAATCTCGACCGACGCCGCGGCCCGCGGCATCGCGCTCGCTCGGCTGGGCTAGCCCCTTCGCGCCCGGATGTAGGCGCTCCCCACCTTGCCCGTTCCGGGCAGCTGCTGCGTCGAATGCACCTCGAAGTCCACGTCCACGAAACCGGCGGCTTCGAGCTTCGCGCGATAGTCGTCGATCGGGATCGTCCCCGCGATGCAGCCCGCCCACGAATCGAGGCGCTTCTTCACGTCGGCGCTCAAGGCCTCGAGCTCGACCATGTCGGCGACGGCGAACCGGCCCCCCGGCCGGAGCACCCGGTGAGCCTCACGGATGACCGCGCTCTTGTCCTCGGCGAGGTTGATCACGCAGTTGGAGATGACGACGTCGACCGACGCTTCTGGGAGCGGGATCTCCTCGATCGAACCTTTGAGAAAGGTCGCGTTCTCCACTCCCGCGCGCTCACGATTGCGGTTGGCCAGCTCGAGCATCTCGTCGGTCATGTCCAGGCCGTACGCGTGGCCGCCCGGGCTCACCCGCCGCGCCGAAAGCAGCACGTCCAGTCCGGCGCCGGAGCCGAGGTCGAGCACCACCTCGCCGGGCTTCAGCTCCGCCAGCGCGGTCGGGTTTCCGCAGCCCAGGCTGACCGATTCGCCGAGCCCGATCTGGCCAAGCTCTTCGGCCGAGTAATTGCTGTCACAGCAGGAGTCGTCGCCGCAGGAGCCACCACAACATCCTTGTGACTCGTTCAGCACCGCCAGCTCCTTCGCCAGGCGCGAGTAGCGCTCCGTCACCGCCCACTTGACCTTGCTATCCATCGACATCTATCGATGGATTATGTACCATCAAGGTCGTGGCCGTCAAGGAGCTGCCGATGATTCGCGAGCGTGGGGTCTGCTGCGGTCTTCCGGCGGTCAACGGGAAGTGGGCGGCGGAGCGCGCCGAGCTGATGAAGGCGCTGAGCGATCCGACGCGACTCACCATGGTCGCGTCGCTCTGGAAGGCGCGAACGCCGATCTGCATCTGCGACTTCACGGCCGGCCTGGGACTGACCCAGCCGACGATCTCCCACCACATGGCGAGGCTGAAGGACGCGGGTCTCGTCGACGCCGACAAGCGAGGGATCTGGATCTACTACCGGCTCCGGGACGAGCTGCCGGCGGAGACGCGAAAGTTGCTGAGCCAGCTCCTGGACTAGCGCCACTTTTCGGCGCGCACCGCTACTCTTTCGCCGTGCGCGGGCGCGCCGGGGTTCTTGTTGCAGTCGTGGCGCTCGTCGCCTGCGGCGGTCCGACACCGGTCGGACACACGTCGGCCACCTCGTCGCCCTCTTCAGCGTCCACGCCTTCGGGGGCCGCGAGTCCGAGCGCCGCAGCGAGCCCGACCGCCTCGGCGGCGACGATGGTGCACTGCGCCTCGGCCGTCCCGGCAGGCGACAACCTCGTCATCGGCACGGTGGTCGGCGACCCGACGGTCGTGGTCCGCGACATCCAGGACCCTGCCCATGCCCGCAACGTGTGCACGTTCGACAGCTCGGCGACGTCGCCGATCTTCGTGAGCGGCACGACGGTGGCCTACGAGACGACGGCTGACGAGATCGTCACCGCCGACCTCGGCAGCGCGAGCGCCACCGTGCGCGCCACGTACGCCGCGGGATTCGGCGCCGGTCAGTACGCGTTCAGCCCCGACGGCAAGTCGATGACCTACATCAGCGGCAACGCCTGGCACCTCGTCGGAGCCTCGGGCGACAGGGTCCTGACCACGCTGCCGGCGGTCCCCGGGCGAGGCGTCAACCCACAGCAGGACGACAGTTTGCTTGCCTTCTCGCCCGACGGCCAGTACCTCGCCTTCTTCCAGACCTTCCACGTCGGCGGCAGCGGCGCAACCTCGCCCGACCAGGTCCGGCGGGTGAGCGATGGCGGATTGGTCTACTCGACCTCCGGCGCGACCATGGCGGTGTGGGCGTCGGTGCCGAGCCGTCTGTTCTTCCGCGACGGCGCCGGGAACGTCAAGCGGTGGGACCCCATCGCCGGGGTCTCTTCAATGACCACGCTCTCCTGGATCCGGCCGCAGTCATCGCCTGACGGCCGCTGGATCGCGTACACCTTCCCGACGCCGAGCGGAGTCGACGGGGTCGGCTTCTACAGCGTGCAGTCGAACAGCGTCTCGAACACGAGCCCGCCCGGCAGGTCCGGAGTTCGATTCCTGACCAATGACCTGGTCTTCTACATCGGTGAGAAGGCGTGCTCGACCTGCTTCGGCGGCCAGGCAACCCCGAGCGGGGTCACGTACATCTACAGCATCGCCGGCGCATCGGAGATCACGTCCCGCCTCTCCACCGTCGACGACGCCTGGCCGCACGTGACCGCCCCGGCGCTCTAAGAGCTAGGCCATCTCCCGGCGGCCTTGATCGCCGTTTGCCTTGTCCGGCGTCCCCACCATCCGCTCGACGACGGCGCGGTAGTGCAGCAGGGCCTGGCGCATGCCTTCGGTCTTGTCGCCGCGCGACTGCATCCCAAGGCGGTGCGCCCGCTGGGCGTCCGCCGGCAGCTCACGCTCGGTCAGTGGGTGCCCACGCTCACGCAGGACTGACATCACCAGGGCCTCCGCCTCACGCACCGCTTGCTCGGGGGCGTCGACGAACTTCGTCTCGATCTCGTTCCAGTCCTTGAGGTAGCGGTCGCGCGCTTCCGGTGCGAGTGGCCGCAGCTGCGGTCGCGAGCGCCCGACGCCGGCGGCACGAATAAGGAAGAGGAGAACGACGACGACGAGGGCCACCATAAGAATCACAACCAGCGTTGAACCGTCCATCAGCTCGGCACCTCCAAACTAGGAACGCCGGCCGCCGGCCTTCGAACCGGAAGTCGCTGAGTGCGCCGAGACGCCGGGGCGTTGAACCCTTGTGGAGATCAGGCAGGCTCTACTCTGGAGCGGCCTGCTGATGGGGAGCCAGGCGACCGATACGCTCACCACGGCGGTGGATCGCGCCCGCGGGGCGGTTGAAGCGATGCCGATCACCAGCCGTCTGCTCGAGGTCGGAGGCGTGGCGCTGCTCTGGACGTTCAAGCTGATGATCGTGGCTTCCGCCGCGGCCGCCCTGCTGGCAGCCGCGCAGATGGTGCGCCAGGATCAGCGGCGTTCGCAGATCACCTTCCGTGTCTGCCTGATTGCGGTCCAGGCGGTGACCATCGGCCTGGCGGCCGTGTCGGTCAGCAACCTCGCCCTGATGACGTCGATCTAGAGAGCGTCAGTACAGGCCGAGGCGCAGCCGCCGTCTACCTTCGCGTTGAGCTGTGGCCTTGACCGGCCGATGACGGTCCCAGGCCTGCACGCAGCTCTCGCACGTGCAGCCGGGGCCCGCCCTGAGCGACTTCGCGTGGGGCGAAGCGCCCACCAACTTCAACAACTTTTCGAAGATGTTTCTGCGACGTAGTGCTGGCATGGGGTCCTCCTGGTTACTGCGACTGTCTGGTTTAACGACGAAACGTCAAATTCCCTGCACCTGGCGGGTTTTGGTTAGCCGGACCCGGTTCGCCGTTATGGCTTCTCACCAAGAGGTCGGGGATGTCACGGCAGCTTCGATTCAGGAGGGAGTTCATGTTCAGATTGCGAATGGCGATTCTCGGTGCGACCGCCGCCCTCGCCCTCGGAGGGGCCAGCGCGATGGCCATGGGCGAGGGCATCGGTGGCGGAGACGACCACGGAGACGCCGTTGCTTCGGCCGCCAGGAGCTGCCCGCACGACGCGAGCGGCGACCGCGACTCTCACGGCGACTGCGTCAGCGCGATCGCCTCGGCCAACGGCCAGGCACACCGCGATGGCGGCGGATCCGGCCAGAACGGTAAGAGCACGGCTCCGGGCCAGGTCTGCAAGGCCGCCGATTCGACGGAGGCCGCCGAGCCGGCCGACAAGGCCGCGGACCGCACCGAGGATCGGGCTGAGCAGCAGGCCTTCGTGGCGTGTGTGAAGGCCCACGCCGCGGCCAACACGGGCAGCTGATTCCAATGACCTGGTAAGCGGGGCTTCCCGGGTAAGGGGTGTGTGAAGGGGCGGGGCCGAAAGGCTTCGCTCCTTCCATTTATGGTGCGACCCATGCAGCCTGAGCGCCGCATGGGTCGACTTCTGAACGGCGGTGTTGTGCGGGTCTCGTGCCGCGGCTAGGTTCGCATCGAGCCCACACCCGTGAGCACGCCGGGTCGCGGACGGGTGGACCGGAGCGCGAACAAGCTGGCGGCGAGCGCCGAAAGAATGATCAGGACCGGGATCACCCGCGTCTTCTTCCCCACCTTCCACACCTCCTTTCTCCGAGTTCGGAATCGCTTCCGTCGACGTCTTGTGCTCTATCAGCTAGAACGCTCGACCGGGGAAGGTGTTACGTGTTGGTCCTACGATGAGGCGACATGCTCGGTGATCATCCGATCGAGGTCGTGCTGCTGGCCACCGACCTCGAGGCGTCGCGCGATTTCTACCGCAACCAGGTCGGTCTGGAGATCATCAACGAGACTCCGTCCGGCGTGACGTTTCGCTGCGGCGGGAGCACCCGGCTCGCTCTGAGCAAGAGCTCGGTCGGGACCGCCGACAGCCAGACCCAGGCGGCCTGGCGCGTGGGTGACCTCGACGCTGAGCTTGCCGAGCTGCGCGCACGCGGCGTGATCATCGAGGAATACGACCTGCCGGGTCTCAAGACGGTCGACGGGATCGCCGACGTCGGGTTTGCGCGTATCGCCTGGTTTATCGACCCCGGGAAGAACTGCATCGGAGTGATGCAGCTGAAGTAGCCGGAAACGGTGCGGGCCGGACTCATCGCCCGGCCCGCGCTCATCTCAGATCCGAGTGCTTACTGATTGTTCTCCGCGGTCACTGTGCGGAAGGTGTCCTCGACGGCGCCGGCGATCGTCTGCTGGCCCGACTGGCTCGGGTGCACGTCGCAGTTCGGAAACGCCGGCGCAGGACTGGAGGTGCCGATGTTGAGGAGCCCGGCCTCACACGTGTGCCCGCCGGCGACCGCCGCCGAGCTCTGCATCGCGGTGAACACGTCTGCGATGACCGCGCCGTGCTTCGCGGCGCTCGCGGTCACGAAGTGGTTGAGGAGCTCTGCGCCCTGGACCGACGCCGGGTCGGCGTAGTCGAGTGCGTAGTAGTTCACCACCTCGAGCACCCCGTGATAGCCGGTGGCCCGAATGCCGCCGAGGATGGTGTCGATGTTTGCGCTCATCGCCGCAAGTCCGGCCACCAGGCAGCCCTGGTCGGCCCCGCAGACTCGCTGGAGGATGAAAGCGTCGTTGGCCCCAATGCCGAGGCTGACCAGCCGCGTGTCGGGTTGGGTCGCCAGGAACCGCGTCGCGAAAGCCATCTGCGTCGCCGCGCCCTCGTAGGAGACGTGGAGCGGGAAACGGGCCTTGAACGGCACACATCCGTTGTCGTTGTGTCCCGCGACCCCGACGGCGAACATGAACCCGCCCGACGCCTCGCCGGGGCAGGACGCGTTGACCGCCTCGAGCTTGAGGTCACGTCCGACGTAATCGGGGTAGCCGACGAAGTTCTTCGCGTTTACGTAGGCAAAGCCATCGCCGGCGATGTAGCCGAAGACCACGCTGTCCCCGAGCGCAAGGTACGACGGGTGGTCGTCCTCGCTGGCCGCGGCGCCAGGACCCGCGAACAGCACCAATCCAAGAGCCAGGGCGATCACGGCAGTGCCGAACCACTGTCTTCGCGGCATCTCGAGCTCCTCCCCTAATTCCCAACGAAATGCGACGTGAGGAACCGCACATTAGTCGGTTTCGGAGCGAAGCGAAACTTGCGATCGAGGCAGCCGGATCTCAGGTCCGATCGAACAGCCAGCGGGTCGCGCCGTCCGGCTCGGACGAGGCGACTCCGGTCGCGCTGACCGGGGTTACCTCGTACAGATCCCATGGCGGAGGACCCGCGCTGGGGGCGCTGAAAGGCGCGACGAACGCGCCGTCCCGGACCTCCGCGGGCCACCCGCCGGCGACGTAGATCTTCGCCAAACGTTCGAGCGTCTCGGCGTCGGTCACCCTGGCCGCGGTCCCCTCGACGGTGAGGTCGATGTCGTCCAGCGAGACCGAGAGGACGCAGCGCGGGTTGGCCATCACATTTCGGCTCTTGCGCGTCGACGGGCCGCTGACGAAGTAGGGCTTGCCGTCCGACCACACGGCGCCCACGCCCGCCACGTGCGGGGTGCCGTCGGCGTTGGTCGTCGCCAGCCAGTACGTCTTGTGCGCGGCGGCGTCGCCTATCTGCCTCTCGACGCGGCTCCAGGGGATGGGGTCGTGACCGTAGATGTCGAGGTTCTTCGTTTCCATCTGCGCGCCTCCATTTCAGCTCGCTCTCAGCCTGGGGAACAGCCAGGTCGGTCCCAGGGTGAGGAACCCTCCCAGCAACACGATTCCGGCGATGACGCCAGACCAGAAATCAGGCCCGGAGATCAGGCCTCCAGCGTATCCGTACCTCGTGACCAGGTAGGCGAGGATCCAGTACAGAACGCTGCTGACCAGCCCCGGCGAGTAATCGCGCTGCCCCACGGTCCAGAAGATGTGAACCGTCACGCCGTGTGCCGCGAAGCCGAAGATCCAGAACAGCGGCAGCACGACGAGATGGCCACCGAAGAGATCGAAGAGCGCGTTGCTCGCGGCGATGCCGAGGACCGCACCGGCGTTGAACCAGAAGAACATGCGGGCGTTGTACCCGGGCCAGAAATGGCCGCTCACCCATTGGACGAAGCCGCCGTTCATCATCGTCTCGTCGAGCAGGTGAACGACGTAAGCGGCCAGAAGCCCCCAGGCGAAGAGGTCGAGGGTCATCTCGTCTGATTATCCGGGCATCGGCCGGTCGCACCGGCAGGCGACTACTCGAAGCGCAGACCGAACCTCTCGCAGAGCGATGGAACAGACGAAGGATCCAGCTCGAGGCCGTACCGAGACGCGATCGGACCGATGACCGCGGGGTCGCGCTTGCCGTCCTTGAGGACCTCGATCAGTTCCTCGAAGTACTTCTCGAAACCCGCAGGGGAGATGATCTCGAGCAGGCTTGCGTCGGTGTCGCCGGCGTTCCAGAACGTGTGCCACTGACCGCGCGGCTTCCAGATCACGTCCCCCTGGTCGCCGTAGACCACGTCGTCGCCGAGGAGCGCGCCTACGCGACCGCTGCGGACCACGCTGTACTCGTCTTCTCGACTGTGCCGGTGGAGCGGCGCCGCCAGAGCACGCGGAGCCAGCGGATGCTCCACCAGCGAGAAACCGCCGTCGGAGTCGGAGCCCGGGATCATGAAGCGAACTCCCAGGCCGCCGAGACGGCCAAACGCTCCGGCACCCGCCTTCAGGACTCGCGTCTCTATCACTGCCACTCCCAAACCCTCCAATGCCTGAACGCCATGTTTATTGAATAGACGGGGACTGTATCATTCGCTGAACATAGTGTCAACCCATCGTGCGTACACGCTCAGAGTTCGAGCCGATCGCCAGCGGGAAACGCGGGCTCGGATCGTGGCCGCCACCGAAGCGCTCCATCGCGAAGTCGGGCCGGCCAGGACGACGATCGCGGACATTGCGCGCCGCGCCGGCGTCGAGCGGCTGACCGTCTACAACCACTTTCCGCGCCTGGATGACCTCCTCCGCGCGTGTCAGGCTCACTTTCTCGCAGGCCATCCGCCGCCCGACATCTCGCCGGGCGACGTGGCGAAGAGTCGGGCGCTCGACCGACTGGAGGATTCGCTCACGCGGCTCTACCGCTGGTTTCGAGCCAACGAGGAGATGGAGCAGAACATCCACCGCGATCGAGACCTGCTGCCCGAGCTCGACGAGCTGCTGCGTCGGAGCGGGGACCCGATTTTCGACCGGGCGGCTTCCGCCTATGCCTCATTGATAGCGCGCGCCGCTCTCGCCGCTACAGAAGTCGAGACTTTCATCCGGCTCGCGTTCGATTTCCGGACGTGGAAGCTCGTCACGCGCGGTGGACTCTCAGACGACAAGGCTGCCCGCCTTTTCGTTCGCGCCGTTGCGAGCCTAGAATCCCGGGCGAGGAGGGGGCAGGGATGAGCATTTGGGAGAGCGCTACGGCCGAGGCGACGCTTCCGGCCAAAGACCTGGATCGCGCACGGACGTTTTACTCCGAGCGGCTGGGTCTCGAACCGACGACGGAGGACCAGCAGGGAATCCATTTCGTGGTGGGCGGCACAAGGTTTCGCCTTTTCCGCAGCGGCGGATCAGCGTCCGGTTCGCACACGCAGCTTGCGCTGATGGTTTCCGACATCGACTCGCAAGTGAGGTCTCTTCGGGATCGCGGCCTGAGCTTCGAGGAGTACGACTACCCGAACCTTAAGACGGTCAACTCGATCGCCGACCTCGGATATGCGCGCGCAGCCTGGTTCAAGGACTCCGAGGGCAACCTGCTGGGGATCGCGGAGCTCACTTAGAGAAGCACCTCAGCAGTCGAACACCGACCAGCAGATGTGGTTTCGCAACCGCTCGTCGTCGACCACCAGTTCGCGGATCGCCTTCGGGAGCTGGTCCAGCTGCCAGCGGCACTCTATCCGCCCCGCGCTTTCGTCCTGTCCCGCCGGTGCGGCGGCACGCACGGCCTTGATCGCATACGCGGCCGCGCCCAGCTCGTGCGCGGCGACGTGCGCAACGGCCGCGGCCTGAGCGGCTGCGTACGCGGCGAAGCGCGGGGCTCCGGTCAGGTCTCTCGCCGCACCGTTGGCGTGACCGGCCGCCGTCCGCGACTCGGTCATGGAGACCTCTCCTCGCGCCCATGCCCGGGCGAGCGCGATCGCCTGACGCTGCCGCAAGTCGTCTGGCCGAGCCATGCGGAACAGATGAAGGACGTGCTCGGCACACGTTGCCGCCCACAGAGCGAGAAGGTGGTGGTTTGAATCGGTGAGTGTGCCCCCGCGGCGGATGGTGATGAAACGACGGTCGCGGCGTTTCGGAAGGATCAACTGCCGGACCGCGTGATAGTTCGTTCACCCACCCGCTAGAGGTCTTTCCGGCGGAATGCCGCCCCGGCGAGGACGATGAGGATGGCGGTAAGCACGAGCGCCGTGAGGACCGGCCAGAACGCCGGCGCATCCTTGCCGGCGGCCAGCGACGCGGGTTGTGTGATCAGTCCCGCAGGCGTGTGATCGCTGAGTGGCTTCCAGATCGACGCCACCGAGAGGGCGACGTACGCACCCAGTCCCGCACCGGCGGCTCCGGCGGTCGAGCTGATCACGACCGAGAGCAGGGTCATCAGCCCCAGGAACAGGACTGCCAGCACGGCAAATTCTCCGGACGAGCGCCATAGAGCCCCGCCCGGCGCCGATCCGAATATCAGGTAAGTGAGCAACCACGTGATGGCGGCTCCGACGACGGCCAGGATCACGACGAATCCAGAGTGCACCGCCGCTTTGGACACGATGAACGAAACCCGCGAGAGCGGTTTGGTCAGCACCAGAACGGCGGTGCCGCTGCGCGTTTCGCCTGAGACGAGGCCTCCGTACACGATGACCAGCGCGATCAGGCCGATCTGCGAAACGTTCTTGATCCACTGCGAATACGAATCGAGGTACGTGGGTGGCGGCAGCTGGATCCCGGACAGCTGGTTTCCGACCAGTGACCCGACGATCTCCGGCGTGAATCTGGCCAGCGGAGGCCCGGTCAGCGCAAAGAGAAGGAAGATGCCCGGCAAGACCCAGATCCGCCAGGTGCGCAGGATCTCCTCGATCTCTTTACGCGCGAAGACCGCGGCGCCGGTCATCGTTGCTCCGCTCCGACGAGATGGACGAAGACGTCCTCGAGCTGCACTTCGCCGGTCTCGAGCCTTGCGAGGCCGAGGCCGCGGGCGGCTATGAAGCCGGGGATCGCACGCTGCGCGGCGGGCATATCGGCGACGGTGACCTCGATCGTCCCATCGCTGCCTCGCGCCACGGCTGTAGACCATGGTTGGGCCTTTATCTCGTCCACCAGCGCGTCGGCGCCGCCCGCGTCGCCGGCGACTTCGATGATCACCTTCGAGGCCGCGTACCGCCGTTTCAGCTCGTGAATCGGCGCGAGCGTGACGAGGCGGCCGCGGTCGAGGATCGCCACCGTGTCGCAGATCCGGTCGACGTCGGCGAGGATGTGCGTGGAAAAGAAGACGGTGGTCCGCCCGCGCATCGCGGCCAGCATCTCGAGCACGTCCTTCCGCCCGACCGGATCAAGAGCGCTGGTCGGCTCGTCGAGAATGAGCACCTTCGGAGCGCTGATCAGCGCCTGGGCGATGCCGAGGCGCTGCTTCATGCCCCTGGAGTAACCGCCGATCTTCGAATCGACCCCTCTGAGCCCGGCCAGGTCGAGCAGCTGGTCGACTCGGCTCCCCAGCGCCGCACTCGCGATGCCGAACAGCCGGCCGGCGAAGTAGAGGAACTCGGCGCCGGTCATCCAGTCGTAGAAGCCCGGAACGTCGGGCAGGTATCCCAGCTGACTGCCGATCGGATCTCCCGCCCGAACCGGCGTCCCGAGCACCCGAACCGATCCGGCGGTGGCGTGCGCGAGTCCGGTGACGATCCGGACCATGGTGGTTTTGCCGGCTCCGTTCGGGCCGAGGAAGCCGAAGATCGAGCCCGTTTCGACGGTGAGGTCTACGCCGTCGAGCGCGCGCTTGGTGCCATAGACCTTCGTGACACCGGCTGTCTCGATCGCAGCCGTCACTGCTTGGTGGGATCGTCGGGCGGCCCGTAGAGGGAATCAACGATCTTTTCGACGCGCGCGGACTGGCCTGGCGCGCGCTCCGGTTCCGCTGCGGGGGGCGGTCGGCGGCCGATGGCAAAGTACAGGATCGCGCCCAGCAGGTTCACGAGGACGATGACGGCCACCCAGATCCACTTGTTGCCGGTGGCCACTTGCGAGGTGGGCCGGCGATAGAGATCGACGAGCGCGACCACGTCTAGAACGATCTGAAGCACGGCGAGCACCGCCAGGGCAGCGAGCAAAGCCGGAGGCATCGCGGCGAGTGAGGCCAGCTCGATCACGTCGGCCTCCATATTGTGGGTCGCGGCGCGGCCATGCGCCGCCGATCTCCGTGATGACGAGCCTGAGTCGGGGTGGATCCAGCCTCAGAGCATAATTCGCGCCGTGGACGGCTCCGAGGGCCGGGGAGGCTTCCGCGTGTTGCGGATGAAGACTGTCGCGACCGGTGATGAGACCAACGGGGCCTTCGAGCTAATCGAGGATTCCAGGAACGTGGGCGAGGGACCGGCGCCCCACAGCCATCGCAAGAGCGACGAAGCCTTCTATGTGCTCGAGGGCAGCTTTGCCTTCGTCCGAGGATCTGACGAGATCCTGGTTGAGCGGGGCGGACTCGTTTTCATCCCGCGAGGGACGCGTCACTTCTATCGTGCCGCGGCCGATGGGTCGCGAGTCCTGATCTTTTACGTGCCCGCGGGCGGCTTTGACGACTTCATGAGGGAGCTCGATTCGCTGCTCGCTCGTGGCATGACGAGCGCTCAGGCGATAGCGGCGATCGGCGGCAAGTACGACTCCGACCCGGCCTGAGGACCGGACGCCGGAGAGGCACTCGCGCCCAAACGTCCCAGGGCCAGGTTTGGGCAAGTCATGGGGCAAACGACCTAAGAGCTTCCTGACTTTGACCTTGTTGGCCACTGCCACTCGGCGCGACCCTCTTGAGGCGGCTGAGGGAAGCCAGCCGCTCGGGCGGCCTCATCTGCCCGGCACGAAGGAAGGAGTGCACCGTGACTTTTCGTATGTCCAGGCTCGGCCTGTTGAAGGCGAGCATCGGCATGGCCGTGTCCATATCGGTCGTGGCAGTGATGCAGACCGGCGCGATGGCGGCCGAAGGAAACCCAGACTACCTCGGCATTCTGTCTTCGACGCCGGCAACGGGGTTTATCCCGTCGCCGAGTTTCTACTCGCTGAATCAGAACCAGAACACGCTGACTTTCGACCTGAACGTGACGAACCTCACCAATGTCCAGCAGTCGATGACCCTGGAAATGGGACTCGAGCACATCACCACCTACCTGGTGAATGGTCAGACGATCGACATCTCCAACGGGCAGCCCGGCGTGGTGAATGGCGTGATCGTCGACGGTCAGTTCAACAACAATCTTTCAACTGAGGTCCGCGACCCCAACCCCACCTTCACGCAGTTGAACATCGGCCCCAACCAGACTCAGACGCTTCACTTCAGCCGCACGTTCGCGGCGGGCGGCTGCGGCTACTACGAGGTCGACCTTGCGAAGCAGGGTCTCATAGCCCAGAAGGGCCTCTCCGGCTTCGAGATTCGGGTCCTCGGCTGTGGCGCCAGCCCTTCGCCGTCGCCTTCGCCGTCGCCTTCTCCGTCGCCGTCGCCCAGCCCCAGCCCCATCGCGTCACCGAGCCCGTCGCCCCACCCGAGCCCTTCGTCCCACCCGACCCCCAGTCCGACGCCCTTTGGAGGGGTGCTCGCCAACACCGGCTCTGACAACCCGAATGAGCTGCTTGGCCTGATCCTCCTGGTCGTGGGCGCGTCTGCCCTCGTGGGTGGAACCGTCGCCTGGAGGCGTCGCAGGCTCTAGTTGGATCGCGATTTGCGTGCCGCCACGCGGGCCCCAGCCCGCGCGGCGGCCGTCCACGGCCGGCGGCGTGTCCTAGCCCCATTTCTCGTTGCGATGGGAGCGACGTCATTGGTCGCCGGCGTGGTACTCCTCGTGACGAGCCTGGCGCCGATGTTCGTCCAACGATCGGACTCGGCGCTGGTCGTGGCTCCCCTCGCTGCGCCGGCGAGCATCGACCCCGAGCCATCAACCGCGGGCGTTCCGACTCCCTCGATCCCGGCTCGGCAGCCCGCCGTGGTTGCACCGCGCCCGGAGGGGCCGATTGACGGCGTCAGCTTCGTGCTTCGCATCCCGGTCATCGGCTACAGCGCGATGGTCCGCCAGGGCGTCGGAGCCAACGTCCTGGCCAACGGGCCAGGGCACTATCCGACGACACCCTGGCCGGGAAGTCCGGGCAACGTCGGAATCGCCGCTCATAACGTCTACTGGCTCAGCTTCAATCGCCTCAAAGTCGGCGACCAGGTGCAGCTCGTAACCCAGCACGGGGTGTTCCTCTTCCAGATCACTCGTTCGTGGGTCACGGATCCCAGCGACCGCACCGTGCTCGTCCCTACAAGCGATGACAGACTCACTCTGACCACCTGCTATCCCCTGTGGGCGGGAGCCTATGCCACCAAGCGCCTGATCTTCAGCGCTCGTGAGATAGGAGGCGTCGCTTAGGCGCCGGCGTCAGTCGAACTCGACGGCGATGTACCCGTAGCCGTTTGCGCCGATAACCCAGGCGGTCGCGACGTAGCGATAAGGACCAAGAATGTTCGCCTTGTGGTCCGGGCTGGCCATGAACAGATTGTTGATGGCGCCATCACTGATCCCGGCCGACCAGAAACCGACGTTTTCGCCGGACCGGCCGCCAATGCCGCAGGCCAGATCGCTGTAGACGCCGTTGGTGTGCGAGATGTATTCCTGAGCCGCCATACGGCGCGCGTTGCTCAAGGCCACGTTATAGAGGCACGAGCTCCAGGTCAGCGGCGGAAGTCCGTACGCGGCGCGGTCCCGGTTGATCAGCGTTTGCTGGGCCGTCCGGACAACGATCTGCGGTGGGGCGGGCTGGCGGACGGGCGCGGAGACTACCGGCCCAGACGCCGGTGGCGTGTGTACGACGACAGGGCTCGGAGTCGGCGAGGGAGTTGGACTGGCGGCCGGCGCGTTGGATGGCAGCAAGACATCCGCGACTGACACGGGAAGCGCCTGGCGCGAGCTGGTCGGGATCTGAGCGCTGCCTGCTGCGTTCCGATCCAGCGCGTGGACTCCCGCCAGGAGCGCCAGCGACGTTGCCAATGCCGCGGCAGTCCAGGCGATGGCTCGCATGACCTGTGGTCTGACGCCGCAGGTCGCCGGTTCTGGCGGTAAACGTTTGTTAAGGCCCAGCCCGGTGCTGCGTGAGCACCTGGCTGCGACGCTAGCCTTCTAGCCAACCCATGACCCCCGACTCCGCGCAGCAAGAGCGCTACCTCCACGGCTACGAGGAATGGACTCGGCGCTGGATGGAGACCCGGACCGCAGAACGGGAGTTGGCGTTCCTGACTCCATACCTGGCGCCCGGGCAGGCCGTGATCGATTGCGGGTGCGGGCCGGGGTCGATCACCCTCGGGCTCGCGGACGCAGTAAGGCCTGGCGAAGTACTCGGCATCGACATCGAACCTCGGCAGCTGGAAGTTGCGCGATCCGCCGCAGACCGGCGAGGAACAACCAACGTTCGTTTCGAGCAAGCCTCCATCTACGAGCTTCCGGCACCTGATGCCGGCTTCGACGTGGCGGTCGCGCATTTTGTGATCGAGCACGTGAGCGATCCGCCGCGCGCGTTGCGTGAAATACGCCGGGTGCTTCGACCTGGCGGCGTGGCCGCCATCAAGGATCCCTACTATCCGGGCTTCGTCTTTCGGCCGCTGACGCCAGAGATCGTCCTGTTCCAAGAGCTCATGGCGCGATGGCAGAAGCACAACAACGCAAGCACCACCTATTCGGCCGACCTTCGCGCCCACCTGCTCGCGGCTGGGTTCAGCAGAACTCTGGCCACCGCGGGAATGGAAGCCGTGGCCGGAGCGGGACAGGACGCGATGGTCTTTCGAATGATTCTCGAGAACCAGGTCAAGGAGCCGAGCTTTCGCGAGACCGTGCTCCAGCAACGCTGGGCCACCGAGTCTCAGCTCAACGCGATCAGCGACTCGGCCTCAACATTCGCCGAGAGGCCTGACGTCTTCGGCTTCATCGTGTTCGTTCAGGCGCTCGGGTTCGTCTGAGGTAGTACGGCCCGAGGCATCGGAGACGGTGAGCGGCGCTCGAACCAACTGACTTCTGTTCGCCGGTTGACTCGAACGATGGCAAATCGGCTAACGCCGCAGCAGTCGCGCACTGATCGTCTCCTCCAGGTGAGCCCGGTATCTCTTCAAGCTCCACCCTCGCTCGACGACCAGGTACTCGTACTGGTGCGGCGAGGCGATCGCCCACGCCACGTCGGCGGCAACCTCCTCGGCGATCCCCGGTCGCAAGCGCCCCTCGCCAGCCAGCTTCCTGAAGATCGCGCCCATCCCGGCGCGCCTCGAGTCAAGACGCCAGCTCCACATCTCTGCTGCGACCGGGTCATCCAGCCGGGCCGCGTACACCAGCCGTGATTGGGCGTACACCTTCGGATCGACGGCGGCAGCCGTATCGAGCATCGCGCGCAACATCGCAAGACCGTCCGTCTGAGCGGATACGTTGCGAAGGCGTTCCGGCAGGCCCGCCAACTCTTCGCTGCGCGAGATCATCGCGCGCAGCAGGCCGGCCTTGGAACCGAACCGGTCGTACACCGTCTGCCGGCTGACTCCGGCGGCGGCGGCGACCGCCTCCAACCCGACGCTGTGATAGCCGCTCTCGAGCAGCAGCTTGTTGGCGGCGTCGATGATCCGCACCTTCGTTCTTTCGGCTCTAGAACTTGACATCCTGTCTACTTTTCAAGTATCTTGACACCCTGTCCAGTTTATCAACCACAGGAAGGAGCGAGGCAGTGAAGGTCCGAATCGAAGCGTCGATAGTTATCGACCGTCGAGTGGAAGAGGTGTTCGACTTTGCAGCGATTCGACACCGCGAGAACCACTCGCGGTGGGACGTTGCCGTCAGCCGGCTCGAGCCCGAGACCACCGGCCCGATGGGCCTGGGATCCAGGTTCACGATCGTGCGCCGAAACCTGGGCCGGGAGGAGGCTCGGACTTTCACGATCACCGGGTGGGAACCGCCGCGGCTGATGGAAATGCGCACCGAGTCATCGGACTTCGCACTGGTTTTGCGAGGGGAGTACGAGGCGATAGGTGCAGGCGCCACTCGCCACAGGTTGATCGGTGAGGCCACCGTGGCCGGCGCGCGAAGCCTGCTCGCACCTGTGATGAAGGTCAAGTTCTCCCGCGACATCCAGGAGAACTTGCGGCGCATCAAGGCCCTGGTCGAGGCCGAGGCATCGACTCGCCAGGTGAGTGCAGCGATCGGAAGTGCGTGACCACGTCGTCACGCGCGATACCTCCTGCTAACGGGAGGAGGGTACTGCGGCTGAGTAGAAGCAGCCCCTACGATCCAGCTCGCGGGGCCGAATCGCTAATGCTTCCGGCGAAATTTGTCCGGCGGCAGCGCATTGGTACCGCGCGGGCTGATCTCATCCTCTAGGGCTCGGATCGTGGCGGCATAGCCGACCTGCTCGGTGGATTGTGAGACCTCTTGCGGTGAGACCGTGTCGACCATGAAGCGCTGAAGCCGCCGCCCGCTGAACCAGGACGCTCCCCGGAGGATGCCAAGATACGCAAGAACTACGACGACGGCTATGCTGCTCGCGCCGCCGTAGTGCAAAGCGGTGGCATAGATCGCTCCGGATAGGATCCAAACCGCAAATAGCACAACAGTCAGCAGGCGTGACTTGCGTAGGACCAAATCGCTCCGCAGGATTGTTCCCTCACCGGCTGAGACTATTGCGCCGTCGGCGATCCAGCTGGAAGGACGGCGCGAAAAGTCTCCGATCAGGCTGACTTGAAAGTGTTCTCCCTCAACCCAGCCAACTGCCCGTCCCCCAATTGGCAGGAAGACGGCATAGGCCGGCTCAGGTCTGACCTGTTCCTTCAACAGCTTGACGACCTGGTTCGTTGGGAGGGGCACCCGCAACTCGAACCGGCCGAGCTTCCACAACCACCACGGAAAGCTTGCCGGCGCGAAGGTTGAGTGGGCTGGTTCGTCGGTTTTCACTGGTTCCCCTGGGGAGGCAAGCTCGCTCCACGCGAGCGGCAAGTCTCCAGTTAGAGGCGGTCGCAGCCGCGACGAGAACTCGAGGAACAGCGACCCGAGCAACGCCACGAAGAACAGCACCGAAAGGATGGGCACGAGCTTGGAAGCTTACGGCAGGCGAATTCGGTTCGCGTTGTGGACCTCGAGCGTAAGCCCGGGTGTAATCAAGCTTTAGGCGCCGAGCCAGAGAACGTCGTGTCGGCCGTACGGCAATGCCCAGTTATGTGCACCAGCCAGGCTCATGCCCAGTATTCAGCTGAGAGTCCGCGAACGTCGATCTCCAGGTTGAGCTCATCCATCGGTGGTCGAGAAAAGAACCACCGCAGACCAGGGCGACTGAGTTCGGCAAACCTCGGCAACCCAGTCTCGGCCAACAGCTCATGGTCTGCCCGAGTGCCATAGAGCTGAGCATCTGTCGCCTCGCCCCAGCTCACCCCCAGCGCGTTCAGGCGCTCGTCAAGTGTCATCACGATCGCTTTCCAGTACGCCGCGAGACCGCCCTCGGTCCCGGGCGGCTCAGGCGCGCCTGAGACCACGAAGGTGCTTCGCGGCGCTTTCCCCTCGACCGTATGGCAAAACGCATGAAGGCATGGATGCGGCGGGGGCTCGACCTCTGGTGCCACGTTTGTCCGCGCGGGCGCGAGCTTGCCGTCGACCCTCAGGCCCCACCGCTCGTGCTGAGCGACATATGGGCGGTTGAATTCGTCGAAACCCCGTCGGGACAGTGGTTTCGGAATGCGCAGCTCCATTGCGCACAACGCAGCGATCGGCCGCCCGGCGGCGTGCAGCGTTCGCTCCACCAGACGGAAGCCTTCATCGAGAGGCGTGTGGTGCGGCGCGTGCACACGGACGATGTGATAGCCGGGCTCGGCCACTACCCCTGCTGAGAATGGGCCGTTGTCGGTGGGGAGGAATCGGTATCCGCCCGCTGAGTTGATTTCCACGGTGCAAACGTAACCCCGCGCCCATGTCTCGGGATTGTGGGCCGCAGTTTCCGTAACGCGAACCAACCGACGATGACCGCTCGGCCGATCAGCCTCTGTGCACCGGGACCCAAGTCGATCCGGCTCTGACTGAGTGGCACCGTAGCCGGTTAGTGTTCTTCCGAGACTAGGTGAAGCCAGAGCGAGAGAGGCTAGGACCGGAATTCGTCAAGTTGCGCCTCCAGGCGCCAGACGGAACGGTCGAAACGCCTTGGGCAATCGACCTTGGGGGAGGGACGTACAGGCTGGACAACATTCCGTTCTTCGCCTATGGCGTTTCAGCTGATGACATCGTTCAAGCAGCGCCTGAGGCGGATGGCGTGCTCAAGTTCATGAAGGTTGTGAAGCCATCGGGCAACCGCACCCTGAGGATTGCCTTTAAGGACAAAGTCACGAAGACGGAGCCGCTGCTCATCCGCCTGACAGAAATGGGTGTCGGCTGGGAGGGGGCCTTCGCAAAGCTGATCGCTTTGAGTGTTCCTCCTGAAACCAATGTTCAGAAGGTCGTCGATCTCCTGAATCAGTCAGGAGAAGACTGGGAATTTGCGAATCCGACCTGGGAAGGGCTCCACTCCGGCGAATGACACAGCTTGCAACAAACTGGACCACCGCGCTCGCGCCGTGGTAGGGGCCGTAGTTTCCATAACGCGAACCAGTTGACGGTGATTGGTCGGCCCTTGACCCTTCGCTGGCGACCGAATGCGAAGGCGGTTAGAAAGAGTCCGACGGCCAACGTCACGCCGCCGGCGATGAACGCAGTGGTCAGAGATGGTAATCGCCGGGGCGCGAGCTAGGGCACACTTCGTGCCGTGGGTCGCAGGAACTTCGACTCGTTCGAAGAGGTGTTGAGATCGGTCGCCGAGCACAAGGCTGCCGCGGCCAAGGCGCACCTCGCCGGCGCCGACCCTACCGCCGAGAAGCCTCGTGATGTGTACGTCGGCGCCTGCGCGGCGATCGCGCAGGCCTTGGTGCCTGACGGATTTCGCTACCTCAAGAGCAAGCACGCGCTCGACCGAATGGTCGGAGCATTTGTTCACCGCGTGTCCTTCCAGTCCAGTGCCGAGAACATCGCCGGTCAAAGCGTCGTTTTGTGGATGCATGCCAATGTGCGGTGCAAGGACCTGGCAATTTGGCGCTCTCATCAGTCAAACCCACTCCGGACGGATGATTGGGTCGCTGGCGGTATGGTCCACAACCTCACCCGCGAGCACGCCATGATCGAATGGCAGCTCGCCGACCCGAAGTCGCGTTCCGCCGTGATCGGGGATGCGCAGGAGTTCGCACGGACCGTCGTCCTCGGATATTTCGCACTCTTCGAGGATCCCCAGCGGACGGTGGCCGAACTACTCACGGCTCAGATCAACGCCTTCAGCATCGGCGATCAGATCGAGTTTGTGCTCTGCTTCGCGGGGCCACAGGAGGCCAATCAAGTCCTGCAGCGCTTCGTCGAGCATCGAAGCGACCTGCACAGCCAGATGCGTCGCGCAATAGAACGCGTCGATCGAGAAGGCTTTCCCGAGTACTCGCCCAGCGGCTATGCCGACGTGGTGGCGTGGGTTCGTAAGGCCTATCGGCTCGAACCAGCCATCGGGTAGGCGCCAGTCAGCGAGCTGCCAGCGTTGGGGTGCGCCTAACCCAGTTCGCAAGATGATTAGGCGGCCTCGGTTCGCGTTATGGAAAAGCGCCCGAATTGGTGGTGGGCCGCGGTGGACTCGAACCACCTGCCTCCGCGGGAATCGGCGTAAGCCAGCGCGTCGCGCAAGTTTTCTGGCGCGCCGCGTCATGCGATGCAACTGATCCGACGTCGAGGCCCGTGACTTCACCCCTGCGGTCCTCGCACGTCGAATGCAAGGGGGTAGACACTTGCACGCGAGCAGTTTCGTTCGAGAACCGCGACAGGTCGCACCGATCGTCAAGACCCCAGAACCAAAAATTCGGATTCGACGCTCGCTCAAGCGCGCGTTGGTGATCGCATCGGTTTGCCTGGTCCTGGCAAGCGGGCTTTTCAACGGGTCGTTGTCGATTCACGCGATCGCCGCTGTCAGGCAGGGCGGCATCAACGTCGAACCGTCGGCACGACCGTGGCGTTACGTCGGCGCAAACCCGGATTCCTGGTGGTGTGTGCAGCCGAACTGCATCACCGATCCAACCGCGCTGATCCAGACCGAGCTCAGCTACGCGCATCAACTCGGCGTCGCCGACCTCCGCCTGGAGTTTCCGTGGTTTCTGCTCGAACCCGGCAACGGCGTATACGACTGGTCACGCGCCGACCAGATCATGGTCGCCGCGCAAGCCGCGGGCGTCACGATCCAACCCATCATCGTGTTCACGCCGGCGTGGGCCGGAGCGAACACCACGGTGGCCCCGAGCGCATCAGATTTTTCCGCGTTCGTGACCACGTTGGTGCGTCGGTACGACCACCAGATCCCGGTCATCGAGATGTGGAACGAGGCCGATCACGGCCATTACTGGAACTCGGGCGAGACCGCGTATGTCCAATCGATCCTCAACCCGGGTTACGCGGCTGTGAAAGCCGTCGACGCCTCGATCAAGGTCGAGGTCAGCGGGACGGCGAACGACCCCACGACCAACGGTTGGCTGACGACGCTCTATTCGCTTGGCGCGCAGTACGACGTCATGTCGTTTCACAACTACTCCGGCAGCGCGCTGTCCGAGGCGCAGTCGATCCAGTCGGTGATGGCCGCGCACAACGACAGCAGGCCGATATGGCTCGGCGAGTACAGCGTCGATTCAACGCTCGGCGATCAGTCGTCCCTCATCACGAGCGTGCTGACGAGCGCATCACCGATCGCGATGGCGCAGTGGTACAACCTCCGCGACGACGGCGCGTACAACTGCTGCCCTCCAGCGCTCGCCGTGTCGGCGAACTGGGGAGTCATGACGTCGAGCTATATGGCAAAACCGGCGTTCGCGACGATGCAGTCCCTGCTCACCGGGGCGTCGCCCGCACCTTCACCGTCGCCATCTCCATTGCCATCAACGATGCCGGCCCCGTCACCGTCTCCAGCCCCTTTACCGTCGCCATCGTCATCGCCGTCGCCGTCGCCTTCGCCCTCACCATCGCCGGCGCCGTCATCGTCAAGCATTGGCGGGCTGCACGTCGTCGGTAACCACCTCGTCGACGGCAACGGCAACGCCGTGGTCCTTCACGGAGCCGACATGGCGGGCACCGAGTTCGTCTGCGCGCAGGGCTGGAGCTCCGATCCGTTCGGCGGCCAGGCTGAGGACGACCCTCTGACGTTCGCGGCGATGAAGTCGTGGAACGTCAACGTCGTCAGAGTCCCCCTCAATGAGGACTGCTGGCTCGGGATCAACGGCGTCAAGATCTCCGCGGCCACCTACCAGGCCACAATCGTCAAGCTCGTTGCCGACCTGCGTGCCGCAGGCTTTTACGTCATCGTCGATCTGCACTGGTCGGCGCCCGGCTCGCAACTGGCGTTGAGCCAGAATCCCGCGCCCGACGAGGACCACTCACCCGCCTTCTGGAAGTCGGTCGCGGCGACCTTCGCGTCCGACACCGGCGTGATCTACGACCTGTACAACGAGCCGTTCTTCTACTGGATCGCGCCGGGCGGTCCGGACGAAAACACATGCCTCTGGAACGGATGCACGCTGACGCAGTACGAGACAGGCGGCACGCCGTTCACCATCACCGCGAACTGGCAGTCGGCCGGTTTCAACGAGCTCATCGGCGACGTCCGCGCCGCCGGGGCGACGAACGTGATCATGGCGGGCGGCACCAACTGGGCGCGCGACCTTTCCGGATGGCTCGCCCACCGTCCGGCCGACGGGAACACGATCGCGTCCTGGCACAGCTACCCCTCCGCCAACCCGAGCCTGCTCAGCGAGTGTGCGGCGCAGTGGTGCTGGGACCAGGTGATCGCACCGCTGGCGGAGCAGGTGCCGGTCGTCGTCGGCGAGACGGGCGACTCGACGGCGGGTCCGGAAACTTACCTGCCGACCTTCCTACCGTGGGCAAGCGCGCATGGACTCAACGTCGCCGCATGGACCTGGAACGCCTGGAACAACTCCGACGACGTCCTCGTCACGAACATGCAGACAGGCGCGCCCACGGCTGGTGAGGGCGCCACGTACAGGGGATGGCTCGGCGGGCTCCCTCCGGCGCCGTCGCCTCTGCCGTCACCGTCGCCGTCGGCATCGCCGTCCCCCTCGCCATCACCGTCGCCTCTGCCGTCGCCTCTGCCGTCACCGTCGCCCAGCCCATCCCCGTCGCCATCGCCGTCGCCCGCAGGCTCCGGCACCGTGATCTTCAGCGACAACTTCACGGCGGACAAGCACGGCACCACCCCATCGGGATGGAGCGTCGTCGGACTCAACTGCACATGGACCGTGAGCGACACCGCCCACTACCTCGCGCATGGCGGTTCGGTGGGAAGCCTGACCACAGGCAGCTCCGCCTGGTCGAATTACGCGATGAGCGTCTCGGTCAAGCCGACCGCTTGGACCAGTGAGGGCGACGGCGCGCTGTTCGCGGTCAACGGATCGAACCACTACAGCGTGCTGATCGTCGGCGGCACCCAACTCCGCCTCAACAAGTCGGTCTCCGGTGTGGAGACCAGCCTCGCGGCCGTTCCCTATGCCTTCACTTCGAGCAGCTGGTACACGATCAGCGCCTACATGAGTGGTGGCCTCCTCTCTGTCTACGTCAACTCGGTGCTGGTGATCCAGGTCCATGACTCGACGCTCACGTCGGGGGCCATCGGGCTCGAGGCCAACGATTCGGCGTCGTTCGACAACGTCACCGTCACTCAGCTTGGCGCTACGCCGGTCGCGGCCGGGCCGATCTGATCCGAAAGAAACAAGGGCTTGCCTCGTCGCATGAGGCAAGCCCTCGGGTAGCGGGCGTTTTCCGCACGAATTCGACGAGGGAAAGCCCGTGAACAGAGTGGTGGGCGCGGTTTCCGTGACGCGAACCAACCGGACTGGCTTGGTCGGCCGATTAGTCTGAGAAGAGGGATCGCGTATCGAGCGCCGTGCTTGTGCGGTGATCTCCATAGGTTCATGACTCCGCGCCCTCGCCTGTAGTCCTCCCGTACTGATCGGGTATCTGGCCCCAGCCGAAAAACGCCGTGGGCTTTGACGGAACCATGCCGAGTCGTTCCAGCGGGTCTATCAAGTCGTTTGACACCGTGCATCGGTGTGTCCAGTCGTCGCCCAAGTCGAAAATGTAGACAAACTGATCCCCGAGCGAGAGTCGACTGAGCTTTGACCGGCGGTCGTCAACGAGATCCTCTTCGGCGTCCTCGTCCACGGGTCCAACGCGAGTGCCGTCGCCCAGCTGAAACTCGTGGAGGTGACCGCGGTCCCACCGGGCAAAACCGTCATCGATCGCGTTTGCGAGGTCAGCGAAGGAATGATCGGGTGCTGCCGCGAACAGCCGACCTGGAGCAGGCGAGAATTCTTGCCCGCGGCCGTCGGTCAACTCCACCTTTATAGCCAGCCATCCGGCATTGCGCCGTTTGAAGGAGCGTCCAGGACCGGGCCGCCGACCCGTGCGCCGCATTCACATGGACTATGATCTCAAGTAGGTTGCGTTGACTAATTAGTTAGGGCAGGATGCAGCAACCTATTAGGTTGAGTTGTAGAATTTGGCTGCCATAACATGAGCAACCTACCCGAAAGCACGGCCAGAACGGCACGGGGACGACCCCCGCGCGAAGCGGTCCACGCACGACTCAACTTCATGGTCGACGAGCTGAGGACCCGACTCGGCGGGTTGCCGCCCCCTGACGCGGCGGAGGGCATCTGGACCGACATGTGGTACCAGGAGGCTCACAGCTCAACAGCCCTCGAGGGCAACACTCTCGTGCTGCGAGAGGTTGAAGCACTTCTCCGCGAAGGCAAGGCCGTAGGCAGCAAGGAGCTCAAAGACTATCTCGAGGTCAGCGGCTACGCGGCCGGCGCCAAATGGGTGTACAGCCAAGCGTTGAGCGCTGGCCCGTGGACGAGCGGCAAGTTGCTCACCATAACCGAGGTTCGACAAGTCCACCGACTGGTGATGACGCCCGTCTGGGACGTCGCGCCGCACCCAGACGCCTCCGAAGATGAAGCTCCGGGCAACTGGCGCCGCCATGACATCCGCGGCTTTAAACACGCAATGAAGCCGCCGGGCCATCCAGAGGTTCCGGCGCTGACGCGCGACTGGATTGATGGCATCGCGAACTTGCCTCGCGAATCGTCGCCAGTTGCTGAGGCGCTTGCTGCAAGACATGCCGCGTTCGAACGCATCCATCCGTTTATCGACGGCAATGGCCGCGTCGGTCGCTTGCTAATGAACCTCCTGCTGGTTCGGCTTGGGTATCCACCGGCCATCATCCAGAAGCGTCTTCGCGATCGGTACCTGGATGCTCTAAACCGCGCCGATCTTGGCGATCCCGGACCGCTGGGCGAAATCATCGCTCGGGCAGTACTCGACAACCTCAGCCGCTTCGTACTGCCCGCCGTCGCAGGCCCTGCCAGGCTTGTTCCACTCGAATCGCTGGCCAGTAACGATCTGTCGGTGGTGGCTCTCCGGAACGCGGCACAACGCACGCGCCTGAAGGCGATTCGCGCGGAAGATGGTTCCTGGCGAAGCAGCCGACAGTGGGTCGACGAATACCGACGCGATCGCTATGCGACCCTGCGCCTGCCACGCAAACGAGGTGCGTCCACGGTGAAGGAATCGAAGTGAGGGCTCGCGGCGCTGTGGGTTCGGGTTATGGAAAGCCGGTCGAATTGGCGTGGGCGGTAGCTTCCGTAACGCGAACCAATTGAGCGTTGCGGGGCGACGGATCAGCCTCTGTGGATCACGCCATCGGCTGCGTACCGGTTCCTCAGCACGCCTGGCATCAAGCTCGCTGACGGACGGCCACGAGCAGCCAAACGCCCATGACGATTCCCCAGAGTAGGAGTGGGAAGAAGGTGAAGAAGGCCAGCGACGTGATCCCGAGGATCCCGATGACCAGCGTGGGCCAGCGGAGCCAAGCCGGCAGCGGCGGCAGATTGGCGATGGCAACCAATATCAGTGCGAAGCCGAGAAGCGTGGCGGCTGACTCGAATAGAACCTCGGTGCCGCTGATCCCGATCGCATAGGTGATGTTCGGCGGGATATTGAGGTTGGTGCCTGCCTCATTGTTGCCGACGGGCTGGGATACGAAGATGCCCCAGCTCACCGCAAAGCAAATGGCGGCACCGAGTATGAGGCCCCAGATCACTCGAGGCCAGATCGAGCCGGAGTCCTCCGACTCGGCTTGTCGACCGAGGTAGGCGCCCAGGCAAACGAGACCTGCGGCGCCGAGCAGGCCGCCGAGGGCCGTCACGAGGGCGAGCACGATGTGCCCTGACGAAATGTAGGCGGCGGAGTCGGCGGCGGCGTAGTTCCCGCCCATGGGGCCACCAACGAAAAGGGCTATGAACGTGAGTACGCCAAAGGCGATTGAGCCGATGCCGGCGGCGATAGTGGCCGATCGCTTCATGCGCCAAGTCTATTTATCCGGCGGGGCCGCGCCACATTGACTCGAGCTAGTGGACCTCAGTTCCTGTAAAGGCCACCGGCCCCGCCGGCCGCCAGTCGATGGTTGGCGTTACGCAAAGCCGGTCAAATTGAAGTGGGCGGCGGTGGACTCGAACCACCTGCCTCCGCGGTAACTAGCCCTGAGCGCTGTGCGTCAAGAGTGGGAACCCCGAGCGTAAGGCGGGGTGTTATCAGGCTTGGAACGGGACCATCAGTCCGAGTCGGAAAACGCGAGGTGACGACCGCACCTAACACAGCGGAAGAGGTAGGCAGTCGGAGAGTGGTCCCGGCTGAGGCTGTAGAGATACGACCGCGTCTGCTCATATGACCAGCCGGACTGGTCGTTTTCGTGGAACAACATTTCCCACGCATCCGGATGCGCGCCGGCGGCTGATCCGTCGACCGGCCCGAGAAAGGCCGCAGCGTCGGCGCAGTGATATAACCAGTGGTCTTGCTGCCACGAGCTGAATCCGGGCGTTCGTTGTGACACTTCCAGGCGGACAGCTTTCGGGACGTCAGCTGGTACGCCCCACCCAATATCAGTGAACTCGGCGTCAAACTTCTCCGCGGCGGTCCCATCGGCGATGCACCAAGGGCAAATCGCATGGTGTAGCTCTTCGGTCGAGTAAACGGGCCCTGTGTAGATGAACCCTCTTACTTGGCCGCAAGCCCGGCACTGAGCATCAGAGGGCTTTATCGAACCCGTAGCGACGGGATCTGGGTGGTACTTAAAGATTGGAAGGCTAAAGGCAGACATCGCCGCAACGATATCTGTCCTCGCAGGTTGTGTGGTGGGCTGTACCTTCCGTAACGCGAACCGGATGACGGTCGCCGGCAAAGTCATTGCTATTCCGACCTGCGGCAGGGGCGTGAATTAGCGGCGGCCCGTACCGTTGTGGCCGTCGCCGTAGGCCTGGCGCCATGCCTTCAAAGCAGCTATCAACTGTGCGGTTGGCACTACTGTGTTGTTGGGAAGGTTTCGGTCGGCTGCCGACACAGCGCGGGCAAGGCCAGTCAACGCCTGGCTAAGCAGCCCGCTGGGCGCATGGCCGGAGACAAAATCGAAATTCACCCAGCCGGTCAGTGCGTAGAACGGACCGGGCCTAAATCGGTCGACATCGTCCCAGCGATACGTCACGCCTCCCACGGGCCCAGACCATGTAAAGCCGTCCGGCGTCAAGAGCCAAGGGCGCGACGATCGGAGGTTTACAGCCGCCAACGCGGTGAACACACCACAACAGGCCGCGAAGATGCCAGTGGCGGCGTCATGGGCGGCTAGAGCCGCGTAACCGCTGCCAACGAAACCTGCCCCGAACAGGATGATCCCGGTGATCCACAAGATCCTTCGACGCATGACCGGAATCTCAAGCCTGTCCGAGATGGCCAAGTCGAAAGCTGGGCTCGAGGCGATGGCACGCCAGTGTAGAGAAAGGCTTTCAGCGCGGCAGCCGACGGCTGCTGCAGCGCTGATCGGTGAAACGGCAAGTGCGGTTTGGCGCCTTCGGTTCGCGTTATGGAAAGCCTGCCGAATTGGAGTGGGCCGTGGTGGACTCGAACCACCTGCCTCCGCGTTGTCGCGGCGTGAACGGCGTGGCGTCGAATTCTTGATCGCGAGCGACGTGGCGGGGCGTTATCAGCAGTGACTTTCGACTGAGCCGCGCAGGCGCTACTGTCGCCACGATGAGTCCCGACCTCGAGGTGAGAGTCACCTAGCATCTAGAGATCGATGGCGACCGTCGGTGGTGACTCAAGAAGGAAAGACGACGCGGCCGCCGCCACGAACGTAAGCGTGCTGATGGCGGACCAGATCGCCTACTACCGAGCCCGGGCCCCAGAGTACGACCAGTGGTGGGCGCGGGAGGGTCCATCTGATTTCGGTCCTGAGTTCAACGCGGCCTGGGCTAGCGAGATCGATGCCGTGGGGGCGGTTCTCAGCGCCTTCAATCCAACCGGTGAGGTCTTGGAGCTGGCGGCAGGCACCGGAGGACTGACCGTTGAGCTAGCACGATGGGCAAAAGCGATCACGGCAGTGGACGCATCTCCCGAGGCGTTGGAGATCAACAGGGCCAAGCTGTCTCAGGCCGGGATTCCGGTCGAATACGTGACCGCAGATCTCTTCGCGTGGGAGCCGTCGCGGCGCTACGACGTCGTCTTTTTCTCGTTCTGGCTCTCACATGTCCCAGTCGAGCGATTCGACGCCTTCTGGGCATTCGTGGCTCGGTCTCTCCGGCCCGACGGACGCTTCTTCTTTGTCGACAGTGCCGGCCCCGAATGGAGTCGCTTCTCTGGAGCGAGCGAGGCCGACTCGGAGTCGACTGTCCGGCGCGTACGAACACCCACGGATGTTGCGGCGGATGTTGCGCTCCGAGAGGTCGCGGACGGGCGTCAGTTCCACATCGTGAAGCGTTTCTGGACGCCCGATGCACTCCGAGGAGAGTTGGAAGCGCGGGGTTGGGAGGCGACCGTAGCCGAAACCGCATGGGCCTTCATCTACGGTCATGGTCGGCGTTCGGACCACCTATAGGTTCCGGCAATGTCGCCCCGAAGCCGGATCGGCTCCGCGGCGATTCATGGTGGGCCGCGGTGGACTCGAACCACCTGCCTCCGCGTTATCAGCACGGCGCTCTGCCAGTTGAGCTAGCGGCCCAGAGCCAGAAGAACCAGCGCCCAGACCAGAGGGAGTCTAGCTGGGACGCCTGATTCTACGAATCCAGTTGTCTACGTGACATTCGGCCGGTAGACCACGCGGGCCGTGTCCGCCGGCCCCGCGACGGCGTAGGCCGCCATGCCAATGACGCCCAGGCCGATCAGCTGGAGAATCGCCACGATCGCGACCCAGTCCCAGGACCGGAGCTGAACCAGCTTGATCAACGCCGCGATCCACATCACGAACATGACCAGGGCCGCCAACCCCATTGCGACATAGCCAGCCTTCGCGGTCGCCGGGATTGAGTTCAATGTCGCACCGGAACCACGCAGCGCCACCACCACGCGCACGAACGCGACCAGCCATACGACCCACGCGCCGATGTACCACCCGGTCGTCGTCCGCTTGCTCAACACGCCCGCTCGAGTCTCCCTCAATGAAAACGGGGCGAGCGGAGTGCCTACTCGGGACGGCGGGAGTGCGATGACCGCCGGGGAAAGTGGCAGGGGCGGAAGGATTCGAACCCTCGGCCCTCGGTTTTGGAGACCGATGCTCTGACCAGACTGAGCTACGCCCCTATAGCGCCTACGGCATTCTACCCAACACCCTACAAGCCCCCGGCTAGCATCGACGCGTGGCCGTCTTCCTCGCGAACGTGGGGGTCAACGCATCGCATCCCGTCCATTCGCCGCTCTCCGAAGACCTCACGTTCGAGCTGTTTCCGATCCCGGAAGCCATTCCGTGGCGTCCCCCGATGGTGCGAGGCTGGAACGGCAACGCCGTCCACCTCGATCCGGACTTCGTCTCCATTCCAGCGACGTATGGCGACAACTGCCGGCGTGCCGGCCGCGCCTTCAGCCTGCGTCACGCGCAGCCCGGAGACCTGATCGTCTTTCTCGCTCGCCTGCAGCCTGCCGCGGGGACGCCGGGCTTCTATCTCGTCGGCAAGCTCGAGATCGACGACGTGCTCGTCGACGTGACGAGCGATCCCGGTCCGGGCTGGTGGGACGCCAACGCGCACGTCCGCCGCGCCCGAGCGACTCAGCGCTGGGACAGCTTTTGGGTCTTCAGAGGCGCGCCTTGGTCGAGCCTGCTGACCACGGCCGTGCCGTTCACCAGGACCGAGACCGAAATGGTCTTCAGCGACACGCGATGGCCACGCCATCGCACCGAGCTTCAGACGATCGGCTCGTACACGCGCGCGGTGCGGCGAGTCGAAGGCCGCGGAGAGGAATGGCTGCGGAACTCCCTGCGCTGATCGTCGGCGACGTCCACGGCGACATCGAGCGGCTCTTCGCCGCGCTCAAGCCGTACCCGGCCCAGGACTGGAGGACGATTTTTCTAGGCGACCTGGTCGACTTCGGGGCATTCGGCGTCGGCTGCCTTCGTGTCGCGCGAGATCGCAAGAATTCGGAGGTCCTTCTCGGCAATCACGAGGTCGCCATGCTCGGCGCTCTGGCTGACCCCTCACGCGTCGGCTTCTGGGTCGGCATCGGCGGCCAGCTGCACGACCTCGATGAGCTCCGAAAGGATGAGTCGTTGCAGGCGTGGATGAGGGAGCGGCCGATGCTGCTGAAGCTCGACGACGGGACACTGGTCCAGCACTGCGGCAATGACGACTACCGAATGCTCATCGGCGACGACAGGTCGGACCCCGTGAGCGAGATCAACGACAACGGCCGCCTGGTCCTCGAAGCCGGCGACACCCACCTCCTGTGGAATGTCATGAGCGGCAAGGGGATCTTCGCCGCCCAGCCCGAGCGCCTCGATCGCTGGCTCGAGCTCACCGGCTCACGGCGAGTCGTCTTCGGGCACACTCCACACCATGAGTCGAAGCCTGCGCACTATCACGGCGGCAAGGCGATCAATTTCGACGGCGGTCTTTCCCGCGCCCATTACCGTCGCGCTCAGCCACTGAGTGCGAGCGTCGGCCCGCTTCCTCCCTAGGCCACCGCCGGCCTGCAGTCCTTGCACGGCCGGTAACCCTTCGCGCGCGCTTCCGCCTCATCGTGAAAGAAGACGAAGTTCTCCTCACGCGCGTGCCGGCCGTGATAGCAGGTGGGAAAGCAGAAGATCTTCGTGCTCTTGATGCCCTCGTAGCGAAATCCCGATTGCGCGAGCTTCTGCAGGCGCGCCAGCTGCACGCCCTCCAGGTTGAGGATCTGCTTCTTCGCCTCCGGCCCACCCCCGCCGTAGTTGCCGATCACGCCGTCGGATCGAACCACTCGGTGGCAAGGGATGAAATAGGGGATGGGGTTGTTCGCCAGTGCGGTGCCGACCGCCCGCACCGCCGCGGGATGCCCGATCTCGCGCGCGATCCACCCGTATGGTCTGACCTCGCCCCGGCGGATCTCCAGGGTCTTGCGCAAGACCGCCTGCGAAAACGGCGTCAGCCCGCGCAGGTCGAACTGCAGCCGGCGCTTGCCGGCGAGCTGGTCCTCGATCTTCGCCGCCAGGTCGGCGGGCGGATCGACCCGCACCAGCTGCCGCCCGACATCGCGACCGAACCACTCCTCGAATTGCAGCGCGGACGGAGCGCGCATCGCCGCCGAGACACCGAGCCGGTTCCACGCCACGTAGACGGGGCCGAGCACCGTGTCGAAAAGCGCGTACGAATCGGTGACGCCCGCCGACGCCAGCACGCGCTCGGCAAAGCCCACCGGCGCCTTCACCGCGCCGAGCTGCCGCAAATCAATCATCGCCGTGGCCATCGCTCTCACCTCTCAGCAATTTCAGTCCGCGATGGACGTTCGCCTTGACCGTGCCCACGGGTTGCCCGAGGACCTCGGCGACCTCCGCGTACGAGAGCTCCTGCACGTGGCGCAGAACGACCGGCTCCCGATATCGCGCGGGCAGTCCCGCCACGCGGGCAGCCAGCGCGTCGACCTCCGCACGGCGCAGCGCGTCGTCCTCCGGGCCCGATGTCGTCGACGGCTCGCTGCCGTTCAGCTCGACGAGCCGCGGTCGCACCCCGCGCACCCGGTTGCGCACGACGTTGACCGCGATCCGGTGCAGCCACGCCCGCTGCTTGAGCTCGCGCACGCGCTCAGGCGTGTAGCCGGCGAGCGCCCGGTAGGCGCGAAGGAACGTGTCCTGAGCCACGTCTTCGGCGTCATGCCGGTTGCCGGTCAGCGCCAGGCCCAGGGCATAGATCCGGTCCTGGTGGTCGCGGACCAGGCGCTCGAAGACACGCTCCGTACCTTCCATCGCCCTCCTAAACCCATGTGACGCCCGCCCGGTTGCAGATGAACCGAGGGGAACCATGATGCCGCCCCAGGTGTAGATGATGCGTTCCGATGGAGGGCCGGCCAGCGGACGAACAAGACCTGATCGCACGCGCCCAGCGCGGCGACGCAGGTGCCTACGAGGAGATCGTGAACCGCTACCAGGAGATCGCCTTTCGAACGGCGTACGTGATAACGGGCTCGGCGGCCGACGCCGAGGACGCGGCCCAGGAGGCGTTCCTCAAGGCCCACCGCGCGATCAAGCGGTTTCGGACCGGCGCCCAGATCCGTCCCTGGCTCCTGCGCATCGTCTCGAACGAGGCACGCAACCGGCGCCGGTCCGCCGGCCGCCGCCAGCGGCTCGAGCTTCGTCTCAGCGAGGACCTTCGCCCGGGAGATGCGGCCCCATCTCCCGAGGCGGCGGCCGTCGCGGCGGATGAGCGCCGGCGGCTGCTGGCGCTCATCAACGAAATGGCCGACGACGACCGGCTTGTGATCGCGAGCCGGTTCTTTCTGGAGCTCAGCGGCGAGGAGACCGCGGCCGCCCTGGGGATCCGCGAGGGCACCGTCAAATCGCGCCTTTCGCGGGCGCTCGCGCGCCTGAAGGCGAAGTTCGAGGTGGCGGCCAATGCCTGAGCTCGAAGAGCGGCTGACGGCCCTCGCCCGGGACATCTCATGGCCAGAAACTCCGCCGCTCCTCCCCATTCATCGGGAGGTGGCAGCGCCAAGCCGCCGGAAGGGCTGGGCGCTCGCCGCCGCGGCGGTCGTGCTGATCGTCGCGACGCTGCTCGCCTACACCCCTACGCGCGAAGCCATCGCCGGCTGGCTGAACCTGCACACGATCATCCATCGGGTCGAGAACCTGCCGCCGACCTCGCCGCGACCATCGGGCCCGGTCGGAGCAAGACTCGACCTCGGCACGCAGACCACGTTCGACGGCGCCGGGCAGCAGGTCGGCTGGACCGTCGTCGTCCCGTCGTCGCTAGGCTCGCCTGACGAGGTTTACGTGAAGCTCCCGCCGAGCGGCCCCTCTGGCGGTGAAGTCAGCCTCGTCTACACCAGGCGCAGCGACATCAGTCCGGCCGGGACCACCGGCGTCTCGGTGCTCGTCAGCGAGGCGCGGGGGGCCGTGTCGGAACCGTTCTTCTTCAAGGTGCTCGGCCCAGACGCGACGATCGAGCAGATCACCGTCGACGGCCATCCCGCCTACTGGATCTCGGGCCGGCCGCATGACTTCGCGTTCACCGACGACCAGGGCAACCCCTACTTCGAAACCATGCGGCTCGCCACCAACACTCTCGTCTTCGACGACGGCGGCACGCTCGTCCGGATCGAGGGCGACATGACACAGGCGCAAGCGATTGAGATAGCGAGGTCGATGAGATGAAGGCATCACAGGCGTTGATCTGTCTGGCCGTAGTAGTGGTCGGTTGCGGGGCGAATCCGCAAGCGCCGCATCAAGCAGCCGCGGACAAGCTCTATGAGGCCGTGCCAGGCCCCAGACAGCCGATGCTCGCGGTCATCGACTCGGAGTCGCACGCTCGGGACCGCGAGCTGACGCTTGGCACGCCTTCGGCCGACTGGAAGCATGTCTATACGATCGTCGCGACCTCACTCCTCGACACCAACTCCGTGACGGGTGACCTCGTCAACACGCTTCAGCTCCACGGCATCTATCACCTGCCCGCCGCGAGCGCGAACGGCATACCGGGCGGCAGTTCGCCGGATGGACGATGGCTCGTCGTCGAGAACTTCGACGGCCCCACGACCCACATGCTGGTGATCGACACCGGCACCCTGACGATCCGGCAACAGGTCGCTCTCGACGGACAGTTCGAGTTCGACGCCGTCGACAACCAGGCGGCAGACCTCTACCTGATTCAGAGGTTGAACGGCCACGACTACTACGTCCGGCTATATGACCTGACGGCAGGCTCGCTGACGCCGAACATCGTCGCCGACAAGAGCGACGGCGGCCAGGCGATGACCGGGCTTCGTCTTGCCGGCATGCCTTCGGCCGACGGCCAATGGCTGTTCAGCATCTACGTCCGCGCGCACCAGTCGCCGTTCATCCACGCGCTCAGCCTTGGCGGGCCGTTCGCGTTGTGCCTGGATCTCCCGGGCGATGGTTACCTCGACGACCCTGCCGAGATGCAGTGGTCGCTTGCGATGAGCCGCGACCGCAGCCGGATGTACGCCGTGAACACCGCGACCGGCGTCGTTGCCCTCATGACAAGCGACGCAAATGGGCCCTCGATCGTCCGCACCGCCCGCTTCACCGGGACAGGCACCACGCAACCGCGCATGAGAGGAGCCGTCGTCACCGGCAGCACGCTCGTCGCAGGCGGCCCATCCGGCCTCACCTGGATCGACACGTCGAGCCTGCAGGTCGTTGCCCGGTCAATCCCGGAGTGGAGCATCGCCGGCGTGGGCCTGAGCCCAGACGGGCGGCACCTCTACGCCGTCAGCGAAGAGGGTCGGGTCGCCGTGATTGGTATCGACTCGCGCGGGGTCGAGGCGATGTTCGACCCGCTGGCAGGGAGCCCGATGGCTCTCATGCGGGTGGCTGCCGCTTAGACGATTCCTCTTCGAAGCCGCGACAGCGGATGACGGGGAGCCTCGGATAGCGCGGGAACGACGGGTCCGTCCGAGACAGCTCGCACATCCAGAACGACGTCCGCGCACCCTTCACGGTGCGGGAGTGCTTGCACGTCGCGCAGAGCCCGACTTCCACTAATCCAAATCATGTAACCCCGAGTCCGCCTCCGTCGAAGCTTCACCCATGTGATCGTCATTACCAGCAGTACGTTGCCCGGGCGCTGTCAGATCACCGACAGCGCGGGGTCAGCTCTTTGTAAGCGGCGGGAGGCTGTTGAGCGCCGTGACCAGGCGGTCGAGGTTGTTGCCGATGCCGTACCGCCTCGCCATCTCGGCGACGACCTCGGGCTCCGCCGGGTAGCGGGCGCGACGGCCTCTGGGGACCTTGATCTTCAGGTCGCGCACGGGCGGCACGACTTTCAGCGCCCTGCGCAGATAGTCCGCCTGCTCCGGGTTGCGGAACACGCCGGCCTCCAGCATCTTGTCGATGGAGCCGTAGCGCTTCACCATCTGCGCCGCCGTCTTGTCGCCGATGCCGGGGATGCCAGGCAGACCGTCCGACGGGTCGCCGCGCAGGATCGCATAGTCCGAGTAGGCGGTGCCCGGGATTGCGTAGCGGCGGGTGACCTCCGCCTCGTCGACCTCGGCGGGGCCGCCTTTCTGCGGGTAAAGCACGATGACATCTCGTCCCCGCACCTGGCTGAACAGGTCGCGGTCGCCGCTCGCGATCTCGATCGGCGTCTTCACCTTCGCCGCGATCGACGCGACGATGTCCTCCGCCTCGTAGCCTTCCAACCCCACCACGTCAACGCCGATCGCGGTGAGCGCGGCCAGGATGATCGGGACCTGCGGGATGAGGGCTGGAGGTATCGGCTCGGCGGTCCGGTGCTCCTTGTACTCGGGGATGAGCTCGACCCGCCAGTCAGGCCGCCAATCCTCGTCGGTCGTGAACGCCAGGTGGCGCGGCTTGCGGTCATTGACGTAGCGGGCGAGCGTGTCGAGCGTGCCTCGCACCGCGTTGACCAGCACGCCGCCCGGCCCGCGCATCGTCTGCGGGATCGCGTAAAAGGCGCGGAAGAACATGCTCGAGCCGTCCACCAGCAGCCACTCCGGCAAAGCCGAAACATCGTAACGAGGGCCTAAGATCGCGGCGTTTTGCGCATTGCCGGCGCGACCCTGGTCCTTGTCGCGTCGCTCGCTGCCTGCACGATCGTCCCATCGCCCGCGCCAAGTCCCTCGCCGTCCTCGCCGACCCAGGCCGGCGACCTTCGCACCCAGCTCGACCTGCTCCTGACCGAGCACGTGATGATCGTCGCCAAGGAGTCTGCCGCGGCGGTCAACGGCTCCGGCGAATATCCCGCGTACGCGGCGCTGCTCGCGACCAACGAGGAGGCGCTGACGCGGTTGGTGCGTGCCGCCGCCGGCAGCACGTCCGCCGCGAACTTCGCGCAGGCGTGGCGAGCTTTGAACTCGGACCTGGTCGAGTACGCGATCCGGATCGCCACCCACGATGGAGCCGGCGCCGACGCGGCTACGGCGCGTCTCACCGCGACCACGATGCCCAAGCTTGCCGACCAACTGGCAGAGATCACCCTCAGCCAAACACAACCGTTGCTGACGCTTGTGACCAGCGAGGTGACCGCGCTGCGCGACACGATCGATGGCGCGGCCAACCACCAGTACGCGGCGATGTACGTCAGCCTGGCGAGCTCGGTCTCTGGAGCGATGGCGCTCGGCGACGTCGTCGCGAGCAAGGTCGTGGCCAGGTTCCCGGACAAGTTCCCAGGCGACGACACCGCGCCGGCGGTCGCGCGTCGTGCCCGCCTCAACGTCCTGACCCAGCAGCGGGCTTACCTGGTGACGATGGCCACCGACGCGCTGATCAACGGGCGGGGCGACGAGGAGACGCAGGCGCTGAGCGCGCTGTCGGCGAACCTCAACGTCATGGTCGCGGAGCTCGCCAGCGGGCGCTCAAAGCAGGCGTGGTCCGACGAGCTGTCGACGATCCGGCGCTACGCGAGCTCCGGCGATGTCACAGCGAAGAACACATTGACGGAGAACTTCGTGTCTCAGCTCGCTTCGGCGACGAGCGTCTCGCCGGGCATCGTCTCCAACCAGGTCAACGCGACTATCAAGGTCATCGACGACCAGCGGGCGAAGAGTCTCGACGACGTCGCGGGCGACGACCGCGCGGCGGCGACTGCGATGGCGCCGCTCGCGGACTCGCTCTAGTCAGGCGTCGAGCGCGTCGGCGATGATCTCCAGGCCGGTCGCGGCCTCCTCGGGGTCGAGGACCAGCGGCGGGCTGATCCGCACGGCGCGCGAGCCGGCGGTGAGTAGCAGCAGTCCGCGTTCGAACGCGGACTGAACGAGCTTCGCAGCGAGCTCGGGCGTCTTCAGCTCGAGGGCGAGCATGAGGCCGATCCCACGCACATCGGTCACGTCCTTGTGGCTCGCGGCGATCTCGCGCAGGCCGTCCTGCATCTGCGCGCCGACCTTCGCGGCGTTCTCCATGAGCCCGTCCTCGAGGAGGTCGAGCGTCGCAAGACCGGCTGCGCACGCGACCGGGTTGCCGCCGAACGTGCTGCCGTGCGATCCCGGCGGCCAGCTCATCTGCTCGGCGCGCGCGATGAAAGCGCCGAGCGGGAGGCCGGAGGCGATCCCCTTCGCCAGGCAGACGATATCCGGCTCTACGCCCCAGTGCTCGACGGCGAGGAGGTGACCCGTGCGCCCCATGCCCGACTGCACCTCGTCGGCGACGAGCAGGATGCCGTGCTTCTTCGTCAGCTCGCGGAGTCTGGGCAGGAAATCGTCGGGCGGCACGAGGTATCCGCCCTCGCCCTGGATCGGCTCGACGAAAACCGCGGCAACGCTTTCCGGCGGCGCAACCGTATTGAAGAGCTCCTCGATCCGGTCGAGCGACTGGTCGGTGGTGATGTTGCGCGACGCGGTCGGGTAGGGCGCGTGGAACACCTGGGACAGGAGTGGGGCGAAGCGGCGGCGCTGGCTCGCCTTGGACGCGGTCAGCGAAAGCGCGCCGAAAGTGCGTCCGTGGAACGCGCCGATGAAGGCGATGTAACTCGGCCGGTTGGTCGTGTATCGCGCGAGCTTCATCGCGCCCTCGATGGCTTCGGCCCCCGAGTTGGTGAAGAAGACGCGCGCGGGAGTGCCGGGCAGGATCTTGCTCTCGAGCCGCTCGGCAAGCTCGATCTCGGGGCGGTAGTAGAAGTCGGTGCCGGACATGTGGATGAAGCGCTCGGCCTGGTCCTTGATGGCCTCGACGACTTTCGGGTGCGAGTGCCCCGTCGTGACGACGGCGATGCCGGCGGTGAAGTCGAGGAAGCGGTTGCCGTCGACGTCGGTCACCCAGCAGCCGCGCCCGTGATCCATGACGAACGGATAGGAGCGGGTGAAGCTCGGGGACATCGACTTGGCGTCGCGGGCGATGAGCTCCGCGGCCTTCGGCCCGGGGAGCGGGGTCTTGATCTCGGGCTTGGTCACGGGCGGGAAGCATAATGGTCGCGATGGCACGGACCAAAGCAAAACCACGCAACCCGGTGCGCTCGGCGACTCCGGAAGACCTGCGGCCGATCATGGGCATCTACAACTGGGCGGTCAACCAGACCTTCGCCACCATCGACTCCGAACCGCTTGACGCCGAGGAGGCGCAGGAGTGGTGGGAGATGCACGGCCGGCGCTCCAAGCTGCTCGTGGCCACGGACGACACAGGAGTGATCGGGTGGGCGCGCCTCCTGCCGTGGAAGCAGCGGGGGTTCGACGTCGCCGAGTGCCTGGTCTACGTCGACCCGGTGCACCACGGCCAGGGCATCGGGGCGGCGCTGCTCACCGAGCTGACTCGCGAGGCGCGGGGCCTGGGCTACCTGACCGTGGTGGCCAGCGTGGCCAAGGACAACCGGGCCGGGCTGGCGCTGTTCACCAGGCAGGGTTTCGAGGTCGTGGGGACCATCCGCAACGCTGCACACAAGTTCGACCGGTGGATGGACATCACGCTGGTACAGAAAGAGCTGGAGTCGTAAGGGCCCCTCGCACCTGAGCGGCGACGACCCCGGGCCTCTGGTACACGTCTGCCGACGTGAACCGCAGCAACCGGAAACCGGCACTCATGAGCAAGTTCTGCCGGCGGTCGTCGCTCACCAATCGCTCCCGATGGTTTCCGCCGTCGAATTCGATTACGAGCCTGGCCGCCCGATATAGGAGGTCGACCCGTGCGATGAAACGCCCACTGGAATCGTGGAGGTCTGCCTGAACCTCGGGCGCCGGAAGGCGCCCCGCGATCAACAGCCACCGCAAGCGTGTTTCCATCGGCGACTCCGCAGGGGCCGCCAAATGTGCGAGGCGCCGGAGCCTCGCCGCTCCCGGGCGCCTGTTGAAGTTCAGGTTCAGGTTCCCGCGCTTTCTCACAGCCATGTCCACCGCGATGAGGGCTTCGATTGCCGGTCGGCGCGCGCAGAGGTCGAGCAGAGTCCGTGCAAGCGTGGTGACATGCATCCCGCGCACGGCGCAGATCTCGGAACTGTCGATGTCACATCGCCAGACCGCAACCCCTTGTCGCGATCTCAGTTCGCTCCGGGCTGGTACGGCGACCTCGACGGGATTCACCGCTTCGAGGTCCAGCCCATGAAGCCATGCGGCGGTCCGTCCCGCAAAAACCGCATCGGCCGGGAGGCTGCGCTTCCACGCCGACACCAGCGACATCGGGTCGGGGGTGAAGCTCGCCAGGCAGTACATGCTTGCTCCAAGGCGTCGAAAACGCCGGCTCTTCAGCGAGCTCTGGGCCAGGCCTGCAGCGCGCGCTTCGGTCAGAGAGAACGGTTTTCGAGTCAGCTCGACCGGGATACGCACGCGGAGACGATGCGCCGTCTTGCGCCGGGCGACAACCCTGCCTGTTAAGGGCAGCGGTACAGCTCCAGCTACAGCTACAGCTACAGTCCCCGATTCGTCCCAATCGGCGCAATAAGAGCGTCTCCCTTCGCCCGATTGGTACCAATCGGCTGCTTCTAAGTCACGTAGGAAGGTGGGTAGACGGTTTTCATTACGCCCACCGCGGTCCACTGGCTCACCACCGCTGCCGCTCGCGTGTTCTGACCTTCGTCCAGAGCGCCCGCTCCCGCGAACTTCACGCCCCCGCCGTTGATGCTGTCCCCGACCGGCACGTCGACGTTCAACGCCGCCGCGCGGATCGATTCCGACGACGGCGTGACGCCTGCGTTCGGCAGCACATCGTGGAACAGCGTCCAGCCACCGACAAAGCCGGCCACCGCGGGGATCTCCATCGAGCTGCTGCCGTAGGCGGCCTTCGCCTTCGCCAGCAAATCGCGGCCCGACGCCGACAGCGCGCCCGAGGTCACGTCGCCGTCCGGCTTGTCGGCCGCGTACACCCCGACCGACCCGGACCCGAGCAGCTGGCTGAACGCCGGCATGCAGAACGCCGAGCTAGTGCCGATCGCGCCTTTGAACGTCACGTGCGCGGCCAGCAGCGCCCGCCAGATCGCCACCCCGTCATCGAGGTAGCTCACGTCCCACAGGAAGTCGGGCCGGTCCGCGGCGACGCGAGCGGCGATCGCGGTCGGGTCGTAAGCGGCGGGGTTGTACTCGACGACGTCGACCACGTCGATGCCGTCCTGCCTGGCCAGGGCCTCCTCGCCTCCGCCGACCGACCGGCCGTACACGTCGTTCACGCGAACCACGACCGCGGTGGGGGCGATCACGTGGTCCTGCGGAACAAGCATGTCCCGCGTGAACGTCACGGCCATGCGGCCAAGCGAGCTGCCGGTCGCCACCGTGCGAAAGACGTATTTGCGCTGCGCGGTGATGGGGTCGGCGACCGCGCCCGTCTCCCAGTAGACCGTCTTCAGCTGTTCGGCGCGGGCAGATGCGGCGGCGGAAAGCGTCGAGCCGTACGTGCCGAGGATCGCCGGCACGTGGTACCTCGTGATGAGAGTGTCGACGGCGGCCACCGCCTGCTCCGGCGTCTGGGCATCGATGACCTGCAGCCGGACGTTCGCGTGCGAGACCTTGAGCGACGCCTGCACGCCGGCAAGCTCTTCCCTACCACCGGGTGCCTGCGGCCCGCTCAGCGGATAGATCGCGCCGAGCACCAGCTCGTGGCTGCTGGCCTGCGAAGCCTGACCGCACGCCGCAACCAGAAAAAGGACGAGCACCAGTCGCCGGATCACCGGTTCAGGTTAAGCGGTGGCAGCACTCCCAAGCGCCGAACCCCGGGCCTCGGCCAGCTGGCGCTCAAGCTTCGGAGCGGGCGCGTACCCGTAGTTGATGTGCATGGCGTGGCCGTCGGCCGCCATCACGACCGTCGTCGGCAGCGTGTAGACCCGGAAGCGATCCGCGAGCGTGCGCTCCGAGACCGCATCCACCCTGTCGATCCGCACGCCGCCGAGCTTTGCCAGCGCCGGCTCCTGGTGGGTCTTGCAGACGGTGCAGCTGTCACCGGTGAAATAGAGGATGTACGGGTCGGCGGCAGGCGCCCCCGCCGCGCCCGCCACCAAACGCCGCGCCCGCCAAGCCCGGAAGGTCTCCAGGCCGGCGGCGGCGAGCACCACTGCGCCCACCACCGCCAGAGCCCAGAGTTGCGCACTCATCAGAATGTCCCGCTCGTCTCCGACGATCGGGTGGCTCGTACGAGACCTCGCTTTTCCAGCTGAAAGAAAATCTGGCAGCCGAGGCAGTAACCGAAGGCCAGGTTGACGAAAGCCAGGACGGCCACCAGCAACGCCAGCGCCAGCCCGACGACCGGCAGTGGGATCAGGAACACCGACGCCACCGCCAGGAATACCCCGCCCAGTCCCTGGGCGAAGTTGTGGGGTTCAGGACGGTCTTCAACCGGCTGCGGTTTGACGATTCCGCGCGGCTTCAGGACCTGCAGGTAGACCTGCTTGAACAGCGCCAGACCCGGTGCGAACGTGCCCAGCAAGAGCACGATCGCGAGCAGCGGGATCAGGACGAGAATCGGCCGCCACACCGCGCTGCCGACGAACGCCACCAGCACGGTCGCGACGATCCCGGTCTGGTTGACCTTGAGCGCCGAGTGGTCGACGTATCGAACGACGGAGCTCATTTCTCGATTGGCACCCGAATCGAGCTTCCCCACTCGGTCCACGAGCCGTCGTAGTTCTTCACGTCCGGGTAACCGAGCAGTTCGTGCAGCACGAACCAGGTGTGCGCCGAGCGCTCGCCGATGCGGCAGTACGCGATCACCTCTTTGTTGGCGACCACGCCTTTGCCGCCGTAGATCTCGTGCAGCTCGTCGGCGGTCTTGAACGTGCCGTCCTCAGCGTTGACCGCGGTCGCCCAGGGGATGCTCGCCGCGGTGGGGATGTGCCCGCCGCGCTGGGCGCCCTCCTGCGGCAGATTCTCCGGCGCGAGGAGCTCGCCCGAGAACTCCTTCGGCGAACGAACGTCCACGAGAGCCGCCTTGCCGATCTTGTCGAGCACGTGCTCACGGAACGCACGGATCTTCTCGTTCTGCGAGCCGGCGAAGTGGTACGTGGTCGCGGCGTAGTCCGGCACGTCAGTCGCGTAAGCGCGTCCTTCCTTCTCCCACTTCACGCGGCCGCCGTCGACCAGCTGGACCTTGTCGTGGCCGTAGTACTTCAGGGCCCAGTACGCGTAGGCCGCGAACCAGTTGTTGTTGTCGCCATACAGCACGATGGTCGTGTCGGGCGTGATGCCGCTCTTGCCGAGAAGCGCGGCCAGGGCCTCGCGTGAAGCGATGTCGCGAGCGACCTGGTCCTGCAAGTCGCGCTTCCAGTTCCAGCCGACGGCGCCCTCGATGTGGCCCTTCTCGTAGTTGGTCGGGTCGACGTCGACCTCGACCAGTCGAAGGCCCGAGTCTTTCGCATGCTCGTTGATCCAATCGGTGGTTACGAGCGGCTTGGTCTGTGTTTGAGAGCTCAAATCCAATACCTCCAGGAAATGCAAATGACGTGTCGAACGGTTGCGGGAGAAACCGAGCGGTCGAGTGGGCGCGGCTGTGACGCCGCGAGCAAACGACCGGTGCTAGCTACAGAAGCAGGCCGGGATGTGGGTCAAACGCTGGGCAGGCCAGGCGAGGTCCTGCATAGGCGATCAATTCTAGGAAACACCCGGCCGTAGCGGTGAATTCCCTGACAATTGCGAACGTGTCGCAAGTAGAGTTGTTCAAGTACCAGGCGCTGGGCAACGACTACCTGGTGATGGACCTGCCGGGGCCGCTTGACGAGATCGTGCCGCTGCTGCCGCGCATCTGCGACCGCCATTTCGGCGTCGGTTCCGACGGGCTGCTCGCCTTCGACCCGCAGGCGATGACGGTGCGGATCTTCAACCCTGACCGCTCGGAGGCGCAGAAGAGCGGCAACGGCTTGCGAATCACCGCCGCCCATGCGGTCCTGGTGCACGGAGCCGGCGAAGCCTTCGAGCTGCGCACCGCGGACCGGCCCAACGCCGTGCGTGTGCTGAGCGTCGACGGCGCGGAGGTCGTCAGCGAGATCGACATCGGCCGCCCATCCTTCCGCGCCGCAGACCTGCCCGCGAACTTCGACGGCGAGCCCGAGCACGTCGACCTCGACACACCGGCCGGCCGCGCCGAAGCCGTGCTGGTTTCGGTCGGCAATCCGCACTGCGTGGTCTTCGGCGAGACGGTGACGAAGGAACGGTGCCTGGAGCTGGGGCCGCACCTGGAACGGCACCCCGCGTTTCCCGAGCGGACCAACGTGCAGCTCTGCGAGGTGGTCGATCGCACGCGCGTGCGCGCGGAGATCTGGGAGCGCGGTGCGGGCTACACGCTTGCGTCGGGCACAAGCGCGAGCGCGGTCGCGGCTGCGTGCATGCGAAGGGGACTGGTAGACGACAGCGTCATGGTCGAGATGCCTGGCGGAAATCTGTCCGTGCGGCGCGAGAGAAATGGCGACCTGGTTCAATCGGGTCCGGCGCGCCGAGTGTTCCGGGGGAGGATCGACCTGCTCGACTTCGCCTGACGATCTAGCTCAGGGCGACGTCGTCGACGAGCGTGTAGCTTGGGGTTGCCGGGTCACCGTCGTCATGGTTCACGAAAGTGATGGTCACGTAGCTCCCGGCGTGCGCCGACAGGTTGACCGTGACCTTCGTCCACACAACGTTCTTCACACACACCGGCGTCTGCACGGTGGACACATCGCCCGTGACGCCGTCGAGCAATGTGGCCGTAAACCAATCGTTCTTGACCTTGTCCGCGCATACCGATCGGTACCAGAAGGTCAGCTTGCCGCCGGAGGCCGGAACGTCGAACGTCTGCCCCAGGGTGCTGGTCGAAGAGGCTGAGGCAGATCCGATCTGAGCGGCGAACGTGCCGGTGTGCGGCGCCGCGATGAAGTCCACGTCACCAGACCCCGTCCATCCAATCAAGCCGCTCTCGAACCCGCCGTTCACGATGCCTTTCGGAACGACCGTCAGCGACAGGCTGGCCGAGTGCGTGTGGAAGCCGTTGGTACCTGTGACCGTGACCGTGTACACGCCGGGCGCAACACTGAATCCGGCGTTCAGCGTCATGATCGCGAGGCCGCCAGCCGAGATGGTGCTGTCGACGCTGGCGGTCGGGCCGCCCGGCGACACCGCCACCGAGAGGGTGATCGGGCTTGGGCCCACGAGCGCCGTGGTCAGCACGTCGACTCGCGTCAGGTCGCCGTGCGCGAGCGTGGCCGATGACGGGTCGTACGCAATGGTGAAGTCTGGAATCGGCAGTACCTGCACGGTCACGTCGACATAGTGCGTGGCGACGCCCTCGGTCCCGACGACGCGGACTCCATACGTGCCAGGCGCCAGTGACGGCGCCGCGGTGATCGTCATCGTCGCCGCGCCACCGGCCATAACCGACGACGGGCTGAAGGACGCCGTGATGCCTGGGTCGTTGGTCAGGCTCGAGAGCGCGATCGTGCCCGTGCCGCCGACCGCGGTGGTGCTTACCGTGACTGCAGGCAGCGGGTTGCCCAGATACGCACCGACCGAGGTGCGGTCGACCGAGATGGCGAAATCGCTGCCGATCCCCACGCCGTGAAGCGGGATGACAAGCGAGCCGCCTGGAACGTTGCCGGTGAACGTCAGCTGCCCGAAACGGTCGCCCGGGGCAGTTGGCCCGAACGTCACCAGGAACAAGCAGCTGCTGCCTGCCGCCAAGGGGTCGGGACCGGCGGGGCAGTCGCTGCTCGACACGGAGAAGTCGCCACTGACCGAGAGAGTCATGACGAGTGGACCCGTCCCGGAGCTGAGCACCGAGTAAATGGCCGGCTGGCTCGTCGCGCCCACGTCCACCGAACCGAACTCACCGGCGGTCGTGTTCAGGGTCAGCTGCGGATTGCCCGCGGCGGTGACGATGCCAGGACCCAGCTCCCACGTGTCGGCATCGAATGTGTTCGGGTTCACGCCGGCGTTGAAACCACCGAAGAGCACCATGCGGCCGAGCGCGGAGTCGTAGACCATCGACTGGCCCGCTCGGACGCTTGGCGCCGCCGCCGTCCAATCGCGCGCCCATTGAGAGCCGTCCCACTCCCACGTGTCGTTCTCCTCGCCAAGGCTGTACGGCTGGATGTGGTCTCCGCCGAAGAGGATCGTGCGGTCGCTCACCGGGTCGTACGCCATGGAATGCCAGAACCTCGCGTACGGCGAAACGCTGGGCGTCATCTGCGTCCAGCTCGCTCCGTCCCACTCCCACGTGTCGGCCATGCGCTGCCCGGCGTTTACATCGCGCCCGCCGAACAGCACGGTCTTGTTTCGAGTCGAGTCGAATGCCATCGCCGCGCCCTGACGAGGCGTCGGCGAGTTGGCCGGGCTGGCCTGCGTCCAGTTAGTCCCGTCGTACTCCCACGTCTCTGGCATGGCGATTCCAAACGGATTGAACTCGCCGAACACGACCATTCGACCACGCGTTGAGTCGTAGGCCATCGCCGCCCAGACCATCGGTGGCGGGGACGTGGCGAGGACGCGTTTGGTCCATGTCGTTCCATCCCACTCCCACGTGTCCGAGCTCGTCGCAGTTGGTGTCGACCCACCGAAGAGCACCGAGACGTGTCGGGTGCTGTCGTAGGCCATCGCGGCTCCCGCAAGCACTGGCGGCGAGACGGGCGGCGATGGATTGGTCCACGTCGATCCGTCCCATTCCCAGGTGTCACCAAGGTTCGCGGCCCCGTTGGAGGAGCCTCCGAACACCACCATTCGATTGCGTAGCGAGTCGTAAGCACTCGCCGCAAACACACGAGCCGGCGGCGATGCGCTCGGCGCTTCCTGCTCCCAGTTGAGTGCCACAGCCGCGGCGGTCGCTGGTACCGGCCCCAGGACGGCCGCGCCGGCAATCGTGCCGACGATCGCCGCCCGCAGCCATGACATGCGCATCGGGGCGCAGACCCTAACTCAGTTAAGTGGTCGTGTCAAGCGAATCATCGGAGTACCGAGAGAGGAGCGCTTCGACGCTCATCGCGACCTCGACCGGCCAGCGGGCCTTGGCGCGCTCGCGCAGGCCGCGCGGGTGATAGATCGCGTCGAGTCCGACCATGAAATACCGCTCGAGCCGGTTTCGGATCGACTTCTTCACCGACCGAACTTCAAAGCCAAGCACCGCCCCGGCCTCGCCCATCAGCGAAGTGCCCCGAATCGTCGTTACGCCGGCAAACTCGCCCGCCCGCACGCGCGCGGCAAGTGCGGACAGGTCCTCGCGAAGGACATGCACCGCCCGAAAGGTTGAGTAGCCGGGACTCTTGCGCATCGCCGCCAGCGCGTGACCGTCGAGGTGCAGCTCGAGGACGTCGCCGGCACGCCGGATCGCGAACAGCGACCCGCTGCGCACGGGCGTGGCCGGGTGCGTTCGTGAGTAGAACCGCTCCCACGCTGTCCACACCCACGGCACCGCGCGGAACGCGCGCCATCTCAGGTCGGCCAATCAGGCGAACCTCACCCGGCGTACGACCGCGGCGCCGAGGAGCAACGAGACCGCCGCGACCATGAACACGAGCCGGTAGGCAAGAGCCTCGACACCCAGCGCGCCGGCGGCGAGGATCACTACCCCGCCGATCGCGGGTGCGATCAGGGTCGGCAGGTTGATCGACACAGTGAAGATCCCGAGGTCGCGGGCCGAGCTTCCGGCGCCAGGCAAGGAATCGATGGCGAGCGCCCAATCGACGCTCAAGTAAGCGCCGTAGCCGAGGCCGAACAGGATTCCCAGCGGCGCCAGTGGCAGCTGCGCCGGCGCGAAAACGAAGATCCACGCCGCTGCGGCCATGGCGAGGTTGGCGGCGACGACGATCTTGACCCGCGGAATGCGGTCCGATGCAATGCCCAGCACGAGCGAGCTCGCGAGCGCGCCGGCGAGCGCGAGGAGTGCGATCGCCACCGTCGCGCCGACGAACGTCGTGCTCCCGTTCGTCGAGGCGAGGTAGTACTCGATGTACGTCAGGAAAAGGGTCAGCCCGATCATGACGAGGGCACGGGCGCCGAAAACCAGGCGAAATCGTTGGTCCGCGAACAGCTGGGTCCACGGGTGTGGGCGCTGCGCAACCGGCGAGGGCTCGTCAACCCCGAGCATGGTGACGGCGGCGCAAACGACCAGAACGCCGGCGGCCGCCGCGTAGAACAGCAGCGCGCCGTGCGTCACCTGCGCGGCAAGCTGCGCGCCCGCCTTCACGCCGCCGAGCAGCAGTCCGGCGGCGGCAAGACTCCCTACGCTGCCGAGAAGCGTCATCAATCCGAGCCAGCCCGACGCCGCCCCGCGCTGCGATGCGTCGACGACGTCGGGCAGCATGCCCTGGTACGCCGCGGTCGCGACGTTCGTGCCCACCTGGACGATGGCGAAGCCGGCCAGGAACACCAGGAGTGGGGTCGTGACGGCGAGGCCGGCCTGTCCGATCAACGCCACCGCGATGCCTGCGACGATCAGCTGGCGGCGGCGTCCGAATCGCGACTTCAGGCGGTCCGATGCGGCGCCTCCGAGCGGCGTCGCGATGAGCGCGATCATCGCGGCGAAGAACGAAAGCACACTGACCGCCAGCGCCTGGTCTGAGCTTGCGATCGCCCCTCGGTCGACCAGCAGCAGCATCTGCGCGGGGACGACGATCGGGAGCAGCGCCGAGGACTGAAAGTTCAGACCCAGCCAGAGCGCGCTGAGCGTCGCCTGGTCCTGCACGCGCAGGCGCGCCTGCGCGACGGCCGCGACGCGCTCCATCTGCCTAGGAGCGCACCACAGTTTTCACCGCTCTCGGAAGTTCCGCGAGCCCGCCGATGACGGCGTCCGCAAGGGACGGATCGTCGCTCTCGCCCTGGCGGTTCACCCAGATCCGCGAGATCCCGAGCTCGTGCGTCGGGCGGATGTCGTGGAAGTAGCTCTGTGCGACATGTATCCAGACATCGGCGGCAGAGCCGAATATCGACCAGAACGCATTGAAGTGCGCGGGGTTTGGCTTGTATGCGGACACGTCTTCGGCCGTCACCACCGCATCGAAAGGCACAGGCAGCCGCCGCCGGGTCAACGCGATGATGTCGCGGTCGCAGTTGGTCAGCAGCGCGAGCTTCCAGCCGTCCTCGCGCAGCTCGGCCAGCGCCGCGCCGACGTCGGCGAACGGCCGCCAGTACGGAATCGTCGCGACCAACGCGGTCGCGTCGTCGGGCTTGAGCTCTAGCGACAACCTTTGCGCTGCGCGACGGGTCGTCTCGGCGAGCACGTCAAGGTAGGGCTTGAACGGGCCCTCTTCGACCTCCGCCTCAAGCGTGCTGTAGGCGTCGAGGAACGCGTCACCGCGACCTGGGAAGAGAAGCTCACCGGTCGTGCCGATTCCGTGCCGCCAGTCGATCAACGTCCCGAAACAGTCGAACGTCAACCACCGGCCGGCCACGAGCGCGACTATCCCCCCGGCTTCGGCAGGTACTCCTGGATCGCGTGCGCCAGGTGCTGGATCGCCATCGACTGCAGCCACACGCGGCCGGGACCTGTGAGCGCGGCGAGGAACAACCCCGACCCGCCGAAAAACATGTTCTGGATTCCCGGCACGGTGACGATGTTGAACTGCATTCCTTCCTGGAACATCCCCACCTGACCGGGGTGCACGCGCAGCGTGTTGCCGGGCTGCAGGTCGTAGATGACGACCTCCCCGTGTAGCTCGACCCACGCCTGGCCCTGGCCACGGAGCTTCTGCATCGTGAAGCCGGTCCCACCGAACACGCCGGCGCCGAGCCGCTGCTGGAAGCCGATCGAGAACTGGACGCCTGGGGTCGCGCACATGAACCCGTGCCTGTGGACCATGTAGCCGGTGTTCGGCGTGATCTCGAGAGGCAGGATCTGGCCCGGCAGCTTGGAGGAGAACGCGATCAAGCCCGGGCCGCCGACCGCCGTGTACTCCGTCATGAACAGGGTGCCGCCGGCGAGCGCCCGGCCCAGCGCGCCCATGAAGCCGCCCTGCTGACCGCCCACCTGGAGCCCCGTCTTCATCTGCATGGCCATCGACAGCCACGACAGCTGACCGGCCTCGGCGAAAACCGTCTCGTTGGGTTGCATGTTGAGCTCGAGGACCGGAAGAGTCGTGCCGACGATCTTTGGCTCCATGGACCTCTCCTTAGTGCCGGTGGTGGGGGTCGATCATGCGCCGCCGTGGTGTGTGCGGCGCCGGGTTGCGGGAGCAATCGTCGCAGACCCCGACCACGAGCACCTCGGTGCGGACGGGCTTGAAGCCATGCCCTTGCTCGAGGTGGTGCTCGAGCTCGCTCACGAGCTCTTCCTGGATGTGCATGACACCGCCGCACACCTGGCAGACGGCGTGGTGATGGTCTCCGCTCGCAAGCTCGTAGTACGTCGGACCTTCTCCAAGATGCGCCGCGTACACCGACGCCGAGGCGGTCAGCGCTTCGAGCGCACGGTAGACGGTGCTGCGAGGAAACCCCGGCCTCGACTTCTTGAGCTCCTCGGTGATCTCTTCGGCGGTGCAGTGGCCGCCCAGGTGCACGATCGTCTGGTAGACCATCTCGCGCTGAGCGGTGCGGCGCATCCCGGGGGCAAGCATCGCTACACCACCCGAAGCGAAGGATCGGAGCGCGTCAGCACGCGACAACCATCGTGCTCGACCGCCACGTCGTCTTCGATGCGCACTCCGCCAAACCCGGGGATGTAGATGCCCGGCTCGATCGTGAACACCATGCCCGCCTCGAGCACGGTCGCGGAGCCGGGATCGAGGCTCGGGTCCTCATGCTCCTCGAGACCGAGGCCATGGCCGATGCGGTGAAAGAAGCGGTCGCCGTAGCCGGCCGAATCGATGACCCGGCGCGCGGCCGCGTCGACGGCGCCGGTGGTGACGCCCGGCCGCACCGAGGCGATCGCCGCATCGTGTGCCTCGAGGACGATGCGGTGGATCTCGCGCTGCTTCGCGCTCGGCTCTCCGACGACGGCCATCCTGGTCACGTCGGCCTTGTAGCCACCGAAGTCTGCGCCGAAGTCGAGCAGAACGAAGTCGCCCTTCGCCAGCCTGCGGCTCGAGTGCTGGTGATGCGGAAGCGCCGAGTTGGATCCGGACTGGACCAACGATGGGAACGAGAGCGCGCCGCCGAGCTCGCCGATGATCGTGCCGAGCACGAACGCGACGTCGACCTCGCGCTGACCCTCGTGCAGCTCGGAGAAGATGCGTCCGGTCGCTTCGTCCGTGATGGCCGCCGCTCGCCCCAGCATCTCGATCTCGTCCGCGTTCTTGATCAGGCGCATCCGCTTGATCTCAGCGCCGACGTCGACGAGCTCGCTGATGCCGGCCCTCGCGGTGATGACCTCGGCGAGATGCAACGTCAGGTGCTCTTTCTCGACCCCGATCTCGGCCCGCCCGTGCAGCGCCGCGACGACGAGCGCGTAAGGATCCTCGCCGTCGCGCCAGGCGACGACCTCGGCGCCGGACGCGTGCTCGATCGCCTTTTGCTGCTCCAGCGCCGGCACGATCAGCGTCGCGGCCTGCGGGCCGACGGCAAGGCCCATCAGTCGCTCGTGCGGGTTGGCGTGGAAGCCGGTCAGGTAGGCGATCGAGACCGGTTGCGAGATGTAGACCGCGTCCAGGTGACGGGCCGCCATCCAGCCCCGAAGGGTCTCGAGCGGGGTGGTGATCGCGGCCGACTTACTCAACGCCGGTGACGCGAACGCTGTATCCGCCGCCGGGGCCTTTGACCTGCACCACGTCGCCGACCTTGTGGCCGATCAGGGCTTTGCCGAGGGCCGACTCGAAGCTGACGCGTCCGGCTTTCGGATCGGCTTCGGCGGGGCCGACGATGCGGTAGCTCTCCTCTTCGTCGGCGCCGTCCTCGTTGAAGCGCACGGTGCTGCCCATCGCGACGACACCCTTTTGCGTGGTGGCTTCGATGATCACGTGGTTCTTGATGATCGCCTCGAGCTCGCGTATGCGGGCCTCCATCATTCCCTGCTCGTTCTTGGCGGCGTGGTACTCGAAGTTCTCGGACAGGTCTCCAAGCTCGCGGGCTGCCTTGATCTTGGCGACGATGTTCGGCCGGCGCTGGGTGGTGAGCTCGTCGTGCTCACGTTTCACGGCTTCCAGGCCCTCGCGCGTGATCGGAACCTCGTTCGGGATCGTCATCTTGTTTCGAGTCTAATCCGTGACTCGAAACGGGCCATCCGTATACAGTCGGCTCCCATGAGACCGGTCATCCTCCGGATCGGGCTGCTGCTGATGGGCATCGGACTGCTCGGCGGCTCGGTCGGCACCGAGCTCCTCGACTCGTTCAAGGCGATCGACGAGCAGGTGGGCACCAACGGCTCGGCCGCCTCCGCCGTGCTGGGAATCGGCCTCATCATCGCCGCCATCAATCCGTCGGGGTCGGTCGCCTGGGTCCGGGCCGGCATCCTGTACGGGATCGTCGTCCTGGTGTTCGAGATCGTGTCCGCGGTGCACGGCAAAGGATTTCACCTCGGGCCCGTGATCTTCGGGCTCGCGTTCACCCTCCTCCTCATCGCCGCCTACCCCGAACGCAAGAAGCTCCTGCCCTCCACTTCTCCGCCTTCCGCCGCCGACACCGAACCCACAGCGGAGGAGCCTCACCCCGAACCCCAGACCTGAAAGCCGTGGGTGCCGACCTGGTCGTCGTTCGAGAGGATCCATTCAACGCGGAGGTCAGGCTCTCGCGCCTGTCAGAAGGCGGCGTGACGCCGAACGAGCGCTTCTACGTCCGAAGCCACTTCACGACGCCGTCGATCGACGCCACGGACTGGCGCCTGCGGGTCCACGGCATGGTGGGGAAGGAGCTCAGCCTCGGGCTCGACGACCTGCGTCAGATGCCGGTTCGGGAGGAGGCGGTCACGCTCGAGTGCGCCGGCAACGGCCGCTCGATGTTCCGACCAAAGGTGGAGGGCGAGCCGTGGGCGCTCGGCGCGGTGAGCACCGCGGCGTGGAAAGGAGCCCCGCTCAGCGGTGTGCTTGGGGCCGCCGGGCTCGATGCGCGCGCGAAGCATCTCGTGTTCCGCGCCGCCGAGGGCTTCGAGCGCAGCCTGTCGCTCGACGAGGCGCGCCAGGCGATGGTCGTCTTCGAGATGAACGGCCGTCCGCTTCCCGTCGAGCACGGCCACCCCGTCCGCCTGGTCGTGCCGGGCTGGTATGCGGTCGCGTCGGTGAAATGGCTGACCGATGTCGAGGTGACGGACCGCCCGTTCGAGGGCCACTTCCAGACCGACCGCTACGTGTACGAATGGCCGGATCGCCGCGAGCCCGTGACGCAGCTCAAGGTTCGCTCGTTGGTCACCCACCCGGAGGATGGGTCGGCCGTCCGCGCCGGGCGGTTCGTGATCCGCGGCCTCGCATGGTCCGGGATGGGCGCGGTGACTCGGGTCGAGGTCAGCCTTGGGAGCGGCCGCTGGGCCGAGGCGGCCCTTCGCGGAAGCGGCCGCTACGCGTGGAGGCAGTGGGAGCTGACCGCGCAGGTGGAGCGGCCCGGCCGGCTCGCCATCCGCTCACGCGCGACCGACGCCAGTGGGCAGACGCAGCCCGAGCACGCGGAGTGGAACCGCCTCGGCTACGGCAACAACTCGATCCAGACCGTGTCGGTCCGGGTGGTCCAGGCCTAGGTTTTCGGGACGAGCGCCTGGACCTCTTCCATCATTCGGCGCTGGACGAGGTAGCTGACGCCGTACACGGCGGCGCCCAGCACGATGCCCGCGACCAGGGCGACGATCGCGTGCACGGGTGACGGATTGATCGGGATGAAGGCGACCGCGTCGTCGCCGATGATCGCCGCGAGGGCGAGCGCGACGGGCGTCAGAACCGGCAGCAGCTGCAGCCGCCGCATGACCGGCGGCACCGGCGGCTCGACGCGACCGACCATCCGCTGACCCATCACGCCCACCGACTTCACGTGCTTGAGGTTGGGCGTGACGGTGAGGACGACGTTCACCTGGTTGCCCGGCACGGCCTTGAGGCGCGCGGGCGGCACCAGGTACTGCTCGACGCCGCCGCGAGTCTGGACCATCATCATGCCGAGCCCCATCGAGGTGCTGACCGAGCTCGCGCCCACGAGCTGGCCCTGGACGAGGCGAGGCTCAGCCCGGCGATCGCGCAGCGCGAGACGGAGGGCGGGCCCGACGAAGCTGGCCAGGAGAGCGATGGGCAGAACCCACGCGATGGCGGCGGCGATGGCGACGGGCCATCCGTACAGCGGAGGGACGAAGAGTACCAACGCAGCGATGACCAGGATGCATACGACGGCGATGGCGATCGAGACGTAACCGATCCTGACCACGTAGTCCGGCGCGTAGCCCTGCAGCATGCCGCCGGACTGGACGTAGCGTTCGCGCTGCCTCCGCGTCGCCCCGGGTGCGTTGGATGCGCCCTGCTTGGGCTGCACCTTACGGACCTGCTGCCGCATCTGCCGGACCTGTTTCTTGCCCATACCGTCTTTCTCTCTTAGAGGGCGAGTGTATCGGGCGGATAGGTGATGCGTTCGCGTTCGACCGTCGCGAATGGCGTCAGCTTGTGCACGGTGGGTTCGCCCACCCCGGTGATATGCCTCACCTCGACGCCGCGCACGACCAGCGCGTCGGCGATCAGCGAGCGGTGGCAGCGCCACGGCACGGCCTCGGCGCACATGATCGCGACGCGCCCGTTGCGAGCGAGCTCACGCAACCGATCGAGCGCCGCCCAGAACTCATCTGTCTGCATGTAGTCGGCGTAGCCGCGAAAGCTGGGGTTGCGCCACCCGAGGTTGATCGAATCGAGCTTCGGCTTGCGTAGCCCGCCGAGCTCGGGCAGGTGCAGGTAGTCGATGCCCAGCGCCGGCAGCGAGCGCTCGAGCGCCGCCTTCGCGAAGTGCGGCATGCGTCGCGACGCCGGCAGCGTGCGGACATCGACCAGCACCTCGATCTCGTTGCGCTCCAGGAGCTGGACGAAGTCCTCGAAAGATCGGGTCGAATGCCCGATGGTGAAGACGGGCGGCGCTATCGCTTGCGCTGGGACGGATCCACGGCCGGCTCCAGCACGCGCTTCAAGTAGGTCACACCGCCCACCAGAAGTGCGCCCGTGAAGAGATAAGCCGGCTCGAAGAAGCTGTGATCGCCCGCGGCCACGAGCACGTACACCAGGTCCACGGTCGTCAGCTTGATGGTCGGCACGGGCGTCGCCGAGTTGACGGTCGATGGAGTCAGCGCGGGCCGGATCGCGTCCGCGGGCGACGCCAGGTTGTAGTACGCGCCGTCGAGGTTCATCGGCAGCATTCCGGTCACGACCACCGGCCGGTTGTTGCTGAGGTCCACCTCGAGGCCGTACCTCGAGCCGTTCGAATCGACGAGGTTGGCCGGACCGAAACCTGGAACGTCGAACTGCCGCTCGTAGACGACCTTCACCGGGTCGCCGGTCTGGTCGGTCCGCATCGAGTGCGTCCACTGCGGGAGCAGGCTGTGCTCGGCGAGAAAGATGTTCGCGATGTCCGCCTCGGTTGCCCCGGCGGCCTGGATCTCCGGCATCAAGACCGAGGCGAAGATGAAGTAGGCCGGGCTCGACGGCGGCGACTGAACCGTGCCTCGCACCTTCAACGTGTAGTCGCTCGACGTGTACGAACCCAGGAATCCCTGCGGACGGCCGCGGAGGACCGTGCCCAGCTGGGTGGCGAACTGGTCCGCGGTGTTGGTCGAAGGCTCGTGGTAGCGAAAGACCGGCGCGCCGGTGACGGCGGGCGTCGACGTTCCCGCCCAGACCATCTGCGCGGGCCCCGAGTATTCGGCGCCCGTCGGGCTGACGGCGCTGGGCGGGCCGTTAGCCGTCGTCGCCGCGAACACCGGCGTGGGAAGCAGGCCGAAGCCGCCGAATCCGGTCTGATCGCCGCTGCGCGATCCGGCGCCGTTGCTCAACGCCGAATTCGCGCCGCCGCCGCCCAGGTGCAGCCCGGAGGCGCTGTACGCGAGGAAACCTGCACCCACGACCACGACAAGCAGGGCCGCGACAGCAGCCGCGGGCACGCCCGGAACTGCGCGGACGCCCCGCCAGAACCCTGCAAGGGCGTCGCGCAGACGATTCGTCGCGGGACGCGCCTCCTGCATTCGGGTCCACAGCTCGTCCTCGAAGCCGCGGCGCGGCCGCGTCGTCGCGAAGGCGTCGTCCAGCCGGCGCTGGAGCGCCAGGAGCTCGAGGTCCTCTTCCTGGTCGCTCATGTCGGCTCCTTCTGCACGACTTCCCTCAAGGCCTTCACCCCTCGGTGATACAGCATCTTGGCCGCGTCCTCGCTGCAGTCCATCAGCTGGCCGACCTCTTCGAAGGTCAGACCCGAGTGGCGCAGTGAGATCGCGTCGCGCTGGCGCTCCGGCAGCCGGGCCACCTGGGTGAGAAGCGCCTCGTACTGGATGCGCTCCTCAGCCTGGCCCGCAGGGTCCGCTTCGGCCACCGGCTGCTGCTGGATCGTCCGGCGCAGCCTGTCGCGACGACCCTGGGCCCGGAAGTGGTCGAGCGTGGCGTTGCGGGCGATCCGGAACAGCCAGGCGGCCGGAGTGGTGTGACGGGGCTCGAAGCGGTCGTATGCCTGGTAGGCGTTCATGAACACCTGTGCCGTGATGTCCTCGGCGTCGGCCGACGTGCCGACCTGGGAGCGGACATAGGCATAGATCCGCCCGAGGAATTCACGGTAGAGGTCTTCGAACGGAGGCCGGTCGGCCACGCCCGGTCATGTTGAACCAACGCCCGGCGGCGTGGGCTGTAACGCCCTATACGGTGGCCCAGTTCGTAAGTGCGGTGCCGACTTCCTTCGGCCGGTTGCTGAAGATCGCATCGGGCTGGCAGTAGCGGCACCAGGCGATCCCCGCCTCGTCGTCCACCGGCCAGACGGCCACCGCGCCCCCTGCGGCGTGGATCTCCTTCACGACCATCGGGTCGGTGGCGCCCCAGTGCGGCGAGTAGACGTCGGCGCCTGACTCGCGCAAGAGCCTGGCCGGGTGGAGCGGTTTGGCGCCCTCGAGGATCCCCACCTGCAGCGTCGGCTCCATCTTGCGCAGGTCGTGAATCACCTGGTGGTTGAACGAGATCGCCGCGCATTCCTGGACGGCGCCGAGCTGGCGCAGCATGTTGACCAGCTTCTCTTCGAGGCCGGGATAGAGCGGCGGCACCTGCTTGAGCTCGATCACCAGCCCGACCTTGCCCAGGGCCAGCTCGACCACCTCCTGGAGCAGCGGAATCCGCTCGCCGTCCCCTGCGTCGAGCTTGCGCAGGTCGGCGGCCGAGAAGTCGCGCACCAGCCCTGTGCCGTTGGTGGTGCGCTCGAGCGTGTGGTCGTGAATGACCACCAGCCTGCCGTCCGACGACAGGTGGACGTCACACTCGATGAGGTCCACACCCGCGGCTATCGCCGACCGGAAGGACTTCATCGTGTTCTCCGGGTTCTCGGCGGGATTGCCGCGGTGACCGCCCAGAAGCGGCCTCCCCTCGTCGTGCGCAGCCTCGTAACGGTCGCGAATCGATTGGGTCAAAACGCAAGGTCAGTCTAACTTCCACAACCCCTTGTCTATAGTGCAAGGGTGACCTCGCCAGGCCTTCGGACCATCGCGGAGCTGCGCGAGAGCGGCAACAAACCGGAAACGGTCAAGCAGGAGATGCGACGCAACCTGCTGACGCGGCTGCGCTCGGGCGAAACACTGCTCGCCGGCATCGTCGGATACGACGACACGGTGCTGCCGCAGCTTGCCAACGCGATCATCTCGGGCCACGACGTGATCATGCTGGGTGAGCGCGGCCAGGCGAAGAGCCGGATCATGCGCTCGCTCATCGGCCTTCTCGACGACTACGTGCCGGTGATCGCCGGCTGCGAGATCAATGACCACCCGTATCGCCCGATCTGCCGGCGCTGCCTCGACCTTGTCGCTCGCGACGGTGACGCGGTCGAGATCGCATGGCTTCCGCGCGATTCGCGTTACGGCGAGAAGCTCGCGACACCCGACATCTCCATCGCCGACCTCATCGGCGAGGTCGACCCGATCAAGGTCGCCGAAGGTCGCTACCTCGCGGACGAGCTGACGATCCACTACGGCCTGCTCCCGCGCACCAACCGCGGGATCTTCGGCATCAACGAGCTGCCGGACCTTGCGGAGCGAATCCAGGTCGGGCTGCTGAACATCATGGAAGAAAAGGACGTGCAGATCCGCGGCTACCGCGTGCGCCTGCCGCTCGACCTCTTCGTCATCGCGAGCGCGAACCCCGAGGACTACACGTCGCGCGGCCGGATCATCACTCCGTTGAAGGACCGCTTCGGCTCGCAGGTGCGCACGCATTACCCACTGACCATCGGCGAAGAGATGCAGATCATGGAGTCGGAGCGCCAGTCCATTCCCGAGGACTTCGAGCTGGTCTTCCCTTCCTTTATGAAGGAGATCGTCGCCGAGCTCACGCACCTCGCCCGTCGCAGCCCGCACATCTCGCAGTCGTCGGGCGTCTCGGTGCGCATGTCGATCGCGAACGTGGAGAACCTCGCGAGCAACGCCGTGCGCCGCGCGGCGCGCCTCGGCGAATCGCTCGCGGTGCCGCGCATCACCGACCTCGCGTTCCTCGCCTCATCGACCGCGGGTCGCGTCGAGATCGAGGCGCTGGACGAGGGCAAGGAGGAGCAGGTCCTCTCGCGCCTGGAGCGCGGCGCCATCAGCTCGGTGTTCAGTCGCCACTTCTCGGCTTCGCAGTTCGAAGGAGTCGTGTCGAAGTTCGAGGAGGGCAACATGCTCGAGGTCGGCGAGGGGATTCCCGCGCGCGCCTACACGCGAGCGATTGGCGACCTTCCCGAGCTTGCGACCGCGCTGAAGCGGTTGAGCCTGCCCGACCGCCCGGAGGTGCGTGCGTCGGTCATCGAGTTCGTGCTCGAAGGCCTCCACCTGAACAAGCGCCTCAACAAGGACGAGGTCGAGGGGCGCGCGATCTACCGAAGGTAGCTTAAGCCTCTGTCAGTTCTGGCCCCAGTAGATCCAGACGAACGCAGCGATCATCGCCACCACGCCGAGGAAGAACACCAGCTCGACCCGGATCGCGAGCCTGACCAGCCGGCGGGCGCGCCTCGTGCGGGCACCGCATCTCTCGCAGTAGGCGGCGCCGGGAACCAGCTCTTTCCCGCAGTTGTCACAGGTCGCCTGGACGGCCTCCACGGCAACGAGTATGCGACGAGATGCCGCGAGTTCGCGTCGGCCCCTCTCCTCGCAGGGGAGGGGTGAGGGGTGAGGGTTAACCTGTAGCCAGATGGAGCTCCACGAGGAGATGTCCACGACCGATGTCGTCTTGCTGCTCGGATCGGTGCCTGAGCGAACGAGCGACCTCGTCTACTGGCTCGACGAGACGAGGCTGCGCTACCGCCACGGCCCGGCCTTCCCCACCCTCGGCAGCCTCGTCGCCCACCTCGTGGACGCAGCACCGAGGGTGGATGCCCTCCTGCGCCACGCCCACCTCGACGGACAGACCACGGCCGATGTCCGCGCCGCGATCGACCCCGGTCACGACGCCGAGCTCACGCGGCCGCTGCAGGAGGCGCTCGAGGATTTCGCCAGGGTCCGCCGGCGGACGATCGACCTGCTTCACGGCTGGGGCAAGACCGAATGGGACCGCGTCATCAGCGATCCGCGCGGCGGCGACATGACGCTGCTCGAGGTCTGCCGCCTGGTCGTCCGGCACGAGATGGGCCACGTCGCCCAGATCCGCAACCTGAGCGCCCTGCTGCCCGAGCCCCAGGACCTCGGTCCGGTCGGTCCGGCTGCGGGGACCGTGAACGGCCAGTAACCTTGCCTGCGTGTCGGACGAGGCGCTAGCAGAAGAAACCGCTCCAGCCCAGCAAGAGCGGCCGTCGAAGTCCGGACGTTCGCGGCGCAAGCGCAAGTCCGGCGCCGCCCGCAACGCCCAGTACTGGATGGTCGTCAGCTCGCCGGAGAACTTCCGGAAGACCCGCGAGCACGGCTTCTCCATCCAGGGTTTGAAGACACGCCATCGCCGCCGGGTGGAGTCGATGCGCGTCGGGGACCGTCTCCTTTATTACGTCACCGGGCGCATGGGCTTCGCGGCCACCGTGACGGTGGCCTCGCCGATGTACGAGGATCACACACCCATCTGGCGGTCGTCGCGCCGCGACGAGGACTATCCGTGGCGCGTCCACATCCGCGCTGACATCGTCCTCGAGGAGCTCGACTGGGTCCCGGCCAAGGAGCTCGCGTACCGCCTCGACTACGTCCGCAAGTGGCCACCCGAGCACTGGACGCTCGCGTTCCAGGGCCACATCCATGCGCTCCCGCGGGCGGACTTCACCGTCATAGAGGACGAGATCTCGCGCAGCTCGCGGCGCCGAAAATCGCTGGCAGGATGATCCGGCGCCTTTATCGGTTCCACTTTCGCAACGAGCGCCGGGAGCGGCTGTTCCTGGCCTGGCTGTCCTTTGGTGCCACGGTGGGTGTGGTCCGCACGATCACGGCCATGATTCACGTGGACGTCGGGCCGTTCCACAACGTGACCACGTCCGGCGGACTCCACATCCATCACCTGGTCTGGGGCATCCTGCTGCTGCTGGTCGTCGGAGTCGTGTGGCTGATGGAGATCGGGGTCGGCTCCAGCTGGGTGGCGAGCCTGACGGCGATCGCGTTCGGCATTGGCGCCGGTCTGACGCTCGACGAGTTCGCGCTCTGGCTGAACCTGTCCGACGTCTACTGGCAGCGCCAGGGACGAGAGAGCCTGGAGGCGATCGCATTCTTCTCTGGATTGCTCCTTGCCGGCTGGGCGGGCTGGCCGTTCCTGCGCGACGTCGTGCTGCTCCTCACGCGCCACAAACCGGTGGCGAGCGGTGCTTATGAGTAGTGGCGATGAATGTGCAGGCCCGGCGGATGTCCGCGTCGCGGACTGACGACGACGCGTTCGAGGCCCTCTTCACGTCTGAGTACGCCCGCGTCGTAAGGATCGCAAACCGCGTCCTCGCCGACTCCCACGAAGCCGAGGACGTGGCGCAGGAGGTCTTCATCGACTTCCACCGCCTGCACTCGGCGACGGCCGATTACGCGCCGGCGTGGCTGCACCGGGCCGCCGCCCACGCCTCCCTGAACCGCCTGCGCGGCGCGCGACGCCGGCAGAAGCGCGAGCTCGCTCAGGCGCTCGAGGAAGGCGACAAGACGCTCGACCCGCAGAAGCAGGCCGAGCTCGCGGAAGACCGGAGGCGCCTACGCGAGGCGCTCGGAAGGCTCTCACCCAAGCCCGCCGCCGTGCTCGTGCTCCGTGCGAGCGGGCTCAGCTACGCCGAGGTCGCACAGGCTCTCGGCGTCGGCATCGGACAGATCGGAACTCTATTGAGGCGCGCGGAGGAAACGCTGCGCAAGGAGGTCACCCGTGGCACATCTAGCTGACGGAACACTGCGACGGATGGTGGACGATCCGGACGCGAAGGTTGGCGCCGACGCGGCGCACCTCGAGGGCTGCGCCGACTGCCAGGCGCGGTTCAAGTCCATCGCCGGCGACGCGAGCTCGATCGCGACTCTGCTCGCCGTGCCGGAGGCGGAGGTCGACGTGGCGAAGGCTTACGCCCAGATTTCCCGCGAGCCACGCTCGCAGCCCGCGCTGGTGCGGTTCCCGGCGCTGCGGCCGGTCACGCGGCCCGCGTTCGCGCTCGTCGCGGCCGTCCTCGTGGGGGCGATCGCGGTGGTCGCGTTTGCGTTCAGCGGCCTGCTCTTCAAGCCGAGCACGGTCAAACCCGTGCCGGTGACCATCGCCGACGTCCAGGCGCTCTCCCAGCTCTCGGAGTACGGGACGGTTTCGTGGACGAAGCAGCCCGACCTGCACGTCGTGACTTCGGCGGCCGACGCGGCCGCGGTGGCGGGCTTCCCGGCGCCGGTCGCATCCGGCCTGCCCAAGGGCGTTTCGACGACCATCACCTACGCGGCGATGCCGCAGGCGCAGGCCACGTTCACGTTCAGCGCCGCCAAGGCCGCGGCGGCGGCGGCGCGACACGGCAAGACCGCGCCCAAGCTCCCGGCCGGCATGGACGGCGCCACCATGACCGTCACGGTCGGGCCGGCGATCGGCGAGGTGTACGGCAACCTGAACGCGCCGACCGGCACCAAGGCTGACGGCTCATCGACGGTCAACGACATCAACCTGCCGCAGCTGGTGCTCGCCAAGTCGGCCGCGCCGACCGCGACCTCGACCCAGGTGTCGGTCACGACGCTGGAGAACTTCATACTGTCGCAGCCCGGGATCTCGCCCGAGCTCAGCAACGCGGTCAAGGCGATCGGTGACCCGAGCACCACGCTGCTCATCCCGGTGCCCGTCCAGTACGCGACCGCGACCACGGTCACGGTCCAGGGCGTCGACGGAGTAGCGCTCGGCGACAACACGGGAGTCGGGTCGGGCGTGGTCTGGCTCAAGAACAGCTACGTCTACGTCGTGGCCGGCAGCGTCAAGCAGTCGGACGCGATCAACATCGCGAATAACCTCAAGTAGCTCACCGCCGTTAGCGTTGTGCTGATGGCCCAGGTAGCAGAGGAAGAAACAGCGGCCGTCTCGAGTGAGGCGGCCGCCGGTTCACCCGCTGTCAAGACGGTCGACCTCCACAAGAGGTTCGGCGGCACCGTCGCGCTGGCGGGGCTGACGATGACCGTGCCACGTGGCGAGGTCTTCGGATTCCTGGGCCCGAACGGCGCGGGCAAGACGACCGCGGTCAAGCTCCTGCTCGGACTTCTCACGCCCACTTCCGGCGAAGGCTGGCTCCTGGGCCGGCGCATCGGCGACCTTGGCGCCCGGCGTCGCATCGGCTACCTCCCCGAGCTGTTTCGCTACCAATCCTGGCTCTCGGCCGCCGAGGTGCTGGCCCTCCACTGCGAGCTGGCTCCGCTGCCGCGGGCGAGCTGGAAGGACGAGATCCGCAACGTCCTCGAGACGGTCGGACTCACCGAGCGCGCCGGCGACAAGGTCGGCACCTTCTCCAAAGGCATGCAGCAAAGACTCGGACTGGGCGCCGCGCTCCTGGGCGAGCCCGAGCTCGTGTTCCTCGATGAGCCGACGTCAGCCCTCGACCCGGTGGGCCGCCACGACGTGCGGGAGATCATCCGCGGGCTTGCGGCGCGCGGCACCGCGGTCTTCTTGAACTCGCACCTGTTGAGCGAGGTCGAGCAGGTGTGCGACCGCGTCGCCGTCGTCGACCACGGACGCGTGATCGCGGAGGGCTCGATGGACGAGCTCCTCGGCGGCACGGCGGTCCGTGTGCGCGCGACCGGGCTCGCGCAAGCGGACAAGAACAAGCTGCTGAGCTTCGGCCGTATCGACGACGAGGGCGATCAGCTGACCTTCGCGAGCCTCGATCCCGAGCGAGTGCCCGACCTGGTGGCGCAGATCGTCGCAATGGGCGGACGCGTGTACGAAGTCGCGCCTCGACACCAGACGCTCGAGGACCGATTCCTGCAGCTGCTCGAGGACGAAGAGAAGTGACGCTGCCACCGTTTCTGGTCATCGCTCGCCTGACGATCCAGGAGGCGTCGCGCCGGCGGTTGCTGCTCGCGCTCTTGATCCTCACGCTCGTGGTGGTCGGCTTCTCGGCGTGGGGCTTCAACAAGATCACCACCCTGACGCGCAGCAACGGCGAGCCGTTGCCGCCGGACCAGGTTGCGCTGCTGACGTCGCAGCTGCTGATCGTGGTGGTCTTCATGTTCAGCGGCGTGCTGGCGCTGAGCGCGGCGGTCGTGGCCGGCCCGCTCATCTCGAGCGAGGTCGAGAGCGGGCTGCTGCTGTCGATGCTGGCTCGGCCCGTTCGCCGCAGCGAGGTTGTGATCGGTAAGTGGCTCGGGCTTGCGGCCCTGGTCGCGATATACGCCGGATTCGCCGGCACCGCGCAGCTGGTCGCCGTGGACTGGGCGACCGGTTACTTACCTCCCCAACCGGTCCAACTGATCCTGTTCGTGGCGGCCCAGGGCCTGGTGCTCCTGTCCCTCGGGCTGCTGCTGTCGACGCGTCTCTCAGGCATCACCGCGGGTGTCATTGCGCTCGTCGCGTGGCTGATGGCGTGGATCGCGGGGGTGGTCGGCGACGTCGGCACCGGATTGCAGAACCAGGCGCTCGAGAACGTCGGGGTGGTCAGCCACCTGCTGCTGCCCTCCGACGGGTTGTGGCGCGGAGCGATCTATGCCATGGAGCCGGACACGCTCATCGCGGCGATGAAGACGCTGGGGACGGCGGGCCGGGCGAATCCCTTTGCGGCCACCGACCCGCCACCGACCGAGTTCCTTTTGTGGGTGCTGGTGTGGTTCGCGATCGTGCTGGTGCTGAGCATCGCGAGCTTCCGGACCCGCGAGATCTAGCTAGGTCTACCCGTACCGCCTCAGCAATCAGTGCCTAGGAGATCGCCCGCGCGAGCAAGAACGCAGCCGACGCCGCGAGTCCTCCGATGACCACAGTCTGGGCTGCGCTGACGAGTGGCCGCGCACCGGTAAAGCGTCCCTTCACGAAGCCAAAGATCGCGAGGGCGACAAGAGTCAGCGCAGCCGAAACGACAAGCGCCGTTCGAGCATTGGCGATGGCGATGTACGGCGCGAGTGGAATGATTCCGCCGAGGGCATAAGAGCCACCGATCGTGACGGCGCTGATCAGCGCTCGTCGCGGATCCGGCTTTTCGAGACCCAGCTCGAAACGCATCATGAAGTCGACCCAAGCCTTCGGCCGTTTCCGGAGTGCCGATATCACGGTAGCGCTGTCCTCAGGATTCAGTCCGTAGCTCTCGAAGATCTCCTCTATCTCGCGACCTTCGATTTCCGGAACGGACTCAACCTCAGCTTCTTCACGGCGGCGCTCACTCTCGTAGTGTTCGGCCTCGCTCCGCCCGGCGAGATAACCTCCCAACCCCATGGCGATCGAGCCGGCGGCGATCTCGGCCAGTCCTGCAGTGACGACAATGTGACTGACGGCGATGGCGCCGGAGATGCCTGCCGCGAGCGCGAACGGCACGGTGAGGCCGTCGGACATCCCGACGACGACATCTCGCACGACGTCACTCGCCGTGAAGTGCTTTTCGGTGTGCTCAGGATGAAGATGCAATCGGACGCCCTACGTGATCTTCATACAACCGCTGTCTTGGGCGAGACCTGCGCGGCTAGGGATACAGTCCTCGTTCCCTCGTCGCTCCCGCCACCCGTGACACCGCCTGCACGTACGCCGCCATTCGCATGTCGAGCTTCCGCTCCTCGTGCGTCTTCAGCACCTCGTTGAACGCACGCGAGAGGATCGCCTTCAGCTTCTGGTTCACCTCGTGCTCGGACCAGAAGAACGACTGTAGGTCCTGCACCCACTCGAAGTACGAGACGGTCACACCGCCCGCATTGGCCAGGATGTCTGGCACCAGGAAGATTCCCCGTTCGCGGAAGATCGCGTCGGCCTCGGGCGTCGTCGGACCGTTCGCACCCTCGACGATGAGCTTCGCCTTGATGTCGCGCGCGTTGCGTGAGGTCAGCTGGTTGCCGATCGCCGCCGGCACGAGCAGGTCACAGTCCACCGTCAGCAGCTCCTGGTTGCCGATCTCCTGCGCGCCCGGGAATCCCTTCAGCGTCTTTTCGCGCGCGCGGTACTCCAGCACCCGCTTGATCGACAAGCCAAGCGGGTTGTAGATCCCGCCGTAGTCCTCGGAGACCGCGACGATCGTGCAGCCCGCCTCTTCGAGCAGCTTGGCGCTGATCGAGCCGACGTTGCCAAACCCCTGCACCGCGACCTTTGTCTGATGGGGCGGCCGGCCGAGATATTCGAGTGCCGCGGTGGCGCAGATCATCACGCCGCGCCCGGTCGCCTCGACACGGCCCGCCGACCCGCCGACCTCGAGCGGCTTGCCGGTCACGGACGCCGGAGCCGAATAGCCGAGGTGCATCGAGAGCGTGTCCATGATCCAGGCCATCGTCTGGCCGTCGGTGTTCACGTCCGGCGCGGGAATGTCTCGGTCGCTGCCGATGAGGATCGAGATCTCTGTCGCAAAACGCCGGGTCATGTGCTCGAGCTCGTTGAGCGACAGCTCCCGCGGATTGACGATGATGCCTCCCTTCGCGCCGCCGAACGGAATGTTCACCACCGCGCACTTCCATGTCATCCACATCGCGAGCGCCTTGACCTCGTTGAGGGATACGTCGGGGTGGTAGCGGATGCCGCCTTTGGCCGGGCCGCGGTTGATGTTGTGCTGCACCCGGTAGCCGGTGAAGATCCGCGTGTGCCCGCTGTCGAGCTTCACCGGGAAGTGACACGTGAACTCGCGCTGGACCTCGCGAAGCACCTCGCGCAGCCAGGGTTCGAGCTTGATGAGCTCGGCCGCCTCGTCGAACTGCGCCTGTGCGGTGCGCCATTCGTCGGCCTCGACGACAGGTTTCGGGAGTGTCGTGCTCACATCAGGACTGATGATCGCGGATATTCCGCGTCCGGATCGCAAATTACGTTGATGCACGCGGGCACGCCCGCCTTGAACGCCCGCTCCAGCGCCGGTCTGATCTCCTCCGGGCGATCCACCATCTCGCCGTGGCCGCCAAGCGCCTGGACGACCCTGTCGTACCGCGCGTTCGCTCCGAGGTCGGCGGCTACGCTCATGCCCAGCATCCGCTGCATCGGGTGCTTCTCCAGCGCCCAGATCCCGTTGTTCCCGACCACGCAGACCACCGGGATGCGGTGCCGGACCATCGTGTCGAACTCCATCGCCGAGAATCCGAAGGCACCGTCGCCGGCCAGCAGCACGACCTGGCGGTCCGGCCGCGCGAGCTTGGCGGCCATCGCGTATCCCGGTCCCGAACCAAGGGAGCCGAACGGCCCGGGGTCGATCCACAGCCCTGGCTTGGGGCGCTCGACAAGTCGTCCGGCGAACGAGACGAAGTCGCCGCCGTCGCCGACGATGATCGCGTCCGGGTCGGCGAATCGGTCGACCTCGGCGATCAGCCGCGCAGGGTGCACGGGCGAAGAATCGGACGCGGTCATCACCTCGTCGCGAGCGCGACCTTCCGCTTCCGTCTGGCGGAGGGCGGACACCCACTCCTCGTGACGCCCGGCGACCTCTGACGCGATGCCCGCGACGGCGGCTCGCAGATCGCCGGAATCGACGTCGATTCGGATGATGCGCGCCTCGTCGCCGAACACCGGCGGCTGGCCGAAGTTGAGACGAAAGTCGAGCCGCGCGCCGAGGACGAGCACGACGTCGGCCTCGCTGAGAGCCCTCGACCGGGCGCGCGAAAAGTACAGAGGATGCTCGCGCGGAAGCATGCCCCGAGCCATGCCGTTGACGATCAACGGCACCCCGCCCTTTTCGACCAGCTCGCGCAGCTCGTCCTCGGCGTGCGCCCACCACACGCCGCCGCCGGCGACGACCACCGGCCGTGCCGCTTGCCGCAAGGCCCGCGCCGCCTCGGCGAGCTCGGTCGGGTCGGGCGGCGATCCCGGGTCGGCCACGAGGTGCTCCGTCGCCTCGGGCAGGTCGGCCGCACCGAAGAAGACGTCGATCGGAATGTCCATGAAGACGGGGCCGGTCCGCCGGCTCAACGCGGTGCGCATGCACTCCGCGGCGGCGTTGTAGGCGTCGTCCGCCGACATCAACGTCATCGATTTCTTGGTCAGGCTGCGAGTCACCTCGACGTGGTCCATCTCCTGCAGCGAGCCCATGCCCCAGCGCGCGATCGGCGCGCGTCCGCCGATGACGAACATCGGGCTGTCGTTGCCCATCGCCTGCGCGAGCGCCGAGGTCGAGTTGGTGACCCCGGGCCCAGCGGTGACGGCGGCGACGCCGCACTCGCGCGTGACCTTGGCCCAGCCTTCGGCCGCGAATGCCGCGGACTGCTCGTGCCTGACGTCGATGATGCGGATGTCGTGCTCGGCGGCGGCCACGAGCACCGGCCAGATATGTCCGCCGTTGAGCGTGAACAGGTGGCTGACGCCGGCGCGCTTCAAGGCCAGTGTCACGAGCTCGCCCGCGTTGCCGGTGTCGGTCACTAGTGACGCGACCTGGGGCGAGCCGCGCAAGGCGCGGGCTGGGCGGCCGGAGCCAAGGAAGGGGTGGCGCGCGGAGGAGCGCAGCCGTAGCTGCGTGACGACAAAGCGCCGGGCCCCCTGACGCAGGCTTCGGCGCCGCAGGCGCCCGGCCGCTCAGACCGATGAATTGCGGGGCGAATTCCGGGTCGCGTCACTGGGCCAGCGCCCAGGGCATCGCGGGCGTGTTGAACGCCGCGCGCGGAGATCCCTCGCGGCCGATGAGGATGACACCCCCAGGCGCGTGCATCGCGGTGCCAAGGAGGTCGATCGCCCCCTGGGCGACGGCCGCCGGATCCATCCCATGCTGCAGCTCCACCACGGCCAGTCGTGCCAGGCCGAGGCGGATGAACGCTTCGCCGAGCCCGGTGCCGCAAAGGGCACCGAAACGGTCGTCGGCGTAGAAGCCCGCGCCGGCGATCGGGGAGTCTCCGACGCGTCCGGGCAGCTTGCCGGTCCGCCCACCGGTCGACACGGCGACGGCCAGGTGCCCGTCCGCATCGCGCGCCACCGCGCCGACCGTGTCGGCGCCCTCGAGCAGCTGCTGGCGTTTGCGGTCGGTGATGAAGATCGAGGGATCGGCCATCTCCAGCCCATGCTCGCTCGCAAAGCGCGAGGCGCCGTCGGCGACGAGCAGCACATGGCGCCCGTCTTCCATCACGGCCACGGCGAGGTCGATGGGGTGGCGGACGTCGCGAAGGCATGCGGCCGCTCCAACCCGCAGGCTGTCGCCGACCATCACCCCGGCGTCGAGCTCGCACACACCGTCGGTGGTGAGGCACGCGCCGATGCCGGCGTTGAGGAGCGGCTCGTCCTCCATGTGGCGAACGGCGGCGACCGCCGCGGCGAGCGCGCCGGCGCCCATCGTCGCCCAGCCGGCATCGCGGGCGCGTTCGACGGCTGCCTGGCGACCGGCCCGCTCACTTTCGGGGACCGCGCCCGCGCCGCCGTGAACGATCAGCGCCGGGCGGGCCAACTCGGCGACGAGGCGGTCAGTAAGCCTGCGCTTCCGGGGATTCCGGCCATCTGGCGCGGCGCTCCCCGAAGCGACGCTCGGCGACGCGCCGGTCGAATGGGAAGGAGATTCGCCTGTTTGCGCCAGCACGTTCGGGGCTCCGGCGCTCGCCGAATCGACGCTCGATTCCCGACCGCCGATCGCTCCCGCGGCGCTCCGGTCCGCGCTGAACCATATCCATACCCTCTTCCGATCCGGGCGATGATCCTACCTCACTCTTCGATCGAGCGCGGAGAGCTTTTCGTCGATCCGGCGCTCCGACTCACGCCGCTCCAGCTCATCCCTCTCACCCATGTCGACGAACCGTGCGTAGGCGGCCAGCCGGGGGTGCACCTCCTGCACCCTGAGGAACATCTGCTGGGCCACCCAGCGGTAGTCCGGGTGCCCCTGCGGGGTGGTCCTCAGCTCGCACAGGTGGTAGACCTCGCGCAGGCTGACCCGGAAGTACCACCGCACGTGAAACGCCAGCGGCACGATGTACTGAGCAAGCGCGGCGCCGAGTTCGCGCTCCAGGTTGCGGTGCGTCGTCGCCGCGGCCTCGACGGCGCGTTCGAAGTCGGCCGCCAGCCCAAGCTCGCGCAGCCCGGGCGGAGTGTCGAATCCGAGCGACGTGCCCAGGTGCTGCCGTTCCTGGGTCAGCATCCGGTGCCGGTGCAGATCGCGATAGGCGGCGAAGTTGGCCGTGATCTCGAACGTGTACTGGGCGTGCTCGAGGGCGCGTGGCGCCCGCTGGCGCCGGTTCGCCCGTTCGCCGAGCACGGCTTCGAGGACTGTTGCAGGGTCGCCGCCCTGATCCTCGAGCGAGGCGTCGGAGTAAGGGAACAGCGCCGCCGCCACCACCTTCCGCTCGGCGTCGGGGTCGTATTCGAGCAGCCTGACGGAAGGCGGGGCGCTGACGGGCGTCGTGTGGCGCGCCATGCGCGCCGTCGTCTCGCGGACCCTGACCATGCGTTCCGCCGAAGGCTTGCCGTACCTGTCGTCGAGCGCCCGGCGGACGAACGAAGGAATGACCAGGGACAGCTCGCGGTGAAGGTCGGTCGCGAGCTCCTGGCATTCGGGAAGCTCGTGAGCCGCCATCTTGGTGATGAGGTATTCGAACGAGCGGCCGTTGCCGAACAGGCCGAGGTTGGTGAGCGTGCCGGCCGGCAGCAAGCCGCGCAGCAGGTCGAGCGCCTTGGCGCGAGTCGACGACTTCCATGCCCGGTCCGTCTCGCCCTCTTCCTGCGGAAACTTCTGGCGGATGGCGTTAGTCACCGGCTCGACCAGCCGGCTGTAGACGCCGAACAGCGCATCGGCCGACCGCTCGTAGTCGGGATGGCTCAGCTCGGCGCCCCGGTGATAGAGGAAGCGGCCGTCGGGTCCTGCCCTGTCGAAACGGACATAGCGCGTCGACTTCTCCAGCGGCGAGATCCCGATCCGGCTGTCCTCCAGCGCCTTGGCGGCAAGCGTCGAGACCTGCTCGACCGCGACGTGCGCGCCCGCGAGCTCGGCCACCGAGTCGTCGCCGTAGCCGACGAGCACGCGCTCGTAGAACTCCTCGGCGCGGCGGACGGCAACCATGTCGTCGTCGGCAGCCGGCGCGGTGGCCAGGCGGTCGAATCCCGAGTCCGGCTCGTTGATGAACTCATCCAGCAGTACGCGGCGCAGCGTCTTCTCGGTCCGCGAATAGCGTGAGAACAGCGCTCCCTTGACGACCTCGGGAAGGTTGCGCAAGGCAAAGACCGGACGGTCGAGGTTGGTGAAGTAACGGCCGAGCAGCGCAGCCTCGGCCTCGGTGAACGCGGCCACGTTCGTATTCTCTCTCATCAAAATCTTGTGTTCAGTGGGGCGTTATCTACAACCTATTGGCCGTGTCAGGGGAGTTGTCCCCGACTTGTCCCCACCTGTGTTAAAAACCGCCCGCAAAACGCCTGCCCTTAACCAGCCATTAGTGTGAGCCGCGTGGCGGACGGCGACTGGGTCGCGCACTGGAAGCAGCTCGTGGCCGACCGCGAGTCGCTCGCGTCCGGGCACGCCGACTCCGGCTACTGGGACCGCCGCGCGAGGAGCTACGCGCGCTCGACGCAGGCCCGGGGCGACGATTTCCTCCACGTTCTCGAGCCGTATCTGTCCGCTCACAAGACGCTGATCGACGTCGGAGCGGGAGCCGGCCGCCACGCCACGCCGCTTGCCGAGCGGCTCGAGTGGGTCACAGCGGTCGAGCCTTCGGAAGGCATGCGGTCGCACATTTCTCCACGCGAAAACATGACCGTGATCGCCAGCACCTGGGAAGACGCCGAGGTCGCTCCCGCCGACCTGGTCATCTGCAACCACGTGATGTACGGCGTGGCCGATCCGGTGCCATTCATCGAGAAGCTGCAGAAGGCGGCGCGCGAACGTGTCTTCGTGATGATGCGCGAGACGGACCTGCCGCACCCGGCGGCCGAGCTGCGCAAACGCCTGGTGGGCCAGACCGGTCCGAGGCTGCCTCGGTTCAGCGAGCTGTTCATGCTCCTCATTCAGATCGGCGTCGCTCCCGACGTCGATTTCATCCGCTACCCGATCGTGACCCGATACGCGAGCATGGAGGAGGCGATGACGGACAGCCGAGCCCTGTTCGGCGAAGGGTGGGACGAGGACCGCGCACGCGTCGAGCTCGAGGGACTCTTGCGGCGGGACGGCGACGAGCTCGTCTTCGAGGGCGGCGTCGCGTTGTCGGGAGTTGCGCATTGGAAACCGCAGAAGAGCTGACGATCAGGCCGGTTCGGCCGGCGGACGAGGAGCGGATCCTCGAGATCACGAGGGACGTGTGGGACGGCCACGACTACATCCCCCGTGTTTTCGACAGATGGGTCTCCGACGCCGGTGCGGAGTTCCAGGGCGCCGAGATCGACGGCGTCCTCATCGGCCTGCAGCGACTGCGACCGTACGCGCCAGGTCTCATGTGGTACGAGGGGCTGCGCGTCGCGAGCACACATCACCGCCGAGGGATCGCGCGGACGATGCTGAACGCCGCGGTCGACGAGGCGCGGCAGCACGGGTTCAAGGAGATGCGCCTGGCGACGCGCGACTCGCCCGCCGTCAACCTCTTTGAGTCCACCGGTTTCCGGCGCGTGTCCACGACCAACTGGTGGCGCGGGATGCGCCTCGAGGGCGACGAACCCGCGCGCATCCCCGACTCCGCCGAAGCCGAGCGGCTCTGGGCAGCACTCAAGACGAGCAAAGGGATCGAGCTGTACGGCGGCGTCTTCGCGGACATGAACGGCGCGCGCGACATCGACGTTCGCGAGCTGGAAAGCCTTGCACGCGACGGGCTCCTGAGGGTCGGCCCCGGCGGCCGCTCGCTCGCGGCGCTGCGCACCCCTTGGGCGCAGAACATCGCGGTGTCTCTGCTCGCCGGAACCGGCGGAGCCGCGCGGGAGCTTTTGATGGCGCTGCGCTACGAGGCGGACGCCGATGGTCTGACCCACGTGACGGTCAACCTTCCACCCGGCCATCCCGCGGAGGAGGACCTCGAGGCCACCGGATACGATCTTGCGGATGGCGAACGACCCGGCTACATCTATGCCCTCACCCTGTAAGTGACCCGTCGTTACGTCATCCTCGGCAACGGCATCGCCGGCCAGACATGCGCCGAGGATCTGCGCAAGGCCGACGCCGACGCCTCGATCACGATCATCGCGGCGGAACGTCACCCGCTCTACAACCGCGTCGCGCTGCCGCGCTACCTGCGCGGCCAGGTGCGTCGAGAGAAGGTCTTCATGCGGACCGCCGAGCAGTCCGCCGCCATGAACATCGACATCCACTTCGAGACATGGGCGACGGACGTGGACCTGGCCGGCAAGGTCGTCCAGACCAACCGCGGCCAGGAGTTCACGTACGACGCGATCCTGATCGCCACCGGCGGTCGGCCCAAGCCTCCGCCCTGGCCGGGCGCAAGCGAGGTCACGGCCTGCATGGGCTTCCAGACCCTCGACGACACGGACGCGATCATCGAGAAGGCCGACCAGTCAGAGCGCGTGCTGGTGATGGGTGGAAGCTTCATCGGCTACGAGCTCGCCGAGGGGGTCAGCTTTCGCAAGAAGGCAAAGGTCACGTGGATCATGCGTGGGCCCTGGTTCCTTCGCTACGTGCTCGACGAGGAGGGCGGCAGGCTGTGCCACCAGCTCGGCGAGGAGCAGGGAGTGCAGTTCATAACCAACGACGAGGTGCAGAAGTTCAGCCGCCTCAACGGACGGTTCCTCGCCGAAACCGTCAACGGTGAAAAGGTCGAGTTCGACCTGCTGACCTACGGCGTCGGGCTCGACTACTACACCGAGCCGGTGCGCGATAAGGTCGAGCTGAAGCACGGGATCGTCACCGACGCGAAGCTGCGCACATCGGCCCCTGATGCGTACGCGGCCGGCGACATCGCGGTCTTCTACGACCTCATGGTCGAGCGGCACAACCAGATGGGCACGTGGGACAACGCCGAGGCGCATGGCAAGGTCGCCGCGCGCAACATGGCCGGTGCGAACGAGGACTTCTTCGACGTGCCGACCTACACCACGACGATGTTCGGATCCACGCTGGCGGTGATGGGGGTGACTCCGGACGTGCAGCCTGGACTCGAGTCGGTGCGCACGTTCAGCTTCGAGGAGAAGTTCTACCGCAAGCTCTTCTTCAAGGACGACCGGCTGGTGGGGGCGATCATGATCGGCCCTCCGAAGGGGCGCAAGAAGCTGATCGAGATCATGCGGTCGCGGCAGAAGATCGAGCGGCCCAAGCAAGAGCTCCTGGACCCCGCCAACCTGAAAGACTGACCCCCCTTTTTTTCGCCATTCGTGCCCGAATGGCGCGTTTCTGAGCCCGGAGTCCGCCATTCGCGCCCGAATGGCGTAGTGTGTTAGCCCACGACAAATGCTTTTCGCCCACAGCGAAACCGCGCAGGTCATCCGCCAGGTTCTCGGCTCGGTGCTGAGAGCCCGACGGGAGGCCGCTCGCCGGACCCTCAGCGAGATCGCGGCCGAGGCCGGACTTTCCCCCGCGCACCTGTCCGAGGTCGAGCGGGGTCGCAAAGAGGTGTCGACCGAGCGCCTCGTGGCGGTCGCCCACGCGCTCGGCATACGGCCGGCCGAGATCTACGCCGAGCTGGCCCGTCAGCTGGGCGTCGAGCCGGACCAGCGTTCGTGGCCCGAGGACCCGCCGGTCAAGCTCCGCCTGGCCACGGCCTCGCTACCTTTAGAAGCGCTGCGGAGCGTGGCCGACTTCAGCGCTTATCTCGCGATGGCCAACCCACCGCCCAGACCAAAAGACCGGATCGGTTTCCAACCCAGGAGGTAGAAGCGGAATGCACCTCATCCCGACTGTGATCACCAACGACGGGCGCGGCGAGCGCGCCTACGACATCTATTCGCGCCTGCTGCGCGATGGCGTGATCTTCGTGCGCGGAGTCATCGACGACGACATGGCCAGCACCGTCACCGCGCAGCTCCTGTTCCTCGAGAACGAGGCTCCGGATCGCGACATCCAGATCTACATCAACAGCCCGGGCGGATCGCTCACCTCCGCGCTGTCCATCTACGACGCGATGCAGTACGTCGGCCCGAAGGTGGCGACGCTGTGCACCGGGCTCGCCGCAAGCGGCGGCTCGATCCTCCTTGCGGGCGGCGCGCCGGGCATGCGCATGTCGCTGCCTCACGCTCAGATCCTCATTCACCAGCCGTTCACACAGGGCATCCAGGGCCAGGCCTCTGACATCCAGATCCACGCCCAGGAGATCCTCCGCCAGCGCGAGCAGATCGCGCGGATCTACGCCAAGCACTGCCGCCGCGAGCTCGAGGACGTCGAGCGCGCGATGGAGCGCGACTTCTTCATGACGCCGGAGCAGGCGAAGGAATGGGGCCTGGTCGACCTGATCGTCGAGAAGAACCCCAACTTCAACGCCGCGGCGGCGCAGGCGGCCGAGCCGGAGAAAGCGGTCAAAGCCAAGGCGTGAAGGTCGTAGTCCTCGGCGGGACGCGGTTCATCGGCCGCGCCACCGTCGAGGAGCTCGTGGCCGCGGGCGACGACGTGATGGTCGTGCACCGAGGCCTGCTCGAGCCGGACGACATGCCGCGCGTCGAGCACCTTCACTCCGAGCGCGCCGACCTCCTTTCTCACCGCGGCGCTCTCGACGCATTCGCGCCCGACGCCCTGGTCGATTGCCGCGCTCTGACCACACGCGACGCCGAGATCGCGCTGGAGGCGATGCCCGGCGTGAGGCGCAAAGTCGTCATCTCGAGCGTCGACGTCTACCGCGCCTTCGGCGCCCTGCTCGCGGACGGCGAGAGCGATCCGGTCCCGCTCGACGAGACCTCGCCGGTGCGGCTGGAGCGTTATCCGTATCGCGGCAAGATGGCCGGCATGGACGACTACGACAAGCTCGACGTGGAGGACGCGTACCTGCCTGGTGGCGCGACGGTGCTGCGGCTGCCGATGGTCTACGGCGAGCACGATTACCAGCGTCGCGAGGAGTTCCTGCTGCGCCGCGTGCGCGCGGGACGCAAGCGAATCCCGTTCGGCGGGGGGACATGGCTGACATGTCGCGTCTACGTGCGCGACATCGCCCGCGCGGTTCGGTTGGTGCTGGCGAATCCCGTCGAAGGCGAGGTCATGAACGTGTGCGAGGACCGCTCGTACTCGATGGCTCTCTGGTCGCGCATGATCCTCGAGGCCGCGGGGTCTGACGCGGAGCTCGTGCGGGTCGCCGACGGTGCGCTGCCCGAGGACTTGAAGGACACAGGGACCCAGCCCCAGCACATCGCCGCGAGCGCCCATAAGGCTAGGACGCTGCTCGGCTGGACGACGTCCGACCCGTTCGAATCGCTGCGGAAGACCGTGCGCTGGCACCTCGACAACCCGCCGGCGCAATCCGACCCGGACTTCACCGCCGACGAGCAAGCTCTGGACTCCGTCTAAAGTCAATCCGGAATGTCGCGTCGGTATCGACCCTTCGATCCCTTTGAGCGTCAAGGTCCGTTCGCGGCAGGCGGGGAGTTTCGCGTTCCGCCGATCTCGCGCCGCTTCTGGACAGGCGTCGCGTTCTTCGTCCTCGCCATCATCGTGTTCATCGCGGCCAGCCCGGTCGTGGGCTTCATCACCGAGCTGCAGTGGTACGACGCCCTCGGTTTTCGCGACGTCTACCTGACGCGCGTCGGCCTCGAATGGGGAATCGCGCTGGTCACCTTCGCCGTCACGTTCCTTTACCTGGCCGCGAACATCGTCGTGGCGCTGCGCATCCGATCGGGTGGCGCGCTGCGCGCGGTCGGCATTCGCCGCTCGGCGCTGCGAAGCACCGCCGGGTGGATCACGCTGGCGATCGCGGCCGTCGTCGCCGCAATCGTGTCCGCCAGCGCCGCCGGCCAGTGGCAGTCACTGGCGCTGTTCCTGCACTCGTCGCCTACCGGGACGACAGACCCGCTGCTCCATCAAGACGTGTCCTTCTATCTGCTGACGCTGCCGTTCCTGCACGCGGTGGTCAACCTGGCGCTCGCGCTGGCCTTCATCGGTGTCCTGCTGGTGGCGGCCCTTTACTCCTGGCGCGGCGACAGCTTCGACTTCCGCCCGACCCCTCAGGGCCTCGGACACCTGTCCGTTCTGGTCGGCGTTTTCGCGGTGACCCTGGCCGCCACGGCGTGGCTGGGACGCTTCGACCTGCTCTACGCGCACAACAGCAGCGTCGTCTACGGCGCCGCCTACACGGACGTCAACGCTCGGCTGCCCCTGTACACGTTCCAGGCAGGCGCCGGGATCGTGCTCGCGGGCGGGCTGATCGCCAACGTCTGGGTGCGCCGGCTCTGGATCCCGATCGCGGCCGCGGCGGCGTGGATCGTGATCGCGATCGCGAGCCAGGTGTACCCGAGCTTCGTGCAGAGCGTGTCCGCAGGCCCGAACGCCGGGTCGTACGAGCTGCCGTACATCGCCAACAGCATCGACGGCACCCGGAAGGCATACGGCTTGAGCGACGTCACCGGCAGTACGAGCTTCACCGGCGATCAGCCGCTGACGCTGCAGGACGTGCAGAACGATCAGGTCACGGTCAACAACCTGCGGCTGTGGGACTACACCCCGCTGAAGGACACCTATCAGCAGCAGCAGTCGCTTCGCACCTACTACACGTTCAACGACATCGATCTCGACCGCTACACCATCAACGGCCAGTACACGCAGCTCGAGATCAGTGCCCGCGAGTTCGACCTCAGTCGCCTTCCCGACTCGGCCAAGAACTGGGTCAACCAGCGCCTCGGCTACACACACGGTTACGGCGTGGCGGCTAGCCCCGTCAACGCCGTGGTCGGAGAAGGGCTTCCCGACTACACGGTCCGCGACGTCCCGCCGACCGGAGCGCTGAAGGTCACCCAGCCGGCGATCTACTTCGGTGAGATGAACGTCGACAACGGCGACTACTGCCTGGTTCCGTCGAACACCAAGGAGTTCGACTACCCACAGGGCGGGCAGGACGTCTTCACGAACTACACCGGCACTCACGGCGTCCCGATGAACGCGATCAACAAGGCGCTGTGGTCGTTGAAGCTCGGTGACTTCAGCCTTCTCGTGTCAGGCCAGATCAACGACAAGACGTTGATGCTCTACCGCCGCAACATCGTCGACCGCGTTCAGGAGCTCGCGCCCTTCCTGACCTTCGACCACGACCCGTACATCGTCGTGCTGGACGGAAAGCTCTACTGGATCATGGACGCGTACACGACCGGATCGACCTACCCGTACTCGGAGACCCAGCCCTTCGGCAACAACACGATCAACTACATCCGCAACTCGGTGAAGGTCGTGGTCGACGCATACGAGGGGACGGCGACGTTCTACGTGAACGACCCCAAGGACCCGATCATCAAGGCCTACGAGGCGACGTTCCCGTCGCTGTTCAAGCCGATCGACTCGATGCCCGCCGGGCTGCGCGCGCACGTGCGCGTCCCCGTCGACATGTTCAGCGTCCAGGTCCAGGTCTACTCGATCTACCACATGAGCGACCCGAAGGTCTTCTTCACCCAGGAGGACGCGTGGGACATCCCGACCGCGCAGAACTCACCCGGCGCGACACCGCAGCCACTCGAGCCGTACTACGTGCTGTTCCGCCTGCCGGGAGAGCAAAACCCCGAGTTCCTGCTGATCATGCCGTTCACGCCCCACAACAAGACCAACCTCGTGTCCTGGCTCGCGGCGCGGAGCGACGGCGCCAATTACGGTGAGTACATCTCCTACTCGCTGCCGAAGGACCGCGTCATCTTCGGACCGCAGCAGGTCGCCAGCCGCATCAACCAGGACCCGACGATCTCGCGCGACTTCACGCTGCTGCACAGCACCGGGTCGCAGGTGCAGCAGGGCAACCTGCTGGTGGTGCCGATCGGCAACTCCTTCCTCTACTTCGAGCCGGTGTACCTGAAGGCGTCGACCGGCGGAAGCGCAATCCCGGAGCTGTACAAGATCATCCTGGTCGACCAGGACTCGGTCGTCTACGCGAACACGCTGTCCGACGCGATCCAGCAGCTCGTTGGCGGAGCTGCGCCTCCGACGACCGGCGGTCCACCGCCGCCGTCGACCTACACGGCGGCGCAGGTCGCGCAGATCCAGAACCTGGTCGCGCAAGCCAACCAGCACTACAACGCGGCGTACGACGCACTGAAGCGCGGCGACCTGACGACCTACGCCAACGAGATGGCACAGGTCGGCGCGATCCTGAAGCAGCTCCAGGCGCTCACCGGCGCACAGTCAACCGGTCCGTAGAGGAACGAACAAGACCGGGAACAGCGAGCGGTAGGTCACCTCGCCGCCGCGCCGCTCGTAGACGCGCAGGTCCTGCGGTTCCTCGACCGAGACCGCGACCGGGATGACCATGCGGCCGCCGTCCGCCAGCTGATCGATCAGCGCCGGAGGCACGCCGCGCGCGGCGGCGGCGACGAGGATCAAGTCATAAGGGGCCGCGGCGGGCCAGCCCAGGCTCCCGTCGCCGACGGCCACCTCGACGCCGTCGAAGCCGAGGCGGCGCAGCGTGTCCGACGCATGCTCGGCAAGGGCGGGCTCGCGCTCGACGCTCACGACGCGCCGGCACATCCGGCTCAGCACCGCGGCCGCGTATCCGGAGCCGGTGCCAACCTCCAGCGCGACGTCGCCGGGATCGGGCGCCGCGGCCTGGATCATCAACGCGACGACGAGCGGCTGCGAGATGGTCTGCCCGCACTCGATCGCCAGGGCGCGGTCTTCGTAAGCGTGCCGGCGCATGCGCGGCGCGAGGAACTCTTCGCGCGGGACCGACGCCATCGCTTCCAGCACGCGCTGATCGGTGACGCCGTGAGGGCGCAATTGCTCGGTCACCATTCGCTGCGCCGGAGTTCCCATAAAAGCCCCCTTCCAGGCCGAGCGTACAATCAGCGGCGACCAGTTGGCGTCGTCGCTCCCCTCCTCGATCCCGCAAAAATGGCGCCGCCCGATCAGGCAGCGCTCGCGCCTGGTCCGACGCACAGGCCCCGCTCACTCGCGCGTCGAGTTCGCCCATCCATCCGAGCAGGAGTTCGCGCGCTTCCTCGACTACTACCGCATCCGCTGGCAGTACGAGCCCGTGTCGTTCCCGGTCTCGTGGGAGGGCGAGCGCGTGGCCGAGATGTTCACGCCCGACTTCTACCTGCCCGAGCACGACCTGTACATCGAGCTGACGACGATGAAGCAGTCGCTCGTCACGCCGAAGAACCGCAAGGTGCGCCTGCTGCGCGAGCTCTACCCGGAGATCAACGTGCGCCTGCTGTACCGCAAGGACTACCAGCAGCTGCTGGCCAAGGCAGGCTACGGCGCGCTCGAGGTCCAGCACCTGCGCAAGCAGGACATCGGCGAGATCCTGATCTCGCCAGTCGAGCTGGAGACGCGGCTGCGGGCTCTCGGTCGCAAGATCTCGCGTGACTACCGCGGGCAGTCGATCGTCCTGGTCGGCGTCCTGAAGGGCGTCACGTTCTTCCTGGCCGACCTTGCGCGCCAGATCAAAGTCCCGTTCGTGATCGACTACCTCGACCTTCACCGGTTCGCCGGCGCCCAGCCTCAGGACAGGGTGAAGATCGTCCGCGACGTCGACTACCCGATCGAGGGGCGCAACGTCCTGCTGGTCGAGGACATCGTCAACACCGGCTTCACCCTGGACTACGTGCTGACGGAGCTGCGGCGCAGGCAGCCGGCCTCGCTCGAGGTCGCGACTCTGCTCGACCGCCCCCTGCGGAGGCTGGTGAGGGTTCCGGTGCGGTACGTCGGCTTCCAGATCCCGAACGATTACGTGGTGGGCTACGGCCTCGACTACCGCGAGCTGTACCGGAACCTGCCGTTCATCTGCACCCTGCGGGCGAGCGTCTACGACTTGCCCGCGCTGCCATCGCCACCCGCCTGAGCGATCTCCTGGCCGCGATGCGGCGGGCGGACTTCGCCGGCCTGGTCGCTTCCGGCCTGTTAAAGGACGTGGAAGAGATCGTGGTCGGGGCCTACCTGTCAATCCATCCGGGCGCGTCTCGGCCGGAGGCGTACCACTGGCTCCGGTATGAGGATCCAGACCCGGTGGCGCAGCTCGCGGACGGGGTCAGGAGGCTGGTGGCGGGCGGGGCGTCCTTCGACGCCGAGGCTGTGGACAAAGCCTTCGCAAAGGCTTCGGAAACAGGGCTTTTGAATTAAGCCCGCCGTGTGGAGGTTCTGGGGAAAAGTAATGCCCCAAGAGACCTTCCTGTTTACCCTGAAGTCCCCTATGCGTTTTTCGGTTTCCATCCCGGATTGCTCCGGACCTTCCACCTACTCGACGTTCGGTATCCTCAGGTTTACCGTACTCAGCCGCTTGGGGCGACGCGAAAGTTATCAGCGCACTAAGTGCACGTCAACAAATAAAAAAATCGATACGCCAGGCAAATCTTTGTGGGGTTGACGCAGGTTAACGGTCGGCGTTATTGGCGTCTTCGGCAGCAGCCGCAATAAGGAGAGCAACCGATGCGTGAAGCCGTCATCGTCGAGGCCGTCAGGACTCCAATCGGCCGTCGCAACGGCAAGCTCAAGGACATTCATCCCGTCGTGCTCGGCTCGTTGGTCTTGAAAGAGCTGGTGCGGCGCGCGGGCATCGAGCCCGGCCAGGTTGACGACGTGGTGTTCGGTTGCGTGGGGCAGGCGGGTGAGCAAAGCCTGAATATCGGGCGCAACGCGTGGCTCACGGCCGGCTTCCCGGTGACGACACCGGCGACAACGGTCGACCGGCAATGCGGCTCGAGCCAGCAGGCCATTCACTTTGCGGCCAACCTGATCCAGTCAGGCGTAT
>JAMXLM010000038.1 GCA_024280995.1 Candidatus Dormiibacterota bacterium
GTGACCAGCTCGCCGCCATGGACCAGCTGGAAAGCCGCATCGACGCCGAGTCATGGACCGACCTGTTCGCGGGCATCCTGACAATGCACGCCCTGATCGAGGCGGCTCAGAAAGCGTCCGCCGACGCGCTGGTGCGCACCAGCGAGGCCGCGGACACGGCGGAAAGCGAGGCCCAGGCAGAACAGGCCGAATCAGTCATTTCGGACTATCTTTAAAGCGACGACGGCAGGGAAGACCACCCATGACTTACCCAGGCGCACGCGCATACCCTAGAGGGGTGACAGCGACAGTGCCCACAGAAAACGGGCCGTCGAACGTCCGCATGACCCCGGCCGCGATCGACGCCCTACACGAACTCGCGCGCCCGCAGGCCGAGGCGGTCGCACGTGCCATCGCAGCCATCGGCCAGACCGAGGGCAAACCGGTAGCCGCGCCCCAGGGCAACGGCAGGCAGTACTACGCGATGGTCCCCGACGATGACGCACCCGTCGTCATGTACCGCCAGGCGGACGACAACGGATACCTGGTCACGGCGCTCGTCGACCGCGATACATACAAGACCTACGAGATCGCCGAACAGCCCAGCTTCCTCCAGTCCGCCACCTTCAAGACCGCCGTCGGCGCCGTCGCCGCAGCCGCGATCGGCATCATCCTCGGCTCCCGCGCCGTGGGAAGCCATCATTAGCAGGCTGTCCGAGGCTGAAGTTTGTTCGCGGCCGTCGACGTGCACTACCCGCCATCCGGCGGCGCCAGGGCCGCGCTGGTAGCGTCCAGCGACGCCGCGTTCTCATCGATCACCTACCAGAAGACGGTCTTCGTCGCAGAGGTGGCCGCCTACCAGCCCGGCTCGTTCTATAAGCGAGAACTCCCACCGCTGCGGGCGGTCCTTGCCGGACTCGACGACGTCGGCCTGCTCGTCATCGACGGCTACGTCGACCTCGATCCTGCGGGCAGGCCCGGGCTCGGGGCACATGTCCACGAAGAGTTCGGCATCCCGGTCATCGGCGTGGCGAAAACCCGGTTCGCGTCGGCCACTCACGCGGTTCCCGTGCTGCGCGGCACCGCGGCACGCCCGTTGTATGTGACGGCAGCAGGCCTTCCGGCCGCCGAGGCCGCCGAACTGATTCGCGCCATGGCCGGAAAGTTCCGCCTCCCCGGCGCCCTCCGCCGCGTCGACGCACTCGCCCGCGGCCGGCGGTCGACAACGCAGCCTCACTCGCCGTGAGGGACCAAAGGCCTTATCCGTTGATTGCGTCCAGATGTTAACTTCTTAAAATGGCCCTGGTTGCACTTGGTGAACTGCTGAGATCGGCGAAGTCCCCCCGGACCGTGGTCGATCAGGTTTTGGTCGCGGCGCTCGCGGTCAGCGCGGCCGAACGAGGCAACGTTCAGATCCGCGAGCCGACCGGCGAGTTGAGGATCGCCGCACAGCGCGGGTTCGCCCGTGAGTTCCTGGATCACTTCGCTGTGGTCGACGACGACGGATCGGCGTGCGGCCGAGCGGCCGAAAAGGCAGCGCAGACGGTGATCGTCGACGTCAACGAGGATCCGGGCTTCGAGCCGCACCGGTCGATCGCGGCAGCGTCCGGGTTTCGCGCCGTCGTATCCACCCCGCTGATTACCGACTCAGGTCTGGTCGGCATGGTATCGACCCACTTTCCGCGCCCGCATCGCCCGTCCGCACAGGAACTTCGTTCCCTGCAGCAACTCGGGAACATAGCGGGTGTCGCGCTGAGCCAGTTCTCCGCCAGAGAGTTGAGCGCCCTGGCAACGGCCGACGGCGACCTCGGCGAGCGGAACGAGCCGCTGGCCAGCCCGGCCCTGTGGTCCCCAGCGCTTGAGGACTTCAGGCGCGCTACGCTCGACGACCGCGACGGCAGTGACTTCTTCGCGCTGACCGTCGAAGTAGCGGATGTTTTCGAGCTGGCGGGGGCGGGCGTGTCGCTGGCCGATGGCGAGGCGATGCGCACCGTGGCGGCGCAGAGCGAGCGAGCGGCCGCCATGGGACTGATCCAGCAGCAGTCCGGGGTTGGGCCGTGCGTCGACTCCCAGCGCACCGCGCGACCGGTGCTCGTCAACGACCTCGCGGACCACCCCAGGAAATGGAGGGAGTTCACCAAGGTCGCCGCGACCGTGGGCGTGGTCTCCGTGGCCTCCATTCCGATCCGCCTCGGCGGGGTCGGACTTGGTGTCCTCGACCTGTACCACGACTCACAGCACCGGTGGACAATCCAAGAAGTCCGCCTGGCCGACCGGCTCGCCCGGATGGCCGCGAGCTACGCGTTCGAGCTGCACCGAGCTCGTCGCAGGGCCACCCACCTCCAGCGAGCGCTCGATAGCAGGATCGTCATCGAGCAGGCTAAGGGAATGCTCGCGGAACGGATGGGAATCACCATCGACGCCGCCTTCGGCCGGCTTCGGGCACATGCGCGTGACAACAACACGCCCCTCCGGGCAGTCGCGGACGCGGTTGTGCACCGGGAGCTCGAGCCCGGGACAGGATCGGAACCTTAGGACGCAACCCGATCCCGTCCAGTTGCCGTGACCGCGACGTC
>JAMXLM010000039.1 GCA_024280995.1 Candidatus Dormiibacterota bacterium
GCGACCCTTCCACCAAACGACTGACCGCCACCGACGACGTCGTGACCGCGACCCGATGCCTTGATGAAAACAGTCACAGCTTTCTCCGCGCCGCCGCGTGGAAGATCCACCGCCATCGCATCGATGCCACGTCGTTTGAAACCCACGACGTAAGGCTTCATCGACGCCGCGTTGCCTGATGCGCCATGACCGAGGACGACACGCATGATGTCTATCGTCGCAGTCTCGCGATGGTCACATGTGGTCGCGATGATGACGACATCGCGACGCAACATCGACGCGTCGCGCGAAAGAAAATTTTTCGCGAGGGATTGACGTGAGCGGGGTTCATCAGGTATCACAACAACTTGTATGGCGATGCTGCTCGTGGTTGCCACCACAGAGGCAACGGACCCGACGCGAGAGAGCGGACCATTTGCATCAGCCGCCAACGTCACGGAGTCCTTATCAATGAGGGTCCGCGGCGAGACCGATGGGGTTGCAGAGGAGGTGCGTGCAGGAGCGATCCAGAACACGTCCCACCACCACATGGAACCCGCCAAACCAATGGAACCTATCGGGTCCATAACTTCGGGAGAAGGAGGTATCGCATGATGGCGAAGAAGAAGGCCGCAAAGAAGCCGGCTAAGAAGGCCGCTAAGAAGACCTCGAAGAAGAAGTAAGACACTTCTCTTCAATCGTTTCGTAAGTCGTTAGTCGCCGGGGTTCTGTGGAGCCCCGGCTCCTTTTTTTGTTTGATGGAGTCTGCGTCCGTCGCACTGCGTGGGACACCTGCGCGCAAGTGCGGCAAGGACAGCGCCCCGAGCGCGCTTCGCAACTTGTGCCCGACTGCGTGCGGAGGAGCGGCACATATAAAGGTATTGCCTCCCGAACATTCGTTCGGTATAGTGGAAAACGCCTCCACACCCACTCCCTGCGTCTCCTCCCGAGGCCCCCACGAAGATGCAGGAAGTCGCACTTGAATCAGCGATCAACTCAATTCGGGTCCGCTTCGGCAGCCAGGCGCTGACGAGGGCGGCCGAGCTGCCACCTCCGCAGCCGTGGCCGAGCGGATCGCCGCTCGACCGGCTGACGGGCATCGGCGGCATTCCGCGCGGCCGGCTCTCGCTGTTCACCGGCGCCGGGACGAGCGGGAAGCTGACGCTTGCGCTCGAGCTGCTCGCCCGCGCGACGCGTGAGTTTGCGCATGCGGTCGTGATCGACGGCGGCGGGTTCGACCTTTCATCGCTCGACTCCTTTTCCCCAGAGCAAGGCCCGCTGACCATCGTCCGCGCGCCTGCTCCAGAGACCGCAGGTGAAGCGACGGCGATGCTCGCGCGCGCGGGCGCGCGATTCCTTTTGGTGATGAGTGATGTGCCGGAGCACTGGCTCGGTCCCATCGAGTCAGGCGCGAATCGTTCCGGCACGGTGCTCGTCGGCGTCGTCGAGTCACCGGGTCGCGCGCTCGCGCACGCGTCGAGCTTCAGCGTCGCTTTCGCGCGGACGGAATGGATCTGGGAGCGAGGTTTGCTGGTCGGTCTTCGCGTCGCGGTGCGATGCACGAAGAATCGCGTCGCCCCTCCGCTCGGCGAGACAGAGCTCGAGGTCCGCTATCCGCTCGGCCCGCGCACGCTTCGCGATTTCTCAGCCGGCGTTGTCGAGGCATCGCCTCGCGACATCGCGGAGGTGCGCCCACGCGCGTCTGCTGCGGTCTGACCGGACATCTCGAGCTGGCGCGACGCCCGGACCTCTACGGGCGACCGGTCATCGTCGGGCGTTGGGACGAGCACGTCATCGCCGCGTCGGAAGAAACTCTGCCTTTCGGCGTCGCTGCAGGGATGGCCCTGCGCCAGGCCGAGCACCTCTGCCCGCAAGCCGTTTTTGTGCTGCCTGACGAAGAGGCGGTCATTCGCATTCGCGAGCTGCTCTCCACCGCGCTCTACGACCTCGCGCCGACGGTCGAGGTCCGTGACGAAGGCATCGCGTGGCTCGACCTCGACGGCGTGGTCCATCCAGGCGAGGCGATCAGAGAGATGCGGCGCCGCCTGCTCAAGGCGATCGGTCGCGAGCCGCGCCTCGGCCTGGCGCCCGGTCCCTTCTCGGCGCGACTCGCGGCGTCGAGCGCGCGACCGGGAAGGCTGATGAGGGTCGAGGACGCGCGCGTCTTCCTTGCCCCTCACCCCTCTCGCGCGCTGCCGCTGGAGGTGGAACAGCTCGAGCGCCTCGACCTTCTCGGCCTTCGCACGCTGGGCGCGGTCGCTGCGATCGGTCCGCGCGAGCTCGAAAGCCAGCTCGGCCGCGAGGGCAGGCATGCGGTCCTGCTCGCGCGAGGGCTGGAGCCCGACGCCATCAGCGCATGGCGTCCGCCGATGTTCACCAGCGCTCATCGCCAGTTCGGAGAGCCAGTCGAAGACCGCGAGGCGCTGCTGTTCGTCGCGCGCGCGCTGTGCGGCGACCTCGCCGAGGAGCTGGGTCTGCGAGGCGCGGGGGCGAAGCACTTGCGGGTGAGGCTTGGGTTCGAGGCTTCGGAAGGTGAGCAGCGCGAGTCCGTCGTCCGGCACCCGCTCAGCAGCCAGGCCGAGCTGTTCGGCCTGGTCGGCGCGTGGATCAAGGAGTGGCAGCCGCGCGCGGCCATCACCGAGCTGTGGATCGAGCTGCCGGTGCTGGAAGGCGCCGGCCGGCGTCAGCTGAGGTTGTGGGCAGGCAGCGATGGGTCGAGCGACGAGGTCATCGCGGCGCTAGAGCGGCTGCAGGAGCGTTTCGGCGACGAAGTTGTCTGGAAGCCTGCGTGATGGTTCGGCACTTTTGGATCCAAAAGCACCGAATTCCTCGCCCGATTAGGCATTTCTGGATCCAAAAGCACCGATCGGCCCCCTGATGACACGGCTGCTCAGCCCCCCAACCGCCGTAGACGTGACTCTCGACCACGGTCGCGCCCCCATCGCGATCGCGGGCGCCTACAACGGCTCGCTCGAGCCGATCGTGCGGTGGAAGGTCGAAGCCTCGTGGTGGGACAGGCCGGTCGTGCGCGAGTACTGGAAGGCCGTCCTCAACAACAACCTGCTCTGCGAGCTCTTTCGCGACGCCTCGACCGGCGAGTGGTTCGTGGAGCGGATCTATGACTGACCCAGCGCCCTACGTCGAGCTGCACAGCCACTCGAACTACTCCTTCCTCGACGGCGCATCGCATCCATTCGAGCTGGCCGTGCGCGCCGCGCAGCTCGAGATGCCGGCGCTCGCCCTCACCGACCACGGCGGCGTCTACGGCGCGGTCAAGCACCTCCAGGCGTGCCGCAAGCTGGGCATCAAGCCGATCATCGGCAGCGCGCTCGAGGTCGACGGCGAGGAGCTGATCCTCATCGCCCGCAACCTCGGCGGCTACTCCAACCTCTGCCGGCTGCTCAGCCTCGCCCACGCCGACCAGCCGAAAGGCGAGGCACGAACCACGCTCGCCACCGTCGCCCAGCATCGTGGCGACCTCTTCTACCTCACCTCTACGGACGGCGAGCCGAGGCTGCGCGCGCTTCAGGATGCGTTGGGCCGGGACACCGTCTTCAGCGAGCTTCACCATCACGTCCGCCCTGAGGACGAATGGGTGCTCGAAGGCCGCGCCGCGATGGCGAGGCGATGTGGCGCAGGCGTGGTCGCGACCAACCAGGTGCACTACCACCTGCGCGAGCGGAGCCACCTGCACGACGTGCTTGTCGCGATCCGCAACCGCAAGACCCTCGACGAGGCAAGACCTCACCTGTTCCCCAACTCGGAGCATCACCTGAAGAGCGGCGCCGAGATGCGTCCTTTGTTTGCGGGCCACGCCGCGGCGCTGGCGACGCCTCTGGAGATTGCCGAGCAGTGCGATCTCGACCTCGACTTCCGCAAGGTCCGATTCCCAGGCTACCCGGTGCCTGCGGGCGAGACCCCTTTCTCGTTTCTCTACAAGCTCTGCTTCGAAGGCCTGCGAGAACGCTACAGGCCCATCACCTCGGCAGTGACTCGCCGATTGCAGCACGAGCTCGAGGTCATCGAGAAGACCGGGCTCGCAGAGTTCTTCCTCATCAACTGGGACCTGATGCGCTTCGCTCGTGAGCATGGCGTGCCGGGGCAGGGACGCGGCTCGGCCGCCGACTCGATCGTGGCCTACGTGCTCGGCATCACGCGCGTCGACCCGATCGAGCACAACCTGCTGTTCGAGCGCTTCCTGCACGAGGAGATGACAAGCACACCGGACATCGACATCGACTTTTCGACCGCGCATCGAGAGCAGGTCATCCAGTACATCTACGAGAAGTACGGCTGGGAGCGGACCGGGATGGTCTGCAACGTCGTCACCTTCCAGCCGCGCATGGCGATCAGGCAGGTCGGCAAGGCCCTCGGCTTCTCCAATGAGCTGCTCGACCGCCTGGCCAAAGGAGTCGACCGCTGGTTCACCGAGGACGTCGAGGACTCGATGCAGTGGGCGGTGCCTCCTCCCGACATGCGGCCGCAGAGCTGGCGTCACTTTCTCGACCTGTGCCGCGAGGTGATCGACTTCCCGCGCCATCTATCGATCCACAACGGCGGCATGCTCGTCACAGGCGAGCCGCTCGTAGACATCGCGCCTGTCGAGCCGGCGACGATGGAGGGCCGGCGCGTCGTCCAGTTCAACAAGGATGACGTCGAGGACCTTGGCCTGATCAAGATGGACATGCTCGGTCTGCGCACGCTGTCGGTGGTCGCCGAGGCGCTGGACTTGATCCGCGATACGACCGGCTCGCGGCCGGACCTCGACGCCCTGGCTCTGAACGACCCCGCCGTCTACGACATGTGCGGCGAGGCGGACACGATCGGCGTGTTCCAGATCGAATCGCGGGCGCAGATGCAGACGCTGCCTCGCACTCGGCCCAACACCTTCAACGACCTGGTGGTCGAGGTGGCGATCATCCGGCCGGGTCCGATCCAGGGCAATGCGGTCCACCCGTACATCCGGCGCAAGCAGGGCCGCGAGGAGGTGACCTACGCGCACCCGCTGCTCGAGCCGATCCTCCGCGACACGCTCGGGGTGATCCTCTACCAGGAGCAGATCATCGAGATAGCGATGCACGTCGCGGGCATGAAGCCGGGACGAGCCGATGGGTTTCGTCGGGCGATGACGAGGCACCTGAACCGGGTCGAGATGTCGTCGCTCGAGGACGAGTTCATCGGCGGGTGTTTGGCGAATGGCGTGCCCCGCGAGGTGGCCGACCAGCTGTTCGCGGCGGTGCAGGGCTTTGCCGTGTACGGATTCTGTCGCTCGCACGCGGCTGCATTCGCGCGCACGTCGTACGAGACCGCGTGGATGAAGCTGCATCATCCGGTCGAGTTCGGGTGCGGGCTGCTGAACAACCAGCCGATGGGCTTCTACCACCCGAGCGTGCTGGTCGAGGACCTGAAGAGGCATGGGATGAAGGCGCTGCCTGTCGACGTCAACCATTCGGACGTGCGGTGCCTGCCTGAGGCGGTCGCCGACGAGTACGCGATGCGGATCGGCTTCAACTACGTCCGCGACCTGGGCGAGGATGGCCGTCAAGCCATCGTCGATGACCGCAACCAGGGCGGCTCCTACCTGTCTTTCGACGACTTCATCAACCGCCTCCGCGGCGGCCCCATCGGCCCGCGCGCGGTCCGCAACCTCGTCATGGTCGGCGCCTTCGACGTGCTCGGCCAGCCGCGGCGCGAGCTGCTCTGGGGCTGGCAGGAGCGCTGGCACGGCGCCGGCTTGCGCAAAGGCATCGACAAGCAGGCCGAGCTGCGACTCAACGGGACACCGCCGACCCTTCCCCACGTCGACGAGTTCGACGCCAACCAGCTCGAGTACCGCATCTCCGACCTCTCGACCGGCCATCACCTCATCTATTTCTGCCGGGACAGGCTCCGCGAGCTCGGCGCCCTGGAGACCAACAAGGTGCCGAAGATCAAGAACAACATGAAGGTGCGGGTCGCGGGGCTGGTGATCACCAGACAGGCGCCATCGACCGCCAAGAAGATTCGGTTCTTCACGCTCGAAGACGAGTTCGGTCAAGTCAACGTGACCATCAAGCCCGAGGTCTACGAGAAGTACCGGCAGGTCGCCAACCGCCAGCCGATCCTCATCATCGACGGCGTGATGCAGCGCCAGGACGGCGTTCATTCGGTGCTGGCAAGCCACATCGAGGCGCTTGCCGGCGTGCCGCGGCCGGCGCAGCGATCACACGACTATCGGTGAGATCATCTCTCGATGGCCAACGACCAAGACGAACTCCTGACGTACTACCGTGACTCACGAGCGAAGCTTCTCGACGCCATCGACGGGTTGACCGATGAGCAGATGTCCGAGCCGACCATCGACGGCTGGGCGGTCAAAGATCACCTCGCACACCTCGCGCTCTGGGACGACCTTCGTGCGGCCGAAGTCGAGCGGATATCGGCCGGGCACGAATCCGTCTGGAAGATGACGGATGAGCAAGACGACGACTACAACGCGACCGGCTACGAGTTGCGGCGTGAGATGTCCCCGGCGCAGGCACGGTGGGAGCTCGAAAGGTCGCGGGCCAGGCTGCTCGAGGCGATCAGCGCGGCAACGCCGCGCGCCCTCGATGCAGACAACTACGGCGCCGCCGGACTGCGGAGTCAACACGAGGACCAGCATTCGAGCTGGATCAAGCGCTGGCGGGATGCCCAGGGATACTGAGCTCGGGCTCACGATGTCGCGCGAGCACTGGGTGCGACACGCCCGCAACTGGGCCGCCTGGGCTCGCAAGCCCGATTTCGACGCCTACTGGGAATACTCCCCAAGCTTTTTCGATCTCGTTCCGGCGCCTGGTCTCCGGACCCTGGAGGTCGGGTGCGGCGAGGGCCGGGTCGCGAGGGACCTCATCAAGCGCGGCCACCGCGTCACCGCGGTTGACGCGACGGCGGAGCTCCTGCGCCTTGCCGATGAAGCCGACGGTGTGGGCGCATACGCGCGATGCGACGCCGCCGCGCTTCCCTTCGCCACAGGATCGTTCGACCTCGTCGTCTTCTACAACTCCCTGATGGACATCGACGACATGGATGGCGCCGTGCGCGAGGCGGCGCGTGTGCTCATGCCTGGAGCAAAGATGTGCGCGTGCGTCACGCACCCGATCCCGGACGCCGGCAGGTTCGAGTCCCACGAGCCCAGCGCGCCATTCGTGGTTCATGACACTTACCTCGGACCCCGCAGGTGGGTGGAGATTCCGGTCGAGAGAGACGGTCTGCAGATGGAGTTCGCCGGTTGGGCCTACCCGCTCGAGGGCTACTTTCGCGCGCTCGAGAACGCGGGCTTCGCCGTCGAAGCGGTGCGCGAGCCGCAAGGCACTGAGGACCGGTGGCGCCGCATCCCGCTGTTCCTGATGTGGCGCGCCGTCAAAATCCGCTAGCGACGATTCCTTACTTTGTGTAGCCAGCCAGGGGGCATTTGCGCCAAGCTATTCAGCTAAAGCCGAGCTCCCATCGCAGCAACCCAAGGAAAAAATGTCAATCGCCCGAGAAATCGAAGACATCGCCCGGGACCTGATCAAGCACCAGCACGATCACCCGCCGGTCCGCGACCTCAACCGCGACGCGGAGCGGCGCCTCACCTTCGCCGACCGCGTCGCCGACGATTTCTCCCGCCTCGTCGGAAGCTGGCCGTTCGTGCTGGCTCAGCTGGGGATCATCGTGGTCTGGATCGTCCTCAACGCCCTGAAGCTCATCCGGCAGTGGGATCCATACCCGTTCGGATTTCTCAACGTCGTGGTCGCGATCGAGATCGCCATCTGGGTCTCACTCGTCCTGATGGCGATCAACCGCATGGCCGACCGCGACCGGCTGCGAGCTCAGCAGGATTACGAGCTCAACGTCAAGGCCGAGGAGGAGCTGAAAGCCCTGATGAACCACCTCATGCACCAGGACGAGGTCCTGCTGCAGATCGTGAACCGTCTCGACCGCGGCGACCGCGAGATGAAGCGGCTGGCGCGCAGGCTCGAAGAGGTCCTCGAGGCCAACAAAGAGCTGGTCAAGACGCCGAGCTCGGACGCCCGGCCTCCGATCAAAATCCCGGCGCCGTAGCCAGGAGGCGCGAGCCGAGCTCGCGCACGACCGACACGATCATGTCCACGTCCTTTTCGGTCGTACGCCAGTTGACTATCGCCGGCCGGAACGCGACCTTGCCCTCGTGGACCGTGGTGCCGAAGTAGATACGACCGTCCTCCAGCACCATCTCGCCGAGGCGGCGGTTGAGGTCGTCGAGCTCCGAGTCCTCGACGCCGGCGGGACGAAACCGGAACAGCACGACGTTCAACGGCACGTCCGCAAGGCGCTCCAGGTCCGGCGCCTCGTCCACCTGATGGGCAATCCGCTGGGCAAGCGCCAGGTGGCGCTCGACCATCGCTCGGTAGCCCTCGCGCCCGTACGCGCGCAGCGTCGCCCACACCGGCAGGGCTCGAGCCCGTCGCGACATCTCGGGCGCGAGGTTGCCGAAGACCGGCCGGTCCAGGGTCTCCGTTCCGAGGTACGCGGCGCTCGCGGCGAACGTCGCCGCGTGGATCTCCGGATCACGAACGAATGCGAAGCCCGTGTCATACGGCGCGTTGAGCCACTTGTGCCCGTCGACCGCGACCGAGTCGGCGCCCGCCAGGCCGTCGACCAGGTGACGCGTCGCCGGCGCGAGGGCGGCGTAAAGCCCGAATGCGCCATCGACGTGCAGCCAGGATCCGTACTGCCGGGTAAGCGACGCGATGTCTCGGATGGGGTCGAAGTAGCCGGTGTTGACGTCGCCCGCGGTTGCGATGACGATTGCCGGCTCGCCCTCCAGCATCTGCAGCTCGCCTTCGAGCGCGTCCCACTGAATGATGCGGGGGGTGGCGCGGCCCAGGCCGCACATGCCGAGGGCTTTCACGGCGCTGGCGTGCAGGTAAGAGCTGGAATAGATCGGGACATCGGGCAACCCGGAGAAACCACGAGTGTCGATGTCAACGTCGTGCCGCAGGCCCCACCAACGGCGCGCTGAGGCAAGTCCCACGAGATTCGCGGTGGTGGCCGCGGTCGTCATCACCGCGCTCCAACCCTCTGGAATCCCGAACAGGTCTTTCATCCACGCGAGCGTGAGCTGCTCGATCCGCGCCGCCAGCGGCGAGCTGACCCAGTTGTAGGCGACCTGGTTGAGGCTCGAGGTCAGCCAGTCCGCGCCAAGGGCAGCGGGCGTCACGCCACCCATGACGAAATGAAAGAAGCGCGGACCTGTCGACCTCGTCGCTCCTTCGTTTGCGAGCTCGATCAGCTCAGCGACCGCGCGGAGCGAGCCCACACCTTGCCGGGGCAGCTCGCCGTCGATGACCGGCGTTCCGGGCGGTCTGACGAGCGCGCCGTCGACAGTCGCGAGGTAGGTTTCCGCCTCGCGCTCGACCAGGCGCAGCACCTCGGCAACGTGCTCGCGATCCTCGATCGGATCAGCCATGGCCGACACGATAAACGGCGTAACCGTCGCGGTCGTAGACCTTCGTGCCGTTGGCGTTCCAGAACGTAGGGCTCGCTCCGATGGCGATCTCCTGGGGGCCGATCATCACGTAATCGACGCCGTACAGCCGCACGAGATCGAGTGCGGCCGGGTCGCCCTGGAGGATCTTCTGGTCGTCGTCTGACTTTCGCTGGTAGTCAGCAAGCCCGTACGTCCACAACCAACCCGGATAACCCACCAGCTCGCGCCGGCCGGAGAGGGTCGGGATGGGGCTGTTGTGCTGATTGGCCACGGCGAAGACGGCGTCGGGGCTGGTGTTGTGGCGCACCCATTCCGCGACCTCGAGCCCGCCGGTGTCCGTGAAGAGGTTGGTGCTGACGCTGTAGTCGGATGCCCGGGTGAGGTCGAGGAACCCGGCAAAGCACATCACGAAGATGACGACGATCGCAACGATCGAGGTTGCGATGCCGGCGCGAAACATCACCGCCAGCGCTCCGCCAGCGAGGATGCTGCCCATCAGCAGCCAGAAGACGAAGAACTTGGTGTTGTCCCACACCCACGGCTGCAGAACGAGCAGGTTCGGCACAAAGAACCAGAGCCACATGGGCGCGAACCATTTGGGATAACCGGTCGGAAACGACGAGTACATGAAGTGGGCTGCGATGAGAAGCGGTAGGAGCAGCGAGGTGTTCCAGATCCAGAACGCCGTCGCGTCGAAGGGGAACACCCACACGCCGAGATGACGCCAGTCGTCGAAGGACAGCCAGCCGGGCTGAACGCAGAGACCCGCATAGGACGGCCAATCGCCGCAGATCGCCGTCTTGTCCGGCGGCCACATCCAGACGAGGACGGGCAGGCCGATGACGACCGCGGGAACGAAGTAGAGCCACCACTCTCGGCGGCGGTTGAACAGAGCCCAGAACGCCGGCAGTGCGACCATCGTGCCCCACGCGTGGACGTGGAAGGCGGGAAGAGTGCCCGCCGCGATGCCCGCGAAAAGGAAGGGCCGCCAGCCAAGATGCTCGCGCAGAGCGATCCACAGAATCACCAGCAGGATCAGCACGAGGCTGAAGCCGAACAGAGTCGAGCGCTGAGGCACCAGGTACGCGAGGACGGGCGTGAGCCACTGGAGGTTGAAGTGGTCGCGCTCCAGGGTGTACTCGCGAGGAAGGCGCGACAGCACCGACAGGCCGCCGTGAAGGACATCGCCTCCCAGGAGCACGAATCCGAGACCGCCGCTCAGCAGGAACACGAAGACTCCGAGTCCCGCGCCCAGACGCTCGCCGAGGAACCGCACACCCGCGAGGTACAGGACGGCGGGAAATGCAAGACCGAGCATTCCGCTCGTCGCGGTGAGCGCCTCCGTCAGGGACAGCCCCAACGGAACCAGGGCCGCAGCGAAGAAGTCGACCATGAACGGGTAGCCGAGGTGATGCCCTGGATCGACCGGAAACTCGGGCGGGAAGTTGTGGCCGTAGGCGAATGACCCCGCATAGGTCAGGTGTGCGGCCCAGTCACCCCAGATGTTCACGTACCCCGCGTAAAGACCGTTCGGCGTGTAGACGTACGCCTGGTGCAGAAAATGCACCGTCCATGCGCCGCAGACGGCGAACACCGCCGCCAGCGGGATGGATCGCGTCCAGTGCCCCCGAAAGTCGATCCAGTCCGCGACCAGCCGGCGCCGCCCGGCGAACAAGGCCACGCCGCCGGCCACCGCCGCCACCAGCAGTCCCGCAAGCACGATGATCGCGGTCAGGTCGCGTAGAACCAGCGACGGAAGAAACGTGATCGCGGTGACAAGGGCCGCACCGAGCACCGATCCAAAGACCACCCTCTCCTCGAGGGTCAGCTTCACGCCGGACGCGTAGGTGATTCCGAAACCCGCGGCCGCGCATGCGACCAGATAGATAACGGAGGCTACAGGCACGGCCGGAAGACCTCTAGTTCCAACAGAAGAGGTTCGGTTGTGACGCCGGTGGCGGTGGGTTGGGACAGTGGTCGAACCAGAGCTTCGGACCCCACAGCGGCGTACCAGGGCTCAGCACCCACGCAGGATTGGACAGCGGCGTCGCCGTCCAGACCGGATAGAAGTAGCCGAAGAACACGATGGCGATCGAAAGGTGGACGGTGACGAGCACCTTGCGATCAGGCGCCGGCAGCTTGTTCGCGATCTGCACCAGCACAAACGCAAGCGCGAGGACCATGAAAACCAGCCCGCCGAACATGTGGTACATGAAGAGCACGCGTGTGATCGGCCACCACGGCGCGTACTGGGTGATGAAGCCGAGAAGGATCACCGCCGCGGGGAAGCTGCGGTGCTTGACCACGAAGTACGGCAGGGAGATGACCGCCGGCAGGCTCGTCAGCCAGATCCACGGGTTGCCCAGGTCGAGCATCCGGGCCTGCAGCTCCTGGCCCGTGAACTGGTCGACGCCGAAATACGGGTAGTACTCGGCGTAGTACAGGACCGGGCGCGCCAGCAGCGGCCACGACCAAGCGGGTGAGCCATACGGGTGCGTGGCGGTGAGATTCTTGTGGTAGTCGTAGGCCCACACCTGGTAGTTCCACAGGTCGCTCAGCGATTGGAACTGGCCGCGCGCAAAGAACGGATACCACGACGCGAGGTAGATGGCCGCGGGAATGACGATGAGCGCGACCACGCCGACGGCAACGTAGGGGACCGGCGGCGCGGGCAGCTTCTTGAGCGGTCCCCACTCGACGTCGACGGAGCTGAGCACCATGCGAAGCAACAAGAAGAATCCGATGCTCCCCCACGCGGCGAGCACGATCCACTTCGAGGCGATCCCGATTCCAAGCACTGTCCCGAGGGCGACCAGCGACACCAGCGTCGCGCGCGCCGACCGACTTTGAAGGTGGACGAAGAAGAGGAAGTACGAGGCCAGGATGAAGAAGATCGGAAAGATGTCGATCATGCCGATCCTCGACTGGATGAAGAACATGCCGTCGAAGCAGGCCAGCGTGGCGGCGGCGATGGCGAAGAGCCGGTTCGGCCACATACGCCGCGCGAGCAAGTACATCATCGGGATGCACAGCGTTCCGAAGATGGCGGCGGCGATTCGCCACCCGAACGTGTTGAAGCCGAGGTCGATGTAGTCACCGCTGGCGCCCTGGAAGTGAGCGCGATACCAGCCGTACGCCCACATCCCGGCGCCGATGATCGTCTTGGCGAAGGGCGGCTCCGGGTCGATGTAGTTGTACGGGCAACCGACCGTGGTCGGGTGACAGGATTCGATTCCCTTGATGTCGTTGCGAGCGTCAACCGGGAAATAGACCTCGTCGAACACCTGGCCGTTGGGAGGTGAGAGGTTGCCGGCCGCGTCGGGATAGCCGCGGTTGAACGGATAGGCGAGCCCGCACAGCGTGCCGGGCGTGCCGCTCGGGTCGACCGGGGTCTTGGTGACGCAGTTGGTGATCCACGGGCCCGAGGTCGGATGCAGGAAGAAGTCGGGCAGGATCGGGCTGAAGAACCGGAGCACGAACGCGACGACCGTGAGCACAAGGAGCGCAAGGAGGTCGTAGCGGTCGAAGTAGGACTTGAGGGAGGTACCGCTCTCGCCGGCGTCGATCACCTGCGCCGCTTGCGCCGCCTGGAGCCTCCCTGGTTCTGCCCCATCTTCTCCGGCAGGTGCGAGCTGATCTCCCAGACGACGGTGTCGGCGTCCGGCACCGGCACCGCGATCATGTCGTCGTCCATCAACCGCGCACGAAACAGACCGAGCTTCTTCTTGATCGCGGCCAGCTGAGTTTCGTCACCGCGCACTTTCATGAAGACCGCGGGCTTGTCGATGTGCTGCTTCATGATCGGGGCGATCATCTTGCTGCGCCGCTCCTGGAAGTGCTGGCGCAGGGGCAGCGCCTTCACCCATTTGATCGAGTCGTAGTCGACGACCACGCTCGAGAACATGCTCGAGATCTTGACCCCCTCGTCCCGGACCTGGATATGACTGCGCCAGCGGAAGAAGTAGATGAAGGCGCCGAGCGCGAGGCCGACCGGGATGTAGATCAGCCAGACGGCGAACGCGGGTGAGAAAAGCTGGCGCTCGTAGATGGCAATCCCGGTGGCGATGATGCCCGCGCCCAGGAGCAGAGCGGCGAAGAAGCGCTGCTGCAGCCACACCTGGTGGGCGTACAGGTTCTGGTGGCGGGCGGGCCGGGTGGCGGGCTCTGCGGTGCTCAAGGAACTACTGATTATCCGGTAGGGTCCGGCGCGGTCGCCCGGCCGAGCGATCAGGCCCTCCAGCTTCCTCCCACCCGCGACTCCGGTCCACCGCGCGGCGCCAGCGCGCCTGCATCGAGTCGGCCTGGTCGCGCGACATGCTCGGCTCGAACTCACGATCGAGCTTCCACAGGCCGGCCAGGTCGGCGTCGTTCCACAAACCGGCACCGAGGCCGGCCAGGAAGGCGGCCCCGAGCGCCGTGGTCTCCGTGTTTCGCGGCCGGCGCACCGGGATGCCGAGCAGATCCGCCTGCAGCTGACAAAGGACGTCCATCACCGCGGCCCCGCCGTCGACGCGAAGCTCGGTCAGCCCATGGCCGGTGTCCTTTTCCATGGCCTCCACAACGTCGCGGGTCTGGTAGGCCATCGCCTCGACCGCCGCGCGGACCAGGTGTGCGCGGCTCGTGCCGCGCGTCAGGCCGACGATTGTGCCTCGCGCATAGGGATCCCAGTGCGGCGCGCCGAGGCCGACGAACGCAGGCACGAGGAACACTCCGCCGGTGTCCGGAACCGACGCCGCCAGTGGGCCGGCCTCGCTCGCCGCACCGATGATGCCGAGGCCGTCGCGCAGCCACTGCAGCGCCGCGCCGGTGACGAAGATCGCGCCTTCGAGGGCGTAGGTGAGGCTGCCCGCGCGCCGCCACGCGACGGTCGTCAGCATGCCGGTCGACGAGCTGACCGGTCGCTCGCCCGTCTCGACGAGCACGAACGAGCCGGTCCCGTAGGTGTTCTTCGCCATTCCCTCATGCGTGCATGCCTGCCCAAAGAGCGCGGCCTGCTGGTCGCCCGCGACCCCGGTCACCTTGTCGGCGATGGGGCCGCTTGAGTCGACGACGTCGGGGAGATTGGCAAGCGAGACGCCGAAAAGATCTGCCATCTCCTCGCTCCACGCCCCGCGATGGATGTCGAACAGCAGCGTCCGGGAGGCGTTCGACGCATCGGTGACGTGCGACTTTCCATCCGACACCCTCGCGATGAGCCAGGCGTCGACGGTACCCGCGGCGGCATCCCTGGCGCCGTCGACGTGCTGGAGTGCCCATGCGAGCTTGGTCGCGGTGAAGTACGGATCGAGCACAAGACCGGTGACTTCGCGCACGCGCGGCTCGTGACCGGCCTCGCGGAGCCGCCGGCAAACGTCGGCCGTACGGCGGTCCTGCCACACGATCGCTGGAGCGATGGGCTCGAGCGTCTTCCTGTCCCACAGCACCAGCGTCTCGCGCTGGTTGGTGATGCCGATGGCGGCGACATCGGACTCTCGAGCGCCGGCAGCGTCGAGCGCCTGCCGCCTGCTCGCCTGCACCGCGGTCCAGATCTCGTTCGCATCGTGTTCGACCCATCCCGGCCGTGGATAGTGCTGGGTGATCTCCGAGTAGCCCTTGCCGCGAATCTCGCCGTCGAGTCCGACCGCGATCGCGGTCGCGCCCGTGGTGCCTTCGTCGAGGGCTAGGACGACCTGGGCTGCCAGGTTCGGTTCAGGTGACCGGTCGAATAGCCTTCGAGATCGACCGAGACGAACTTGTAACCGGCCGCGCGCACCGCCGCCGCGACCTCGCCTCGCTGCGCTACCAGCTGGGCGATGTCGGCGCCGTCGACCTCGATGCGCGCCACGTCGCCGTGGTGGCGGACACGCACCTGGGCGAAGCCCAGAGCCTTGAGCGCATCCTCGGCCACCTCGATCTGCCGCAGCGCCGCCACCGTGACAGGGGTGCCGTGAGGGATCCGCGACGACAGGCAGGCGAACGACGGCTTGTTCCAGTTGGGCAGGCCGAGCGCGCGCGCCGCCGCGCGGATCTCGGACTTCGCCATGCCCGCCTCGAGGAGCGGGAAACGCACGCCACGTTTGACTGCCGAGGCATGGCCGGGCCGGTGGTCGCCGGCGTCGTCCGCCGTCGCTCCGTAGGCGAGAAAGCTCAAACCGAGGTCGCGTCGGACCGGCTCGAGCGTATCGAAGAGCTCTTCCTTGCAGTGGAAGCAGCGGTCAGGGTTGTTGCGCGCGTAAGCCTCCAGCTCGACTTCGCTCGTCGTGACCTCGACGAGCCGGGCACCGATCGAGCCGGCGAGGGCACGCGCAGCCGTTTGCTCCGACTCCGGGTAAGCGGGCGAGCTCGCGAGCACCGCGACGGCGCCGTCACCGAGCTCCTCCATCGCCAGCTTGAGGAGCAGAGTCGAATCCACGCCGCCCGAGTAAGCGATCAGCGCCGAGCCGAGCTCTCCGACGATCCGCCGTGCGCCGTCCAATCGGGTCGCGTTGAACGAGTCGAGCTGGATCACTGTGGGCCGGCGTGGTCGGGACGACTTGCAGATCGGGGCAGGCGACTGATACGTCGCCGGTCAGAGTGGCGAGGCGAAGGAAGGGGTGGCGCTAGGAGGAGCGCATCTGACGATGCGCAACGACGACGCGCCGGGCCCACTGACACACGCATCGCCGCTCTGAGCCCCGAGATGCTGTCGGACTGGCCGCGCCGGTCCACCACAGCATCGAGATTAGCTCGCTCTTGCTTCTGAGGGCTCCACGGCCGGGACGCCACACCAGGCCTCATAGTCGATCAGCGAGTCGACCGTCGGGTTCTCACCGCACAGCGGGCATGCCTTGTTCTGGCGCAGCCGCAGCTCTCGGAAGGTCATGTCCTCGCCTTCGAACAGCAGGTAGCGGCCGACCATCGGCCGGCCGATGTCGAGCAGGTACTTGATGGTCTCGAAGGCCATCATGCTGCCGATGATCCCGGGCAAAACTCCGAACACGCCCGCCTCTGCGCAGCTCTGGACGCTGCCGGGCGGGGGCGGCTCGGGGAACAGGCAGCGATAGCAGCCCGTGCCCCTGGCGGAGTCGAACAGAGCCAGCCGGCCCTCGAAACGGAAGATGCTTCCGTGTACCAGCGGCTTGGCAAGGAAATGCGCGGCGTCGTTGGCGAGGTAGCGGGTTGGAAAGTTGTCGGTGCCGTCGATGATCACGTCGTAGGGCGCGAAGATCCGCATCGCGTTCTCCGAGTTGACGTGCTCCTTGATCGGCACGACGTCCACGTCGGGGTTGAGGTTTCGGAGCGTGTCGGCCGCCGAGTCGGCCTTCGGACGGCCGATGTCGTCGTATCCGTGAAGGAGCTGACGCTGGAGGTTCGAAGCGTCGACGGTGTCGAAGTCGACGATGCCGATCTTGCCCACGCCGGCCGCGGCCAGGTACATCGCCGCCGGGGAGCCCAGCCCGCCCGCGCCCAGGAGCAGGGCGCTCGAGTTCAGCAGCTTGCGCTGCCCCGCCCCACCCACCTCGGGCAGGATCAGGTGGCGAGCGTAACGAGACACCTGGTCGGGGGTGAAGGGTCGATTTCCGTTCTGGGACATCTCTGCTAGGACTATACCCAGGGCTACCTTCCCGATATTCCTATAGTGGGAGACCGCCTATGGAAACCGAATACCTCGACGAAGAGCAGGTCATCTCCCTCTACAACAAGGTGAGGACGGGCAAGAGGACCTGGCCCACCGGCATCTGGAGCTCCCCCGCCGCGCTGCAGTACGCGGTGACGGTCTTCGACTACTGGATCCACAACGTGATGGGCTGGAAAGGCTGGCCGGATGCCCGTGGCAAGGTGACGCCCGCGCTGCTCGAGGAGCACCGGCTGGCGGACCTCGTCGAGTCGGTCTTCGTCCCCGAGTTCGGCGACGACTGGCTCGATTTCGAGGTCGTCCTCAACGAGAGCATGCGGCTGTCGGAGGACGAGGGCTGGGCGCCCGACGTCACCGACCGGCAGGAGCGCGTCGAGGCCGCCTTCGAGCACGCATTCGAGAAGCTGATCGGCGCGCCGAAGCAGCAGCCCAAGCTGCTCCCGACGTATCACCGCTTCCGCAACCACCTGCTGCGGATGTGGAGCGCATTCCAGGAGGCGCAGGCTGAGCACGACAAGGCGGAGCGCGAGTCCGCCGAGCGGTTCTGGGCGCAGCTGCGGCTCGTGCGGAGCAGTCGCGGCCAGGGCGCGGAGGCCTGGTCGATCGTCAACTCCGACGACGAGCGGCGCGGCGAGGTCGTGATGGTCTGGGGCGACCCGCATCCTTACTGCGTGGTGGTACTTGACGATGACATCGAGGCCGGCGGGTGGGAGCAGGTCATCTACCGCCTGGAACAGGAGATCCTGGTCGAGGAGCCGGGCGTCGTCAGCTACGCGGTCTGGCACAAGGGATTCGTCGGCGAGTACTACCGGTGCGCGGACTGCGGCGAGCTGCACAGCCAGTTCGACGAGGACGCGGGCAACGGACTTAGGCTCGACGACCTGGAGCCGCCGGACGAGCGGTAGCTACTCGACCGTCATCGAGTAGTTCTTTCCTTCCCATCCGGTCATGTAGTGGATGGTCCAGGAGAGCTCAGTGCCCGACGCCAACTTCTGGCAAGGCACGTCCGCCACCCACAGGCCGAGCGTGGTGTCCACCGCATCGACCTCGTTGTAGGACTTCCACTGGTCGAAGGTGTAGTGGACTGTTCCTGGGCGTGGCAGCTGCACACGGAGCATGCGGCCCATTGCGATCTTCTCGATCTGATGCCGGTGCGTCCACACGAAATCGGGATTCAACGCCACGCCTTCGGTGTACCGGCGCCGGGCGGGCAGGACGATGTCTGGAAAGCCGGCCAGCGCGATGGTGACCAATAGCTCCAGGTACTCGGCGTGCGCCCACCCGAGAGGGCAGGCGGATCCGTTCGGCTTGCCGAGCTGGAGGCGGCGACCGGGGATGTCAGGCGCGTCCCACAGCTGCTCGGCCAGCATCAGCCCCTGACCGGCGAAGCCCTCGAGGGACCGCACGAGCTCCGCCGCAGGCAGCCCCATGGAGAAAAAGTGCCTCGCGCGCTCCGCCGTCAGCACCGGCCACGCACGGCCGCGCCCGTTGCCGTCCCAGGGAGATCCGTCGTCGTGCTCCCCGTATTTGTCGCCTGCGTACCGACGCCAGCTCGGCCCGGACGGGAGGCTGACCTTCAGCGAGGTGTCCACCCCCTGAAGGCTCCGCAGCACGCGGTCGTCCTTCGGCCGGCGCAGGCCGTAACGCACCAGCTCGAGAAACTCGGGCGCGATAGCGCCCAGCTCGGGTCGATTGTCAGGGTCGGAACCGAGCCGCACGTACTGGCCACTCGGCAGCGAGCACCACGCTTCGACGCGGTCGTTCCAGTAGTCGGCCACAGCGCGGAAATGGCTCGACGCCAGGTGCTCGCCGGCGTCGTTCGCGAACTCGGCGGCCACGATCAGGGCCGCGATGCATGTGGCCAGCGACGACGGAGACAAGCCGCCGGCGTCCTCCCAGCGATCGAGGGCGGTGGAGGGGCCTTCGCGCAGGATGAACTGCGCGGCGCGGCGCACCATCGTCGGATAGGGGTCGTGGTCCAGGCAGCCCGCGACTCCGAGCCTCCACGCAAGCAGGATCGGCAGCGCGACCTCATCGAGCTCGGTCTGCAGCCAGTGCGGCGTGCCGTCGAGCGCCCAGTTCTGGTACCAACCGCCGTCCGCGCGCTGATGCGCCTGCAGGTGGCGAAAGGCGCGAAGCGCCGCGTCCGTGTCGCCCGCGTCGAGCAGCGCTGTGGCAATACGGCAGAGGTCGCGCGGCCAGACGAGGTGGTACACCTGGTCGCCGTCGTGGTTCGTCTCGCCCCACGGCGCGGCGGGGGCTGCGACGAAAGCGCCGGCGTGCGACTTGTCCTCGAGGCAGTGCAGCACCGCGAACGAGGCCTGCGCCAGGTTTCCCTCGTCGCCGCTGACCTTTCCAAGGGCGCGCGGGATGTCGAGCTGGGTCCGCCAGGCGCGCTCGAAGCTCTGTTTCACAGCGCCAGCTCCCTTCTGCAGGACCTCGCGCGCGATCTCCTCGGCGTCCGCCCGCGAGTGGGCAAAGCCGATGGCGAGCTGAAACGAGCCGACCCGCACCCCGATCTCGGCCCCCACCGTCACGTTGCCTGGACCGGCGCGGTCGTAGCGGTAGGTGAACGTGCCGTCGGCGTCGCTGAGGTCGATGTGCACATCGGAGGACCGGAAGTAGCCGGTCGACGCGCGGCTGAAAGGCCCGACGATGCAGATCCAGACGTCCTGCTGCTGCATGAGCAACGCGGGCGGGTGCGTGTCGATGACGCTGCCGAGGTTGCCATCAGTGCCCGGCTGCCAGTGGGCGCTCGCCTGCATGTAGAGGCGAAGGTCGGGAAGCTCCGGGGTGAAGTTGGCGGCGATCAGGACGGCGTTCTCCTCGGGGTCGGAGAAGATCTCTTTGGTCAGCCGGTATTCATGGTGGGTTGTGTCGACCCGGAACGCGGGCACGCCCGGCGCGATCCAGCTGATCGAGTGCTCGCCGTCGGTGGAGTCGTCGACGGGCGGGGCGCCGCCGGCCGAGGCGAAGAAGCGGAGCTCGTGCAGCGCGACCCGGTCCAGGTACGGAAAGAAGACCTCGCTCAGGTTGCCGTCGGCGAGCGTGTACCAGACCTTGCTCCGGGATCCGGGCGCCGTGCCGAAGGCCATCTTGCGGCCCGGCCCCCACATCGGGGGCGCGCCTGGTCCGCCGGGGGCTTCCATCGGGTGCTAAGTATGGAGAGAAGGTGGTGAGGGGCTGGGCTAGATAAAATCGATCTCTCCCGCTCCTGGTCGGGGAGGTGGCTGAGTGGTCGAAAGCACCCGCCTGCTAAGCGGGTAGGGGGTGTGAAACTCCCTCGAGGGTTCGAATCCCTCCCTTCCCGCCATTTTGTGGACGGT
>JAMXLM010000040.1 GCA_024280995.1 Candidatus Dormiibacterota bacterium
TTCGCGGTGAGGAGCCGAACGGCGCGGTCCTGCTGGTCGGGCGCGAAGGCGGCCCGGAGGAGCGACTCGTCCCCGAGGCCGGCTTCGACCTGGAGACGGTGCGCATTCGAGGCCTCGACCGCGACGCCCCATGGAAGAACGTCGCGTTGCCCTATCTCATCCCGACAGCGCTTCTGGCGGGGCTTCGGATCGTCGATCGATTTCGCCCCGACGTGGTCCTCGGCATGGGCGGCTACGTGATGGCGCCCGCGGTCGCGGCCGCGCGAGCGCGGCACATTCCTTATGTGCTTCATGAGAAGGATGTGCGCCCAGGCCTCGCGACCCGCTACTTCGCGCGCGGTGCGGCGGCCATCTGCACGACCCTGCCCGGGACCGAGACGCGTTTGAAAGGCGCGCGGATCGTGCGCACGGGCGTGCCCTTGCGCAACGGCTTCGACCGGCGCACCCCCGCGGCGCCGGCCCGGCGCGTCTTGATCACCGGCGGCAGCCAGGGCTCACGCCGGCTCAACGAGGCGACGTGGTCGGCGCTCGGCGCGCTGTGCGATCGATTCGAAGAGGTGATTCACGTTGCCGGCGCGCAGGGGGCGGACGGCGTAACCCGGCATGGACGCGAGCGTTACACCGGCCTGGCGTTCGCTGACGAGATGCCGGCGCTCATGGCGCGCGCCGACCTGATCGTCAGTCGTGCGGGCGTGAGCACGATCGCCGAAGCCACCGCCGTCGGCTTGCCGATGGTCCTGGTCCCGGGCACCTTCGGCGGCGGGCACCAGGTGGAGAACGCGCGCGCGATGGTCGACGCCGGCGCCGCGGTGAGCATCGCGGACGGCGAGCTGACGGGGACGAAGCTTCTCGAGACTCTCGGCGGTCTCGACGCCCGGCGTCTCGAATCCATGGCCAGGGCGTCCGCCGGTATCGGCGTGCGCGATGCCTCGCAGCGCGTTCTAGCTGTGCTGCGCAAAGTCGTTAGGACATGAGAGTCCACCTGATGGGCGCCGGCGGCGCCGGTGTCTCGGCACTGGCGCGAGTCTTCCTCGCCCGCGGCGACGACGTCAGCGGATGCGACCTCAAAGAGTCGGATACGACCGCCGAGCTCGAGGAGGCGGGCGTCGAGATCGCCATGGGGCACGACCCTGAGCACGTCCTCGGCAAGGACCTCCTCGTCTACAGCGGCGCGATCAAGCGCTCGCCTGAGCTGGAGGCCGCGCGCGCGATGGGCGTCAAGACGCTGAGCCGGGCGGAGATGCTGGCCCAGCTCATCAACGAGACCGACTCCATCGCGGTCGCCGGGACCGCTGGCAAGACGACCGTGACCCACATGCTCGGTCACATCCTCGTCACCGCCGGATACGACCCGACCGTGCTCGTCGGCGACGGTTCGAGCGCGCGGGCCGGCAGGTCCGACTGGCTGGTGGCGGAAACCGACGAGTCGGACGGAACGCTCACGCTGCATCATCCGCAGCGCGCGATCGTCACCAACATCGAGCTCGACCATCCCGACCACTTCCGCGACGTGAGCGCCGTGCGCGATCTGTTCCAGTGGTTCATCGAAGGCCTGCCCGCCAACGGCGTCGCGGTCCTGGGTGCTGACGACGACCTGGCGCGCGAGCTGAACCCGAAGGCGCGCAAAGTGACGTACGGGTTCCGCCACGGCGCCACCTACCGCTGCGAGCCTGAGCGCCCGTTTCCGATCTACCGCGGCACCGAGGTGCTCGGCCACATCGACCTGCGGCAGCCTGGCCGGCACAACATCCAGAACGCGACGGGGGCGGCTGCCATGGCGCTCGAGCTCGGTGTGGGCTTCGCCGATGTGGCCGGCGCCCTCCACACGTTTCCCGGCGCACACCGGCGAATGGAGTTCCTCGGCGTCTACCAGGGCGCGGCCGTCTACGACGACTACGCTCACCATCCGACCAAGGTCCGCGCGACCATCTCAGCGGCGCGCGAGCTGCGCCACCGCAGGCTGATCGTGGTCTTCCAGCCGCATCGTTACTCGCGCCTGAGCGCCCTCATGCACGACTTCGCGCGCGCATTCGGCGGCGCCGACCGCGTCTACATCCTTGACGTCTACAGCGCGGGCGAGGACAACGTGTCCGGAGTCCGCGCGGACGACCTCGCGCACCAGGTGCCGCACGGTATCTACGTCGGCAGCTTCGAGAAGGCCAAAGAGGCGCTCTCCGAGATCGTCGGTCCGGACGACCTCGTCCTGTTGATGGGCGCGGGGGACATCAAGAAGCTGGGCGATGAGCTGGCGCACACGCTCTAGCCTCGCGTGGCTTCGAGGCCTTCCCGGTGTGAGGGAAGGCGAGCCGCTGGCATCGCGGACCTCGTTCGGGATCGGCGGGCCGGCCGAGTTCTTCCTCGAGCTGGGACGCCCCGACGCGATCGAGGCCGCGATCGAGGGCTGCTGCCGGCGCGGCATTCCTTATCTATTGCTCGGCGCCGGCACCAACCTGCTCATCGCGGACAAGGGCGTCGAGGGGCTGGTGGTCCGCGTCGTCAACCGGGAGCACACCATCGACGGCACCCGGGTCCGGGCCGGAGCGGGGCTGAAGATGATGCGTCTCGCCCGCATCGTCGCGGACGCCAACCTGCGTGGCTTCGAGTTCGCGATCGGCGTCCCCGGCACCGTAGGCGGCGCCGTCTACCAGGATGCGGGGTGCTGGGGGAAGGAGCTGCGCGAGGTGCTGGTCGAGGCCGAAGGGTTCGTACCGGGCGCCGGCAGGCAGAGATGGACGCCGGCGGACCTCGACCTCGGCTACCGCACCTCGGCGCTCCGAGGCGGGGCGCTCAAGGGCGCACTCGTTGTCTCGGTCACCGTGCAGCTCCAGCGCGGCGACGGCGAGGAGGCGAAGGAGCTCATGGCCAAGCTCACGCGCGAACGAAACGAGTCCCAGCCGATCAAGACGAAGAACTGCGGGAGCGTTTTCAAGAACCCGGCAGGCGACTCGGCCGGGCGGCTCGTGCAGGCGGCAGGCCTGAAGGGCGCGCGCGAAGGCGCGGCAGTCGTCTCGACGCTGCACGGCAACTTCATCGTCAACGAGGGCGGGGCGACGGCCGCCGACGTGCGAAAGCTGATCGAGCACGTGATGGCCGAGGTCAAGCGCCGCTTCGGCGCCCAGCTCGAACCCGAGGTCGAGATGGTCGGGCGGTGGAGGTGACCCCGTGAAGCTCGCGGTCCTTAGAGGGGGGAAGTCGGCGGAGCGCGAGGTCTCGCTGCGTTCGGGCGCGAATGTCGCGAAGGCGCTCCGCGCCCGCGGTCACGATGTCACCGAAGTCGATCTGGACGGGAATACCTGGGACTTCCTGCGCGACGGCGGGTTCGACTGCGTCTTCAACGCGCTGCACGGACGCCTGGGCGAGGACGGGACGGTGCAGGGGATGCTCGAGCTGCTCGGGGTGCCGTACACCGGGTCGGGCGTGCTGGCCTCCGCGCTCTGCATGGACAAGTCACGGGCGGGAAGGCTCATGGAGGGCGTCGGGCTGAACGTGCCCGAGTTCGAGGAGCTGGAGGCCAAAGAGGGCGTCGCCGCCGGTGTGGTCGAGCGCCTGGTGGCGAAGTTCACGCTCCCCCTGGTGGTGAAGCCGGTCCGCGAAGGCTCGACGATCGGTCTGACCATCGCCAGGGATGAGGATGCCGTGGCGAGCGGGCTCGTCCTCGCCGGCCGCTACGACCGCCGTGTGCTGGTGCAGCGACTGGCCGTCGGCACGGAGATCACCGTCGGGGTGCTGGCGACGCCCGACCTCAAGGTGCTCCCGACCCTGGAGATCGTGAGCGAGAACCCGGTCTACGACTACGACGCGAAATACACCGCCGGGCGCTCACACCACATCATCCCGGCGCGCATTCCGGAGGCTGCTCGACACAACGCAGCGGATGCGGCGGCGCGCGCATTCAGTGAGCTCGGCTGCTCGGGAATGGCGCGGGTGGACATGATCGTCGACGCCGCGGGTACGCCGTGGGTGCTCGAGGTCAACACCGTCCCCGGTCTGACCGAGCTGTCACTTCTTCCGGACGCCGCCCGCGCGGACGGCATCGAGTTCGACGAGCTTTGTGAGCGCCTGATCGAGCACGCGGTCGGCCGTCATCATCACCACGTCGGGCCGGCGGCCATATGAAGTTTCGCCGCCGCAGCTCACGCCTTCCAAAAGTGCCGTGGCCAAACGGCATCGAGCGCACCGAACCGCTGCGCGGCCAGCTGTGGACACGGTCAGAGAAATCGCTCAAGCCACCCGACGTGCATTGGGGCTGGCGCGCGCTGGCCGTCGCGGCGGCCGGCCTCGAGGTCGCGCTCCTGGTCTGGCTGTGGTTCGGGCCTGCGTTCGCGCTGCACAGCGTCGACATCACCGGCTCTCGTCACCTCACGGCGAGCCAGATCGAGGCGGCTGCCGGGATATCCGGCAACGGCTCGGTGGTCTCGATCGACGGCGAGTCCGCGCGCAGCCGGCTGCTCGGCCAGGTCTGGATCCGCAGCGCGACGGTCGAGCCGGAGCTGCCCGGCACGGTGGTGATCCAGATCAGTGAGTGGTCGCCGGTCGCCGCCTATCACGCAGGCCCGTCGACCAGGCTGTTTCTGCTGTCGAGCCAGGCCGTCGTGTTGGGTCCGACGCCGAGCTCGGGTGGACTGGTCGACATCCAGGGCCCCGCGGGCGCGGATCCGCGCGTCGGCGCACGGCCGCTCGACCCCGAGCTCCTGACGGCCCTTGTCAACATCCAGCGCGGCTTTCCGACGCTGCTCGGCCAGGACGTGGCCGGATTCGTCTTCGACTCGTGCGGCAACCTCACGCTCATCGCCAAACGCGGCTGGAAGGTTTACTTTGGCCGCGTGCTGACGCCTGAGGAGTTCGCCAGCCTGCGCGACAAGCTGACCGCTCTCAAGGCGATCGCGGGCGACGGCGTGAACTACGCGTCGCCCGATCTCCTGTACGTCAACGTCATGAACCCGTCCGAGCCCGCGGTCGGGCTCAAGTCACGACAGCCGGTGCCGCCCTCGCCGTCGCCCGGGGCAACCCCGGCGCCGTCTCCGACCCCGACCCCGAACCCTTGCAAGTAATCGTCGTCGCGATCCTGTTCGCGATCCTCGGCGTGGTCCTGGGACTGCTGTCGCCGGTGACCATTCCGATCAGTTACGCGCGCTACACCGCGGTGGCTCTGCTCGCCGCCCTCGACTCGATCTTCGGCGCCTTCAAGGCCTACATCGCAGGCACATTCGAGCCGCGGGTGTTCTTCACCGGCCTGGTCACGAACACGCTGCTGGCGGGCGGGCTCACCTACTTCGGCGACAAGCTCGGGGTCGATCTTTCGATCGCTGCCATCGTTGCCTTCGGCGTCCGGATCTTCAACAACCTCGGGGCGATCCGACGGCACTACATCTAGGGCCTAAATAGCGGCGTTAAGCAGGGATCAATTGACTGCTTGATGGCGCAAAATCCTCGCGCCGATGGCAACCCCTCCACAGATCTCACCGGACGGGCACTACTGGTGGGACGGCCATGCCTGGCAGCCCATCCAGCCGCCCGTTCAGCAGCCCGTCGCGCCGGTCTCGGCTCCCTCCCTCGCGCAGGCACCCGCGGCGGAAGCCCCGCCTTCATGGCTTGCGGTTCAACCGCAGGCGCCCGCGCCGCAAGCTCCCGTCTACCCCGAGCCCGCATACCAGCAGCCTGTCTACGAGCAGGCGCCGTTGCCCCCTCCCGCCTGGGCGACCCCCTCGCCGCGCTCGAACCGTATGTGGATCTACATGACGGGGCTTCTGATGATCGCTTTGATCGCGATCGGCGGCGTCTACGGCTATAACACCCTGCGTTCTGCGAACGACACCGCGAACGTGCAGACCACGCCCTCGCCGATCATCTCCGACTACGAGCGGGCCAACCGCTTCCTCAACGTCGACCTGGGCCCGGCTCTGGTCGAGACGGATCAGGCGCTGCCGGCCGTGCAGAAGAACTGCACGTCGAGCCTTCCGCCCCCGTGCAAGGACGCTCTGATCACGCTCAACAACGCGATGATCGATCTCGGCAAGGCGATGCAGACCTATCAGAACGACATACCGGTGTGCATCGGGCGCGAGGTGGACCAGTTCAAGAACGACTGGGAGGGGATGGAGCAAGGCCTGTCGTCGGCGATCGCCGGCTTCAACAGCAACAACCGGGAGCAGATCCTCGAAGGGCTGCAGCGTTTCGGGTCTCTGGCCCAGTTCATCACCCCGGACGTCAACCGGATCAACGCCGCCCAGAAGACCTGCTCGCAGGTCCTGCCGCCCGTCGTCTCGAACTGAGCGCCCCGGCGGCTGCGCGCTCTAACCACAAGGCCTAGAGAAAAACTCGGCCCGGCCCACAAAATCTGGTCCCGCAAAGGGCCGGTACTCGATATAATCCCGGCAACCCGCCCTACATCCAGTATCCCGTCGTTCCAGGAGGCGTCTCAGCACCGTTTTGCCAAGGCGGAAGAAAACCGTCGGTCTCGACCTGGGCACGTCCCGGGTCGCCGTCGTCATCGCGGAGTCTGACGACCCGGACACACCCGTGACGATCCTCGGCGTGGGCGAGAGCCCATCCGACGGGCTGCGCAAAGGCGTGGTGGTCAACCTCGACAAGACGATCGCCGCCATCCAGGCAGCGACCGTGGCGGCGGAGCGCATGGCCGGCCACCGGATCGAGTCGGTCGTCGTCTCCCTCGGCGGCACCCATCTCTGGAGCCAGAACTCGACGGGCGTCGTCGCCGTCGCTCATCCCGACCACGAGATCAGCGACGACGACGTGCATCGCGTCGTCGAGGCCAGCCGCGCGGTCAGCGTGGCGAGCGACCGCCAGGTCATCCACGTCATCCCTCGCGCCTACACCGTCGACGGTCAGGACGGCGTGCGCGACGCGGTCGGCATGACCGGCCACCGGCTGGAGGTCGAGACCAACATCATCACCGGCGCCCAGACTGCGGTCCAGAACGTCATCAAGTGCGTGCACGGCGCCGGCTTCGACGTCGAAGACGTCGTCTGCGCGGGCCTTGCGGCCGGAGCGGGCGTGCTGACTCCACAGGAGATCGAGCTGGGCGTCTGCCTCGTCGAGATCGGCGCGGGCACGACAAACGTAGTCGTCTACAACGACGGGAGCGCGCGCCACCTCGCCGTGCTGCCGGTCGGCGGAAACCACGTCACGAGCGACATCGCGATCGGCTTGCGCACGACGCTTGACGAGGCCGAGGGGCTGAAGCTCAATTACGGCCACGCCCTGCCGGACGTCATCGACCACGGAGAGAAGGTCGAGGTCCGGCAGGTCGGCGGCGACCGCATCCAGGCGCTTCCGCGCCGGTTCCTGGCCGAGATCATCGGCCCGCGCATGCTCGAGATCTTCCAGCTCGCGCGCGAGGAGGTGCGGAAGAGCGGCTTCGAGTCGCGGCTGCCCGCCGGAGTCGTCGTTTCGGGAGGCGGATCGAGGCTCATGGGCACGATGGACTCGGCGCAGTCGGTGTTCAACACCGCCTCGCGTCTGGGTCAGCCGATCGCGCTCGCGGGGCTCGCCGACAAGGCGCACGGCCCATCGTTCGCCGTGGGCTCAGGGCTGGTGAAGTGGGGGGCGCAGGACCGTGGACACACGACCACGCGTCAGCCGGTCACCTTCGGCAACACGTATCAAAAAACAGTGAGGTGGCTGCGAGATTTTTTCTAGAGAACACACCAAAAACCAGCTCGAGCTCGCCATGGCAAATCGAAAACCGAAGGAGGACCACCTGATCGTCATGAAAGAAAGCGAGTTGCACGAGGGGCGAGCACGGATCAAGGTCGTCGGCTGCGGCGGCGGCGGCGGCAACGCCGTCAATCGCATGATCTCGAAGGCGCTCAAAGTCCAGTTCGTCGCCGTCAACACCGACAAGCAGGCGCTCGAGCGCTGCCAGGCCGACGTGAAGGTGCAGATCGGCAACAAGGCGACCCGCGGGCTCGGCGCCGGGGGAGACTGGACGCGTGGCCGCGACGCCGCGGACGAGTCACGAACCGAGCTTTCGGCGGTCGTGCAGGACTCGGACATGGTCTTCATCACGGCCGGCATGGGCGGCGGCACCGGAACCGGGTCGGCCGCGATCGTGGCCGAGCTGGCCAAGGAAGCCGGCGCGCTGACCATCGGGGTAGTGACACGGCCGTTCTCGTTCGAAGGCCGGATCCGCAACGACACGGCGGAGGAGGGCATCAAGTCGCTGCGCGGGCAGGTCGACGCGCTGATCGTCATCCCGAACGACCGGCTCGCCCAGGTGGCCTCGTCCAAGACCACCCTGGAAGAGGCCTTCCGCATGGCCGACGACGTCCTGCGCCAGGGCGTGCAGGGCATCTCCGACCTGGTGACTCAGCCGGGCGTCATCAACCTCGACTTCGCCGACGTCAAGGCGATCATGGAGAACGCGGGCGAGGCGCTGATGGGCATCGGCCACGGGGCCGGCGACTCGCGTGCCGAGGACGCCGCCAAGCAGGCCGTCTCCAGCCCGCTGCTCGAGACCTCTATCGATGGGGCCAAGGGCATCCTGTTCAACATCACCGCGGGCAAGGACATCACCCTGCAGGAGGTCCAGAAGGCCGCGGAGATCGTGCGCCAGGCCGCCGACCCGGGCGCCAACATCATCTTCGGCGTCGTCCGCGATGACACGATGGGCGGCGAGATCAAGATCACAGTCATCGCCACCGGCTTCACCGGCAAGACCCAGCAGGAAGCGAGGCAGGAACCGGTGCGTCGTACCATCGAGCGACCCGAGTTCGGACGCGAAGAGCTCGGCGACATCAACATCCCGGCCTTCCTGCGCAACAGGATGTAGCCGGCAAGAGGATTTCCATTGCGTTGCCCGTACTGCGGTCACCACGACCTGAAGGTGGTCGATTCGCGCGACTCGGAGGTCGGCGAGGCGATCCGCCGGAGGCGCGAATGCCTGCAGTGCGGGCAACGATTCACCACCTATGAGCGGATCGAGACCGTGCCGTTCTTCGTCACCAAGAAGGACGGGCGGCGCGAGGATTTCGACCCTCAGAAGCTTTTCAACGGCCTGAAGAAGGCGACCGAGAAGCGCGACATCTCGCCGGAGCGGCTGCGCGCGATCGTCGACGACATCGAGGCGGAGCTGCGGCGTTCGGGCCGCGTCGAGATCCCCAGTGGGGAGATCGGCGAGATGGTGATGGAGCGGCTGCGCGATCTCGACGAGGTGGCGTACATCCGCTTCGCGTCCGTCTACCGGGAGTTCATGGACCTCCAGCAGGTGAAGCGGGAGATCGAGCAGGTATTGAGCTCTCGCCGCTCCTGATTCCTCGCCGTTTTTCCGGAAAATCGTCGCGCCGTCGCATCCCCGTTCAGGGGTTTTCCGGAAAATCGTGGAAGTGATGAGGACGACCCCCGCAGTGCTCACCATCCCGGAGCTTTCCGACGAGCCGGGATTCGTCCATGGATTCTCGACCCTCGCCGTCGGCTCGGTGGGTCTCAAGCACGCGTCCGACCCTGCGCCCGTCATCGCCGCCCGGAACGCATTCATTCACGCGCTTGACCTCGACGGCGCGGAGCTGACCACGATCGGTTCGGTGCACGGCGCCGGCGTCGCACGCGTCGACGAGCCCGGCGGCTCCGTCGACGACGTGGACGCTCTCGTCACCGACCGGCGGGGCGTGGCCATCTTCGCGACGTTCGCGGACTGTTACCCGATCGTTCTCTGGGACCCGGAGAAGCGCGTCGCCGGCCTGGTTCACGCCGGCTGGCGTGGCACCGAGGCGGGCGTCGCTACCGCAGCGGTGAAGTTCATGCGCGACGAGTTTGGCTGCCGGCACATCCGCGCCGGCATCGGGCCGGGCATCTGCGGCCGCTGCTACGAGGTCGGCGAGGACGTCGCGGGGAAGTTCGACGCGCGCTTCGTCAATCCAGGCTCCGGTGGCAAGTGGCTGCTCGACCTCCGAGCAGCCAACACCGCGCAGCTCGAGGCCGCCGGTGTCAAGGCCGTGTACGACATCGGCGTATGCACCAAGGAGAGCTACCTCTTCCCATCGCACCGCCGCCACCCGGACGGGACGAGGTTCGGCGGCATCGTCGCGCTCCGTTGACGAGCGTCGCCGAAAACCTGAAGGCGGTCCGCGAGCGGATCGCCAGAACCGGGCGAGATCCTGGCGAGGTCACGATTGTCGCCGTCACGAAGGGGTTCGACGCCGACGTTTGCCGTCGGGCCCTCGACGCCGGCCTCAAGGTCCTGGGCGAGAACCGCGTCCAGGAAGCGCTCGACAAGATGGCCCAGATCGAGGGCGCGGCCTGGCATCTGATAGGCCACCTCCAGACCAACAAGGCGAAGCTGGCCGCGGGCAGGTTCGCGCTGATCCAGTCCATCGACTCAGAGCACGTCGCCGAGGCGCTGGCGCGGATCAACGTCGAGCAGAGGGTGCTGGTGGAGGTGAACGTCGCCCGCGAGGCGAGGAAGACCGGCGTCGATCCTGGGCGCGCGGGTGAGCTCATCGGCGCGGTGGCGGAGATGCTCGACCTCCAGGGCCTGATGGCGATGGGACCCGCCGAGGCCGACCCCCGGCCTGCGTTCGACGAGCTCCGGACGATTCGCGACCAGGCTCAGGAACAGCTTGGAAGGTCGCTCCCTATCCTTTCTATGGGCATGAGCGGCGACTTCGAGATCGCGGTGGCGGCGGGCAGCACGATGGTGCGCCTGGGCCAGGTGCTGTTCGGTCCGAGGGCCGCCCGATGACCGTCTTCATCCAGGGCTTGATATTCCTCATCCAGGTGTACCTGGTGATCATCCTGATCCGGGTCGTTTTCTCGTTCGTCAGCCCGTTCCCGACCAATCCGGTCTCCAGGCTCGCCTGGCAGCTCACCGAGCCGGTGCTGGCGCCCGTCCGAAGGCTCCTTCCGCCGATGGGAGGTCTCGACCTCTCGCCGATGGTGGTCGGCATCGCCGCGATCATCATCCTGAGCATCCTGAGCTCTGTACCGCAGTAGCCGAACCCGCCCGGTAGAATCGACCTTCACTCGGCGCTGACGGAGACAGTTAGGTCCGTTTGAGCGGTCGACAGAGAGCCCTGCGGAGCTGAGAGCCGGGCGGCCGATGACGGAACCGAGATCCCTCCCGAGCCGTAACCCAAAGAGAGTCCGAGGTGAGTGCCTCGGGAACCTGGGTGGTACCGCGGGTCCGCACGAGGACTCGTCCCAGACGCAGCCGTCAATTTGCGTTCTGGAGTGAGAGTGTTCGAGAAAGTCGATCAACGAGTCAGCTTCCCGGCCCTGGAGGTCGGGCTGATGCAGCGCTGGAAGGACGAAGGCACGTTCGAGAAGTCCCTCCAGCTGCGGGAGGGCAAGCCGCGCTTTGTCTTCTATGAAGGCCCGCCCACCGCCAACGGCAAGCCCGCGACCCACCACATCCTCGCCCGCGCGTTCAAGGACCTGTTCGGCCGCTACAAGACGATGAAGGGCTTCTACGTCGAGCGGAAGGCGGGTTGGGACACGCACGGCCTGCCGGTCGAGATCGAGGTCGAGAAGAAGCTCGGCATCTCCGGGAAGTTCGAGATCGAGAACGAGATCGGCGTCGAACGGTTCAACGAGCTGTGCCGGCAGAGCGTCTTCGAGTACGTCGACGACTGGCGCACCTTCAGTGAGCGCATGGCCTTCTGGCAGGACTACGACCACGCGTACTGGACGCTGACCTCCGACTACATCCAGTCGGTCTGGTGGGCCCTGAGCGAGATGTGGAAGCAGAACCTGATCTACAAGGGCTTCCGCGTGGCGCCGTACTGCTCGCGGTGCGCCACCCCTCTCTCGAGCCACGAGCTGGCGCAGGGTTATCGCGACAACGTCCCGGATCCGAGCGTCTTCATCAAGTTCCGGCTGAAGAAGGCGCCGGGCGCGCGCAGGGCGCAAGACGAAAACACATCGATCCTCGCCTGGACGACGACGCCATGGACACTTCCGGGCAACGTCGCGCTCGCCGTCGACAACGACGTCGACTACATCAAGGTCAAAGAAGGCGACGAGTACCTCATCCTCGCCGAGGCTCGCCTGGCTGTGCTCAAGGAATCGCCGGAAGTCGTCGAGCGGATGAAGGGCCGCGACCTGGTCGGGCTCGACTACGAGCCGCTGTACCCGTACTCGGTGCCCGACCACGGCCGCGCGCAGTACGTCGTCCATGCGGACTTCGTGTCCACCGACGAGGGCACCGGCGTCGTGCACACGTCGGCGCTGTACGGCGTCGACGACCTTCGACTGTGCCAGGACGAGGGCATCCCGTTCAAGCACACGGTCGGGCTGGACGGCAAATTCCTGCCGTACGTCGAAAAGTTCGCGGGCCTGCACGTCAAGGAAGCCGACCCGGTGATCATCGACGACCTCAAGACGCGCGGCCTGCTCTACAAGGCCGAGACGATCCTCCACACCTACCCCGAGTGCTGGCGGTGCAAGACGCCGCTCATCTACTACGCGCTGGACTCGTGGTACATCCGCACGACCGAGCGCAAGGCCGAGTTGATCGCCAACAACAACGCGACCAACTGGGTGCCGGCGCACATCAAGACGGGCCGCATGGGCGACTGGCTCGAGAACAACGTCGACTGGCAGTTCTCTCGCAGTCGTTACTGGGGCACGCCGCTGCCGATCTGGGTATGCGAGGCGTGCGACGAGAAGCGAATCGTCAGCTCGGCCGCGGAGATCGGGCTCGAGGAAGACGCCGATCTCCACCGGCCCTACATCGACGCGGTCACTCTGCCGTGTGAGAAGTGCGGCGGGGTGATGAAGCGCGTGCCCGAGGTGCTCGACACATGGTTCGACTCAGGCTCCATGCCCTTCGCGCAGCGCGGTTATCCGCGGGAGGGCGAGGAGCTGTTCAAAGAGACGTTCCCCGCCGACTTCATCTCCGAGGCGGTCGATCAGACGCGGGGTTGGTTCTACACGCTGCTCGCCATCTCGACGCTGCTCTTCAAGCAGAACTCGTACCGGAACGTGATCTGCCTCGGCCACGTGGTCGACCCGAAAGGCAAGAAGGCGTCGAAGTCACGAGGCAACGTGCTCGATCCGAACTATCTCTTCGACACATTCGGGTCGGACGCCGTGCGCTGGTTCTACTACACGTCCACGCAGGTCGGTGAGAACTACCGCACCGGCGACGCGGCGCTCAAGGAGACCTTGCAGCAGTTCTTCATCCCGCTTTGGAACTGCTACTCGTTCTTCGTCACCTACGCGCGCCTCGACAAGTTCGATCCGGCGCAGCCGGCTGTCCCGCTGGATGAGCGCCACGTGCTCGACCGCTGGTTGATGTCGAAGCTCTACAACCTGGTCTCGAGCGTCAACACCGGGCTGGATGCGTACGACGCGGTCGAGCCTGCTCGCCGCATCCAGCGTTTCGTCGACGAGCTCTCGAACTGGTACATCCGGCGCTCACGCCGGCGATTCTGGAAGTCGCAGTCGGACCGCGACAAGCTCGCCGCGTACCAGACGCTGCACGAGACGCTGCGCACGCTGGCAATGCTGATGGCGCCCTTCACGCCGTTCACAGCGGACGCGATCTACCGCAACCTCACAGACGACACCTCCGTCCACCTTGCGGACTTCCCCGAGAGCGTGGGGCGCGAAGACTCGCAGCTCGAGCAGGACATGACGAGGGCGCGCCAGGCGGTGGAGGCCGGCCTCGCCGCGCGCGACGCCGCCCGCCTGAAAGTGCGACAGCCACTCGCCGGCTTCGCGTACACAGGGGACGCGCTGCCCTCGGAGATCGAGGCGATCGTGCTGGACGAACTCAACGTGAAGGCGCTCACCTTCGGCGCGCCAGAAGCCAGGCTCGACACGGTAATCACCGAGGAGTTGAAGCTGGAGGGTCTTGCTCGTGAGCTCGTGCGGCTGATCCAGGACCGGCGCAAGAAGACGGGGCTCAACGTCGAAGACCGAATCGACACGCGGTACGAGGCCGACGGGCTGATCGCCCGCGCCCTGGAGCGGCACGCGGACTACATCAAGAACGAGACGTTGTCGGTTACGCTCGAACCAGGTCGAGAGGACGGATTCGACGGCGAGCAGATCATGCTGGAAGGAGAACAGCTCTGGATAGGGCTCAAGCGAAACTGATCAACGTTCCGCGGATCGTTTTCGTGGTCGTCGCGGTCCTGGTCTTCATCGCGGACCGCGTGACCAAGACCCTGGTCGCCGCATCGATCCCGTTCGGCACCGAGATCTCGGTCATCGGCAACCTGGTGAGCATCACCAACGTGCACAACTCGGGTGCGGCGTTCGGCGTCGCGCCGGCGTTTGCCGGCATCTTCCTGGTCGCCTCGATCGTGGTGTCGATCGGCCTCGCGGTCTACGTTTTCCGCAGCCAGGGCAGCGAGTGGACCTTCGCGCTGCTCGGACTGATCATGGGCGGCACGGTCGGCAACGGGTACGAGCGGCTCGTCAACGGCACCGTCACCGACTTCATCAACTTCCATTTCTGGCCGGTGTTCAACGTCGCCGACTCCGCGGTGTCGACCGGGGTCGTGCTGCTGCTGGCCACGTACCTGCTACGCCGACCGAACGCCTGACGGCGACCGGGCCGGCGCTCCGGCTCGACCGCTTCGTCGCCGAACACGCGACCGACTTGAGCCGCGCCGCGGCCGCGCGGCTCATCAAGGGTCACCTCGTGCTCGTCAATGGAAGACCCGCGACGCCCGCCGACCGGGTGTCGGCCGGAGACGAGATCGTGGTCGAGCTGCCTGAGGCGTTCGTCACGGCCGCCGAACCGGAGGAGATCGCGCTCGACGTCGTCTACGAGGACGGCGACCTCGCGGTAGTCGACAAGCCGGCCGGCATGGTCGTGCACCCGGCGCCGGGGCATTACACCGGCACCCTGGTCCACGCGCTCCTGGGACGCGGTGGCCCATGGTCCGGTGCGGGTGGGGAGGCCCGCCCGGGCATCGTCCACCGCCTCGACAAGGGCACCTCGGGTTTGATCGTCGTCGCACGCACCGACGCCGCCCACCGTGCGCTTTCGGCGCAGCTCGGCGACCGCACGCTCAGCCGCACCTACCTGGCCGTCGTGCGGGGAATCGTCAAGTCCGATGCGGGGGTGCTGGAGGGTCCGATCGGGCGGCATCCCGAGGAGCGAAAGCGCATGGCGGTGGTGGCCGGCGGGCGCCACGCCACGACCCGATACCAGGTCGTCGAGCGGAGGCGAAACCATACGCTGTTGCGCTGTGACCTCGACACCGGCCGCACCCACCAGATCCGGGTCCACCTGTCGGCGCTCGGACATCCGATCGCTGGCGACGCGGAGTACGGCGGCCGTGAAGACGGCGCCGATCGCCCGATGCTCCATGCGTGGCGGCTGCGGCTGCGCCATCCGCGGACCGGAGCCGAGATGAGCTTCGAGGCGCCGCCGCCGCGCGACTTCGCCCAGTTCTGGGAGTCGGCGGATTGAGGCGAGGGCTGCTCATCGTCATCTCAGGGCCTTCCGGCGTGGGCAAAGACACGGTCATCCGGCGCCTGCTGGAGATGGATCCGAACCTGAGGTACTCCGTCTCGGGCACGACGCGAAAGCCGAGGCCCGGCGAGAAGCCCGACGAGAACTACACCTTCCTGACGCCGGCGGAGTTCGAAGCCCTCGCGGCGAAAGGCGCGTTCCTCGAGCACGCCTCCTACAACGGCAACCAGTACGGCACCTTCCGGGACCGAGTCGAGCGCACGCGCGACGCCGGCCGCGACATGGTCCTGAAGATCGACGTCCAGGGCGCGGAGCAGGTGCGCAAGCTGATGCCCGACGCGATCCTGATCTTCGTCGTTGCGCCGTCCGAGGAAGAGCTTGAGCACCGGCAGGAGAAGCGCGGCACCGAGTCGGCGGACGAGCTTGCGGCGCGGCGCAGCATCGCGCTGCGCGAGATGACTCACGTCGGGCACTACGACCACGTGGTCACCAACGACGACGTCGAGCGGGCAGCGGGCGAGATCCTCGAGCTGATCCGGAAAGCGCGCGCGTCGCAAACTTAGGCGCGTGTGTGTCGAGCCTCCCCGACGTCCGACGCAGGTTCGCGGATCCGACGGCCGGAGCCAAGGAAAGGGTGGCGCGACGAGGAGCGCATTCGACATGCACGACGAGGAAGCGACGGGCCCCTTGACGCAGGCTTCAGCGCCACAGGCGCCCGGCCGACGGGACGCGAAGATGCAAGGACGCTCGGGGGGCGCGACACACTAATGCCTCTGGATCCCACGCCAGTACCTGATGAGCTCCGCGGCCTGCGCATCGCCCTGCTGGTCTCGGGCGGGATCGCGGCGTACAAGGTCGTCGATCTGGCGTCGGCTTTGACCCAGGCCGGGACCGAGGTGCGGGTGGCGATGACGCCGACCGCGACCAGGTTCGTCGGCGCCGCGACGTTCGAGGGCGTGACGGGCCATCCGGCGGTGACCGGCCTCTTCTCGGGCGGCGACTCGCCAGAGCCGCACGTGGCTCTCGGCGACTGGGCGCAGCTGATCCTGGTCGCGCCCGCGACCGCCAACGTCGTCGGCAAGATGGCCGGCGGGCGCTCTGACGACATCGTGACCGCGACGTTGCTTGCGGCGCGCTGCCCTGTGGTGGTCGCGCCGGCCATGAACGACGCCATGTGGTCCAAGCAAGCGGTCCAGGACAACCTCGCGACGCTACGGCGCCGCGGAGTGACCGTCGTCGAGCCGGAATCCGGCCACCTGGCGAGCGGTCATTCGGGCGCCGGTCGCCTCGCCGGAGCGCAGGGGTTGTTCAACGCGATGGTGCACGCAGTGCGTGCGCGGTACGACCTCGCCGGCCGCCGAGTCGTCGTCACGGCGGGAGGGACGCGCGAGCCGATAGACCCGGTGCGATTCATCAGCAACTACTCGAGCGGCAAGATGGGCTTTGCGCTCGCTGCTGCGGCTGCCGACCGCGGCGCACGGGTGACTCTTGTGTCGGCCGCATCGCATCCCGCGCACCACGGAGTCGAGGTCCAGCACGTAGACACCGCCGAAGAGATGCTCGCCGAGCTGCGCTCCCAGCTTCGCGGCGCCGATCTCCTCCTGATGGCCGCGGCGGTGGGAGACTTTCGGCCGGCGCGCATCGCCCGGCACAAGATCAGGCGCGAAGAGACGGCGAGCCTGAACCTGCAGCTCGAGTCAATCCCGGACATCGTCGCTTCGCTCGCGGGCGACGAGGCCCTGGCGGGCGTGTTTCGAGTCGGGTTTGCGGCGGAAGACTCAGACCTCGACAGCAAGGGGGTCGAGAAGCTGAAGCGCAAGGGACTGCATGCGATCGTCGCCAACGACATCTCGCGCCGGGACATCGGGTTCGGCAGCGACTACAACGCGGGCGTCCTGCTATTCGCGGACGGTTCGCGGCACGAGCTCGAGAAGGCGACGAAGAGAGAGATGGCGGATCGGATCCTCGACTTGGTGCTGCCAAGGCTGCCGCACTAAGTGGCCCTTTTCGCGGAGGTGGCCGTGGAGGCCGCCCGCGGGATCGCCCGCGAGACATATACCTACTCGGTGCCCGAAGGCCTCGACGTCGTGCCCGGACATCGCGTCACGGTGCCGTTTGGACGCCGCAGCACCTATGGGTTCGTCGTCTCGCTGGGCACTGACGATCCCGGCGTCGAGACGAAATCGATCACTACGGCGGGCGCCGACCCGCTGCTCCTCCCTCACCAGGTCGAGCTTGCCCGTCTCGTCGCCGACCACTACTGGCTGCCGGTCATCGAGGTGATCCGTGCGATGCTCCCGCCGCGCGTTCGCAGCACCGGTTCCGCCGGCTCCGGAGCATCAAGCCGGCAGACGCGCCACAGCCGGCTGCTCGAGCTGGCCCTTGGCCCGCCGCCCACACCGGAGCCGATCAATCTGACCGCCGAGCAGGACGCGGCGCTAGAGGTCATCGCCGGCAATGCTTCGACGCTGATCCACGGCGTGATCGCCAGCGGCAAGACTGAGGTCTACCTCGCCGCCGCGGAGCAGGCGCTCGCGCAGGGGTTGCGCGTGCTTCTGCTCGTCCCCGAGATCTCGCTCACGCCGCAGCTCGTGCAGCGGGTGCGGCGGCGGCTCGACGCACCTCTTGCCCTGCTGCACACGCAGCTCACCGAGCTCGAGCGCGCGCAGCAGTGGTGGCGAGCTCGGCGGGGCGATGCGCAGGTCGTTCTCGGCAGCCGGTCTGCCGTGTTCGCGCCGATCCCGCGGCTCGGCCTGATCTGCCTCGACGAGGAGGGGTCGGCGGCCTACAAGCAGGACCGTACGCCCCGCTACGAGACCGGCTGGGTCGCGCGCCGCCTGGCGTCCGTGACGGGCGCGAAGCTTGTGATGGGCTCGGCAACGCCTGCCGTGGCGACGTACCACGAGGCAAGGCAAGGCACCATCGCGCTGGCGACGATGGCGCACCGAGTCCGCGGTCACGACGCAGAGGTCGAGCTCGTCGACATGCGCGACGAAGCGGCTGAAGGAAACCGCCAGCCCCTCTCACGCCGGCTCGTGGACGCCGTGACACGCACGCTCGACAACGAGGAGCAGACGATCCTGTACCTCAACCGCCGCGGCCTCGCGACCTACGTGATGTGTCGCGACTGCGGGCGATCGGTCAACTGTCTTGGCTGCTCGGTCGCGCTCGTGCAGCATGCCGAGATCGGCGGCCTCGTGTGCCACTACTGCGGGTACGCGCGAGCGATGCCGTCGGTATGCGACCACTGCGGCAGTCGCAACATCCGCGCGCTTGGCATGGGCACCCAGCGCCTCGAGGGCATGGTGAAGCGCCTGTGGCCGCAGGCGCGGGTGCTGCGACTCGACAGCGACATCGCTCGCGGACCGGACTCGTACTTCCGCGTGTGGGAGGCCTTCAGCGAACGGCGTGCCGACATCCTGGTGGGCACGCAGCTCGTGACGCGCGGGCTGGACCTGCCGGCGGTCACCTGCGTCGGCGTCGTCGACGCCGATCTTCCGCTGCACTTTCCCGACTATCGCTCGGCGGAGAACACATTCGCGCTGGTCGCACAGGTCGCGGGTCGGGCCGGGCGCGACGGCCGCGCCTCGATGGTGATCGTGCAGACGAGCAACCCCGAGCATTACGCGCTTCGCGCCGCGGCCGATGGCGACTATGAGGAGTTCTACGCGGCCGAGCTGCCGGCGCGAAAAGCGTTCGTGTTCCCGCCGTTCGCCGAGCTGGCCGTGCTGACGCGCACCGACCGCGACGACGGAAAGGCGGCGGCGGCGGCCCGAGAGGCGGCGGATTCGATCGCGAGCGGCCTCCTGAAGGATCGGATCGACGGCATCCGCGTCATGGGCCCTTCGCCGGCCTTCATCCACCGGCTCCGCGCCGAGTACCGTTGGCAGGTAACCCTCAAGGGCGACCGCCTCGAGCGCGCCCGCCATCTCGCCCCCAAGGGCAAGGATTGGAGCTATGACATCGACCCAACCACGTGATGCCGCGACTCGTAAGAAGGACGTGCTTGCGGCGCTGGAAAGCCAGGGCCATTACTGGCTTGCGACCTCGCCGATCAACGGCCGCCCGCACATCATCGCGGTCTCGGGCTGGTGGGATGGTGAAGACGCTCTCGTGGTGACGACCCTGGGGACGAGCGTCACGGCCAAGAACATGGCCATGAATCCGATGGTCTCGTTGGCCCACGGCGATCCGTCCGACGCGATCGTGATCCAGGCCCAGATGATCGACAGCGCGGCGGTCGAGGACGCTCACGACCTCGCGGAAGGGTTCAAGAAGGCGATGGGGTGGGATCCCAGAGAGATGGAAGGCTGGATGTTCTTCCGCCTGCGCCCGACGGGGATCAAGGCGTTCCGCGGATATGAGGAGATCGGCGGCCGAGACGTGATGATCCGGTCGACATGGGTGGTTTAGGTTGGGTTTTCGCACCCTGCGGGTAAAATCCTGATCGTGGTTCGCCAAATCCTCACGTTCGAGCACCCGGTGCTCCGGGAGAAAGCCAAGAAGGTCACGCGCATCGACGCGTCGATCCAGCGTCTGCTCGACGATCTGACCGAGACGATGATCGATGCCCCAGGCGCGGGACTGGCCGCCAACCAGATCGGCGTCGCCCTGCGGGTTTGCGTCGTCAAGGGCGACGACAAGCAGATCTGGGGCCTGGTCAACCCGGAGCTCGTCAAGCACGAGGGCAGCCAGCTCGGCTACGAGGGCTGCCTGAGCTACCCCGGTTGGGTCGGCGAGGTCGAACGCGCCGAGACGGTCGTGGTCAAGGGCCGAAACCGGCGTGGCAAGGAGGTCCGGATCAAATCCTCGGGCTTCACGGCCCGCGCGTTCCAGCACGAGCTCGACCACCTGGACGGGGTTCTCTTCACCGACAAGCTGACCAGCCTCGACACGCTCCGGCGGGTCGAGGAGCTGATGGGCGACGAGAAGGAAGAGGCCGTCGCGGCCTCAGCGGGGTAACGGCCACCGCCTACCGAATCGTGTTCGCCGGTACGGCCGCTTTCGCCGTGCCTTCGCTGCGGGCGCTGCATTCCGCCGGTCACGAGATCGTGCTCGTGGTCACCCAGCCCGACCGGCTCGCGAACCGCGGGATGAAGCTGACTCCATCGCCGGTCAAGATCGCAGCCCTCGAGCTGGGTCTTCCGGTCTATCAGCCAGAGCGAATCCGTGATCTCGGATCAGCCAAACCCGACCTGCTGGTTGTGGTGGCCTACGGCCAGATCATTCCGCGTTCTGTGCTCGAGATCCCAAGATTCGGCGCGGTCAACGTGCACGCCTCGCTGCTACCGCGATGGCGGGGCGCGGCGCCGATCGCGCGGGCGATCCTCGCCGGCGACCGCGAGACAGGCGTCACGATCATGAGAATGGACGAGCAGCTCGACCACGGACCGATCCTCGCAATGCGCGCGACCCCGATCGGCGAGCACGAAGACGCCATCGACCTCACCGCGCGCCTGGCGGAAATGGGCGCGGAGCTGTTGGTCGTGGCGCTCGCGAAGTTCGACGAGCTGAAGGGCGTGGAGCAGGATCACAAGCTTGCAACGCTTGCCCCCAAGCTGACCAGGGAGATGGGGCAGATTGACCCCACTTCGATCGCACCTGAAGAGATCGACCGGCGGGTCCGGGCACTTCAGCCCTGGCCGGGCGTAAGTTTCCCGCCGATCGAGGGCCGCGGGCCCATGAAGGTTCTACGCGGTCAGGTGATTGACGGCCGCTACCAGCCGGAGCTCGTTCAATTCCCCGGCAAGAAGCCGGTGCGCGTGTTCCATGAGTGACAAGAAGGAGAAGGACGCCGCCGTCAACCGGCGCGCGTTTCACGACTACTTCATCGACGAGAAGTACGAGGCCGGCATCATGCTGACCGGCACCGAGGTGAAGTCGGTGCGCAATGGCCGCGCAAATCTTCGGGACGGGTTCGTGCGCATCGATGGAAACGAGGCGTGGCTCGAGAACGTCCACATCTCGCCTTACGCGCAGGGCAACCTGATGAACCACGAGCCTCTGCGACCGCGGAAGCTGCTGCTGCACCGCAAGGAGATCTCGAGCCTCATCGGCAAGGTCAAGCAGAAGGGCTATACGCTCATCCCGCTGCGGCTGTACTTCGCGCGCAACCACGCCAAGGTCGAGGTCGGGCTCGCTCGCGGGAAGCGACAGTGGGACAAGCGCGAGGCGATTGCGGAGCGCGACGCGAAGCGCGAGATCGAAAGGGCGGTGCGCAGATGAAGGGGCTGTTCATCGCGGGCTTCGGCCTGGCTTGATCGTCGGCCTGACAGTCACACCGTGATGCGGGAGAAGGCTTAGTCCCGCAGCTCGTCCGCGAGCATGTCCATCAGCAAGCCATCGTGCCATGTGCCGTCGGGCCCGCGCTCGTACATCCGCATGACGCCGACACGCTTGAATCCGACGCGCTCGTAAGCCTTGATCGCGTTGATGTTGTGAGCCGCCGGGTCGATCGTGAGCCGGTGGTGGCCCTCGTGGTCGATGAGGTGCCGGGCCAGGACTCGAATCGCCTCGGGGCCAAGGCCTTTGCCCTGCCAGGGCTCACGAATGGAGATGTCGATTCCAGCGTGGCGATACATGTCGTCACTCTCTTCGTAGCTCTGGATCATGCCGACCGCCGTCCCGTCGACGTCGATGATGTAGTGAGTCGAGTCCTCGTCTTCGGCCAGGGTGTCGGCGACAGACCTGTCCGGATCACCCCACCACGTCGCCACCGTGGGGTCGCTGAAGATCTCGGTCAGGACGGCCCGGTCGCTCTCCTGGACCGGGCGCAGGACCACCCGCGGGCCTCGCAGCTCAGGCCGCGAGGTTGATCCCGATTGCACGCAGGCGCTTGTTCAGAGACTCGAACGCGAACTGCACGATCTCGCTCTCGGTGTGCCCGAACTCGGTGATGTACGCCGGATCGGGAGGATCGAGCGTGCCGGTGATTAGCGGCAGGCATTCGACGAGGGTCTTCTGGATGAGCGGCGCGTAGCGGTCGGCGTCTTCGCGAACGGCGTCCTGCAGGACCTTGATGCCGAAGCTCACGTGCCGCGACTCGTCGCGCGCGACCGCCGTGAATCCACGGTAGAACCCGCGGTCGGTGAGGCCCTCCTCACGCATCGACTCCAGCTCGAAACGCTGCCCGGTGAGCGCGATCGTCGCCTCGATGACGATGTGGTAAAGCGTGACGCCCTCGACGAACGCCTCGAAGTCCTTCGGGTTGCTCGCGAGTCGCTGCGCCGTGGCCGGGAGTCGCTCATAGAAAAGCGTGTTGTAGCCCTGGTTGGCTTCCGGCCTGATCTCCTTCAGCAGCTGCGTCATGTCGCGCGCGGAGGTGCCGCAGACCTCGCGCCACCACTTCTCGAAGAAGACGGTGTGCCGCGCTTCGTCGACCATCTGGGTGGACAGGAAGACTTCGATCTCCGGGGTCGGGGCGGCCCACACGAAGGGCGCGAGCGTGGACGTGACGCGCTCTTCGCCGTTGAAGAAAAGACGGTGCGACCAAAGGGTCGCCTTTTTCTCGAGCTCTGTCGCCTCGAGCCAGTCCTGGCGGTCGAGCCTGAAGTCGATGTCTGCGACGGCCCACTGCTGAGCCTCCCATCGCCGGTAGAGGTCCATGTAGCTCGGCATGTTCTCGATGCCGCGGTCGATGAACGAGAGGACGTCGTCGATCCGGATGTCGCCGAGCTCCTTGAGCGTGGCGCGGCCGATGCGGTCAAGGTCGGTGGCGGCCATCAGCTTGCGGTCAAGTGTAGGCGGCGGGATCAGGTCCGACGGGCTAGGTCGTCGCGGCCGGTTTTGGGCTGGCCGACCACACCGCGCGGACGAGCTCGACGACCCGACGTCCCTGTTCGCGGCCGGCCTCAGCCGAGGTGGCACGCGCGCCCCAATCGAGCGTGTTCGCGCCCATGACCTTGCGAGCCGCTGAGTCGGCGGTTATGACAACCGACCGGACGTCCTTGCCAAGGCGCGCGAGCTGACTGCCGATGCGCTGGCTGCGCCGGATCCCGAAGTTGACGGGCGCGAGGACGACCACCCGGTCGCAGTCGGTCGCCAGGTCGGCGTTGGCGATCGACCTCACGCCGCCGTCGACGTATCTCCTCCCGTTGATCGTCATGGGAGGAAATACCATCGGGACCGCGCAGCTCGCGGCGACGGCGTCGATCAGGTCAACGCCGCTGTCGCGGCTAAAGACCGCCTCCTCACCCGTCTGCGCGTCGACCGCCGTGATCAGCAACCGGGTGGATGGCCAGTCGATCGCCCCTAGCTCCGAAACGAAGAAGGCGCGGTGGCTCGATTCGGCCGGCGTCTTCGCCGCAAGCGCTGCTCGCCCGAGCCACGCACGTGCCCTGCGCACGTCGCCGGGCCATGCCGCGGCCGCGATGAATCGGACGAGGGCGGCAAAACCGATCGTCGAGCTGACCCTGTCTCCAGGGTCGCTCGTCTGTTGGGTGAAAAGGCGCTCGATCGGAGTCCCCGAGGTGACCTGGGCGCCGACGAGCGAGCCCGCTGAGGTGCCGACGACGGTGTCCGCCGACGTCAGGTCGACGCCTTCGTCAGCCAGGCCGGCGATGATCCCGATCTCCCAGGCGATGCCCGTGACGCCGCCTCCGCCGAGGACGAGTGCCTTTCCCGCCATCGCTCTGAGGATGGCACGGACGCGGCGCTCGGGTTGGCCGCTGCTCCCCGTGGGTAGAATCAGACTGCAACCAGGCTCAGCTTCGTGGGGGCGTCCGGTCTCGACGGGGCAGTTGAGCTTCGGGACTGCGAGCCGAGAGCCGCGAGCGTTACAGCGCAGCGTTTCACAAACGCCAAGAACAACACCGCTTTCGCCCTCGCTGCGTAAGCAGTAAGGACTGAAGCCCCGGGCCGTTGAGCCCGGGCGCCGCCCCCGGTCTTTCCGGCGGACAGGGGAGCGACGTCACATAGACCGGATCGCCACCTCGGGGGCGCCACGGCCCCGGGGTGGGACCGTCACCGCGGCTGGCGGAAGCGGACCCCGTCGGGAGGGGCCGCCAGGCGAGAACCAAAATCCCGGACACGCTCGTAGAGGTCCTGAGGGAAACTGCTTCGGACGCGGGTTCAACTCCCGCCGCCTCCACCAACTTCGCCGGCGGGCGACGATACGTCGATGGAGATAGGCGACTCCGACCTGGCCGTAATCATCGAAGCTCTGGAGGCGGCGGCGATGTGGCATGACGCGCGCACGCGCGTCATCGATTCGGCGGCGCGCAGGAGCTCACGGCGCTATCCGGGTCGCGCGATCGAGCCTGGCCCCGGACGTGAGGACGATCGCCGGAAAGCCGCCACCTATGCGGAGCTGGCGGCCCGGCTCAAAAAGTCCCGCCTGGAGTGACGGCGTAGGGCGCGCAAGGAGTGTGCTGAAAACCGCAACCTGGGCCCCCAAATAACGCCCAAACGGCACACTCCTGAAACCGCGCGGCGAATACGAACTGCCCGCCGCGGGTATCTATCTCACATGAGTTCCAACTGGCACGAGATGACCCAAACCCTTATCAAAGACGTGCGCGACCACGGCAAGGCCCTCAGCGGCCCGTTCGTCGGCCGCAACGTTCTCATCCTTACCACCAAGGGCGCCAAGTCTGGCGAAGTGCGCTCGACCCCACTCGTCTACTCCTGGCAGAAGGGGCACCACGTGATCGTCGCCTCCAAGGGCGGCGCTCCGACCCACCCGTCCTGGTACCACAACCTCCGGACCCATCCGGTGGTCACGGTCGAGACCGGCGGCAAGAAGTTCCAGGCCCGGGCCAAGGTGGTCTCCGACGAGGACTACGAGCACATGTACAAGCACCATGCGGACGAGAACCCCAGCTTCTGGGACTACCGGAAGAAGACCGACCGCAAGATCCCGGTGATCGTGCTCGAACCGATCGAGGAAGCCAAGACCGCTTAACTGAACTCAGCTCCAGGGCTGCCGGAGTAACCTTCCGGCCGTGCCCGACCTGAGCCATCTCTGGCAGCGCTTCGTGCTCGCAGTCACCCTCATTTTTGGGGTCGCGCTGGGGGTCGGCGCGACCGTCTTCGCCTACAGCAACACCACCCAGGTGAGTCTCGGCTGGTCGATCTTCCACATCAACAGCGTGCCGCTCTGGTCGGTGGCGCTGGTGCCGATCGCCCTGATCCTGCTCGTCGGCACGCTGTTCCACTGGTTCAACAGCCTTCACCACTTCACCGAGCACATGCGCCACCGCCGGCGGGTGCATGACCTGGAGGTCGAGCTGGCGACTGTGCGGAAGCACCTGGACGCGACCCTCCAGATGCCAGGCCAGTCGGACACGACCGCCAGCGAGCCGGAACCGGCGCCCGCGCCGCCACCGGCGCTGCCAGAGCCGGCGACGGCCTCCTCGAACGGCGCGGCCAAGACCGAGCCCGAGGCGCTGGAAGTCGAGTCGAAGCCGTCCGACGAGGATGGCGCCGTCGAGACCCAGACTGCCGTACCGTCTGAATCCTGATGAACGAGGCGGAACGCCGGGATTACCACGATCGGCGCCGCGCCGGCCGGCTGGTCGTCCCGTCGGAGCAGGCGCCGGCCGACCGTGCGCTGCTCGAGCGAAGCGCGATCGAGGAGCTCAGCCACCATGCCGACCCGTGGCGCGTGCTGCGGATCCTCTCCGAGTTCGTCGAGGGTTTTGACGCGCTCAACGAGGTTGGCCCGGCCGTAACCGTCTTCGGTTCCGCAAGGACCAAGCGTTCTGATCCGTACTACGCGCTCGGTGAGCGACTCGGCGCGGCACTTGCGCAGCGAGGTTTCGCCGTCATCACCGGTGGCGGTCCGGGGCTGATGGAGGCAGTCAACAAGGGTGCCCACGAGGCGGGCGGTCTCTCAGTGGGATGCAACATCGAGCTCCCTCACGAGCAATCGCTCAACCGCTACGTCGATCTCGGCGTCGAGTTCCGCTACTTCTTCGTCCGCAAGAACATGTTCGTCAAGTACGCACGGGGGTTCGTCATCTTCCCGGGCGGGTTCGGCACCCTCGACGAGCTCTTCGAGTCGCTGACCCTAGCGCAGACCGGCAAGATCGAGCACTTTCCGATCGTGCTGTTCGGGACCGAATACTGGAAGGGCCTCCTCGAGTGGCTCGAGGAACATGTCCTAGCGATGGGCGCGATCGCGCCCGAGGACTTGAAGCTGATGACCCTGACCGACGACCCCGACGAAGCGGCGGAGATGGCGACGCGCCCTCTGACGGTGCGGGTGGCCGACCGCCCTCGCGAACAGACGGGCGAGCCCAAGGCTGGCGCGCAATAGCGCCGCTCGACTTCTTTTTCATGACCGACGGCGGGCAGACCGCCGACGTGATTGCGCAGCGTGTGGCTTCTTTCATCGACGGCGCCAACAAGACGCTCGACGTCGCGATCTACGACCTCCGGCTCGAAGAGTCGCCCGCGGACACACTGCTCGCTTCGTTCACCGCCGCGGTGAAACGCGGCGTCAACGTCCGCCTCATCTTCAACCAGGACCACGGCCTGGCCATCCCGGTGCCGCCCCCGCCGGAGATCGACTGGGCTTTCGTGGACAAGCTCAAGGCCGCCGGCGTCCAGGTCAAGCCGGTGCCGGGCATTCCCGACCTCATGCACCACAAGTACGTGATACGCGACGCCGAATGGGTGCTCACCGGCTCGACCAACTGGACGAACGACTCGTGGAATAGGGAAGAGAACGCGATGTTCACCGTCGAGTCCAGCGAGGTCGCCAGCGACTACGGGATCAACTTCGAGGGCCTGTGGGACACGCCGGTGGTCGCCGTCTCCGGGCGGGCGTCGTTTCCGTGGACCGCGCTTGCGGACGGCACGCGAGTGCGTCCGTACTTCTGTCCAGGACGTGCGCTGAAGCTGGTGCACGCGATGTCGCGCTCGCTGTCCTCGGCAGAAAAGCGGATTCGCGTCTGCTCGCCCGTCATCACGTCGGGTCCGGTGCTCGGCACGCTGGCGGAGCTGTCCGAGCATCCAAAAGTGGACATCGCCGGTGTCTACGATGCGACTCAGATGGACGAGGTTCAGCGACAGTGGTCGTCGCAAGGCGGAGCGACGTGGAAGATCGGCGCATTCCACACCGTCATCGCAGCCAACCGTTTTGGCGCCAAGCGCTCGACGCCGTACGCGGTCGGGTCGGTGCACGACTTCATGCACGCCAAGATCCTGGTCGCGGATGACTATGTGTACGTGGGCAGCTTCAACCTCTCGCACAGCGGCGAGAGCAACGCCGAGAACGTGATCCAGATCGAGAGCCAGGAGATCGCGGACCTGTGCGCGGCGTTCATCGACCAGGTGGCGGCGCGATACCGCGTGGCACCGCCGGTGAACGTAACCACCTGATCAATCGCAGCACCGGTCTCTGGCTCGCGGCGGCGCTTGGCGTCGTAGCCCTTGTCGCCGTTCTCTGGGCGGCGCCCAGGCTTCAGCCCGCGGAAGGCGGAACGCTCGTGGTCATCGTCGCCGGTCGTACAGCGACGACCCTCCCCGATTCGGCGCTTGCTCTCGGCCGCGGGGGAGACTGGTCGGCGGTCGGGAACGTCTCGGGAAGCGTGCCCGCGGCGCCGGACCAGCGGCAAGTCTTGACCGCCTCACTTCCCGCCGGCCGCTACGACGGCGTCCAGCTCGGCGCGGATTCCTCTCGTGTGACGGTGACGATCACGGCCGGCCAGGTCGAGCCTGTGTTGATCGGGATCGACGGCGGAAGGCTGCTGCCGGGAGCCGTGTACGCGGGCAACGACGACATCAACCTCGGGCTCGGCGAGCTGGCCGGGAAGTTCGTGCCCATGCCCGCCTTTCAGCTGACCGACCAGTGGGGCCATGCATTGACTCTCGACACCGTCGCCGGGAAGGACGTGATCATCGCGGCCTTTCACACCACTTGCCACGAGACGTGTCCGCTCTACACGGCCTTGTTCTTGCAGCTGGCGAAGCAGACACACGGGTCGGTCGCGCTCGTCGAGGCGACCACCGATCCCGCGACCGACACGCCCGCGGCGTTGACCGCCTACGCGAAACAGATTGGCGCAAGCTGGACGTTCGCCACCGGGACCACGGAAGAGATGTCGAGTTTCTGGAAGCCATTCGGGGTCGAGCTCGCGAGCGGTGACACTCACACCTCGACACTGGCCCTTGTCGACCGGCACGGATACATCCGGCTCGTCTATCGCGGCGTGCCCAAGGTCGGCAACGACATCCCGCCTTCGCTCGTCACTTCGCTGAGCGCGGCCGGGTTGAGCGAGCTCGCGGCCGGCGGTGACGGCTGGGGCGCGCCGGACGTGCTCCAGGCGCTGTCGACCATCCGACAGGGCGAGGCAGCTCCTCAGAACGGCGGCGGGAGGGCGCCGGTGTTCAGGCTGACCTCGAGCGAGGGCATCACCGTGCAGCTGTCCGACCTGCTCGGCCGGCCTTTCGTGCTGAACTTCTGGGCGACGTACTGCCCGCCCTGCAAGGCGGAGATGCCGATGCTGGACCGCGATCTCAAGGCTTACCCGAGCGTCCGGCTGGTGCTCGTCGACGAGGGCGAGACCCCAGACGCGGCCCGCGCATTCCTGACGAGCCTCGGCCTCTCGAGGCCGACTCTCCTCGACACCGACCTCGGCGTCGGGCGCTCGTACGGCCTCAGCGCGCTGCCCATGACCGTGTTCGTGAGGTCGGACGGAACGATCGATCGCCGCCAGGTCGGCCAGCTCGACGAGGGGGTCCTGGCCTCAGAGCTGTCGATCTTGTCCGGCCAGTAGAGTTACGACACTAGATGCTCTCAGTCGGGGTTTTTCGACGCCTCGCGTTCGTCACCGCCCTTTTCGCCTATCTCCAGATCGCGCTTGGCGGCGTCGTGCGGGTCTCAGGCTCCGGGCTCGGATGCCCGGATTGGCCCCTCTGCAACGGCCGGCCCTACCCGCCGGCAAACGTGCACTCGATCATCGAGTACTCGCACCGCCTGGTCGGGTCGATCACGGAACTGCTGATCGTCATCACCGTAGTTGCGGCGTGGATCGTGTTTCGACGCAGCAGGCCGGCTGTGGCGTGGCTCGCGACGGCCGCGCTTGCGGCGGGCTTGAGTGAAGCGTTGTTGGGCGGGATCGTTGTGGAGAACGAGCTTGCTCCGTGGATGGTCTTGTTCCACCTCGGCCTCGCGATGATCATCCTGGGCTTGCTGGTCGCGACCGCGATCATGTCGCTGCCCGCCACTCAGGGGACGCCCCGCCGGACGCTGTGGGTGGCGGCCGCGGCGACCTATCTGCTGGTGCTGACGGGGTCGACCGTCGTCGCCAGCCGCGCGGACGAGAGCTGCCACGCGTGGCCGGCGTGCGGTAACGGCTTTGCGCTCGACTTCAGTGGCGCCAATGCTTTCTCGATGCTGCACCGCGGGGCGGTGCTCGTGATCGGCCTCTTCCTTATCTATGTCCTCGTGTCCGCGATGCGATCGGCGGCCCTACCTCCGGTCGCGATCGGCACCCTGTTGGTGCTCGCTCTCCAGGTGGCGGTCGGCGCGGGCGCGGCGATCACCAACGCCGGCTTCTTCAACGGCCTGCACGTCGCCATCGCGACGCTGGTGTGGGCCGGCGTTCTGTCGCTGGCGCTGTTGACTCTGCCTCGGGCTGATCACGCGGCGTCTTACGCGCGGCTGTCTGTGGAGAAACACCCGGCATGAGCGTGCTCCGCGACTACCTCAGCCTCTTGAAGCTTCGCGTGGTGCTTCTCCTGGACGCGACCGCGGTGCTGGTGATGATTCCGGCAGCGCAGGGCCACCCGAGCGTGCGCGCGATGCTGGCCGTGCTCGTGGGGGGCACGCTCGCCGCCGGCGGCGCCCACGCGATCAACTGCTGGTTCGACCGCGACATCGACGCCGAGATGAACCGAACGCGCCGCCGCCCGCTGCCGAGCGGCCGCATCCCCGCCTGGCACGCGCTGGTCATCGGCATCGGGCTGATCGCGCTTTCGTTCGTGGTGCTGTGGCTGGGCGCCAACCTGCTCGCCGCCGCGCTCGCCCTGTTCGGGGCGCTTGTGTACGTCTTCGTCTACACGGTCTGGCTTAAACGTTCCACGCCGCAAAACATCGTCATCGGGGGCGCCGCGGGAGCGATGCCTCCGCTGGTGGGCTGGGCCGCCGCCACCGGGCGGCTCGACCTCACCGCCCTGGCGCTCTTCGGCGTCGTCTTCTTCTGGACGCCGCCGCATTTCTGGGCTCTGGCCCAGCTGTTGAAGAACGACTACGCGCGCGCAAGCGTGCCGATGCTGCCGGTCGTGGCCGGCGAGCGGTCGGCCAAGCGGCAGACGATCGTTTACGCGATTCTCACCGTGGCCGCCAGCGTGGTGCCCTTCTTCACCGGCTCGGCCGGCCCGGTTTACCTCGGCGGGGCGATCGTGCTCGGCGCGGGCCTGGTCGGAATAGCGCTGCTCGATCTCGAGGGAAGAGGCTGGACGCGGCGGCTGTGGCGCTACTCGATGGTGTATGTCGCGGTCCTGTTTCTCGTCTTTGCCGTTTCGCCGTTCCTGCCGTGAACCTCGAGATAGTTCGACTCCATCTCGCGCACATCAAGAGCTTCAACGACATCCCGGTGCACGGTTTCGTCATCAAGCATCCGCGCGCGGGCGCGATCCTGGTCGACAGCGGCGTCGGATGGGGCGACGAAGACTTGATCCGCGAATGGAAGGTCGTCAACCGCCACGCCGCCGACGCCCTGGCCGAGCATGACCTCAGCCCGGCCGACGTCAAGATCGTCATCAACAGCCACCTCCATTTCGACCACTGCGGTCAGAACGCGGTGTTCAAGCATGCCCCGTTCTACGTCCAGCGCGGGGAGTTGGACCGTGCGCGCAAGTCGGGCGACACGATCCAGTGGTTCGACTTCGCCGGCGCGCGATTCGAGCTCCTCGACGGCGATGCCGAGATCGCGGACGGGGTGCGCGTGGTGGCTACCCCGGGCCACACCTCCGGGCATCAAAGCGTTCTCGTGGACACCGCCGACGGGAGCGCCGTGATGATCGGCGACGCGGCCTACACGGCGGACATATACGCGCAAGCCGGGGATGCGGACCTCTCGAAATGGCCCGGCCAGCATGAGAACCGGGAGCAGTGGACGCATTCGATCGAGCGCCTGCACGGCTTGCACCCTCACGCCGTCCACTTCTGCCACGACGCCCGCGTCGTTTAGAAGATGAGCTTCGGGCCCCTGGTCTCCGCCGACTGGTTGCACGCCCACGTCGGCGATCCCGATGTCCGCGTGATCGACTTCCGCTGGTATTTGAAGGGCCGCAATGGGCGGGATGAATACAGCAACGGGCACATCCCCGGCGCGGTGTTTGTCGAACTCGATGCGGTCACCGGCAGCGGAGGGGGAGGACGTCACCCGCTGCCGGCACGTGAGCAGTTCGAAGGCGCTATGCGCGCGGCAGGCGTCTCGGACCACTCCCGCGTCGTGGTCTACGACGACGCCGGCGCCTCGGTCGCCGCTCGGTTGTGGTTCCTGCTCCGTTACTTTGGACACCAGGCGGCGGCGGTGCTCGACGGCGGGATCGGGGCGTGGGGGGCTCCCCTCGTCACCGACGTCCCGGACGTAGCGCCCGGCGACTTCCGCGCGAGCGAGCCCGACGCCACCCTCGTTCTCGACTTCAAGGCGGTCAGCGAGCTGCGAGGCGTGCCGCTGATAGACGCCCGCGCGGGTGAGCGATACCGAGGTGAGACCGAGCCCATCGACCCGAAGGCCGGACACGTGCCGGGCGCGTTGAGCGCGCCATTCTCCGAGAACGTGCAGCAGGACGGGAAACTGAAATCGCGCGAGGACCTGCGGCGGCGGTACGCGGAGCTCGGCGCGGACGAGGGCGCGGTTTTCTACTGCGGCTCAGGCGTCAACGCAAGCCAGCACCTGCTGGCGATGGCGGTTGCGGGGCTGCCGAACGCGAGACTGTACGCGGGCTCGTGGAGCGATTGGTCGAATCGCGACCTTCCGGTGGCTACCGGCCCAGAACCCTGAGGCTCCAGCCCGAGCCTCTAGTATCTGGCCATGATTCTGAAAGGGAAGCGAGTACTCATCGCCGGAATGTCAGACCGGCGCAGCATCGGATTTGCGATCGCCCAGGAAGCGCAGCGCGAGGGCGCGGAGATTCTCCTCACCAGCTTCGGCCGGATGATGAGCATCACGCAGATGACCGCGAAAAAGCTAGACCCGGTGCCGGAAATCCTCGAGATGGACGTGAGCAAACCATCTGACATCGCGGACGCGGTGAAGGAGACGTCGCGGCGCTGGGACAGCCTCGACGCGATGGTGCACTCCGTCGCTTTTGCGCCGGCGGATGCGCTCGGCGGCCAATTTCTCAATACTCCCTGGGAAAGCGTCGCCACCGCGCTTCAGGTCAGCGCATTCTCATTCAAGGAAATGGCGCGCGGATTTCTTCCGCTGATGAAGGAGCGCGGCGGATCGATGGTCACCATCGACTTCGACAATTCCACGGCCGCCTGGCCCAAGTACGACTGGATGGGCGTGTCCAAGGCGGCGCTCGAATCCGTGACCCGATACCTCGCCCGTGACCTGGGGCGCTACAAGATTCGCGTCAACGCGGTGTGCGCCGGCCCCCTGGCGACCCTCGCCGCGAGCGGCATCCCCGGGTTCAAAGACTTCGAGGAAGTCTGGGAGAAGAGGGCTCCGCTCGGTTGGAGCCTGCAGGACAAATCCCCCGTCGGCCGGGCCGTGTGCGTCTTGCTTTCCGACTATCTCGATATGACCACGGGCGAGCTCCTGCACGTCGATGGCGGCTACCACGCGATGGGGACTGAACTGCCACCGGCCGACTGACCCCAGATCTTGTATGGACCTGGCGACAAGGCCGCAACATCGTGTTAGGCTCTTCCCGAAATCCTGGGGCGGACCCAGATGCAAACGGCCCCAGAAGCAAACGGCCCAGAAACAAACGGCCCAGAAACAACGGGAGGACAGCAGTTTGCGGGAGTGCCTGGTGATCTACGTAGACGCCGCGCTGGACAAGCATGGCCGGGCCGGATGTGGCCTGGCCGTTTTTGTTAGAGGCCGGGCCGTCTACACAGAGTCGTTCGGCTTTTCGCATATCGGCGGATCGGCCCAGCTGGAGGCACACGTGTGTGCGGGCGCGCTCGACCTCGCGGCGGCGCGCTGGCCACACCACCGCGTGATCGTGCGCACGGATTGCGCTCCGGTGGTCCGAAGTCGAATGCCCTCGAGCGACAGTTTTCGCATCGCAGTGCACGAAGTTCGCGAACGATGCCGGCGCGGCTGGCGCGTCGTCCGTTATGTAAGTCGGAAGGCAAATCCCGCACATGAGCTCGCGCGCGAAGGATTGAAGAGTCTGTCGAAGCAGCAACTTCTGGTCGCGGCGTAGGAATAAATCTCGCCTGAAAATTCAAATCGGGCGCAGCAACTAGTATTGCTGCGCTCGATTTCTCTTTTTCGCAGGGAGTGAAAATGGCACCAGAGGAAGCACAGTCAACCGCGCCGCGCCGCAGAGGACGTCCGCCAGGCTCGAAGACACGCCGCCGCCGGACGACGGCGGGCGGGGGCGATCTCGTGGCTCAGCTGAACGCGATGGTCGCGGAGCTCATCAAGAAGAACCGGCAGCTCCAGCGCCAGGTGGCGCGGCTCAGCGAAAAGGCAGGCGCGTCGAAAGCCACCAAGGGCGTGGAGCGAAGCCTGCGCACGATCTCACGGCGTGTGCAGAAGGCGCTCGGCGGCACCACGACTCGCCGGCGCAAGGCTGCTCCCGCGAATGGGCGCCGGCGCAAGGCGACGACCACGCGGCGTAAGAAAAGCTCCTAGCAGGAAAAGTTTTCTAGAACGTCCCTTCGTTCATCCGCTTGGCGGTGTGATACGCGTCGAGAATGCTGAACATCCACAGACCCGCACCGCCAAGCTCCATCGGAATTCCGATGGCGGCGCCGAGGACCGAGAGATCCAGGTCGAAACCGAAAAATTGCAAACCGCCGACTCCGACGAGGTAGGCGACGCCCTTCAAGTTCTGGCCCAAATAGAAATGGCCGAGACCCGGCACGAGCGCGAGAAAGCCTGCAGCGATGGGACTCTTTCGCGAGCGAACGTACGGCGGGGCGTATCCGCCCGAGGAAGACGAACCGCAGCGCGGGCATGGCGCGTTCGGGTTGGTGAGCAGCAGACCACAGCGTCCGCAGAGAACTTCGGTAGCCATCTCCGTTCCAGTTTGCCCTTTTTGGAAGCAGCCTGAAACCAGCAAATCCGGGCGTCGATCTCGCGAATCTGCGTCGAATTTGCGGTTCAGGTTGCTTCTGCTAGCGTCCTAACCGTGGATCTCGGGTTCACGCCTGAGGAGGAGACCTTCCGCCAGGAGGTCCAGGCATGGCTTCAGGCCAACCTGCCGAAGGCCTGGCGCCAGGACGGCAAGGGCGGCTACCGCGACGAAGAGGACACGGACCTCCAGCGCGAATGGCAGCGCAAGCTCTACGAGGGCGGCTGGCTGAAGCTTGGCTGGCCGAAGGAGGTCGGCGGGCGCGGCGCCACTCCGGTGATGCAGGCGATCTACCAGGAGGAGATGGCGCGCGCCGGCGCGCCGGGCATCCTCGGTCGGCTCGGGGTCACGCTGCTCGCCCCGACCCTGGTGGCGCACGGCACCGACTGGCAGAAGGAGACCTATGTCGAGAAGATCCTCAGCGGCGAGCTGATCTTCTGCCAGGGCTTCAGCGAGCCGAACGCCGGCAGCGACCTTGCCGGCCTGCGGACGCGCGCGGAACGGCGCGACGGCAAGTGGGTGCTCGACGGTCAGAAGACGTGGTCGAGCGGGGCCCACTACTCGGACAAGAGCTTTCTGCTGGCGCGGACCGACTCGGCCGCCGAGCCGCACAAAGGGATCGGGTTCTTTCTCGTCGACATGCATCAACCGGGCGTCGAGGTCAGGCGCATCAAGCAGATGACCGGCGGCGGAGAGTTCGGTGAGATCTTCCTGAGCGGCGCCGAGGTCGAAGACCGTGACCTCGTCGGCCAACCCGGCGACGGATGGAAGATCGCGATGACCGTGTTCGGGTTCGAGCGCGGCGGCCTTGCTCAGGCGGCACGTTTCGAGCAGGCGGTGGACGAGCTCGCGGCCCTGGCCCGGGCCAGGGGTGCGGGCGCCGATCCCACCATGCGGCAGCGGATCGCGCAGGCGCGTATCGAAGCGCACGTCTTCAGGCTCATCGGCCTTCGCAACCTCACCCGCGCCCAGCACGGCAACGCGCCGGGGCCAGAGGCGAGCATGACCAAGCTCTTCTGGAGCGAGATGGACAAGCGACTCCAGGAGACGGCCGTGGGGGTTGAAGGCATGTACGGCGCGCTCGCGCCGGACTCGGACGGCGCGATCGAGGATGGGCGATGGCAGTACGGCTGGATGTGGTCCCAGGCGGAGACGATCTACGCCGGGTCCTCCGAGATCCAGCGCAACATCATCGCCGAGCGCGTGCTCGGACTCCCGCGCGGGCGATGAGCGCCACAGGCACGATCACAGACGTCATCGCGCTTCTCAAGTCGCGGATCGGCGTCGACGGGGAGCCGGTGACTGCGACCATCGAGGCGGGACACGTCAAACGCTTTGTCGAGGCGATAGGCGATCCAAATCCGCGATGGACGAAGGAGGCGCCACCCACGTTCCTCGTCGCGATCGCGCCGGTGTCGCTGCACATGGCGGACGCCGAGGTCTACGGCACCGGCTGGTTGAACGGCGGCAACCGGTTCGAATATCTGGCGCCGGTGTTGATCGGAGATGTGATCACGGCGCGCGGTCACGTCGCCGACGTTTACGACAAGAGGGGCTCGAGCGGGGCGATGCTCTTCATCGTCTTCGAGACCGAGTACACAAACCAGCGCGGGGAGCCAGTCGCGCGTTTGCGTGGGACGCTGATTCGAAGATGAGCGCCCCTGCCATCGGCCAGGAGCTGCCGGAGCTGGTCAAGAATCCGACCACCCGCCAGCTCGTGCAGTACGCCGGCGCCCAGGGCGACTTCTACGAGATCCACTACGACCAGGCCTACGCGCGCAGCGTCGGCCTGCCGGGGGTGATCCTGCACGGCCTCCTGAAGGCTGCGTTCCTCGGTCAGCTGGTCACCGACTGGCTGGGAGGCCGCGGCGAGCTGGTCGACTTCGAGGTCAGCTATCGCGGCGTCGACGAGCCGGGCAGGCCGTACCGATGTCGCGGCCGGGTGAGCAACGTCGACGGCAACGACGTCGAGCTCGAGGTCTGGGGCGAGGACGAGTCGGGAAAGCGCACAACCGTCGGGACGGCTAGAGTGCGCCTGAGCTGATGGGCGGCTTCCCTTACGAGCTACTCAAGTACATCCACATCCTGGCCGCGATCGTCGCCGTGGGCTCGAACATCACCTACGGCGTCTGGAACGCTCGCTCCGCCGGTGAGCCGGCCCACCTCGGATTTGCGTTGAAAGGAATCCGTTTCATCGACAACCGCATCGCCAACCCGGCTTACGGTGTGCTGTTCCTGTCCGGCCTGATCATGGTCTTCGCCGGACACTGGGGAATCACCTCACTGTGGGTGATCGTCGCGATCATCCTGTTCATCGTCGTCGCGGCACTGGGATTCGGGGTCTTCACGCCCCTTCTGCGCCGTCAGATCGAGTTGGTCGACGCCGGCGACACGACCTCGTCCGAATTCAAGTTCCTGTCGAACAGGAGCCGCGTGATCGGACCGATCCTTGGCCTCATCGTCGCGGTGATCCTCGTGATGATGGTCTTCAAGCCGACGCTGTAGACCCACAGGACGACCAGCACGGAGCCGTCGATCACCCCGTAGCCGCCCGCTATCACCGACGGCGGGTTACCGGACGGGATGTGCGTCCACGGCGCGACCGGCATCCACTGCCAGTTGCCGAACGATGTGCCCGAGATCTCGAGCTCACTGACGATCACGAAGATGGCCGCGAACATCGGCCAGCGCGGGGAGCGGAGAAGGAAGTAGGCGAAGACCGGCAGGCACAACGCGCCCTGCAGGTCGAAGCGGCCGGTGACGATCGGCAGCAGGGTCAGCCCCAGCGCCGCCCACGTGGCGGCGACCCCAAGGACCACGTACGCGACACGGCGGCCGTGGCGTTGTACCAGCGGGGTCTGCGCCGCCAGCAGGCCGAAGAGATAGACGATGCCGTGGCCGGGCGGCACGAACAGCGGCAGGTTGTGCAGGCGGTAGCGGTAGACGCCCCAGACCAGCGATCCCACGATCTCGAAGCCGGTGGCGACGAGTACGCACGTCCACACCTGGGCGCGGAGATGCGGCGGCACCTTGAGCGAGGCCAGATAGAGAGCGAGGAAGGTAAGCGCCCCAAGCAGGTACTGCTGCCAGAGCGCGGTGATCCGGCTGTCGGCGAACAGGCCGACCGGGGTGTAGATCAGGAAATAGACCTGGAGCCAGTACGGCCGGAGGCGGTGAAGCACCGCTTCGAATTATCCCGTCGCGGCGGTGCGGTCCGTCCACGACCGAGCGAGCCGGGTGCCCCGCGTGACCAGCACGAGCATGTCGGCGAGCTCGTCCAGGTCGGGATATCGACCGCTGACGTGCCCCAGCGCCAGCACCTCCGTGGCCGCGATGTGGATGTCGGCGATCATCTCCAGACGGCGCCGCTCGGCCGAGGTGGCCGCCGGGTAGCCGCGCGCCACCAGCTCGGCGACGATGTCGTTGCGGGTGTTTCCCGTCAAACGTCGGCTGGACTCTCCGAGAGGTGTGCCCGGGTGATGCCGGACGCGAAGCGCCAGGCGAAAAAGATCCGGGTTGGCGGCGATCAGCTCGAGCGGTGTGCGGAACTCCTGGCGGAGGATCTCCTCGTCGTTCGGCGCCTCGAGCGCCTCGCGGCGCTGGCGTGCGAGCTGACCTCGCAGCTCGTCGAAAAGCTGCTCCGAGAGCGCGACCATGAGGTCGTCCCGATTCGCGAAGTGCTCGTAGAACGTGGCCCCCGCGACGCCCGCGTGCTTCGCAACGTTGCTGGCCGAGACGCGGGTCTCCCCCCCGGCCAGGATGATGCCGCGCGCCGCCTCCAGCAGGCGCTGCCTGGTCCGCTCCTTGGCCTCGCGGCGGGTGAGGGCGCCCTTCACCGGCTGAACTCGATTCTTGCCACGCTCGATTGACCGAGAGTACTATCGGTGAACCGCGCCCGGGGGGGCAAGTCTCAAATCGTTTCGGGACGCGATGGAGGTAGGAGATGGTTTCCTCTTCGATCCGGCGGCTTTCGAGGTCGTGGGGGGCCCCGCTCGCGGTCCTCTTGATGATCGTGTCCGCCTGTGGCGGGGGCAGCTCGAACGGTGGGACCAACACCGCATCGGCCCCCGGCATCACGGCGACACAGATCACCATCGGCAGCCATCAGCCCCTGACCGGGCCTGCGGCGCCGGGCTACAGCGAGATCTCGAAGGCCTCCAACGCCTACTTCCAGTGGGTGAACTCCCACGGCGGCGTATGGGGCCGCTCGATCAACTACCTCTATGAGGACGACGGCTACAACCCGCAGAACACCTCGACGGTCGTGCGCAAGCTCGTCCTCGAGGACAAGGTGTTCGCCATCTTCAACGGCCTCGGCACGCCGACGCACACGGCGGTGGTCGATTACCTGAACGGGCAGAAGGTCCCGGACCTCTTCGTCGCATCCGGCTGCGATTGCTGGAACCAGCCCTCCAAGTGGCCGCAGACCTTTGGCTGGCAGCCCGACTACATCATCGAAGGCAAGATCACGGGCAAGTACGTCAACGACAACTTCCAGGGCATGAAGGTCGGCTACCTCTACCAGGACGACGACTTCGGCCAGGGCGGGGTGCAGGGTCTGGACAGCCAGATCTCCGCGTCCAACGTCGTCGACAAGGAGAAGTACGTTCCCACCAACACCAACCTCGGACCGCAGCTCGCGAAGCTGCAGGCGATGGGCGCGCAGGTGGTCGTGCTGTACACGATCCCCGCCTTCACGGCCATCTCCCTTTTGACCGCGACCGCGCTGCACTTCAGCCCGAAGTGGGTGGTCAGCAGCGTCGGCGCCGAGCCGATAACGCTCGCGGGACTTCTCGCCGCTTTCGCCAAGAACCAGGCCGCGTCCGGCCTCGTGAATGGCATCGTCACCTCCGGCTACCTGCCGGCGGCAACGGATACATCCAGCCCGTGGATCACGCTCTTCAAGCAGATCCACGACCAGTACATCTCGTCGCTTCCCTTCGACGGCAACGTCGAGTATGGAATGGCGGTGGCTTACTCATTCGTCCAGCTGATGAAGAAGGCGGGTCGCAATCCATCCCGTCAGGACGTGATTCACACGCTGCAGAGCGGTCAGGTCGATCAGGGCCCTGGACTGGTGCCGTTCCAGTTCAGCTCGAGCAATCACCTCGGTTACTCGGGCGTCCAGATGGCGGTGATCCAGAACGGCCAGGCCAGCTTCACCGGGCCGATCTACACGGCTTCAGTGTCCGGCGGAGTACAGGCCTGCGGCAGTTGCGCGTCGAAGCCGATGCCGACGAACGGGATCCCCTAAACATCGACGTACGGCCATACGCTTGACGCTGCTTGAGCCAGGCAGCTTCTGCTTCAGCCGCTGACGCCGGCGAACCCGGGGCGCTGGAGGTTAGATCCCTCAGCGTCCGGTTCGGCGGCGTCGTGGCTCTTGACGGCGTCTCGCTTTCCGTCCCCGCAGGCGCGATCGTCGGCATCATCGGGCCCAACGGCGCGGGCAAGACCACACTTTTCAACGTCGTCAGCGGATTGGTCGATCCGGCGGGCGGCGACGTGACATACAACGGACGGCGCATCAACGGCATCCGTCCGCACGAGCTGAACCGGTTGGGCATCTCGCGCACGCTCCAGGGCCTCGGGCTGTGGCGCGCACTTACGGTGATCGAGAACGTGATGATCGGCGCGCGACGTGGCTCGAGCCCCGGGTTCGCGTCAGCCCTTCTGGGTCTGCCGCGGTCCGACCGCTACGAGGCCGCGCTCAAGGAGCAGGCGCTCGCGCAGCTGAAGGCGCTCGGGATCGAGGAGTACGCAAACCGCCATCCGGGGACGCTTCCGTACGGCGTGCAGAAGTGGGTCTCGCTCGCTCGCGCTCTCATCTCTCGCCCCGCGCTTCTGCTCCTCGACGAGCCGGCCAGCGGCCTCTCCGCCAATGAGCAGAAGCAGCTCATCGCTCTGCTCCGTTCGCTGAAAGAGCGGATGTCGATCGCGCTGGTGGAGCACCGTCTCGACCTGGTCATGAGTCTTTGCGAGCACATCCACGTCCTCGACTTCGGAAGGCTGATCGCGTCCGGCTCACCGACCGAGATCCAGAACAACAAGAAGGTCACCGACGCCTACCTCGGGAGCGAGCTGACGGATGCTTGAGGTCGAAGACCTGCGCGTGACTTACGGGGGCGTGACGGCCCTGGATGGGATCAAGCTCTCCGTCCCGGACAAGGGCATAACGGCTGTCCTCGGCCCGAACGGCGCCGGCAAGTCGACGCTGCTGAAGACGATCGCGGGCCTCGTCAAGCCGGACGCGGGCCGCATCTCGTTCCGCGGCGCGTCGCTCCTCGGCGTGGCGCCGGAGGCGATCGTCCGGCGCGGCATCAGCATGGTGCCGGAGGGTGGTGGCGTCATCCGCGAGCTGACGGTGGACGAGAACCTCCGCGTCGTGCAGCCCAAGAAGCGCCAAGGGCCGGACGGCAAATCGGCCGGCAAGTCGGGCATCGACGAGGTCATGGAGCTCTTCCCGCCTCTGGCCGCACGCCGGCACAACGCAGCTCACTCGCTCTCCGGCGGGGAGCGTCAGATGCTGGCCGTCGGGCGAGCTCTGGTCTCGCGCGCCGACCTTCTGCTCCTCGACGAGCCATCCCTTGGGCTCGCGCCGAAGTTCGTCACGCTGATCATGCAGACCGTCCGCAAGCTCTGCGTGGAGCGAAACATCAGCGTCTTGCTGGTCGAGCAGAATGCGCGCAGCGCGCTCTCCATCGCCGACCAGGCCATGCTGCTGTCAGCCGGCCGAACCATCGCCGCTCGCGCCGCGGGTGATCTCGCCAAGAACGAGGAGCTGTGGCATGCGTACCTGGGCTACTAGATGAATTACTTCATCGTCCTGACGCTGACCGGGATCGCGGCGGGCATGATCTACTCGGCCCTTGCCCTCGCTCTCGTCCTGATCTGGCGCGCGACGCGCATCGTCAACTTCGCGCAGGGCGCCATGGCGATGACGACGACGTACATCGCGCTGGCCGTCATACGCGCCACCGACAACTACTGGCTCGGCTTCGTCGCGGCACTGCTTGCGGGGCTGGTGCTGGGCGCCATCGCGGAGAGGTTTCTCGTTCGCTGGGTCGAGACCGGGCCTCCCCTCAACGCAGTCATCCTCACGCTCGGCCTGTTCCTGATCCTGGAAGGCGTCGTGCCGATGATCTGGGGCGCGCAGATCCAGTCGTTCCCGGCGCCGTTCTCGATCGCCGCTACGCAGGTCGGCGACACGTTCATCGCGCTGTCTCATTTCAACCTTTTCACGATCGGGCTCGTGTTGCTGGTGATGCTGGCGATGCTCGTGTTCTTCCGCTTCACCGCAATCGGTCTGCAGATGCGCGCGTCCGCGTTTGCCCCCGACATCGCGCGCCTGCTGGGTGTTCGGGTCGGCCGCTTGCTTTCTCTCGGCTGGGGCATCGCGTCGCTGACGGGCGCGATCGCGGGCCTGCTGGTTGCGCCCACCCTGCTGCTCTATCCGAGCAACATGGACTCGATCCTCGTCTACGGGTTCACGGCCGCGGTGCTCGGCGGACTGGACAGCCCGGTCGGTGCGCTGGTCGGCGGACTGGCGATCGGGATGGCGCTTTCGTACATCGGCGGCTATCTCGGCGGCGACCTCGAATCCATCGGCGCGCTGGTGATCCTCATCGGGATCCTGATGGTCCGGCCGCAAGGGATATTCGTCCACAGCGCGGAGCGCCGCGCATGACTGTTCTTGAGCGGATACAGTCCCGCGGCACCCTCCTGACGCATGGGCTTCTCGGCGTCCTGTTCATCGTCGCCGTGGGTGTCGTGATCTGGCTCCTCGACTCGGTCAACGGCTTCATCGTCTACCAGCTGTCGAGCGTCACCTACATCGCCATCGCGGCCGCTGGGCTGACGGTGCTGACAGGCCAGAACGGTCAGCTGTCGCTCGGCCACGGAGCCTTGATGGCGATCGGCGCTTACACGACCGCGCTCGTGCTCAAGACCTTCACCGACCTCAACCCGGCGATCGTCATGGTCGCCTCGATACTCGTCACCGCGGTGGCGTCGATCGTCGTCGGCGCGGCCGCGGCTCGGCTCCGGGGACCGTATCTCGCCGGCGCGACGTTGGGTCTGGCGGTTGGGCTTCCCGGCGTGGCGATCCGCTTCTCGAGCGTCTTCCACGGAGACCAGGGGCTCACGGTGCCTGCGCTGTCGAGCCCCGACGCGCTCAGCGACGTGCCGGCCGAGGTGTGGCTTGCCTGGGTCGGGCTGATACCGGCGGCCGTCACTTTCGTACTGCTCGCCAACCTGCTGAAGACTCGCTATGGGCGCGACTTTCGCGCGATCCGCGAGGACGAGGTCGCCTCGGCGTTACACGGGATCCGCGTGTCCCGCACCCAGGTGATCGCGTTCGTCCTCAGTGGCGCGTGCGCCGGGCTTGCGGGATCGCTGATGGCGTACACGTCCAACCTCGCGGCCCCAGGCAGCTTCCCGTTGACGCTCTCGCTGCAGCTCCTCGCGGCGATCGTGATCGGCGGGCTGGGCACTTTGCCCGGCGCCGTGTGGGGGTCGCTGGTGATCGTGTTCGCGCCCGACTGGATCGGCACGTTGAACGACGCGATGAAGCTCCCCAGCAACGTCCGGGATGAGCTGCCGCTCGCCCTGTTCGGCGTGGTGTTCATCGTCGCGATGCTTGCGTTCCCATACGGCATCCAGGGAGGACTGCGCCGGCTGATCGCCTGGCGGGCGGGGAGGAGGAGGGCGGCCGCCGCCCAGGCCTAGCGTGCCCTAGTCGCGGGGCTCAGGGGCGCCGCCGTCGTCGGGCGGCGGTGGAGGTTCGGGAAAGCCCCAGTCGCCACCTCCGGTGCCCCACTCGACGGGCGGGCCCCACTCGGCGGGCTGTTCAGGCGACGAAGGCGTGGAAGCCTGCTGGGGTGGGGCTTGCGGCGGTTCCGCCTCCTGCGGTGGGGACGGCGGCACCGTGTGCATCGGCTCGTCCCACGCCGAAGCCTGCGGCTGCGGAGCCGGCGACGGAGGAGGCGCGCCGACTCCGGCCGAGTAGTCGGGCCGCGTGGCCCTGTGGACTACCGCGGCCGAGGGCAGCGGCGCCAGGCGGCGCGGACGGCGCAGGGCGGTGAACGCCCAGTAGCCGAGCGACAGGATCAGCGCTCCGAGGCCGAAGATCGGCAGGAACACGAACGGCGGCCTGGTGATCACGTCGAAGCCGCTGATAGTGTTGCTGCTGACTCGCGCGGGCGTGGCGATCAGGATCGGCGTTTCGCCGGCCGAGGCCGACGGCTGGGGCGTCTGGTCGGTCGGAGACGGGGAGGGTGACGGCGTCGCGGCTACGAGGGTGAAGTTCGCGCAGGGGTGGGGTGGGACGCTGGCGCAAAGGTGATGCAGGCCTGGCTGGTCGCCGGCGAACGGCATCACACGCGAATTGAAGTTGCCGCCGCCGTCCGCGGTCGCCGAGCCGGCGACGTGGTTCGTCGTGTCCCAGTAAAGGGTCAGTGACTCGTTCGGGTTGAACTGGCCGCCGGTCACGTTGATGACCTGGGTCGGCGGCCCCTGGGTCACGTCGAGAGAAAGGAAAGCGTTGACGGGTGTCGGGGTCGGGCAGCTCGACGTTGAGCTGGCGGAGCAGCCGGCCTCGACCACGGTGCGTGTCGACGGCGAGATCGCCGTCAGTGCTGCGGCGAGGGCGACGGCTCCGAGAACGAGGGTGACGGGTTGAAGCCGAGGGGTCCCCGCGAAGCGCATGAAGCGACCGAACGTTAGCAGGTTGGGTTTTGTTACACCGGCGGCCAGGGGATCGACCAGGCCGAGCTGGGCGATGGAAACCGCCACCTTCGGTCGAGAACGCCGCGGAATCGGCGCTTCAGCACGGCGATCTCGTCGGCGCTGATCAGCTCCTGCATCGTCCCCGCCAGCGGCCCGCGATCGATCGCTGCGAGCACGCGCTCCACGTCGCCACACAGGTCCTGGGGGAGTGGGTCGCCCGCGAAGTCCCAGATCACCGTGCGCAGCTTCGGGTCGACGTGAAACGTGAGACCGTGATCGATGACCCACACCTTGTTTTCGGGGTCGAACAGGCAGTGGCCGGATTTGCGGTCGGCGTTGTTCGTCAGCACGTCGAACAGCGCCACCCGAATCCACGTTTCGCCGTGCTCCGTGCTCTCGCCCAGGTAGTGGCGGGAGTCGGCCTCGATGAACCGCTGCAGCGCCCCGACGCCATGCGGAGCTCGGCGCCTGACGACGGTTGGCGGGATCGCGGGCCATCCCAGGGCCTTGCTCAGCTCGTAGGCCGCGACCTCCCTGCGGTAGAGGGTCCCGGACTCGAAGTCCCACAGCGGAGATTCGCCGCGAGCGGGCTTGTAGACGGCGCGCAGGCCCCCGTCACCATCCGGCCCGAGGCGGGCGAGGAACGTGTAGTTAGAGGCACCGTGGAGCAGCCCGAGGATCTTGAGCTCGGGCATGTCCCGGAGCCGCCGCTCGGTCTCCTCAGAAGATGGGGCGGGCACCGTTCAGAACCGGGCAGGGATGGCCGGCGGGGTCCATCGGAAGCCCGCACCGCGGGCACAGCGGGCGGCCGCCTGCGAGCACCGACTCCGCCTGTTTGGAGAAAGCGATGACCTGGTCGTGGCTCAGCCAGAAGCGGACGCTGGGGGAGTCGTCGGCGGGCGCATCGGTCCCCTCACCGACCGCGCCCTGGCTGGCGACGAGCACGAACATCCGGCGCGCCTCGTGATAGCCGAGGCCCATCTCGCCGATCTGCCATTCGGGCTCGCCCGGAGCCGGCCCTGCGGCGGCGGTCGCCTCGCCTCCCTGCTCGGGAGTCTCGATCTGCTGGGCCTCGAGCATCTGGTGCAGGCGCAGGACGAGGGCCTGGATCTGGGACTTCTCGCAGCCCAGGGTGAGCGTCCGGCCCGATCCCGTGGCCAACAGAAAGAATGTCCGCCGGCCCGGCTCGCCCACGGCCGCGACTTCGATCAGGTCGACCGGGTCAAGCTCGAAAATCGCCATTTAGAGTGTCCCGCCCCCGTTGCTGCGCGCATCTGCGCGAGCTAGACGGCCGGGCGCCGCGCCGCCGCAAGAAGCCTGCCATCTCACGCGATATCGCGGCGGCGCTGAAGCCTGCGTCAAGGGGCCCGGCGCTGCGGCGTTACGCATCTATCGATGCGCTCCTTGCCGCGCCACCCTTTCCTTGGCTCCGGCCGTCGATCTCGCGGATCTGTCGCGCAGAACGGAGTCGGGCCACTCGAATAAGACTAGGGGCTGGGGTTTTGCCCCAACCGATGCGGGGAACAAAACCAGGGTATTCACTTTCGAATCAATTCCATCCCACCTTGGAGGACAGCTGACAAATGCCAAAAACCGTAGGAATCGACCTGGGGACGACCAACTCGGTTATCGCCGTCATGGAAGGCGGCGAGCCTGTCGTCATCCCCAACTCCGAAGGTTCACGCACCACGCCCTCCGTCGTCGCCTTCACCAAGTCCGGTGAGCGGCTGGTGGGCACGCTGGCCCGCCGGCAGGCGGCCGTCAATCCCGAGAACACCGTCTACTCGATCAAGCGGTTCATGGGCCGCAAGTTCGGTGAGGTGGACTCCGAGCGAAAGATCGTGCCCTACCAGGTCAAGCCCGGCAAAGACGACCGCGCCGTGGTGTTCATCCCGAACACGAACAAGGAGTTCACGCCCGAAGAGATCTCGGCCATGATCCTGCAGAAGCTCAAGGCCGACGCCGAGGCGTACCTCGGCGAGAAGGTGACCGATGCGGTCATCACCGTACCCGCCTACTTCAACGACTCGCAGCGGCAGGCGACCAAGAACGCCGGCCAGATCGCGGGTCTCAACGTGCTGCGCATCATCAACGAGCCGACCGCCGCCTCCCTGGCCTATGGCCTCGAGAAGAAGGCCAACGAGACGATCCTCGTCTTCGACCTGGGTGGTGGAACCTTCGACGTCTCCGTGCTCGACGTGGGCGATGGGGTGTTCGAGGTCAAGGCCACCAACGGCGACACCCACCTCGGCGGTGACGACTACGACCGCCGCGTCGTGGACTGGCTCGCCGATGAGTTCAAGAAGCAGAACGGCATCGACCTGAAGACCGACCGTCAGGCCCTGCAGCGCCTTACCGAGGCTGCCGAGCGGGCGAAGATCGAGCTCTCGAGCCGGCTCGAAACGACGGTCAACCTGCCGTTCATCACCGCCGACCAGACAGGTCCGAAGCACCTCGAGATGACGCTCACCCGGGCGAAGTTCGAGTCGCTGACCACCGATCTCACCGAGCGCACCCGCCAGCCCTTCCTGGCCGCGCTCAAGGACGCCAACCTGACCCCGCAGCAGATCGACGAGGTCGTGCTGGTCGGAGGCGCGACGCGCATGCCGATCATCCAGCAGCTCGTGAAGGACCTGCTCGGAGGCAAGGAGCCCCACAAGGGAGTCAACCCGGACGAGGTGGTCGCCGTCGGCGCCGCCATCCAGGCCGGCGTTCTGAAGGGCGAGGTCAAGGACATCCTGCTCCTGGACGTGACGCCACTTTCGCTCGGCGTCGAGACCCTGGGCGGTGTCATGACCCGGCTCATCGACCGCAACACGACCATCCCGACGTCTCGATCGCAGGTCTTCTCGACCGCGGCGGACAGCCAGACGTCCGTCGAGGTCCACGTCCTGCAGGGCGAGCGCGACATGGCGCGCGACAACCGCACGCTGGGTCGCTTCCACCTGGACGGGATTCCACCGGCGCCCCGAGGCATGCCGCAGATCGAGGTCACCTTCGACATCGACGCGAACGGCATCCTCAACGTCAAGGCGCAGGACAAGGGCACCGGTCGCGAGCAGTCCGTGACCATCACCGCGTCCTCGACCCTGAACAAGGACGAGGTCGACCGGCTGGTCAAGGAGGCCGAGTCGCACGCCTCCGAGGACCGGGCGAAGCGCGAGGAGGTCGAGCTCCGAAACCAGGCGGACCACATGATCCACCAGGCGGAGAAGGTGATCAAGGACAACGAGTCCCGCATCCCCGACGACGTCAAGAGCGAGGTGAACACCAAGCTGGAGGCGCTGAAGACCGCCGCCAGGGGATCGGACACAAAGGACCTGCAGCAGAAGATGGACGACTTCAACGAGTCGCTCCAGAAGATCGGCCAGCACATCTACCAGGGCCAGGGCGCGGCGACCCCGGCCGGTGGTGGTCCATCGGACGGCTCCGGCTCGCAAGAGGAGAAGAAGGAAGGAGACGTCGTGGACGCCGACTACCGCGAGGTCAACTGAGCAGATAGCGGCAAAGGGCTCGGCCGCGGGTCGAGCCCTTTTTCTTTAGGGCAAATGTCCGATATGCCGGATGTGGGGCAGGCGCTTAACTAGTCCCCGCCTTGGTCCTGGCGCTGAAGCTGCTGCTCGCCGTTGCCGCGACGGCAATCGCCTTTTGCGTTTTCGGCGCGGCGGCGATGGCCCGGCCGGCCGCGACCCCGCCGCCGATCGGAGACAGCTGCCTCGTCGGGCGCTGGGTCGAAACCAGGCAGACGGCTCCGGGCAACTGGGCCTGGAATGGCCAGATCGTGGCTGTGAGCGGTCTTCAGGGCATGGTGATCACGTTCACCCCGGATGGCACCGAAACGGACGACCTCAGCGCCGCGCAGCCTCTGATCGCCAACTTCAATGGACACCGGCTGAAGATCTTCATGCGGGGATACGCGCAGTTCCACGTCCAGGCCGACGGCTCCTCGCTGGTGCAGACCGCCCCCTTCGACAACGTGGGGGTCTCGTACAACTACGACGGCAGCCCGATCCAGGGCGGCGCCGCTTACCTCGCCGCCACCTACAGCTACCGCTGTGGTCCGACGACGCTGCACCGCGAAACCGCGGCCCATACAGCGGGCTACGGACCGGTCGTCGACGATCTCGTGCGCGCCCCGGCAGGCGGGGCGTCGGGCGGGCTCACCTCGACCGTCTCGAGCGGACTCCCGACCCCCGCAGCAGTGCTTGCCGCTCCGGTGACGCTCCTGGTCAGCGCTGTTCTCGCTCTCGCCGCGGTGCTGCTCATCACCTTCCCGTCGCAGCTCTTCAATCGGACCTACGAAGAGAACCACGAGGTCATCCGGTACTGGTGGGAGCGACGATTCGGCTGGCTCCTGCGCCTTCGTCTCCGCACCTTCCGCCGCAGCCGGCGCGAGCTCCGCGACAGCGTCGGCTTTCTGGTCGTGGTCCTGTTTGGAGGCCTTCTCGCCGCGCTGCTCGATCCGAGCTTCGGCCCCAATCTGCGCACCCTGGCGCTGTTCACCGGCGCCGTCTGCGCCCTCTTGGCCGGCTCGATCGTCTCTTTCGCCGCGGCGGGCTCGTATCGGATTCTTCGCCACAAGGCCGGGACCTGGAGGCTGCACGGCCTGCCCAGCGGCCTTGTCATCGCTGCGATCTGCGTGCTCGTTTCCAGGCTGACCGATTTTCAGCCCGGCTACCTGTATGGCCTGATGGGAGGCATCGTCTTCGCCCACGCGCTCACCAAGGACGAAGAAGGTCATGTCGTCGCGGTGACGTCGGCCGTGACGCTCGCCGTCGCCCTCGCCGCATGGTTCGTCTGGGTGCCGGTCTCGATCCAGTCGACCGCCCATCCGACCGACTTCGCTTGGGCGCTCGCTTCGAACTTTCTGGCGGCGATCTTCGTCAGCGGAATGGTCGGATTGCTGATCGGTCTCGTCCCGCTGCGTTTTCTCCCCGGCGAGAAGCTCGCGGGCTGGCATCGGGGTGTCTGGGGAGCGGTGTTCGGAACGGCAGCGCTTTCCGTGATCGAGATCATGCTCCGTCCTCAGACCAGCGCGGGAAGGGCTGCTCCGGCTCCGTTCTGGGTCACCGCGGTTCTATTCGTCGCCTTCGGCGTGGTGTCGGTCCTGTTCTGGGCTTACTTCAGAGTTCGCCGCCGTCCGGCGAGGGAAAGCCTCGGCGCGAACGACTGAGGGGCGCAGGATGGGGTCCTGCACCGTATTTTTTGCGGACCCATGGAAGGCTTCTTCCGCGAGCGGACCCGATTGTGGGCGGTGGCCGGGTTGTGGACCGGGGTTCTGCTGACGGCCTTCAACGTCTACGCGGCGGTCGTGACGTACGTCCCCCAGTTCCGGGTTCGCAACGACTTCCGGCTGCTTTACGGCGCCGCCCTGAACGCGTGGCAGCACGGATACGCCCACCTCTACGACCTGGCCGGTCAGAAGGCGGCCGTCGAGAGCCTGGGGGCGTACTGGTCGCCGTTCATCAACCCGCCGCCGCTGGCGTGGCTGGGAACGCTTTTCCTACCTCTTCCTTTCGAGGTCGCGATCGTGCTGTGGACGGTGCTGGTGGCCGCGGCGGCGGTGGCGGCCTGGTGGCTGGTCGCGCCCGGATCCGGCCTGACCCGTGCGGCGCATCTAGCCCTGTTCATCGGCTTGTTCCCGACCGCCTTCGGGCTGTTGGTCGGCCAGCCGGTCGCGCTCGTGGCGGCGGCGGTCGCGGGGGCGTGGTGGCTCGCGGAGCACAGGCGCCCGGCTGTGGCCGGGGTCGTGCTGAGCGCCGCGGCGATCAAGCCGCAGCTCGTCCTGCTCGTCCCGCTCTGCCTGCTGATCGCCGGCCACCGCCGGATGTTCTTCGCATGGCTCGCAGCCTCCGGGCTGATGGCGGCGGTGGCGGTGCTGATGTTGGGCGGCGACGGACTGCACCGCTACCTCGATGCGCTTTCGCTGGCGTCCCAGTGGGAGCCGACGCGGCGCTACGCCATCGCGGGTCCTCTCGGCCTCGGGCCGCAGGTGACCGCCGTCGGGATCGTGGTCGTGTTCGTGGCGGCGTCGGCCTCCTGGCGACACCGGGTCGGGAGCGCATCGCTGCCGATGGCGACCGGGCTGATCGCATCCCTGCTGTTCACGCCATACGTCGGATTCCAGGACTTCGCGATGCTCGTGATTGCGGGCTGGCTGATCCTGAGGGTGGGAGCGACGCCTTTCCAGGTCGGGTTGATGGTCGCCGGCTACGCGCTGCTCGAGCTTTCCCTGGTGGTGCTGGCCGTTCCGATCCTTCTATGCGAAGCCGCCCTTCTGCTGACGCTGGCATGGCCGGCGGCCCGGACGCCTCGCGATATGCGCCGCGTGGACGGCGTCGTCGGCGGCGAGTCGGCGGGCTCGGCTTAGACGACTCGGCGGACCTGGAGCCGACGGTGGGATTCGAACCCACGACCTGCCACTTACGAGGCGGCTGCTCTGCCAGCTGAGCTACGTCGGCGTCAGCGATTTTTGCGGCGAAATTTTTGGCGAACTCGCGACGACACAGGCTAACATCGGGCGGGGATGCGAACTCTCGACGTGGAACGACTGGTGGCCGGCGATTATGCCCTGATCAAGCCGTTGCTCGTCGAGCTGCACATGTCGGAGCAGATCCATTACGAGGATCATCCCCAGCTCCCGCGGGAGGAGATCGAGCGTCACCTGGCGTCGGTCCCGTCCGCGTTCCACGGCGAAAACGTCATCTACGCCGCACGCGACGAGGTCGGTCAGGTGATCGGCTTCTGCTGGATCGTCCTCTTCGACCCGGGCACGGGCCTCGAAGGCGAGGTCGCGGAGCTCTACGTCGCCGAGGGTCACCGAGGCCGCGGCATCGGTGAGATGCTCGTCCGCCAGGCGGTGCGGCTGTTCGCGGAGCGCCACGTCACGCTGGCCTACGTCTGGACCCGGCCGGACAACGCGGCGGCGGTCAAGCTCTACCGCAACGCGGGGTTTGAGACGAACCGCCAGCTCGTCATGACCTGGTACCCGATCGACCCGGCTCCTGAAAGCTAGAGGGGCGTCGGCAGCTCTCGCCGACCGCGTTCGACGTCCCTCTGGGCTCCGTTCCTAACATCAAGCCCATGCGCCGCCCCCTCTGGGGTCCCCTCCTTGCCGTGCTGGCCGGGCTCGTCGTCACAGCGCTCGTCGCTGCCGGCGTGACCCTCGGCATCCTTCGGGTCCAGTCGCGGACCAATCCACAGCAGGTCAACCTGCGTCCGGGCGTCACCTTGACCCAGGACTCGGCGATCGTCGAGGCCGCGGCAAAAGGCCGCCCCGCCGTCGTCAGCGTCGTCACTCAGCATCTGCCGACGGTGGTTCGCGGCTCGGGCTACTTCGCCACCAGCGATGGCTACATCGTCACGAGCACCAGCGTGGTCGCGGGGGCCAACGGCCTCACCGTCCTCGTGCCGGGCGACTCGACGCCGCACGACGCGCGGCTGGTCGACTACGACTGCCAGACGGGCGTCGCGGTGATCAAGGTCGACAAGGTGAGCGGCCTGCCGACGCTGGCCTTCGCCGATCCGACGGCGCTGGTCCAGGGGCAGGTCATCGTCGCGGTCGGCGGGCCGGTCGAGGGCAGCGCGATCACGCCGGGGTACGTGAGCGCGATGCACCGCGTGACGTCGGCGAAGGATCCCGTCAACCTGGGCCACACCATCCAGTTCAGCGACACGATCCTGACCAACGTGCCCATCGACGACGGCACATCCGGCGGGCCGCTGCTCAACGTCAGCAGCCAGGTCATCGGCATCGCCATGACGTCGCCGGCGCAGCCGCAGGGCTTCGGCCTCAACGTCGCCGACATCCAGGACGACGTGCAGCAGATCCTCTCCACGGGCCAGGTCGCGGTGGCGTCCCTGGGCGCGAGCACCAGCGACATCACCGCCGAGGGCGCGGAGCTCGGCGGCCTGCCCGAGGGCGCCCAGCTCCTGGCCGTCGACAGGTCCGGCCCTGCCGCCGCGGCCGGCCTTCAGGTGGGGGACGTGATCACCCAGATCGACGACGTGAAGCTCGACGCCGCGCATCCGATCAGCCTCTTGCTTCGCTCGCGCTTCCACGGCAGCCAGCGCGTGACGGTGACTTACGAGCGCGGCGGCAGCTCGACCCAGGCCGAGCTCACCTTGACGAGCCAGCACCCGACTTGCTGACGGTCCGCGACGCGATTCAGACGGCGCTGATCGAGGCAGTCCGCGACCTCGGAGTGGATGGAGAGCTTCCGGACCTCGAGCTCGGCCGTGCGAAGGACGCCGGCCACGGCGACTACGCCACGTCGGCAGGTCTGAAGCTCGCTCGAGTGCTGCGCCGGCCCCCGGGCCAGATCGCCCAGGAGATCGCGGCGGCGATCGCGGTCCCGGATGGCGCCGCTTCCGCCGAAGCGGTCGGAGGCTACGTGAACTTTCGCCTTACCGATGAGTGGCTGCAGAGGCTGGTGTCGAGGGTCGAGCCGCGCTTCGGCGCCAACGACCTCGGCCATGGCGAAAAGGTCCAGGTGGAGTTCTTGAGCGTAAACCCGACCGGCCCGCTGCACATCGGTCACGGCAGGGGCGCGATCCTCGGCGACTCGATCGCGCGGCTCCTCCAGTTCACCGGTCACAGCGCGCACCGGGAGTACTACGTCAACGACCAGAACCGCCAGGCACGCCTGTTCGGCGAGTCGGTGTACGCACGCCTGCACGGGCAGGAGCCGCCTGAAGGCGGCTACGTCGGGGACTACGTGACCGAGATCGCCGAGACGGCGAGGGCGCAGAAGCCTGACATCGTCGACAACCTGGACGAGCTCCGAGCGTTCGCGATCGCGGCCATGGTCGACCGCATCCGAGCCAGCGTCGCTCGCCTTGGCGTGCGGTACGACGAATGGTTCTACGAGTCGAGGCTGTGGCACGAACAGCTGCCGGAGGAGGCGATCGCCCGGCTGAAGAACGGCGGCTACCTCAAAGAGAAGGAAGGCGCGCTCTGGTTCGGCGACCCGGCGGAGACGGAGGAGGAAGACCGCGTCGTCTACAAATCGAATGGAGAACCGACGTACTTCGCATCCGATCTTGGCTACCTGCTGAGCCGCTTCGAGAGACGCGGTTTCGAGCGCGTCGTCGAAGTCTGGGGAGCCGACCATCACGGCTACGTGCCGCGAATGAAGGCCGCCGCGGGCGCGCTCGGCATCGACCCGACAAAGCTGGTGATCATCCTCAACCAGCTGGTCAACCTCAAGGAGGGCGCCGCCGCAGGCTCTGGCGGGAAGATGAGCAAGCGCGCCGGGCGCTTCGTCACCCTCGATGAGCTGATCGACCGGGTCGGTTCGGACGCGGTGCGCTACTTCTATCTACTGCGCTCGCCCGACACCACGATCGAGTTCGACCTCGAGCTTGCGATCACGCAGGGCAATGAAAACCCGGTCTACTACGCCCAGTACGCCCACGCGCGACTCTCCAACGTCGAGGTGGCCGCTCGCGAGCGCCATCGCAACCTGCCCGATGTCGCGAAGGTCGCGCTGCTCTCCCAGCCCTGGGAGCTGGACGTCGCGCGGCAGCTCGCCTTCTGGCCCGGCGTAGTCGAGGACGCAGCACGCCTGCTCGAGCCGCACCGCATTCCTTATTACGTGCACGACCTGGCGACGTCGGTGCATCGCTTCTACCACGCGGGCAACGCCGAACCCGCGTATCGGGTCGTCGTCGACGACCCGGAGTTGACAAGGGCGAGGCTGGAGATCTCGCGGGCCGCGCGTCACACTTTGAAGACCGCGCTCGACCTGATGGGGGTCAGCGCCCCGGAACGGATGTAAGGAAAGGAAGGAGCGAGCATTGGACGTCACCTGGCTAGGACACGGCTGCTTCCGTCTGCGAGGTCGCGGCGCGGCGGTGGTCACGGATCCTTACCCGCCCGCGATCGGGCTGAAGCTTTCGCGCATGGACGCAGAGGTCGTGACCGTCAGCCATGGTCACGACAACCACAGCTATACGCAGGTCGTCCGCGACGGCGCGTACGAGATCCGCGGCCCCGGGGAATACGAGATCGCCGGAGTGAGCGTCATCGGGGTGCCGACCTATCACGACTCTGAGAAGGGTGCGAAGGAAGGCCGCAACACCGTCTACCTGATAGAGATCGACGACGTGCGGGTCTGCCACCTCGGTGACCTCGGCCACAAGCTGGACGACTCGGAGGCCGAGGCGGCATCCAATCCCGACGTCCTGCTCGTGCCGGTCGGCGGGCACACGGCGCTAAACGGGGCCCAGGCCGCCGAGGTGGTGCGCCAGCTGGAGCCGCGTTACGTGGTGCCGATGCACTATGCGATCCCCGGTCTGAAGCTCCAGCTCGACCCCATCGACCGCTTTCTCAAGGAGATGGGGGTGACCGCGTCGGAGCCCCAGCCGAAGCTCGCGGTCCAGAAGTCCTCGGTCACGGAGTACGAGACCAAGGTCGTCGTTCTGGAGCCGAAAGCCGAGGTGAAGGTTTAGCCGACCTCCGTCTCCGGTAAAATTTGAAAAACCGCCAGGAGGTCGTCCTATGTCGAAGTACGTTTTCGTGACCGGCGGTGTCGTCTCCTCTCTCGGCAAAGGGATCACCGCGGCGTCAATCGGGAACATCCTGAAGGCGCGCCACCTCACCGTCTCCCTGCAGAAGCTCGACCCTTACCTCAACGTCGACCCGGGGACGATGAGCCCCTATCAGCACGGCGAGGTGTTCGTCACCGACGACGGCGCGGAGACGGATCTCGACCTCGGCCACTACGAACGCTTCGTGGACGAGAACCTGACGGTGGCGTCCAACGTGACGACGGGGAAGATCTACCAGGACGTCATCGCGCGCGAGCGCCGTGGCGACTACCTCGGCGCGACGGTCCAGGTCATCCCGCACGTCACCAACGTGATCAAGGAGAAGATCCTTCGCGCCGCCAAGGACCCGCAGGCGGACGTGGTGGTGGTCGAGGTGGGGGGCACGGTCGGCGACATCGAAAGCCTGCCGTTCCTCGAGGCCATCCGCCAGCTGAAGAACGACCTCGGCCGGCAGAACGTCTTCTACGTCCACGTATCGCTTGTGCCGGTGGTCCACGGCCAGGAGATGAAGACCAAGCCGACGCAGCACTCGGTCCAGGCGCTGCGCGCCATCGGTATCCAACCGGACGCGATCATCTGCCGCTCCGAGCTGCCGATCGACAGCGACCTGAAGGAGAAGATCGCGCTGTTCACGGACGTGCCACGCGACGCAGTCGTGTCGGTGCCCGACGTCGAGTCCATCTACGAGGTGCCGCTGATGCTCGAGGCTTCGGGCCTGGGCAAGGTCATGGCGAAGCACTTCGAGCTCGACGAGGCGGCCCACTCTCCCGACCTCGGCCCGTGGACCGAGCTCATCGACCGGATCAAGCACCCGCGGGCGACGGTGCCCATCGCGGTGGTGGGCAAGTACATCGCCCTTCCGGACGCGTACCTCAGCGTGATCGAATCGCTGCGCCATGCGGGCATCTACCACGGGCTCGAGATCGACATCCGCTGGGTGTCCTCGGAGAAGATCGACGCCGGCGATACCTCGCCGCTGATGGGCGTCGCCGGCATCGTGGTCCCGGGCGGGTTTGGATACCGGGGCATCGAGGGCAAGGTCCAGGCCTCGCGCTACGCGCGCCACAACCGGATTCCCTACCTCGGACTGTGCCTCGGGATGCAGTGCGCGGTGATCGACTTCGCGCGGGAGAGGCTCGACGCGCCCGACGCCAACTCGACCGAGTTCGCCGCTTTCACCTCGACGCCGGTGATCGACCTGATGCCCGAGCAGCGCAACGTCGATCAGATGGGCGGCTCGATGCGACTGGGCCTGTATCCCTGCAAGCTCCTTCCGGGCTCGCACGCGTACAAGGCTTACGGTGAGGAGGTCGTGTACGAGCGGCACCGCCATCGCTTCGAGTTCAACAACGAGTACCGCGAGGTGATGGGCGAGGCGGGGATGATCTTCAGCGGACTGTCGCCGAACGGGCGACTGGTAGAGATCATCGAGCTGGCGGACCACCCGTGGTTCGTCGCGAGCCAGTTCCACCCCGAATTCCGATCGCGGCCTAACCGGCCGCACCCGCTGTTCAGGGATTTCGTGAAAGCCGCGTTCCTCCAGACTGGTGATCAGATGGAGCTGCGTCCCGCGGAGCTCATCGAAGAGACCGAGACCGCGTAGAACAAAGAGGGGGCCATGGAGCAGCAAAGGAGCGGCATTCCTTCCGTCACGCCGGCTGTCGACCTATCGCTGGAGCTAGTCCACGTCACCGAAGCGGCGGCGCTCGCGAGCGCCGGCTTCCTCGGCAAGGGCGATTCGGAGGCGGTCAGCGACGCCGCGGGGAAGGCGATGCGCCAGGCGCTGGAGCGTTCTTCCGTCACCGGCGCGGTCGTCCTCAGCCCGCGCCAGCAGCCGCACCTGCCGCTCGGTGCGGTCATACCGGGAGGACCGCGGGTCGTCGACCTGGGCGTCTACCCGGTCGAGGGAGCGAGCCAGGTCGCGCGCGGCCACATCAACGCGGTGTCGCTGCTCGCGGCCGTCGAGGTTGGCGGCTTCGCCTCACTGCCCGCGGTGGCGCAGATGGAGAAGTTCGTCGCCGGTCCCCGCTCCCGCGGAGCGATCGACCTCGACGATCCGGTCGCGGACAACCTTCGCCGCATCGCCTTCGCCAATGACGTGCGAGTCCAGGACCTGACCGTGGCCATCCTCGAGCGGCCGCGGCACCAGGAGCTCATCGCGGACGTCTCCGCCGCCGGGGCCCGGATCCGGACCCTGGAGGAGGGCGACTTCGCGAGCGCGGTCATGGCCGCGATCGGCGGGACCGGGATCGACGCGGCGATAGGCTCCGGCGACCTTCACGCGACCCTCCTCGCCGCCTGCGCGGTGCGCTGCCTGGGGGGTGAGTTCGTCGCCCGGCTGATGCCGCGCAACGAGGAGGAGCGGAACCTGATCGGCGACGAGGTGTCACGCGTCTACGGCCTGGCCGACCTGGCTCCGGCCGCAGACGTCTCCATAGCGATTACGGGAGTCACTGGCGGCCCGCTCTTGCCCGGCGTGACCTATGGGAGCGGCTTTGCGGAGACCTGGTCGCTTGCCCTGTCGGCGCGGCAGGGCACCGTCCGCCGGCTGACGACCCGGCATCACCTCGTATAGAGAACCCGGATTAGGCGTTTCCCGGTAGGGGTATCTATAGGAGTACTCAGGTGAGCGAAAACTACCCCTACCAGCCGCCTCAGAGCGGGCAGTACATCCCCCCGCCTTCTTCGTATCAGGCGGGCTCGGACATACCGCCCGAGTCGCCCTACCACTACTCGGCTGCGCCACGGCAGTCGAGCCGCGGCCTGCTGGGCTGGCTTGGATCGGGGGCGGTCGCCGTATTCGGAGTGATCAAGTATTTCGGCCTGTTCCTCGTCAAGCTGCCCGCCTTCGCCACGCTGGCATCGGCTCTTGTCAGCGTCGGGGCGTGGGCGTTGCTCTACGGGTCGTGGTGGGCCGGCGTGGCGATCGTGGTGATGATCTTCCTTCACGAGATGGGCCACGTCCTGGAGATCAGGCGCCAGGGTATGGCCGCCACTGCTCCGATCTTCGTTCCGTTCCTCGGGGCCGCGATCTTCCAGCGGTCACACCCGACGGACGCCTTGAAGCAGGCTCAGATCGGCATCGCGGGCCCGATCGCCGGCACGATCGCAGCCACGGTTGCGTGGCTCTTGTTCATCGACACCCACAACCCGATCCTCCTGTTCGCGGCCTGGTTCGGCTTCCTGATCAACCTGTTCAACATGCTGCCCGTCTGGCAGCTGGACGGGGCCTGGGTCCTTGCTCCGGTGTCGCCGTGGTTCCAGGTGGCGGGCATCGCGGCCATCGTGGTCGGGGTGTTCTTCATCCACGTTCTGAGCGTGATCGCGATCATCATCGGCGTGCTCGCGATCGGCACCGCTCGGGCCGCCTTCCGCAACGCCAAGAACCCCTACTACACGTCGGTGCCGATGGGAGCCAGGTGGGCGCTCGGCGCCTCGTGGCTCGGCCTCGTCCTCTACCTGGCGTTCATGACCTTCCAGGCCGAAGGTTTGCTCACTTCGCTGGCTCGGTAAACTAACCAACCCGGAGAACCCATGAAGGTACAGATTCACCCCACCTTTTACGAAGACGCGCTCGTCACCTGCGCTTGCGGTAACACGTTCACGACAGGGTCGACGCGCAAAGAGCTCAAGACCGAGATCTGCTCCGTCTGCCACCCGTTCTTCACGGGCACGCAGCGGATCGTGGACACCGGCGGTCAGGTCGAGCGGTTCCGGAAGCGGGCTGCTAAGACCAGGGTCTAGATGGCGGAGCCGGCGATAGCGGCTCCGGAGGCCACGGCAAAACCCAAGGCCGAGCAACCGTTCTTCTACGGCGGCCAGGCCGTCATCGAGGGCGTGATGATGCGCGGCAAGAGCCACTACGCGGTGGCGGTGCGCTTGCCGAAGCTCAACCCCGACACCCTGAAGGGCGAGATCGTCGTGGATCGCGGCGAGCTGAAAGCGCCGATCTACACCAACCCGATCTGGAAGCTGCCGTTCATTCGCGGTCTCGCCCTGATCGGCGAGCAGCTGCACCTGGGCATGAAGTCACTCATCTGGTCGGCCAACATGAACGCCGGCGCAAACGACGTACAGATCGGCAAGCGGGAGATCACCGGCTCGGTTGCCGTCGCGGCCGTTTTCGCGCTCGCGCTGTTCATCGGCCTGCCGCTGCTGCTCGCGAGCTTTGCCGTCCACCGAAGCGGCAGCTTCGCGTTCGTGGTGGTGGAAGGCCTGATCCGGGTCGGCCTGGTGCTCGGCTACCTTTCGGCGATCTCGCTGCTGCCCGACGTGCGGCGCGTGTTCATGTACCACGGCGCGGAGCACAAGACGATCAACGCCTTCGAATCGGGCTGGGCGTTGGACGTCCCGTCGGTCCGAAAAGCGAGCACGCTCCACCCGCGCTGCGGGACGGGCTTTCTCCTGGTGGTGCTGGTTGTGAGCGTGGTCGTATTCAGCGTCGTCGCGCTGTTCCACCCCAACCTTTTCTGGCTCATCGCCAGCCGGCTCCTGGCGATTCCGCTCATCGCCGGCTCCGGTTTCGAGCTGATCCGCTACATGGCCCGCCACCGCTACAACCCGATCGTGAAAATCGCGCTGCTGCCCGTGCTGGGCACGCAGAAGTTCACAACCCGTGAGCCGTCGGACGACATGCTCGAGGTCGCGATCTGCGCGTTCAACAGCGCGCGCCAGGGCGAGGAGGCCGTCGCGGCTTGATCGCGCCCCGCGCAGCGGCTTGATAGACAGGCTGGACACGATTTCGCGGCGCTACCGCGAGATCGAGAACGAGATGGCGCGCCCGGAGGTCGCCACCGACCACGAGCGATTGACGAAGCTCGCCCGCGAGCAGCGGTCGATCCGCGAGATCGTCGAGGCCTACGACGCGTACCGACGCGCGCGCAACGAGGCCGACTCGGCGCGCGAGCTCCTGCGCCACGAGAAGGACGTCGAGATGCAGGAGTACCTGCGGTCTGAGGAACGGCGCGCGGCGGAGCAGGCGGCGGAGATGGAGGAGCAGCTGAAAGTCCTGCTTCTTCCGAAGGACCCCAACGACGACAAGGACGTCGTCGTCGAGATCCAGGGCGCCGAAGGTGGGGAGGAGGCCGCGCTGTTCGCGGCCGACCTGTTCCGCATGTACACGCGATGGGCGGAAAAGAAAGGTTGGAAGGTCGACGTCGTCGACACCTCGCCGACCGAGAAGGGCGGTTTCGACAAGATCGAGTTCGAGGTCCACGGCCATGGGGCCTACTCGCAGCTGAAGTACGAGGGCGGGGTGCACCGCGTCCAGCGCGTACCCAAGACCGAGGCGCAGGGCCGAATTCACACCTCCGCCGCAACCGTCGCGGTCATGCCCGAGGCCGACCCGGTGGAGGTGGAGCTGAAGCCGGAAGACCTGGAGATCAAGGCCTCGACGTCCACCGGTCCTGGCGGCCAGAGCGTGAACACGACCTACTCGGCGATCCGCATCGTGCACAAGCCGACCGGGCTGGTGGTCAGCATCCAGGACGAGAAGTCACAGCTCCAGAATCGGGAGAAGGCGCTGCGCGTCCTCCGCGCCCGCCTCTACGAGATGAAGCTGGCCGAGCAGCAGGAGGCCATCGGCGCTCAGCGCAAGAACATGGTGCGCAGCGGCAACCGCTCGGAGAAGATCCGGACCTACAACTTCAAGGAGAACCGGGTGACCGACCACCGGATCAACCTGACACTCCACAAGCTCGACCGGGTCATGCAGGGCGACCTCGACGACATCGTTTCGGCGCTGATCGCCGCCGAGCGCGCGGCGCAGCTCAACGGCGGCGCCGAACCGCCGGTCACGCGCGCGTGACCATTGTCGAGGTCCTGAAGCTCTCCGCCGACTACCTCCAGAAGCACGGATCGGAATCCGGCCGTCTCGACGCCGAGCTGCTGCTGGCCCACGCGCTGGGCGTGCGCCGGCTCGACCTCTACCTGAAGTTCGATCAGCCGCTGCACGACCCCGAGCTGAGTGCCTATCGCGCCCTGGTGGCGCTGCGCGCCAGGGGTGAGCCGGTCGCCTACCTCGTCGGGCACAAGGAGTTCATGGGCCTCGACTTCGAGGTGTCGCCGGACGTCCTGGTCCCGAACCCCGACACCGAGGTGCTCGTCCAGCGCGCTGTGGAGATCGCGCGCCAGGCGGAGGTAGGCGTCCGCGTGGCGGACGTCGGCACTGGCAGCGGATGCATCGCAGTCTCGGTCGCGCACTACGCGCCCAACACAGAGGTGTGGGCGACAGACGTCAGCGCAGAGGCGGTAGCCATCGCCGAACGCAACGTGGCAAGGCATCATCTGAACGGCCGGGTTCGCGTCGAGCATGCCGACTTGATGCAGGGGCTCGCGGGCGAGTTCGACCTCGTCTGCGCGAACCTTCCCTATGTCGCCGCGGGGACGAGGCTGCCCGCAGAGGTCACCGCGCAGCCGGCGGGAGCGCTGTACGCCGAAGAGCACGGATCGGCGCTGGTGCGCCGGCTTCTGGCGGAGGCGCCGTCTCGCCTCCGGCACGGAGGCAGAGTTCTCGCGGAGATAGATCCGTCGATTGCGGACGCCGTGACCGAGATTGCCGCCGGCCGCTTTGCGAATCACCAGCTGCATCGCGACGCGCGCGGCCTCGTGCGAGTTCTCGAAGCTTGGTGATCAAGCCCACCCAGGCCGGCTTCAGGCGCGCGGCGCAGCTGCTGCGAACCGGCGCGGTGCTCGCTTTTCCCACCGACACCGTTTACGGGCTTGGCGCCAGCGTGGATGACGAGCTGGCGCAGAAGCGCATCTACACGATCAAGGGACGGCCGGTGGGCATGCCGCTGATCCTGATGGTGGCCGCCGAGTCCCAGCTCGAGGGGTTGGTCCACGTCGACTCGCGCGCCGAAGCGATGATGCGGAAGTGGTGGCCCGGACCGCTCACAGTGATCCTCTGGGCGATGGGCGGCGGCACCCTCGGCGTGCGCATTCCCAAGCACCAGGTCGCGCTCGGCCTGCTCCGCCATGCCGGCCCGCTGATGACGACGAGCGCCAACCTGCATGGGCAGGATCCGGCGATGAACGCCGACGAGGCGGCGGCGCTATCCGGGGTCATGGCGGTCCTCGACGGTGGCGCCGCGCCCGGCGGGACGGCGTCGACCGTGGTGGACCTCACCGGGCCCGAGCCTCACGTGCTTCGCGAAGGAGCGATCTCGGCCGCCGAGGTGCTCGGTCCGCCCCCGCCGCACGCGGGATAGCATTCGTGAAGTGACCGCAAACATCACCACGATGACCTTCCGCGCCCTCGACAAGGAGGACCCGGAGGTCGCGCAGCTGATCCGCAACGAGTTCAAGCGGCAGTCCGAAACCCTCGAGCTGATCGCCTCGGAGAACCTCACCAGCCCGGCCATCCTCGAAGCTCTCGGCACCCTGCTGACCAACAAGTACGCCGAGGGATATCCCGGGCGCCGGTACTACGGCGGCACGGGCGAGGTCATCGACAAGATCGAGACGCTCGCCGTCGACCGCGCAAAGGAGCTGTTCGGCGCCGACTACGTAAACGTTCAGCCGCACTCGGGTTCGCAGGCCAACGCCGCGGTCTACATGGCGGTGTGCAAGCCGGGCGATCGGGTCATGGGCATGGACCTGAGCGCCGGCGGGCATCTCACCCACGGCAGCCCGGCCAACTTCTCCGGCAAGCTCTACGAGATCCACTCGTACGGAGTAGACCGCGAGACCGAGCGGATCGACTACGACCAGGTGCAGCGGATGGCCGAGGAGGTCCGCCCAAAGATGCTCCTCGCCGGCTTCTCCGCCTATTCACGCGTCGTCGACTGGGCCCGCATGCGCCAGATAGCGGACTCGATCGAAGCGACGCTTTTCGTCGACATGGCCCACGTGGCCGGCCTGGTTGCCGGCGGGGTGTATCCGTCGCCGATACCTCACGCCGCCATCACGACGACGACCACGCAGAAGACTCTGCGTGGGGCGTGGGGGGCGATCATCCTCTGCCGCAATGACTGGCAGAAGGCGATCGACTCCGCCGTGTTCCCTGGCACCCAGGGCGGACCGCTGATGCACGCGATCGCGGCCAAGGCCGTGTGCTTCGGGGAGGCGCTCAAGCCGGACTTCAAGGTTTACGCGAAGCAGGTCGTGGCCAACGCAAAGGCGATGTCCGAGCAGCTCATGAAGCGAGGGCTGCGCCTGGTCAGCGGCGGGACCGACAACCACCTGATGCTCATCGACCTTCGCCCGCAAAAGCGGACCGGAAAGCAGGTCCAGGACATCGCCGACGGCGTGGGCATCACCCTGAACCGCAACTCGATCCCGTTTGACGACGCGTCCAAGTTCAACCCCAGCGGGGTTCGTGTGGGCACGCCGCTGGTCACAACGCGGGGCATGAAAGAGGACGAGATGGTCGTGATCGCGGATTGCATCGCCGACCTGGTCGAGCGCATCGACGACCCGGCGACTCTCGACTCGGTGCACGAGCGCGCGCTCGAGCTGTGCAGGAAGTTCCCGATCCCGTACGCGTTTGACTGATTTCTTCAGCGGCGCCGCGCTCGACAACCTGACCCAACATCTCCTTCCCGGGCTCTGGCCATTCCTTGTCGCCCTTTTCGCCTGCGTCATCGCGGTACCAGGCGCGGTCTACCTCTCGCGCCGATTCGGCGTGGTCGCCCAGCCGGGAGGCAGGCACGCGCACAAACTGCCGACCCCGGAGCTCGGCGGGCTTGCGCTGTGGGCCGGCTTTGCGCTCGCAACGCTGATCTTTCTTCCGAAGGACCTGACCAGCCTTGGCGTGATCGTCGTCTCGGGACTGGCGATGGGGCTCCTGATCATCGACGACAAGCGAGGCATGCTGCCGATCGTCAAGCTCGCGGTCCAGATCGGGCTGGCGGTACTGGCCGTGCTCGCGTTCGGCGCTCAGATCAAGTTCTTCAGCCTGCCGGGCGGGCATGTCATCCAGCTGGGACTGCTGGTGGTACCCGTGAGCGTGTTCTGGCTGGTGGGCATGCAGAACACGGTCAACTTCCTCGACGGCGCGGACGGGCTGGCGGCCGGGGTCGTGGCCATCGTGGCGCTGATCCTGATGTTGGCGGCCGGCCAGCTGCGCCAGATCGAGATCGTCCAGCTGAGCGGGGCGCTCGCCGGGTGCTGCGCCGGCTTTCTCCTGTTCAACTTCCCGCCCGCGCGCATCTTCATGGGTGACTCGGGCGCGCACTTCCTGGGAATGGCGGTCGGCATGATCTCCATCCTCGGAATCGCGAAGGTGGCGGTGGCCTTCGCCCTCGCCGCTCCGGTCCTGGCGCTCGCGCTGCCGATCGCCGACACGGGGTGGGCGATCCTGCGCCGGCGCCTGCGGGGCCAGTCGGTTTCGGTTGGCGACCGGCTCCACCTGCACCACCGGCTGCAGTCGTTCGGGCTTGATGCGCGCCAGACCTGCTTCGTCTTCTACGCCGCGACGGCGCTTCTCGGCGGCCTGGGTCTGACGCTCTTTGGCCACGGCCGAATACTCGCGGTGGTGCTCGTCGCGTCGGCTGTGCTCGCATCGACCGTCGTGGCCGACATCCTCCAGCACGGCGGCTGGCGGCTCCCCGCGCCCTGGCTCGCCCGCCTGTTGGGCGACGCCGGTTCCCGCTAGCATTTAGCGCGGGCATGCGCCCATCGAGTCAGGGTCCGAGCGGGGCCGACATGGCGAGCGTCGGATTTTATTTCGCCGGCGCCGTACTACTCCCGATCCTGGGTGGCGTCGGGCTCGATGCGGCCTTCCACACGTCCCCGGTGTTTGTCCTCGTGGGTCTAGTCGTCGGCCTCGCGGCGGGTGCCGCGGCGGTGTGGTTGAAGATCAGGGAGTTCACTCGGTGAAAGGCGTCCGGATAGCGCGCGACACGCTGGTGGTTTCGGTCGCGTTTGGACTGATTGCACTGGTCGCCGGGTTCGTCCTCGGCCAGCGCCCCATCGGCCTGGGCATGGCCCTCGGGCTCGTACTCGGCGCCGGCAACGGGCAGCTGATTCAGCAGGCAATCGCCCGCCGCGTGCCGTTCGTGGTCTCGAGCATCGTGCGCATGGCCGCGCTCAGTGCAATCGCCATCCTGATCGCGTTCCTGGTCGGAGCGTCGCCGGCGGCGGTGCTTCTTGGCATCGGCGTGGCGCAGGTGGTGATGGTCGGAGCCGCGCTCCGGCAGGGTCTGAAGGCATGAACATCGACGTCAATCAGCCCACTGTCAGCTTCGGTTGCGGGACGTTGTGCACGCTCAACTACAACAGCCTCATCTCGAGTGGGCTTGCGATCCTCATCACACTCGCGGTCGCCTTCTGGATCCGCTCTCAGCTTCAATCCGGGACGCCGACGAAGGTCCAGGCTGTCTTCGAGTGGGGCTACTACTTGCTTCGCGGCCTGATCAAGGACAACGTCTCCGAAGACGCGCTCTTCATCCTTCCGCTGGCGATGACGCTCTTCCTTTACATCCTCGTCGCCAACTGGATCGAGTTCCTGCCGCTCGGCCTGTTCCCCTCGCTCCACGCCGCGAATGCGGATTGGAACCAGACTCTCGCGATGGGGCTCGTCGTGTTCCTCGTCGTCCAGTGGTACAGCATTCGGGTCCAGGGGTTGTACGGCTACCTGCGCCGATTCACCAAGCCATTCGAACTGCCGCTCATCGTTCGGATCCTCTTCATTCCGCTGAACATCGTCGAAGAGGCCGTGAAGCCGATCACGCTGTCGCTGCGGCTGTTCGGCAACATCTTTGCCGGCGGCATCATGATCTTGCTGATCTCGTCGGCGGGTTACAGCCTTGACTTTCTAGGTCCAGTGCCGCACACGGTGATCAGCATCTTTCTGCTCGGCATCTGGAAAGCCTTCGCCGTCATCTTCATCGGGTTCATCCAGGCGTTCATCTTCATGCTGCTGACTGTCATCTACTTCGGAATGGCCCGCGAGGGGCTCGAACACGAACAGCCGCATCGCCCGCCGGCGCTGGTAGCCGGACGAATGCTCACTCAAATTCAGGAGGGGACACATGACTGACCACGGAATCGAACTTGCAGGGGCCCTCATCGGGTTCGGCCTGCTGATGGGACTGGGCGCCATCGGCGCGGCTTTCGGTGACGGCCTGGCCGGCAACGCCTTCATCAGCGGCATCGCGCGCCAGCCTGAGGCGCAGGGCCGAATGATCCCGTGGCTCTTCACCATCGTCGGTCTGGTCGAGGCGATGTACTTCATCAACCTCGCCTTCGGGTTCGTGTTCCTGGGCCAGGTGAAGTAGCGATGTTCCTGGCGGGCGAAGCCGGCGTCATCGACATCAACGGGACGGTGATCGTCGAGCTGATCACCTTCCTGATCATGCTGGCGATCCTCGCCCGTTGGGTCTATCCGGAGATAGTGCGTCTTGCCGAGGCGAGGCAGCGCATGGTCGCCGAGCAGTTGAAGGAGGCCGAGAAGGCTCGCGCCGATGCGGAGGCGAGACTGCAGGAGGCGAAGGCGAACCTCGACGAAGCGCGCAAGACCGCGCAGCAGGTCGTCGACGCCGCCACAAGGTCCGGCGAGCAGGTCCGTCAGGACCTCAAGCAGAAGGCTGAGGACGAGGCGCGCCGGATCGGCGAGAACGCGCAGAAGGAGATCGAGGCCGAGCGCGCTCGCGCCCTGCAGTCGGCCCGAGACGAGGTCGCGGGAATGGTTGTCGTCGCCACGCAAAAGGTCATCGGCGAAACGCTCGACGAGCAGAAGCACCGGCGGCTGATCGAGAAGGCCATCGAGGAGGTCGCAAGTGGCGACGGCCGCGGCTAAGCGCTACGCCAGGGCGGTGTTCGAGGTCGCCGAGGCGGACGGCCACATCGAAGAGTGGTCCAAGAGGCTGAAGCGAGTGCGCGAGCTGTTTGACGACCCGCGCGTTTCGGCCGTCCTGACCAACCCGACCATCGCGACCGAGCAGCGCGAGAGATTGGTCGCCACCGCGCCCAACCTGCTCGACGAGGAGTCGTCGAACCTCGCGAGGCTGCTCATCGAGTCCGGCCGCGTCGAGGAGGCGGCGGAGATCGAAGAGGAGTTCCAGCGCCTGGCCGACGACGCCGCGGGACGCGTCCACGCGACCGTGACTACGGCCATCGCGCTCGAGGCCGGCGACCGCGACCGAGTCGCGAGCGAGCTGTCGAAGCGGCTGGACAAGGAAGTCCGCGTCAGCGTCGTCGTCGACCCGCGCATTCTCGGCGGGATGAAGCTGCAGTACGGCGACCACGTCGTCGACGCAAGCGTCGCCACCAGGTTGGAGCAACTGCGCCGCCGGCTGGCGGCTTCTTAGGGAGAAGGGAATTGGGTATCAGCACCAGGGAGATCTCGGACGTAATCAAGGAGCGGCTGAAGGACTTCGACGCCAGCCTCGTGTCGGCGGACGTGGGCCGCATCGTCGCCGTCGGTGACGGCATCGCCCAGATCTACGGCCTCCAGAACGCGATGGCCGGCGAGCTGCTGGAGTTCCCGCACGACACCTACGGCCTGGCGCTCAACCTCGAGGAGGACCAGGTCCGCTCGGTCATCCTCGGGGAGTTCGGGCACCTCCGCGAGGGTGACGAGGTGAAGACCACCGGCCGCCTGCTCGAGGTGCCCGTCGGTGACGAGCTCCTGGGCCGGATCGTCAACCCCCTCGGCGTGCCACTCGACGGCAAGGGTCCGATCAAGACGACAAAGACGCTGCCCCTGGAGCGAATCGCGCCCGGGGTCATCACCCGCCAGCGCGTCGACAGCCCGGTGCAGACGGGCATCAAGGCCATCGACGCCATGATCCCGATCGGCCGCGGCCAGCGCGAGCTGATCATCGGTGACCGGTTCACCGGCAAGACCACCGTCCTGCTCGACACGATCATCAACCAGAAGGGAAAGGACCTCTTCTGCATCTACATCGCGATCGGGCAGAACGCCGCCTCGATCGCGCGCGTCGCCGCGACGCTGGAAGAGAACGGCGCCATGGACTACACGATCATCGTCGCGGCGTCCGCGGCCGACCCCGCCTCGCTCCAGTACATCTCGCCGTACGCCGGTTGCGCGATGGGCGAGCACTTCCTCGAGACCGGCCGCGAGGCGCTCTGCTGCTACGACGACCTGACGAAGCAGGCGTGGGCGTATCGCCAGCTGTCCGCGACGCTTCGGCGCCCGCCCGGCCGCGAGGCCTACCCGGGCGACGTTTTTTACCTCCACTCGCGATTGCTGGAGCGCGCCGCCAAGCTCAACAAGGCGCACGGCGGAGGCTCGCTCACCGCGCTGCCGGTGATCGAGACGCAAGCCAACGACGTGTCCGCCTACATCCCGACCAACGTGATCTCGATCACCGACGGTCAGATCTACCTGCAGGCCGACCTTTTCAACGCCGGCCAGCGGCCGGCTCTGAACGTCGGCATCTCGGTGTCCCGCGTCGGCGGCGACGCCCAGACCAAGGCGATGCGCCAGGTCGCAGGGAAGCTGCGCCTGGATCTTGCTCAATACCGAGACCTGGCGGCCTTCGCGCAGTTCGCGTCCGACCTCGACACGGTGACGCGCAACCAGCTCGAGCGCGGCGCGCGCCTGACCGAGCTGCTCAAGCAGGACAAGTACCAGCCGGTGCCCCTCGCCGAGCAGGTGGCGGTGCTGTACGCCGGCACGCAGGGACACCTCGACAAGGTCCCGACCGCGCGCGTGCTTGAGTGGGAGGCGGCATTCGTCCGATTCCTGAAGGCCGAACGCCCCGACGTCCTCGACCAGATCGACCGGCAGAAGGCGCTCGACGACAACCTTTTCGCCCGCCTGAACGCCGCGATCTCGACGTTCAACCACCAGTTCGGGGTCGAGGGCTACAAGGACGAGCCCGACCCTGGCGCCGCCCAGCCCGTGGCAGCTTCCCAGAAGGAGAAGTAATTGCCCTCGTTCCGAGACATCGTCCGGCGCATCGACTCGGTGAAGAACACCCAGAAGATCACGAACGCCATGCAGGTCGTCGCCGCGACGCGACTGCGGCGAGCGCAGGCGGCGGTCCAGGCCACGCGACCTTATGCCGACAAGATGGTCGAGGTGCTGCAGACCGTGAGCGAGAGGGCGACCGAGTACAAGCACCCGTTCCTCATCCGTCGCGAGGGCAAGCGCGCCGTGATGATCCTGGTCACGACGGACAAGGGTCTTGCCGGCGCGGTGAACGTCAACAACATCCGGACCGCGACGAGATACATGCAGGAGAACTATCCCGACGACCCGAGGTACGTGACGCTGGGGCGCAAGGGGCGTGACTTCCTGCTGCGCTACCGGCGGGACGTGATCGCGGAGGTGAGCAACCTTCCCGACAGGCCGAGCCAGGCGCAGGTGCTGCCCGCCGTCGCCGTCGCTCTCGAGGAGTACACGAAGGGAAATGCGGACGCGGTGCTGCTGTGCTACGCGAAGTGGGTTTCCACGCTTCGCCAGGTGCCGACAGTCAGGGTGCTGATTCCGGCGGAGATTCCAAAGCGGGAGGAAGAGCGCTCTGGCCCGAGCGCCGACTACATCTACGAGCCGGACCCTGAGTCCGTGCTCGATGGACTGCTGCCCCGCTACGTCGAGACGCAGGTGTTCCAGGCCGTGCTCGAGAACAAGGCCAGCGAGTACTCGGCCAAGATGATCGCGATGCAGAACGCGACGAACGCGGCCGGCGACCTCATAACCGCGTTGACCCTTTTCGCCAACAAGGTGCGGCAGGAAGGCATCACGACAGAGCTGATGGACATCGTCAGCGGTGCTGAAGCGGTCAGCGCCTCGAGTTGAGTAAGGAGATCTGATGGCGAAAACAAAAGCCAAAACGAAAGAGCAAGCGGCATCCAGGCAGGCATCGAAGGATGGCCGGATCGTCGAGATCATCGGCGCGGTCGTCGACGTCGAGTTCGATGCGGGTCAGGCTCCCGAGCTGTTCGAATCGCTTGAGGTCAAGGTCGGCGAGCGACGAGTCGTGCTCGAGGTGCAGTCGGACATCGGCGGCAACGTGGTGAGGACGGTCGCCATGGACTCGACCGACGGCATGCGCCGCGGAGATCCCGTCCGCGCCACCGGCGCTCCGATCTCGGTGCCGGTCGGGGTGGAGACGCTCGGCCGCCTGTTCAACGTCGTCGGCGAGGCCATCGACGATGAGCCGACCCCCGACACGGAGGTCCGCTGGCCGATTCACCGTCCGGCTCCCGCGCTCGCGGAGCAGGAGGCGAAGATCGAGATCCTCGAGACGGGGATCAAGGTCATCGACCTCATATGCACGTTTGCGAAGGGATCCAAGATCGGCCTGTTCGGCGGCGCCGGCACCGGCAAGACGGTGATCGTGCAGGAGCTCATCCGGAACATCGCCTACAAGCACAAGGGCCGGTCGGTGTTCGCCGGGGTGGGCGAGAGGACGCGCGAAGGCAACGACTTCTACGTCGAGATGGGCGATGCGGGCGTGCTGGCCCAGACCGCGATGGTGTTCGGCCAGATGAACGAGCCGCCGGGCGCGCGGGCCCGCGTGGGGCTGACCGGGCTGACGATGGCCGAATACTTCCGCGACGAAGAAGGCGCCGACGTGCTTCTGTTCGTCGACAACATCTTCCGGTACCTTCTCGCGGGCTCGGAAGTCTCCGCCCTGCTGGGGCGCATGCCGTCGGCCGTCGGCTACCAGCCGACGCTGGCGAGCGAGATGGGTGAGCTGCAGGAGCGCATCACCTCCACGCACAAGGGCTCGATCACCTCGGTGCAGGCGGTGTACGTGCCGGCGGACGACTACACCGACCCCGCCATCCAGACCGTGTTCGCGCACCTCGGCGCAACCCTGCGTTTGGAGCGCTCGCTGGTGGAGATCGGGATCTATCCCGCGGTCGATCCGCTGGGCTCGTCAAGCCGGTTCGTGGAGCCGTCCATCGTGGGCCAGGAGCACTACGACGCGGCGCAAGGCGTGAAGAAGATCATGCAGCGCTACAAGGACCTGCAGGACATCATCGCGATCCTCGGCATCGAAGAGCTTTCGGAGGATGACAAGCTCGCGGTGGCGCGGGCTCGCAAGGTGCAGCGGTTCCTGTCCCAGCCGTTCAACGTCGCGCTGCGCTTCACCGGCCGCGAAGGCAAGGACGTGTCCCGCGCGGAGACCGTGCGCGGGTTCAAGGAAATCCTGGAGGGCAAGCACGACGACCTCCCGGAACAGGCCTTCTACATGGTCGGGACGATCGATGAGGCCCGCGAGCAAGGCGAGAAGATCAAGAGCCAACAATGAGTACGCCGACCCCAACACACCGGGCGTCTTCGCGCCCTAGACGGCCGGGCGCTGTCGCGCCGAAGCCTGCGTCAGCGGGCCCGGCGCTCACTCGCTGCCCCCGCGACCACGACGCGGGGACCCCAGTAGGTATTGCGCTCCTCGTCGCGCCACCCCTTCCTTGGCTCCGGCCGTCGATGGCGCGAAATACGCTCCGGAGCGGGGGGTCGGCGCACTCATGAAGTACCCGCTCCGGGTTGTGAGCGTCGAGCGGAGCCTCTTCGAGGGTGAGGTCGAGTTCATGATCGCCACCGGCGCCGAGGGCGAGCTCGGCGTGCTGGCACGTCACGCGCCTCTCATGACCATCCTCAAGCCCGGACCCCTCCGCATCCAGGAGACGTTCGGCGGCGAGGAGCAGGTGATCTTCGTCGGCGGCGGATTTCTCGAGGTGCTGCCGGACCGCGTCACCGTCCTGGCGGACGTCGCCGAGCACGCGGAGGACATCTCGGTCGCGGCGGCCGAGGAGGCTCGCCGCCGGGCGCAGGAGAAGCTCGCGGGCACCCTCACCGCGGCGGAGGAGCTCGAGTTCGAGAACGCCCTCGCCGTAGCAGAGGCTCGGTTAAGGCTCGCTCGAGCCCGACGCGGCTAGTACCGTTGGTGCCCTGATGTCAGCAGGGCGGGACAAGGCGCTCCGGATCACCGGCGGCAACCAGCTGGCCGGTGACGTGTGCGTGAGCGGATCCAAGAACGCCGCCCTGCCTGAGATGGTCGCGGCCCTACTGACCGAGGAGCCCGTGACGCTGAACAATGTTCCGCGCGTTTCCGATACCGCGGTGATGGCGGACATCATCCGTCTCCTGGGGGGCGAGGCAAAGGGCCACGGCAAGGTCTTGCTCGACACCTCGCGCGCGACCGGCGCCGACGTGCCCGACGAGCTCGGCCGGCGCATGCGGGCGACCATCGTGCTGCTGGGCGGCCTGCTGGCCAGGTTCGGCCACGCGCGCGTCCCGCGCCCCGGCGGCGACGACATCGGCGCTCGGCGCGTCGAGCAGCACCTCCGCGGCCTGCGCCAGATGGGTGCGCACATCAACGAGACCGAGACGGAGATCGTCGCCACCGTCGACAGGCTGCGCGGAGACCGGATCGTCTTCGACCTGCCCACCGTCACTGGGACCGAGAACATCCTCCTCGCGGCGGTCAAGGCCCAGGGTCGAACCGAGATCTTCAACGCCGCGCGCGAGCCGCACGTCCAGGACCTGTGCCGGCTGCTCATCAAGATGGGTGCCCGGATCGAGGGCGTCGGCACCGAACGGCTCATCGTCGACGGGACGGGCGAGCTGCGAGGCGCCGAGCACACCGTCATCGCGGACTACCTGGAGGCGGGGACGTATGCGATCGCGGCGGCGGCCGTAGGCGGCGAGCTGCGCATCGAGTGCACCCGTCCCGAGGACCTGCAGCTGCTGCTCCTGAAGCTCGAGCAGGCCGGCGCTCACGTCCAGGCGGGCGACGAGTGGGTCCGCGTCGGCCGGCAGGCGAGGACGCAGCTGCGGCCGATCGACATGTCGACGTGGACGTTCCCCGGCTTTCCGACCGACCTCCAGGCACAGTACATGGCGCTGATGACCCAGGCCGACGGCGAGACGGTGATCTCGGAGTACGTGCACGAGAACCGCTTCCAGCACGTCCGCGAGCTGGCGAAGATGGGCGCAGGCATCACAGTCGAAGGGCGGCTGCACACGATCGTGCACGGTCCCGCGCGCCTGCGCGGCACCGAGGTCTCGATACCGGACATCCGGTCGGGCGCGGCGTTGGTGATCGCGGCGCTGTGTGCTGAAGGCGAGAGCCTGCTGCGCAACGCCTGGCACATCGAGCGCGGCTACGAGGACATGGTGGGCAAGCTCGGGTCGGTCGGCGCGCAGATCAAAGGCGTCAGCGTCGACCCGGACTCGGTCGCCGGGCACACGCTCTATGAGTAGCTCAGTGGAGCGCTGATGCTGTCGCGCAAGATCGGCATCGACCTGGGCACGTCGACGGTGCGGATCTACGTCAAAGGCGAGGGCGTGGTCGTCAACGAGCGGGCGGACCACACGCGCACCCTGCACGAGCTCATCGGCAAGGCGAACGGCCGGCCGCGCCTGTTCAGGCCGGACGTAGTGGTGTCGGTTCCCACCACGGTGACTTCCGGCGAACGGCGAGCAGTCACGGAGGCAGCGATGTCGGCAGGTGCCCGGCAGGTCTGGTTGATCGACGAGCCGATCGCCGCGGCGATGGGCGCGGGGCTGCCGATCGGCGGCGTCCGCGCAAGCGCGATCTGCGAGCTGGGCGCGGGGACGACCGAGATCGCGGTCATCTCGCACTCGGGGACCATGGTGGAGCTTTCGCTGCCCGTTGGCGGCAACGACCTCGACCACGCGATCGCCGTAGAGCTCTCCATCGACGAGGAAGCGGCAGAGGCGGTGAAAATCGCGGTCGGTTCGGCGGTGCCCCTGCAGGATCCGCTGGCGACGACGGTCGACGGCCGGGAGGTCACGTCCAATGCCGTCGTCGACGCGATCCAGCCGCCGCTGCGGCAGATCGCCTCCGCGATACGCGAGGTCGTGGACCAGGCGCCGCCGGTCCTGGCGGCGGACATCCGGGAGCGGGGCATCGTGCTTTCGGGCGGAGGCGCGCAGCTCCGAGGCATCGACCGCTTCATCTCGATGCACTCCGGAGTCAACGCGACCGTCGCCGAGGAGCCGCAGACGTCCGTCGTGCGGGGCACCGGGCTCGCGCTCGAGAACTTCGAAGTCCTGAAGCGAAACCAGAGCTTCATCCGCTGATAGGGCATCAGGTAGTCGTCGACGGCTCCGGCCTCGAGCGACCGCGGGCCGGCGTCGGGGTCTACACGAGCCAGATCCTCCACGCGATGGCGGTCGACAGGCCGGACTATCGCCTGACCGTGTTCGGCCCACGCCGGGCCTCGGTATACGTGCCGAACACCACGTACCGGTTGATGCCCCAGGCTCGCCTGGTCGGACGTCACCTGCAGTGGCCCGCGATCATCCGCCGGCTCAAGCCGAACGCCTACTTCGGCCCGGCGGGAGCGCTGCCGCTGGGCGGGATCAGCTGCCCGGCGGCCATCACCGTCCACGACCTGGCGATCTATCGCAACTCGCGCTGGTTCCCTGGTCGGCAGCCGCTGAGCACGCGGTGGGTGGTGCCTCGGTCCGTGCTCCGGGCCGATGTGGTGATCGCGGTTTCGGAGAGCACAGCCCGCGATGTGGTCGAGTTCTTCGGCATCGATCGCAAGCGCATCGAGGTCGTTCCGCATGGTGTTTCGGCGAGGTTCCGGCCGATGGGCCGCGACGAGCTCGACGAGGCGAGGTCGCGTCTTGGGCTGCCCGACCGCTTCATCCTCTTTGTCGGCACGGTCGAGCCTCGCAAGAACCTGGAGACGCTGCTCGACGCCTGGGTGCTGATGCGGGACCGGCCCGACCTGGTGGTCGTGGGCTCGTGGGGATGGAGGTACCAGTCGATCCGGGAGAAGATGGATCGGCTCGGGCCGCGGCTCCATCACCTCGATGCGGTCGACCCCGAGGAGCTACCCGCCATCTACAACCTCGCCCGAGTGCTGGCGCACCCGGCCTGGTACGAAGGCTTCGGCCTTCCGCCGCTCGAGGCGATGGCCTCGGGGACGCCGGTCGTGGTCTCGGACACATCCAGCCTCCCGGAGGTGGTCGGCGGGGCAGGCATGGTGGTGCCTGCGGGCGACGTCGAGGCGTGGCGCAAGGCGTTGGAGGCGGTGGTATCGGACGTCGACCTCGCCGCGGACATGCGCCATCGCGGCATCCTTCGGGCGGCACAGTTCAGCTGGGAGAGGGCCGCGCACCTGACGTGGCGCGCGATCGATCACGCAATCAAGTGGAGAGCGACTCCCTGATCACGGCGGCCACCCCTTCGGCCGTCTTGTCCCACGTGAACCCGGCGGCCCGCTTCCGCGCCGCCCGCTTGAGCCTGGCTCGCAGCGGCGCGTCATGCAGCGCGACGTCGAGCACTCCCGCAATCTCCTCGGGACCCGACGACCCGCCGAAGTACAAGGCGACGTCGCCGCCGACCTCCGGCAGCGAAGAATTCCTGGCCGACACCACGACGTTTCCCCGCGCCATCGCCTCGAGCACCGGCAGGCCGAACCCCTCGTAGAGACTCGGCACGACCACAACAGAGGCGCGCGCGTAGAGGAGCTCCAGCGTCGGCTGATCGACGGCGCCCAGCACCCGGCACCGGTCCGACCTGCGCAGGCTCGCCGCGAGCGCAGGATCCCGCACCGGGCCGGCCACCACCAGGGTGACGTCATTCAGCCGCTCTACCGCCGACAGCGCCGCCGCCTGGTTTTTGCGGGGTTCGACCCGTCCGACCTGGAGGACGAACTTGCCGTTCAATCCAAGCTCCTTCAGCCGGGCGGCCGGGGCCACCGGAGTCGAAGGCGGGGCGATCCCGAGAGGCACCACACGGATCCGTTCGGGGCTCACCCGGTAGAGCTCAACCAGGTCCTGGCGCGTTGACTCAGAGACGGTGATTACAAAGCGCGAGCGCGCGATCGCCCAGCGCGTGCTCAGTTGGAGGTAGGCGCGATCGGCAGGCGAGTACGCGTTCGGGTACCGCTCGAACGCGAGGTCGTGGACGACGGTCAAAGCGGGTCCAAGCCAGCCGAACGGGACCACATGGCCGGGGACGAAAAGGAGGTCGGGTCGCTCCGCCGCGAGGTGAAGCGGCAGGCGCACCTGCGACCACATCCGCGGAAATGGGAGGACCAGCGCGTCCACACCCATCTCCTTCTTCGGCCGCGAGGCGAGAAATCGCCAACGCAGCTCGGGAGCGGCGGCAGGCAACCGTCGCGCGACCTCGCGCGTGAAGAGCTCGGTGCCGGTGATGATCGCGCGGGTTGCGGGATTGACGTCGACCGCAACGGTCCTGGTTGCCGCGGCGGAGGCCACGACAAACGACCTTAAGCTATGCGCTCATGCGGGAAGCCATCGGACGGGGGGTCGCCATCCTGGTGCTCCTCGCCGGAATTGGCTACACGCTGCAGGTGGACGACAGCCCCGCTCCCCAGATGGCTCCTCCGGTCAAGGTGGCGACGCCGGTCGACTACTACCCCCACGTGAGCCCCGTGGTCGCCGATCGCGGCCTCTACGGGATGAACCGAGCGGTGGTGCCGTTCGGACGCACCGTCCTCGAGCTTCCGATCCTCATGTACCACTACGTGCGCACCCCGCCGTCGCCCCGACGTGACCTGGTCGGCTACAACCTCTCGATCGCGCCAGCCGTGTTCACCGAGCAGATGGACTGGCTGGCGAGTCACGGGTATCACACGATCACCTTCAACGACGTGCGCCTGTACTGGCAGCATGTTCAGCCCCTGCCTTCGAAGCCGGTGATCATCACCATCGACGACGGCTATCAGGACCTCTACACCACGGCCTTCCCGATCCTGGTGGCGCACAACTTCACGGCGGTCGCCTACATCGTCAGCGGCTTCGTCGGCACCAAGGGCTACGCAACCGCCGACATGATCAGGCAGATGGACCAGTACGGCTTCGAGATCGCCGCGCACACCGTCAATCACGCCGACCTCGTGAGGGCGTCGCAGCCGTGGCTGACCTACCAGCTGGTGCAGTCGAAGCGATGGCTCGAGAATCTACTGGGACACCCCGTCCTCGACATGGCGTATCCGTCGGGCCAGTTCAACATCGTGACCGAGCTGGCTGTCGCCTCCGCCGGCTACTACTCGGCGACCACCGAGGTGCCGGGGACCGTACATACGCAGGCCGACCGATACGTCTGGACGCGGGTACGGGTCTGGGGCGGTGAGCCGATGGACATGTTCATCAGCGACCTCGGGCCGACCATGCCGACGGTGACGATCACGACCATCACCAAGTCGCCCATCCGGCTCGCAATGCTGTTCCAAGCCTGACCGACCAGAGCTCGACACGCGTCCTCGGCGTGAGGGTCGATTGCGTCGACATGGATGGGGCGCTGGACCGAATCGAGCAGCTCGTGGAGAAGGGTGGCCCGCACCTTCTCGCGACCGTGAACCCTGAGTTCGTGATGCGCGCCCAGAGGGACCGCGACTTCGCGCGCGTCCTCGACGAGGCCGACCTTTGCCTTGCCGACGGCGTCGGGGTGGTCTGGGCGATGAATCGCCAGGGATGCTCGATCGATGGCCCGGTTGCCGGTGTTGATCTCGTCCATCCGCTCGCCGCGTTGTGCGCGAAGCGCGGTCTCAGGCTGTTCCTCCTCGGCGCCGCCCCCGGCGTGGCGATGGAATTGGCCGCGCAGCTCCGGGCGGCGAACGAAGGGCTCGCGGTCAACGCGCATTCGGGCGGCCCTGAGCCCGAGAACGACGTCGACACCCTGCACCGCATCCACGATCACCACGCCGACGTCCTGCTGGTCGCGTTTGGTGCGCCGGCACAGGAGATGTGGATCGACCGCCTGAAAAATCGCCTGGGAGTTTCGGTCGCGATCGGTGTTGGCGGCGCGTTCGACTACCTGACCGGGCGGGTGCCCAGGGCGCCACGATGGATGCGACGAGCCCGGCTGGAATGGCTGGCGCGCCTTGTCCGGCAGCCGTGGCGCATCCGCCGGATGGCGGTACTTCCCGTCTACGCGCTCAAGGTTCTCCGTTCGCCTCGCGCGTAGGTGGCGCGAGACCTATCATCCCGGCCCGTGCTGAGCGTCGTCATCCCCTGCTACAACGAGGAGCTTCGGCTGCCGCGCACCATCGAGCAGGTAGAGCGCTTCCTCGACGGCAAGCGCAAGGAATACGAGCTGATCCTGGTCGACGATGGAAGCGCCGATGGCACACGCCGCGTGATGGACGACGCGGCACGACGCAACCCCAGGATCAAGATCCAGGCGCTGCCCCACAACCGCGGCAAGGGCCGTGCTCTCGCCGTCGGGGTCGAGGCGGCCAGGGGAGACGAGATCCTGGTCACCGACGCCGACCTCTCGACCCCGATCGAGGAGCTTGACGACCTCCAGGCCGCGCTCGACGCGGGCGCCGGTGTCGCGATCGCGTCGCGTGCATTGCGCGCGTCCCGCGTGGAGGTCTCGCAGCCTCTGTATCGCGTGCTGATGGGGAAGGGGTTCAACCTGATCGTGCAAGCCGTGCTGCTCCCTGGGATCTGGGACACGCAGTGCGGCTTCAAGCTGTTCCGCGCCGACGTCGCCCACCGCGTCTTCGCCCACCTCACGACCGATGGGTTCGGCTACGACCCCGAGGTCCTCTACCGGGCGCGCAAGCAAGGCGTGAAGATCGTCGAGGTGCCGGTCGTCTGGCGCAACTCGGCGCCGACCAAGGTCAGCCCGATCAGGAGCTCGCTCGACATGCTGAAGCACGTCGTCCGGGTGAGGTTCCGCGGATGAGGCTGACCGAGCGGCGTACTGCCCCTACCGAAGTGCTTGTAGTGATGCCGACCTTCAACGAGAAGGAGAACATCGAGCGGGTCGTCGCCGGGGTGAGGCACCTCGGCCACGACGTGCTGATCGTCGACGACGCCTCGCCGGACGGCACGGGCGAGATCGCGGACCGAATCGCTGCCGCCGACACGGGTGTACGTGTGCTCCACCGCGAGAGCAAGCTCGGGATCGGGAGCGCCTATGAGGACGGGTTCCGGATCGGGCTGCGGGAGGGCACGGGGCTGTTCGTCGAGATGGACGCGGACGGCTCGCATCGGGCTCAGGACCTTGACGCGATCGTCGAGGCAGCGCGTGGCAGCGGCGGCATGGCCATCGGCTCGCGCTACATGCGCGGCGGTGAGATCGTCGGCTGGCCGGCACACCGCCTCCTTCTCTCCCGCGGCGCGAACGTCTACTGCCGCATCCTGCTCGGCCTGCGCGTGCGCGACTGCACGTCCGGTTTCCGCTGCTACACGCGCGACCTGCTCTCCCAGATCAAGCTCGACCAGGTGGTCTCGCAGGGATACTCCTTCCAGATCGAGATGGTCCACCGGACCGTGCGCCTGGGCTATCCGGTCGTCGAGGTGCCGATCACTTTCGAGGATCGAATCGCTGGGGCGTCGAAGGTTTCGCAGGGTGAGATACGTCGTGCTCTCTGGACCGTGGTCAAGCTGAGGATCTCGGGATGAAGGTCATGGAGGCCCCTCTCCCCGTCAGGGGAGAGGGATCGAGGGTGAGGGGCGTGGCATTGTCCCTCGGCGAGTGGCGACTCCCCCTCCTGATGGGCCTGGCCCTGGCCGTCATCACCGCCGTCCCGTACGTCTACGCCTATCTCGTTCAACCCCAGGGCCACGTCTTCGCCGGCTTCTTCTACCTGGGCGATGACGCGAACACCTACCTGGCCAAGATGCGCCAGGGGTGGGAGGGCTCGTGGTCGTGGCAGAACCGATACACCACCGAGGCAAGCCCGAACGCCTACCTGTTCATGTTCTGGATCGTCCTCGGCCATGTGGCGGCGTTGACCAGCCTGCCGCTGATCGTCGTCTTCCACCTGGCGCGCGTGGCGGCCGCCTTCGCCCTGATGGCCGGCGCCTGGCTCTTCTTCTCGCATTTCATCCAGGACCGGTCCGCCCGGCGCTTCGCTTTTTTCTTCTGCGCGCTCGGCCTGGGCATGGGCTACGTCATCCAGGCCCTCGGTCACCCGGTGATCTTCGGCCACCAGACCGACACGCTCGACTGGCGCATGCCCGAGCTGACCGCGTTCTATTCCGTCCTCGCCCTCCCGCATTTCGCGTGGTCGGGCGTCTTCGCTGCGTTCGGCGTGGTGCTGACGCTGAAAGCCATAGAGCGCGGGAGCCTGTGGCTCGGTGCGCTGGCAGGACTGATGTGGCTCGGCCAGGCGTCGATCCATCCGCAGATGCCGATCCTCATGGGCGGGGCGGTCGGGCTGGCGCTGCTGCTCCGACCGGCGGCTCCGCGCGGCTGGATCGCAGCCGCGGTCGCCTTCCTCATTCCCGCGCCCTACATCCTTTATTCATATCTCGCGTTCGTCGGCAACCCCGAGGTGCAGCGATGGACGTTCCACTCCAAGAACGCGCTGCCTCCCGAGTCGATCAGCCTCTTCTTCGCTCTCGCGCCGCAGTTGCTGCTCGCGGCCGTCGGCATCCCGGGCGCGCTGCGCAGGCGCACACGCGAGGACGTGTTCCTCGTCGCCTGGATCGTGCTGCTCGCGGCGATCCTCTATCTGCCCAACCCGGCGGGCGACCTCCGCCGCCGCTTCCTCGACGGCCTTTACCTTCCTCTCGTCGTCCTGGGCGCGCGAGGGCTCTACGAAGCGGTGCTGCCGCGCGTGTGCAGCCTTCGCGCCCGCCGGCTCATTCCTTTTTCGTATGTGGCATTCGCCTCGATCGGCAGCGCCTTTCTCGTCCTGGCGCCGCTGGCGGTCGCCGCGCAGCCCCAGTACACGGTGACGACCGCCGAGTACGACGGGCTCAACTGGCTCGGCTCGCAGCCCGCCGGCCGTGTCCTGGCCATGCCGGGGGTCGGCCTCTACGTGCCGGCGTACAGCCCCGACACCGTCTACGTCGGTCATTACGACGAGACCTTCGACTACGCGCGGAAGACCCAGACGGCGTTCGACGTCCTCACCGGCAAGCAGGACATCGAGCAGTTCGACCAGGCCAACGACATCCGCTACGTGGTCTGGACGGCCGACCTTGGCACGCCGCCGCCGGCCGCTCTTGGACCGCCGGCCTACGACACCCCGAACTTCAAGATCTGGAAGCTGTTCTGACGTAGATCACGGACGTGTTGTCCTCGTAGACCAGCTTCCAGTCCGGCTGGGTCGCGAGCAGGTTCGGCAGCGGATCGCCCTTGTTCTCGACCACGTAATCGACGCCGTACTTGTCCAGCACCTGCTTCCAGTTGGACCGCACGTAGTAGACGTCGGCGTACTCGTTCAGCAGGTCGTCGCCCATCAGCGCCGCCTCGCCGAAGATGAAGACCCGACGGTTCGGGTCGGGGTAGAAGCGATACGCGAGGTAGCCGCCAAAACCGTACTGGTTGAACATGCGCGTGCCGACGTCGGGGTGGGCGGCGAGCCAGTCTGCGGCGCCGACCGGGTAGTTGGAGGTGTCGAGCTGTGCTTCCCGCGCCGGACTGATCGAGCTCGCGATCCGCAGTGAGGTGGTGCCGATGATCACCAGAAGCACGAGCGCGGTCATGACGGCGAACACAGGCCGCGGGGGCACGGTGAACCTCCACTCGTGCCGGGTCGTGTACTCGGTGAACCAGCCGCCGTACGTGTTGATGAGCACCGGCGTCACCGCGGCGATGAACAGGGAGACGTTGCGCACGTTCTGCAGGGCGAGGCCCGTGGCGATCAGCGCGAGCAGCAGGTCGTAGACGGTCGGCCGCTTCAGCGCGAACCCGATCGGGATCAGAAGGATCATGCCCTCGAACGGCCGCAGCGAGATGTCGTGGAAGTTGGGCGACGCCCACTCGACTATGAGCCGCTGCTGCGCCTCGCTGCCCTGGGTCTGGAACGGGTAGGGGTAGAGGCTGAGGAAGTGCGGCGTTGCCGCGACGGCGACCGCCGACGCCACGCCGACGATCACCAACCTGCGCACGTGCATCCGATGTACGGGGTTCTCCTGGTCCCACGCCCAGCTCCACAGCTCGGCCACCAGGGCGGCCCCCAGCCAGACGAACCCGATCACCCAACCTCCGTGGAGGTTCGCCCAGGCAACCATCACGAGAGGGAAATAGACGATCGCGCGGCTGCGACCGCTCAGGTAACCGCGCAGCCAGTAGAGCTCGAGGCAGCTCAGCGTGAAGGTGATCATCTGCGCCCTCGGTCCCCAAACCGGCGCTCCGGCGATCGCCGCGAGCGCCAGGCCCACGCCGATGAACACGAAGGGCTGCCGGCGAACCTGCAGGTAGATCAGCCAGAACCCGGCCCACGTCAAGAGCCCGAACAGGATCACCAGCACCGTGAGGCCGAAAGTGCTGTAGGTCAGCCACATCAGGATCTCGGTCAGGTATTCGTGGTCGGTCCATACGTGGCCGCTGACCGTGTACGTGAACAGGTCGCTGGTAGGAAGCCGGCCGTTGTCCACCATCCAGCGGCCCACGCGCAGGTGCCACCAGAAGTCCGGGTCTTGCTCCGCGCCGATGAACAACGACAGCATGACCACCAGCACGCTGCCGATCAGCAGCGTCCGCGCGCTGAGACGTTCGCTCAACCGGAGCTGAGTGACCGCGCTAGCCGCGCCGGAAGGGGTTGGGTAGGTAGCGGGGGACGCGTCTTGCATATGCCAGGTACTCGGCCGGGAAGCTCAGGGCGAGGATGCGCTCTTCCCAACGGATCCGCATCAGCTCGCAGGCGACGAAGTATGCGATCGCGAGCGCGCTGAGCCAGCCCGCGGTCGCCAGGTTGACGCCGATCGCCGTCGCCACCTCGCCCAGGTAGACGGGATGGCGGCTCAGCCCATAGGGGCCACCCGTGACCAGGCGGCGAGCCTCGGGAATGATCGAGAAGGATCGCCGAAGGTAGGCAAGCCCCCACACCGAGTAGGCAAGGCCGGCTGTGGCGAGCACGTCGGCGACCAGGACAAGGCCCTCACGGCGGCTGCCGCCCGGCAGGAAGCTGGCGCCGATCGCCGCGAAAGTTCCGCTGAAGGAGATGAAGATGACGGCGACCCGGTGGTCGGTGCCCAGTCGCGGCAGGCGAACCGCATAAAGGACGACCAGCAACGCGAAGTAGGCAAGCGCCAGCACCTGCTGCAGGACGAAGAGCGCGTCGATCGGCCCGTGCACGCCCTGGATCCCTCCCCACAGCAGAACGAGCTGCCGGACGAGGAACAGGCTGAAGAACAAAGAGGGGAGGAGGCGGCCGAGCAGGAGGTCTCGCCAGTAAGCCGCCGAGCGCCGCTGTGCCGGCTCCGCGACGCTCGTCAGTTCCATGCCCGCAGAAGAGTAGCGACCGGGAAAGCCGGCCCGGTCGTTTTGGCTAATGAATTGACCAACCCGGGGACGGATGTTTAGGATCCTCGTCCGCAAGAGCGCCGCCAAGATCCCGCAAGAATCGAAAGGGGGCGGCGTTCAGCAGGTCAGAAACCTGTATTTCAGGAAAAGGAGGTGAATTTAGAGAGATGTTGAGCCTTTACTGGAAGCTTCGCAGCCTTACGACTCGTCAGGAAGGCCAGGGCATGGTTGAGTACGCTCTGATCCTCGTGCTGGTCTCAATCGTGGTCATCGTGATCCTTCTTACGATGGGCAACCAGATCAAGAACGTGTTCTCGAACGTCGTAGC
>JAMXLM010000041.1 GCA_024280995.1 Candidatus Dormiibacterota bacterium
TCACCGCGAGCGCGGCGTGCATCGCCGGCACCGAGGCCCGCGTCGAGTTTGACGGGCGGATGAACTGCCCGCAGGGCGCGCGACTCATGGTCGGGAAGCAGATCGTGGAAGAGCTGCCGGTCATCCCGCACGCCGATCGGATGTGCTACGAAATCCTGGAGACGACTCGGTGCGTCCGGGAGGGCCTACTCGAGAGTCCGCTGCTGCCGCTCGACGAAACCATCTCGATTGTCGAGACTCTCGATGAAATCCGCCGACAGATCGGGGTCCGCTACCCGTTTGAACTGCCGGGGGAGGGCCCGTCGGTGGGTTAACTAACCCACAGCGAACAAGTTCCATGTCTGCCAGCCAGATCACTCAGGTAGAAAATCGACCTGTCCGGACGCGCCGGTCATGATCTGATCGATCTCGGCAAGGTCGTCCTGGTCAAGCGTGATCTCCACGGCCTCGACGTTGTCCTCAATTTCGTGCACGTTGCGAGCGCCGACGACCCCGACTGACACCGTGGGATTGGACAGCACCCACGCCAGAGCCAGCCGCGGCAGCGATACGCCCTTGCGAGCTGCGATCTCCTTCAGCTGCTCGATGACCTCCAGGTTTTTCTCGAAGTGGCCGTCTGAGAACAGGGCTTGGCCGAAGAGCTTGCCCTTGCGTCGCCAGTCGGTATCGTCGAACGTCATGTCGAGGCTGAACGCACCGGTCAGCAGGCCGTGGGCGAGTGGCCCGTACGCCATGACTCCGATGCCGAGCTCGTTCGCCGTTGAGAACATCTCGCGTTCCCAGCGACGGTCGAAGAGGTTGTAGCCGACCTGGTTGGCAATGATCGGCGCGTACGACCGCGCCTCGCGCAGCTTGGCGGCCGGGAAGTTGGAGACGCCGACGTAGCGCACCTTGCCGGCTTCGAGCAGGTCGTTGAGCGCCCGCATCATCTCCTCGATCGTCACCTTGGGGTCTGGCCAGTGGAGGAGATAAAGGTCGATGTAGTCGGTGTTCAGCGCCGTAAGGCTCGCCTCGGCGTCCTTGATGATCTCTTCGTACCGGCCGTCGCGTGGCCAGACCTGGCCTTGGCGCGTTGGTACACCGCCCTTGGTGACTACGTTCACGTCGCTTCGGCGGGATGCAAGCGCCTTGCCCAGCACCTGCTCCGACCGCCCAACCCCGTCCCAGTTCTGAAGGCCGCCGTCGAACCCGTACACGTGCGCGGTGTCGAAGGTCGTCACTCCGAGATCGATGGCGCGGTGGATTGCCTTGACGACTTCTGAGTCGTCGACATGACCGAACGTGCCACCTAGTTCCCAGCATCCGAAGGCGATTGCCGAAGTGGTGAGATCTGAATCGCCCAAGCGGCGCTTTTGCATCTGAGGACCTCTCTCCTAGGAGTAGCCATGTCGAGGGGGTCGCACCCACGTTCGGCGATGACTAAAAAACAGTTGACTGTGCTGGATTAAGCCTATTTGAAATCGATTTCAGGAGCAATCCGCACACCATGCAGGTCGCGGCAGTCATCGCTGCAGCCACGCCATATTCGGCTCGGCCGCCAGGTTGACCGGGGTGTTCGGCATCTGTCCCCGCAGGGCCAGCGCGGCCTCCTGCCCGACGCGGCGCCACATCGTCCGCGCCGTGGAGTCCGCGTAGCTTGCGTCGTGCGGGGTCATCGTCACGGTCTCGATGTGAAGCAGCGGGCTGTCCGCCGGAAGCGGCTCGACCTCGAACACGTCGAGGCCGGCCCCCGCGATCCGGCCTTCCTGCAGCGCCTCGATGAGCGCATCCTGGTCAATCACGGGTCCGCGTGAGGTGTTGATCAGGTACGCGGTGGGCTTCAGCAGGGCCAGCTTTTCCGCGTCGATCAGGTGCTGCGTCGTGGGCAGCAACGGCACGTGGATCGACACGTAGTCGCTCCGAGTGAGCAGATCTTCGAGCGAGACCAGTTCGACGTCGAGCGCCTCTGCGCGCTCTTGGGCTAGGAACGGGTCGTACACGAGGACGTTCATGTCAAGCGCGGCGAGCCGCCGGCGGAAGGCTTGGGCGATCTGGCCGAAGCCGATCAGGCCGACCGTCTCGCCGTGAATGGGCCCCATGGGGGACAGGAACGGGGCGCGGCCGCCGCGCCAGGCGCCGGTGCGGATCCACCGGTCCTGGCGGCTGATCTTTTTCGCTCCGTCAAGGAGCAGCGCCAGGGCGTGGTTAGCTACCTCGGACAGGCAGAAGTCCGGGATGTTGACGACCACGATGCCCTTCTTCGAGGCCTCCTCGACGTCGATCACGTCGTAACCTACGCCGTAGCGCACGATGACGCGGCACCGTTCGAGATGGCCGATGACGTCCGCGGTGAAGCGCTGGCCGGGCACCAGGCATGCATCCGCGTCCGAGCAAGCTTCGATGAGCTTCTCTGGCGTGTCCAGCACGCCGTAGCTCACCAGCCCGTCCGCGAACTCGCCGAGGCCCTCGCGCTCCATAGGAAGGCCCGCTCCGGCTGGCGCGGCAGTCTGCACAATTTTGAACTTTCCCATGGAGCACCTTTCGTCTGTCTTCTACATTCGAGGCACCTGTTCGGTGCGAGTGAGTCGGCCAGGCCCAGAGCGCAAGCTGACCAGGTGGCACCTGCAGCGCATCGATCTGCGCCATCAGGTCTGCCGTGTCGGAGGTCATCTCGACTTTGATCCCTCAGATGTCTGTGCCGCCTGGTTTGCCGCGCGATTCACTGGGTTCGGCGGCTTGCCGCCAGTCAGGGCAGCGACGAGATTCCTTGCCGCCAGGGTCGCCATCGCCGTGCGCGTACGCACCGTGGCGCTGCCGAGGTGCGGCACAATGGTCGCGTTAGGCAGCGCCGCGAGCGGATGATCCGCGCCGATCGGTTCGCGTTCGAACACGTCAAGTCCCGCGGCCCAGGGCCGTCCACGGCGGAGCGCCTCGACCAGATCGGCTTCCCTGACCACGGGACCGCGGGCAGCGTTCACGAAGACAGCCGTGGGCTTCATCATCGCGAATTCGGCTGCCCCGAACAGGCCGCAGGTCTGCTCGGTGAGCGGCACGAGGCAGACGATGAAGTCGCTCTCCCGGAGCAGACGCTCGAATGAGCGGTACTCCGCCCCCGTCTCGGCCTCCAACGCGGGTACGCGATTGCGGTTGTGGTAGCAGAGTGTCATGCCGAAGCCTTGGGCCCGCCGGGCTACCGCGGTCCCGATCCGGCCGGCTCCGACGAGCCCGAGCGTCGAGCCGTAGACGTCGTATCCGGTTAGGAACATCGGCGACCACGCACCCCAAGCATTCGCGCGTATGGCGTCGGACCCTTCGACGATGCGCCTCGCCGTGGCGAGCATGAGGGCCCAGACCAGGTCCGCCGTCGTCTCCGTGAGTACGTCGGGCGTGTTGGTGAGCAGCACGCCCCGCCGGGTGAGCGCCTCGAGGTCCACGTTGTCGTAGCCGACCGCCATGTTGGCGACCACGCGGCACTTCGGTGCCGCGTCGAGGAACTGCTCGTCAACGCGGTCCGTGAGCAGCGTCAGCACACCGTCGGCGTCATGAACAGCGCGTAGCAGCTCGTCCCGCGGGACCGGAGAGGACTCGGAGTTCCACTCCGCCAGGTCACATGCTGCGGCGACCACTTGCCGGGCCTCCTCAGGCAGGGCGCGCGTCAGGTAGGCCCTAGGCCGTGCCCCCCCTGCGGCGCCGTTGTCCCCCGCCATCACGCCGGTGATGTCGCGGCGACGCGCTGGTCGAGCAGCTGACGAAGCCTGTTCTGACGCATGTCGGTCCTTCTTTCCTACGGCTTGTTGCCTTGGTCATCGTGCCGCCGGGCCAGCGAGACGATTCGTTCAACGGCTTCCTTCGGCAGGCTGCCCCGGGCGGACCAGCGCAC
>JAMXLM010000042.1 GCA_024280995.1 Candidatus Dormiibacterota bacterium
GCCCCGACATTTGTCGGCTTCGCGATCGCCATCCTCAGCGGCATCGCGTTCGTGCTGATCGAGCGCGATAGCCCCCACCCGATGCTCGATGTGAGCCTGTTTACCGAGCGGGCCTTTTCGGCGGCCAGCGGGTCGGTGACGGTGGCGTTCTTCTCCCTGTTTGGGTTCATCTTCCTGATCACGCAGTACTTTCAGTTCATCCGCGGCTATGACGCCCTGTCGACCGGGGTGCGCATCCTGCCCGTGGCCCTCAGCCTCGGCCTCTTCTCCATCCTGGGCGCCAATCTCGCCGGCCGTCTCGGCACCCGGGCGATCGTCAGCGTCGGCTTGGCGCTCCTGGCCGGGTCGTTTCTGTGGATCGCGCAGATCTCGGCCACGATCCCCTACACCGTCATCGTGATCCAGATGCTGATGATGGGATCGGGAATCGGATTGATCTCGACGCCCGCCACCGAGTCGATCCTCAGCGTGCTGCCACCCGCTAAGGCGGGCGTCGGCTCCGCCGTCAACGATGCCACCCGCGAAACCGGTGGCACGCTCGGGGTCGCGGTCATCGGCAGCGTCTACACCTCTCTATACATCTCCGAGCTGACGACGCGCGCACGCGGCCTGCCGGACACGGCGCTCGGGATCGCCAAGGGCTCGGTCGGCGCCGGCTACGCGGTCGCGGGACGCGCGCCCGCACCCGTCCGCCACCACCTGCTCGCAGACGTTCAAAGCGCCTTTCTGACCGGACTGCACGCCGGCTGCTATGTCGCCGCGGGCGTGTCCGCCCTCGGGCTCCTGGTCGCGCTCGCACTTCCCGGCGCCCCACCGTCCACTCGCCTCGCACCCGCGGCACCAGCCATCGAATAGCCAACCCAGATGATCATCCCCCGACTCAAGCCTGATGAAAGGAGAGCCAGATGAGCACACAGAGCACCAGGCCGCAGCGCACGCACGCAACCGGCAAGATCAACGTCAAGACCTACGAGCCGGCGCCCTACGACGAGCCCGGCGACGGGCCGGCGCTGGTCGAGATCCACGTCGTCGAGGACTTCTCCGGTGATATTCGAGGAGAAGGCGTCGCCACGTTCCTGCAGACGACGATCGGGGACGACGAGGCGAGCTTCGTCGGTGTGGAGCGCGTGGCCGGCAGCGTGGGAGGCCGGTCGGGGACGTTCGTGCTCCAGGACCAGGGGACGGTCAAAGATGCCGTCGTATCCGGAGATTGGTTCGTGGTTCCCGGATCGGCAACCGGCGACCTGGAGGGCCTGCGAGGCGAGGGCGGCTTCAAGGCCGCGCTCGGGCAGAGCGCCGACATCACCCTTGATTACTGGTTCGAGTGAGCCCGGCGCTTCAGGACAAGGTCGCGATCGTGACCGGCGCCGCGACAGGGATCGGCAAGGCGATCGCGCTGGCCCTCGGGCGGGCGGGTGCGAAAGTCGTGGTCAACCACCTCGACATGCCCGACTCTGCCGAGGACGCCGTTCACGCGATCGTCCGGTCCGGCGCGGAGTCGATCCCGATGGCCGGCGATGTAAGCAGCCGGCTTCAGTTCGAGGCCGTGGTGGCCACGACAATCGAGCGGTTCGGGCGCTGGGACGTGCTCGTCAACAACGCCGGGATCGCGCTCGTCAAGCCCTTCGGTGAGGTCACCGAAGCCGAGTTCGAGACGAGCTTCTCGGTCAACGTCAAGGGGGTGTTCCACGGCTGCCAGCTCGCGCTCGAGCGCATGAGCGCCGGCGGCCGCGTGATCAACATCTCGAGTTCCACGACCGCGCTGATGTTCCCCGGCTACGGCGTCTACGACGCGACCAAGGGAGCGATCGAGGCGATGACGCACGTTATCTCCAAGGAGTTCGGCCCGCGCAGGATCACGGTCAACGCGGTCTCGCCCGGTGCGACAGAGACCGAGACCTACCGGCAGGGAAAGAGCGATCAGTTCCTCGCCGGACTCGAGGCGATGTCGGCCTTCGGTCGGCTCGGCGAGCCAGCCGAGATCGCGGCGGTGGTCGCCTTCCTGGCTTCCGATGAGGCTCGCTGGGTCACCGGCCAGAACCTCCGGGTCAACGGGGGGACCGTGTGAACCGGACGCTCACCGCCAGAACGACGCGCGTCGCCGCCCACCTCCTGGTCGCCAATCTCAAGTCGCGTGCCCGCAGTCGGCGCTTGACGACGCATTAACAACCATTCGACAGCGATGATGTACAGTCCTGCTGTCGATATGCATCCCGGCTGGAAGATCTGAGCAGCATGGGGCGTCAGGGTTTCTGATGACGGCGTCGCGACCAATCCGTCCGTCAAGCCCTGGCGGGCAGGGTCGACTGGCGGAGGTGCTCGCCTCGCGTGGAGGCAAGGCGGCGCCTGAGGCGCCGTTTGTGATCGAGCACCGCGAGGCCCTGATCTACATGCTGTGCGAGGCGGCGGAGCTGGAGCACGGGATCATGTGCCAGTACCTGTTCGCGGCGTTCTCGCTCAAGCAGCGCGAGGATGAGGGACTGACCGCCGGCGAGCTCGCCGCCGTCGACCGGTGGCGAAAGAACATCTCCCACGTGGCCACTGAGGAGATGCTCCACCTGGCGCTTGTGCACAACCTGCTCTCGGCCGTCGGCGCCGCGCCGCACTTTGGTCGACCGAACCTGCCGGCCCCTGCCCACCACTATCCGGCCGGGGTGAACCTGACCCTCGTCCCGTTCGGCGAGCAGGCGTTGCAGCATTTCATCTTCTTGGAGCGGCCGGAGGGGATGGAATACGAGGGTGCCGAAGGACTTGACCTGCCGGCGCATGAGGCGGTGCCGCTTATGTCCGAGCGGGACATCGTGCCCCAGCCGCAGGACTTCGCGACCGTTGGCCATCTCTATCGATCGATCGAGGAGGGGTTTAGGCACCTCGCCGAAAAGATGGGTGAGGAGAACCTATTCGTCGGGCCGGCACGTGCCCAGGCAATCCCGGACAACTTCCGCTGGCCGGAGCTCGTCGTAGTGACCGATCTGGCCAGTGCACAGAAGGCGATCGACACGATCCTCGAGCAGGGCGAGGGCGCACGCGGTCACTGGGAGCACGCGCACTTCGGCCAGTTCGTCCAGATCCTCGACGAGTACCGCGAGATGGTCGCGGCGAAGCCGGAGTTCAATCCGGTCCGGCCGGTGATGTTCGCCACCGTCCGGCGGACTGAGCACGACGACACGGTGCCGCAGATCAGCGAGCGCGTCACGTCGCGCTGCGGCGACCTGTTCAACGTGAGCTACGAGATCCTGCTGCAGACCTTCGAGCGCTACTTCGCCCACACGGAGGAGAGCGACGAGCAGCTGAGTACGCTCGCCGACGCGACCGTCGGGATCATGCTGCGCGTGCTCAGGCCCCTCGGGAATCTCATCACCAGGCTGCCGGTGGGGCCGGATCACCCCGGCATGACAGCGGGACCGAGCTTCGAGCTGTTCTACGAGAACGACTACCTGATGCCGCATCGCGATGCCGCTTGGGCGCTGCTCGAGGAGCGCCTCCGCGAGGCCGCGAACTTCTGCGCGCTCATTCACGAGATTGCGTCTGAGTCGGTCGGCGGCGAGCTCGCTGCGGTCGAGGAGGCGCTGAACGACGTGGCCGATTCACTCGCTACGCACTTCCCTGACTGGGGTGCGCGGAGCCGATTCGCGTCGCGCGAGGCAGCGCAGGCCGCGACCACGGCAGACACACCGGTGCGCAAGGCGCTGTCGAGGCGAGCCGCGTCGCTCACCCGCGCGGTCGCCGGCGCCGGGGCAGCGGGTGTTTCGGGCGCGCGACTGGCGTCGCTGTTCGACGGCGTGCGTGTCGCGGCGACGGAGGCGGATGGCGGCGAGACGGCCAGGCGCCTGGTCGAAAGCGCGCTCCGCCCGCTGGCCGAGGCGATCACCGGCCGGCGGTTGCGTACGCGAGCGAAGCTCGGTCATCCTGTCGGCGTGGACACGCGAGCGACGGCGCTCGATGCCCGGTTGTGGAAGCTGGCTCAGGATGCGACCTCGACGCTCGTGGAATGGGACGGCGCCTCGGAAGCGCAGACGCTGTTGATGGAGGCGACCGCCGCCCTGCAGGACCTCGCCCTCGGTGTCGTGCCCGCCAACGTGCGCGATGCGCGACAAGCCACGCTTCGCGAGCTTATGGTCGGCCGAGACCCGGAGATCCGATGCGCTCACAACGGGCCTTACCTGGTCACGAACGCCGAACACGTCCGCGACTGGCTCGGCGGGGAGATCCCGGTCACCCCCCAAATGGCTCTCTGCCGCTGTGGCGAGTCGGAGATCAAGCCGATATGCGACGGCGCCTGCGCGAGCAACGGCTTCACCGACAGGAAGGACCCGAAACGCGTACCCGACAAGCGCGACACCTACGAAGGCGTCCAGCTGACGGTGTTCGACAACCGCGGCATCTGTCAGCACTCGGGTTTCTGCACCGACCGCCTGAACACGGTGTTTCACACCGAAGGTGCGTTCGTGACCCCGAGCGGCGGGCGGATGGACGACATCGTCCGCGCGGTCCGCGACTGTCCCTCCGGCGCGCTCAGCTTTGCCGTCAACGGCGTCGAAGCCCGGGATCAGGTCGACTGGGAGCACAGTCGCGAGCCGGCCATCGAGGTCACCAAAGACGGGCCCTACAGGATCACCGGAGGGATTCGGCTGACTGTCCAGCACGGTGAACCCGTCAAGCGTGCCGAGGGGTCGTCGCTCGAGCACTATGCCCTGTGTCGCTGTGGCCACTCCCAGAACAAGCCGTTCTGCAGCGGCATGCACTGGTACATCGACTTCAAGGATCCCCTTCCAGATCCGGACGCAACCCCGACGTTGTTCGAATGGGCCGGCGGGCTCCCGGCGCTGACCCGGACGACCCGCATCTTCTACGAGAAGCATGTCCCGGAGGACCCGCTGCTCGCGCCGCTGTTCGCGAACATGTCGCCCGACCATCCCGTCCGCGTCGCGCGCTGGCTGGGCGAGGTGTTCGGCGGCCCGAAGCTCTACAGCGAGACCTATGGCGGCTATGACCGGATGATCTCCCAGCACCTCGGCAAGGCTCTGACCGAGGAGAAGCGCGCGAGGTGGGTGGAGCTCATCTGCCGCTCGGCGCAGGAAGCAGGACTTCCGAGCGACGCCGAGTTTCAGGCCGCGTTCCGCTCGTACATCGAATGGGGATCGCGGATCGCCATGGAAAACTCCCAGCCTGGAGCCAAGCCGCCGCCGCACATGCCGATGCCACGTTGGTGGTGGGTATGCGACGCGACGCCCGGTTCACGCGTGTCGGCGGTCGAGCCGTCGGCAGCCGAGAAGGTGGAGGCCGGCGTCGAGCTACCCCTGCCGGATGAAGCGGTCGGCTTCGAGCAGCACATCAAGCCGCTATTCCGCGAACGAGATCGCAAATCGATGAAGTTCGCCTTCGACCTCTGGTCCTACGACGATGTCCGCAACAACGCCCAGGCGATCTTGGAGCGTGTCAAGGCCGGCACGATGCCCTGCGACGGAGCATGGCCGAGCAACTGGGTCGAGGCGTTCGAGCGCTGGACTCAGAGCGGCATGAGCGAGTAGCGATGTCGCTGAGGCGACGTCGACCGCGACGGTAATCGCCTTCGAGCCAGGAGGAACCTGAATTGCTCTACAGCTACTTCGTCAGGAGATTGGTCCGGCGAAGCTTCGATGACGTCAACAACCATCGCTGGGACGAGTTGCTGGAACC
>JAMXLM010000043.1 GCA_024280995.1 Candidatus Dormiibacterota bacterium
ACGCTGCCGGAGTTCCTTCGGATAACGCTTCTGGTTCGCTGCTCCTGGCTGAGACGTTGGCTGCTGCGTTGACATCGGCTCCATCCTCCCAAGGAATGGAGTCTCCAGCAAACCCAGGGCGGTTCATCAGCGGGATCCGAAAGGGCCGTTTGTATCCAATTGGCCCCTTGACGCTGCCGGGTTAGACCATCCCCAGTTCCCAGCGCGCCTCTTCGGTCATGCGCTCGGGGGTCCAGACCGGCTCGTAGACGATGTCCACCCCGGCGTCGTTGATGCCGGGCAGGGTCATCAGGTGGTCGCGCACGTCTGACATCACATCCGCCGCCATCGGACATCCGAGCGCGGTGAGCGTCATCTTCACGTCCACGCGCTCCGGCTTGATGGCGATGTCGTAGACGAGGCCCAGGTCGACGATGTTGACCGGGATCTCGGGGTCAAAGCACTGCCTGAGAACCTCGATCACGTCCTCTGGGCGAACGGTCGCGTCGGGCGCGACCTCCGTGGTGACCTGCGGGGATTCGCTCAAGGCTTGTCTGCCGGCTTGTCTGCCGGCTTGTCTGCCGGCTTGTCTAACGGCAGCCCGGCCTTTCGCCAGGCGTCGGTGCCACCGCGGAAGTTGATGACGTCTTTGGCGCCTAGCGCGACCGCCATCTCGGCCGCGATCGCCGATCGGTTGCCGACCGCGCAAACGAACACCGTGTGGTCGCCGAACTTGTGGCCCTGGGGGTCCTTCAGGATCTCGTCGAGGAAAACGTGGCGTGCCTGCGGGATGTGGCCGCGGTCCCACTCCCAGTAGTCGCGCACGTCGACGACGTCGTAGCCGCCGCCGTCCAGCAGCTTCTTGAAGCCCTCGAGATCCACCTCTTTGAACGGAGCCGCCTGCTCTGTCATACCTCTTTATTACTCCTCGTCCGCGTCGGCCAATCCATACGCGCCGACCTTCAGCACCTTGAGTGAAAGCAGCGCGCACTTGATGCGAGCCGGCGAGATCTCGATTCCAAGCTCGCCCAGCACATCCTCCTTGTCGATCTTCTTGGCGTCGTCCAGGGACATTCCCTTCAGCCGCTCTGTCATGAGCGATGCTGAGGCCTGCGAGATCGCGCAACCCCGGCCGTGAAAGCGGATGTCCTCGATCACGCCGTCGCGCACCTGGAAGTCCATCCCGACCACGTCGCCGCACAGCGGGTTGTTCTCCTCGTGCGTGATGTCGGGATGATCGAGGCGCCCGTAGTTCCGCGGGTTCTTGTAGTGGTCGATGATGTACTCGCGGTAGAACTGGTCCTCGGCGCTCGCGGGGGTGCTCAACTCAGGCAAAGATCCTCTGCGCGTCCTTGATCGAGCTTACGAGCCGGTCGACCTCGTCCTTCTGCGTGTAGACGTAGAAGGAAGCACGCGCGGTCGCGGCCACGCCGAGGCGCGTCATCAGGGGCATCGCGCAGTGGTGACCGGCGCGCAGGCAGACCTGGTCGCGGTCGGCGATGGTCGCGAGGTCGTGCGGGTGGATGCCGTCGACGGCGAACGAGATGACGCCCGCGCGTCTTGACGGAGGCGGTCCGTACAGCGTCAGGCCGTCGACGTCGCTCAGAGCCTCATACGCGTACTCGGTGATGTCGAGCTCGTGCGCGCGCACGGCGTCCATGCCCAGGCCGTTCAGATAGTCGACCGCCGCGCCAAGGCCGATGACCTCGGCGATGGCCTGTGTGCCGGCCTCGAACTTCCAGGGCAGGTCGTGATAGGTCGTGCCTTCGACGCTGACGGTTCGGATCATGTCGCCGCCGCCCATGAAGGGGTCCATCGCCTCGAGCAGCTCGCGGCGGCCGTACAGGATGCCCGCGCCGGTCGGGCCGAGCATCTTGTGGCCGCTGAAAGCGTAGAAATCGCAGCCCAGCGCTCTGACGTCGACCGGCTGGTGCGGCGTCGACTGCGCGCCGTCGAGCAGAACCGTCGCGCCGGCCTTCCTGGCCGCGGCGATCATCTCCCGCCCCGGGTTGATGGTGCCGAGGGCGTTGCTGACCAGGTTGAAGGCGACGAGCTTCGGGCCCCGCTCGAGCAATTCCGCGAACTGGTCCTGGCGCAGCTCGCCCTTCTCGTCGATGTCGACGTACTCGATCCGAGCTCCCTTCTCGGCCGCCAGGATCTGCCAGGGGACGATGTTGGAGTGGTGGTCGAGCAGGGTGAGCACGATCAGGTCGCCGGCCTTGACGTTCTTCCGGCCCCACGCGTACGCGACCAGGTTGATTGCCTCTGTCGTGCCGCGCACGTAGACGATCTCCTTGGTCGACGCGGCGTTGATGAAGGCGCGAACCTTCTCGCGCGTCCCTTCGTAGCGCTCGGTCGCCTCCTCGGCGATCTTGTACGCCGCGCGGTGGATGTTCGAGTTGTACCTCTCGAAGTAGTCGAGCATCGCGCCGGTCACCTGGCGCGGCCGCTGCGACGTGTTGGCGGAGTCGAGGTAAGCGATTCCCGTCTCGAAGATCGGGAAGTCCTTGCGGACGGCGGCTACGTCATACGTCAACGTAGACATCACCGTCCTCCACCGTCACGGGATAGGTCGTCGCGGGGATGACCGCCGGCAACCCCGTGACCTTGCCGGTCTGCAGGTTGAACCGCGATCCGTGCTGCGGGCACTCGACGTCCATGCCCCACAGCTCCCCATCGCTGAGCGAGAACTCCTCGTGCGTGCACACGTCGTTGAGGGCGTAGAAGCTCCCGTCCTCGGCGTGGGCGAGGCATACCGGCGTCGAGCCCGCGTCGACTCGCTTCATCGACTCGGTCGCGAGCTCGTCGACCCCCGCCACCCTGTACCTAGCCAATGCGCGACTCCAGCTCGGCCTCGACCAGCCGGCGCGCGTGCTCGAACGGGATGCGGTCGAGCACGTCACCGAAGAAGCCCTGGATGAGCATCCGCTTGGCTGTGGGCTCGGGGATTCCACGCGACCGCAGATAGAAGAGATGCTCGGGGTCGACCGGGCCGACGGTCGCGCCGTGCGTGCAGCGCACGTCGTTGTTGTCGATCTCGAGCATCGGGACCGAGGTCGCCTTCGCGTGGTCCGACAGCACCAGGTTCCGGTTCGCCTGGTAGGCGTCCGAGCGCGCGGCATGCTTCTCGATCCGGATCAGACCGGCGTAGACGGTGCGCGCGGCGTCGGACAGCGCGCCCTTGAACAGCAGGTCGGAGCGCGTGTTGCCCACGCGGTGGTCCTGCAGCGTGTGGAAGTCGAAGAACTGCTCGCCCGAGGCGAAGTAGATCGCCTTCAGCTCGGCGTCGGCGCCAGGGCCGGCCAGGCTCGCCTCGACGCGGGTCTTGGAGAACTTACCGCCGAGCGTGACGTTGAAGAGGTGCAAGGACGAGTCCTTCAGCAGCTCTGCGCGCTGGTCGGAGAAGTGCCAGACGTTCCGGCCCCACTTCTGGACCGCGACGTACCCGACCTGCGCGCCCTCGTCGAGGAAGATCTCCGTCGAGCCGCTGCGGTAGCCGTCCTCGCCGTCGTTCTCGGCGATGTACTCGTCGAGGTAGTCGAACTTCGAGCCCTTGCCCGCCACGATCAATGTGTGCGGCAGGACGCTCGTGCCCGCCTCGTGCGAGAAGTGCTGGCCGATGATCGGCTTGTCCACGACCACGCCGTCGGGGACGTACAGGAAGGTGCCCCCTGTGAAGAGCGCGGCGTGGAGTGCGGTGAAACGGTCGCGGTCTGCGTGGACGAGCGAGAACAGCCGCGGCTCGACCAGGTCGCGATGCTTCTCGGCAGCCACCCGGAGCGGCTCGAGGATCACACCCTCGGGCAGCGCCTCGGGCAGCACGAGCTCATGTCCGTCGAGGTGCTCGAGCTTCGAGAACCGGCTCGGGTCGAGCCGGCTGACGTCGGTGCGCCGCCACTCCTCGTCGGTCCTGCTCGGCGCCGGCAGCCGCTCAAAGGTCGCGAGCGCGCTTTCGCGGCGTTCGCGCAGCCAGCCCGGTTCGCCCTGGAGCTGGTCCAGGGTCTCGCTCGTGATCGCCATCTCAGCAGTCCCGCGCGAGCCGATGCAACGGATCTTCGGCGTCCATGCAGGCCATCTGCGTTGTTGCCGCCTGCGCTACTCGCTCACGCATCAACGGATGCGCTCGCTCCGTTGCTCGGCGGCGCCTAGCATCTGGCCCGCCTGGGCCGCCGAATCTGTCGTTGATCGCTCGCGCGTGACTGCTCAGCCTACCGAGCCCTCCATCTCGAGCTGGATCAAGCGGTTGAGCTCGACGGCGTACTCGAGGGGAAGCTCCTTGGTGAACGGCTCGATGAAGCCGTTGACGATCATCGTCTCGGCCTCGGCGCGCGGGATGCCGCGGCTCATCAGGTAGAAGAGCTGCTCGTCGCTGACCTTCGAGACGGTCGCCTCGTGGCCCAGGGTCACGTTCTCGGCGTCGACGTCGTTGTACGGGTAAGTGTCCGACCGCGACTCGTCGTCGAGCAGCAGCGCGTCGCACTTGACGAACGACTTGCAGTTGTTCGCGCCGGGGTAGATCTTCACGTGGCCGCGGTACGACGTTCTGCCGCCGGCCTTGCTGATCGACTTCGACGTGATGGTCGACGTGGTGTTCGGCGCGACGTGGATCATCTTGCCGCCCGCGTCCTGGTGCTGGCCCTTGCCGGCGAACGCGATCGAGAGCACGTCGCCCTTGGCGCCCGGCTCCATCAGGTAGACGCTCGGGTACTTCATCGTGATCTGCGACCCGAGGTTGCCGTCGACCCACTCCATCGTCGCGTCCGCGTACGCCATCGCGCGCTTGGTCACGAGGTTGAAGACGTTGGTCGACCAGTTCTGGATCGTCGTGTAGCGGCAGCGCGCGTTCTTCTTGACGATGATCTCGACCACCGCGCTGTGCAGCGAGTCGGTCGTGTAGATCGGCGCGGTGCAGCCCTCGATGTAGTGCACGTACGAGTCTTCGTCGCAGATGATCAGCGTCCGCTCGAACTGGCCCATGTTCTCGGCGTTGATGCGGAAGTAAGCCTGGAGCGGGATCTCCACCTTGACGCCCTTCGGCACGTAGATGAAGGAGCCGCCCGACCACACCGCGCTGTTCAGCGCGGAGAACTTGTTGTCCGCGGGCGGGATGACGGTCCCGAAGTATTCCTTGAACAGGTCCGGGTGCTCGCGTAGAGCCGAGTCGGTGTCCAGGAAGATGACGCCCTGCTTGGTCAGCTTCTCCTGGAGCGAGTGGTAGACCACCTCCGACTCGTACTGCGCCGACACGCCGGCGAGGAACTTCCGCTCCGCCTCGGGCACGCCCAGCCTGTCGTATGTCGCCTTGATGTCGGCCGGCAGCTCGTCCCACGACTTCGACTGCTTCTCCGCCGGACGGAGGTAATAGAAGATGTTCTCGAAGTCGATCACCGACAGGTCCGCGCCCCAGGTGGGCATGGGCTTCTTGCGGAAGATCTCGAGCGAGCGCAGGCGGAACTTCGTCATCCACTCGGGCTCGCCCTTCATGTGGGAGATCTCCTTGACGATCTCCTCGTTCAGGCCGCGCTTCGCCTTAAAGACGTAGTCCTCGGGGAAGAAGAATCCGTACTTGTCCTTGTAGTCGACGCCAACGTCGAGCTTTGGTGCTGTGGCCATCAGGCGACCTCCTGCGGTGTCGTCTCTTCGGCGTGACCCCACTCCGAATAGCCGGTCTTCTCGAGTCGCTCCGCGACCTCCGAGCCGCCAGACAGCACGAACTTGCCGTCGACGAGCACGTGCACGAAGTCGGGCTGGATGAACTCGAGGATGCGCGTGTAGTGCGTGATGATCAGAACGCCGAGGTTGGGCCCGCGCATCCGGTTCACAGCCTCGGCGACGAACTTGATCGAGTCGATGTCCAGGCCGGAATCGGTCTCGTCGAGAATCGCGATCTCGGGCTTGAGCACCGCCATCTGCAGGATCTCGGCGCGCTTCTTCTCGCCGCCTGAGAACCCGTCGTTGATGTAGCGCGACAGGAAGGAGTCATCCATGTGGAGGACCTTCAGCTTGTCCTTCAAGAGGCCGCGGAATTCCTTTGGCGACACCGCCTTGGACTTGTCCTTGCCGTCGTACCCGCGGTGAGAGTTCAGGGCTGTGCGGAGGAAGTTGGCCATCGAGATCCCCGGCACCACCACCGGGTACTGAAGCGCGAGGAACATGCCCAGCCGCGCACGCTCGTCAGGCTCCAGGTCGAGGATGTTCTGACCTTTGAACATCACCGAGCCCCCGTCAACGGAATAGCCGGGGTGGCCCATCAGAGTGTGCGACAGAGTGGACTTGCCAGATCCGTTCGGGCCCATGACCGCATGGACCTCGCCCTTGTTGATGTCGAGCGAGACGCCCTTGAGGATCTGACGTCCTTCGACGCTCGCGCGCAGATCTTTGATCTCGAAATCAGCCAACTTTAGTTTCCTTTCTCCTTCATCACGTACGTGCAGTCGTCGGCGGCGTCGGCCATCCAGGTGGTTCGTGCCACCGGTGTTCCCAGCAGCCGTTCGTACATCTGCTGCTCGTTGGCGCACGGCAGCCCCGTGCGGGAAGCGACGTCCTGGATGGGGCAGTTGCAGTGGCGGATCGCGAGCCCGCCGTCACCGGCTTCGACCACCTCGGCCATGTGGCCGTGCTCGGTGGCGAGCCGTGCCAACTCCCGGACGCGCGACTCAAAGTCTAGGCCCGCAAGTCGCGGGGCATACTCCGCCTCCAGCCGCGCGGCGCGGGCCTCGAAGAAACGCTCGAGCTGCGACTGGGTCATGAAGTCGACGAGCTCTCCGGTCAGGGCGCGGTGGCCGTCGGGGAAGTGCTCGCCGGCGGCGGGCGTCAGACGGTAGACGCTCTCCGGCCTGCCCGGCCCGTGCGCCTCGGCCGCCGCCGCGGTCGCCAGGCCCTCGGCCTCGAGCGCCTCCAGGTGCCGGAGGGCGCCCTGCTTCGATACCTCGAGATGGATCGCGATCTCGCCTAGAGTTGCGTGGCCGCGGGTTTTCAGGAACGCGAGGATCGCTTCTCGCCTGGACTCCACGACTTCGATTCTAGGAGTTTTTCAACACCCATGTTGAAATACAGGGACCGAGCGCTTCTGCTCTCCGCACGGGGTCTCCGCGCGTTCGCTTTCGGGTTCTCGGCGGTGCTGATCGGCCTGCACCTGGAGCGTGCGGGACTTTCGCCGGCCGAGATCGGGGTGGCGCTGGGCGTGGGACTGGCGGCGGCATCGCTGACGGGGCTCGGCTCCGCCGCCCTGGCCGCTCGGATCGGCCGCCGCCGGACGCTTGCGATCGTGGGCGCGCTGATGGCGGTGACCGGGCTCGACCTCGCGCTCATCACGGCGCCAGTGCTCCTCGTCCTTGCGGGCGTCACCGGGATGCTCGGCGCGGCCAGCGTCGACTATGGACCGTTCGCCTCGGTCGAGCAGGCGGTGCTGACCGAGACCGTTCCCGCCGCAAGACGCAATCGCGCCTTCGGGCGCTACTCACTCACAGGCGGCCTGTTCAACGCCGCGGGCGGGCTGGCGGCCTCGGCGCCGGCCGCAACGCGCACGTTCTTCCTCCTATACGCCGCCGTTGGGATCGTCACCGCGATTCTGGCGCTGTCCATGACCGGCGCCGTCGAGGGCGAGCCTTCGCAACCGGCGTTCGGGTCTTTCAAGCCGCTGGCAGGGCTGGCAGCCCTCTTTGCGCTCGACTCACTCGGAGGCGGTTTCGTCGCCAACGCGGTCATCGCCTTCTGGCTGCACGTGCGTTTCGGAGCAGGGCCGGCGTTGCTGGGCCCGATCTTTGCGGCGGTGGCCGTCTTCCAGTCGCTTTCGTACGAGGTGTCCGCGCGGCTTGCGGATCGTGTCGGGCTCATCAACACGATGGTCTTCACCCACCTGCCGAGCAACCTCCTGCTTCTGCTGGTGCCGTTCAGCCCGAATCTTGCAGCCGCGGTGGCTCTGCTGCTGGCGCGCTTCGCGCTGTCGCAGATGGACGTGCCGGCGCGCCAGGCATACATCGTCTCGATCGTCCCACCAGGCGAGCGAGCCGGCGCAGTCGCCATGACCGGCGCGGTGCGTGGCGTGGCGATGTCGTTCGGCCCGGCGCTGGCGGGTGTTGCGATCGGCGCGGCCTCGTTCGGGGTGCCCTTCTTCGCGGGTGGCGGGTTGAAGGCGGTGTACGACCTGGCGCTCTACGCGGGGTACCGCAACCGCCGCGCCAGTCACGAAACTTAGAGCGGATGGAGGAGCTCGACGTCGCCGAGATCGAGCGCCGCGTGTCCGCGATCCGGGAGCGCATGCGACCGCTGGAAGAGGACGTCGCCAAGCTCCGCGCGGAGCGCGACGTCCTGCTCACGGAGCTGCGCCGCCGCCGCCGGCTGAACGAACGCACGACTCGCGCCGACCTGAAGTCCGCGATGCGCGAAGGCAAGTTCCCCACGGTCGCGGAGCTGGTCGCGGCGACCGACTCAGGCTCGCTCGACGACTACGTCTACAACCTCAAGACGGGCGGCGAGGTGCGCCTCGGCTTTCCAGGCGCGCGCACCCAGGGCCTCACCTTCACCGACGGCGCGCAGGTCGCGCAGGCGGCGGACCTGGCTCGCGCGGCGAAGCTCTATGCCGCCGGTTGGGAGCTCGGCAGCCCAGGCCGGCCAGGCGTCCGTGTCCACTTTGCCGGAACACGCCAGGAGAGACTGGTCGCCGCCGACGACGTCTACGCCCGTCCTGCCGCTAGCTGACCGTGCTCGCGGGCGCCAGCACCAGGAACACGCGGCCGGCGTTGAGGTTCGGGTAGGCCTGGTCGAGGTCGTCGATCGCGTGCATCAGCTGGTCGTACGTGATGTGGTAGCCGTGGCCTCGCGTGATGCCCGGGTCGTTGAGGATGAAGTCGTCCGACGTGCCGTAGCCGGTGACGACGAGATAGTGCGAGACCGACCAACCGGCCTGCTCGTGATGGGTGTAGTAGCCGGGGTAGTTCGGGTTGCCGAGACCGTGGGTGCGCACTCCGATGATGAGCGGCAGGCCGAGGGCCAGCTCCTGCCGCATGTGCGGCCGGTCGGCCGGGAGGATCTGGTACGTCCATCCCATGTGCTTCTGCGCGACCTGTCCGACCTGCGCGGGGGTCAGGTCGACCGCGGGCTTCCAGGCCGTGATCCGATTGATGCCGGCGTCCGCGGTGCGCGGATCGATCGGGGCTCCCGAATGGTTGCCGCCCAGGTAGAGGTCGACCATGAGCAGGCTCGCCTCCTCGCAGGTGTGCTGGCGCTGCGCCCAGTTGCCCAGCGGCGCCTGCGAGGTGTAGGGGACAGGCAGGCTCACGTGGGCCGGCAGCTCGGCCGGCGGCCTGTACGCGCCCCTGGAGGTGAGGTCGAGGCTGATCGGGACGAGGTCAGGGGTGACGTACGTGACCGGCCGGCTGGTGGAGAAGACGGCTACGTATATCGCGGCGCCGGCCGCGATTGCGGCAAGCAGTCCCGCACCGACCTCCCAGCGGAATCGGCCCCTCATCTGTCGAGTGAAACTGAGCACGGAAGGTAAAGGTTGCGCGTGAGCGCGTAACCCCCCGCCGAACCCTTCCGTTGGAGGGGGTGGGAAAGCGTAAGATCCTTGCGCGCCCCAACCATATGGGTCGAAACGTTCCTGAGCGCGTACGAACTAAGGGGGGCCACAATCCTCGAGCGCGGATTCATGCCGCGTGGTCGCCGATCGGCCAGAAGATGCGCCGCACGACGCTGCTACGCGGACTTGGGGTCCTGGTCGCGCTCGCGCTTGTCGTCGGCCTTGCCGCCGACGCGTACGCGCAGTCGTTCTTCGACAGCCTTCCTTCGATCCAGGGACTCGACTCCGCGGCGTTCGCAGGCGACACCCTGATCACGGACAGCACCGGCAAGACGGTGCTCGCCGACGTCGGCAACCACGGCGACCACCGCCTCGCGGTCAAGCTCAAGGACGTCGCGCCGGTCGTCATCCAGGCGACGGTGGCGATCGAGGACAGGGGCTTCTACTCCAACCCAGGCTTTGACCTGGCCGGCATCCTCCGCGCCGCGTACGACAACTTCCGGTCGGGCCACGTGGTCGGCGGTGGAAGCACCATCACCCAGCAGCTCGCCAAGCAGCAGTTCCTAACGCCGGACCAGACCTACAGCCGCAAGATCAAGGAGCTCGCGCTCGCTTACGAGCTGAGCCAGACGTACAGCAAGGACCAAATCATGGAGCTCTACCTCAACAAGAGCTTCTACGGGTCACAGTCCTACGGCATCGAGGCGGCCGCGGAAAGCTACTTCCAGGTCGATGCCTCCAAGCTCGACCTCGCCCAGGCCGCGATGCTCGCCGGGCTGCCCCAGGCGCCGACCGAGTGGAACCCGGTCTTGCATCCGGACCAGGCCAAGATCCGGCAGACAGAGGTCCTTCAGGCGATGGTCAGCACCAACTTCATCACCCAGGACGAAATGGACAAGGCGCTGGCCGAGAAGCTGAACTTCTACGCCCCGGTCAACAGCTTCAAGGCGCCGCACTTCGTCGACTACGTGCTCGCGGAGCTGCGCCAGCTGGGCTTCCAGCCAGGCTTGCAGCAGCTGAACGTCACGACGACCCTCGACTGGAACATGCAGCAGATCGGCCAGACCGTCGTCACCAGCAACCTGGCGAAGAACCTGTACCGCGACCGCAACGGGGCGCTCTCGTCGGGCCTGGTCGCGATCCAGCCGAACACCGGGGACATCCTGACGATGATCGGCTCTCCGACCTACAACTCGCCCGGCGGCCAGTACAACTACACGACCATCCCGCGCAACATGGGCTCGTCGATGAAGCCGTACACGTACGCGGCCGTCTTCAACGCTCGGGCGGCCACGGTCGACACTCCGGTGTACGACGGACCCAGCCCACTGATCTACAAGGACGCGTACAGCACGACCAAGATCTACAACTACGACGGCAGGTCGCACGGCGTGCTGCCGCTCAAGAAGGCGATGGGCAACTCGCTGAACATCGCGGCGGTCAAGGTCGAGCTGTCGATCGGTGTGCCCGCGGTCCTGTCATGGATGCGGAACCTTGGCGTCGACCCGAGGTACATCAACCCGGACGGCAGCTACAACGCCAACGCGCCGGCCGACGAGTACGGCCCGTCGCTCACCCTCGGTGGATACCCGATCACCCTGCTCGAGCACGTCGAGGGGATCGCGACGTACGCCGACTACGGCGTCTACCACTCGCCGCAGGCGGTTCTCAAGGTCACCGACTCGCACGGCCAGGTCCTGTACCAGGACCACCCGGAGCAGCGCGCGCGCCTGGCGATCGACCCTGCGGTCGCCTACATCATGGCCCAGATCATGTCGGACGACCAGAATCGCTGCCTCATCTTCGGCTGCAACAGCCCGCTGCACTGGGCCGACCGGACCGTCGCCGCCAAGACCGGTACGACCGACAACTTCAAGGACGCGGCGACCATCGCCTTCACACCCGACCTCGCCGTCGGGCTGTGGGTCGGCGACATCCTGGACAACAACCACTACATGATTCCTGGCTCCGACGGTGTCTTCGTCGCCTCGCCCGGAGTGCACTCGTTCGTCTCTTACGCCCTCGCCGGCATTCCCGGCAACCGGTGGTTCACGCAGCCGGCGGGTGTGGTGAAGGGACCGAACAACAGCTGGTACCTCCCGGACGCGACCAAGATCACAAAGCTTCCGGGCGACAACCCACCGACTCCGAGCCCGACCGGCCCCACCTACGTCATCCCGCCGGACCCAGGCGGCGGGCCCGTGGTGGCGAGCCCACCGGCGTCGCCGTGTCCGTCACCTGCCCCGGTCCCGCCGCCGCCCGGCTGCTGATCTGATCTCGGCGCGCCCGTAAACTTCGGCAGTGGCCGCCGAGCTGTCAGTCGTGACCGAACGCCTGCCCAAGAGCCAGGTGGGCATGGACATCGAAGTCCCGGCCGAGGTCGTCGACGCGACCTACAACCGAGTCCTTAGCCGCCTCGCTTCACGTGCCAAGATCGAGGGCTTCCGCCCGGGCAAGGCGCCCCGCGAGCTCGTCGAGGCGCGACTCGGTCCCGTCGCCCTGCGCGAAGAGGTCGTCGAGACGATGGTCCCCGAGATCGTCCAGCAGGCCCTGGTCAAGGAATCGATCGAGCCCATCGACAACCCGGACGTGCAGATCCTGGAGCTCGAGCGCGGCCGGCCCGCGAAGCTGAAGGCGACGATCAGCGTCATGCCGGAGGTCACGCTGGCCGATGCGACGAAGCTCGAGGTCGAGCCGCCGCACGCTCACGAGGTCAACGACGAGCTACTCGAGCGCCGGCTGGCCGACCTGCGCGAGCCGATGGCGGAGATCACGCCGGTGGAACGCGAGGTTCGCGAAGGCGACATCGCCGTCATCGACATCGAGGTCGAGACAGAGGGCAGGATCGTCGAGTCGGAGACGCGCAAGGCCACCGAGGCCGAGGTGCGCGAGGGGGTGCTGCTGCCAGAGCTGGTGGCGGTCTTGCCAGGAACATTCGTGGACGAGACGCGCGAGGCGAAGGTCAACTTTCCCGCGGACTACAGCGATCCCCAGCTCGCGGGCAAGGAGGCGACGATCCGCGTCACTGTGCGCGGAGTTAAGGAGAAGATGCTGCCGCCGCTCGACGACGAGCTCGCGAAGAGCATGACCAACGGCAAGCAGGAGACCGCCGAAGCCTATCGCCAGGCCGTACGCGAAGAGCTCGAAGAGTCGACGAAGGCGTTGCTGAAGATGGAGCGGGAGCAGGCGGTCGTCAAAGCGCTTGTCGAGGCATCCTCAGTGGACGTGCCCGACTCGCTGATCGACCGCGAGCTGGCGAGCGAGCTCGAGTCCCTCGAGCGCAACGTGAACCGCCAGGGCTTGAAGCTCGAGCGCTACCTCGAGTACATCGGGAAGTCGATCGACGGCTGGATGGCCGGCCAGCGCGCGGAGGCTGAGGAGCGATTGAAGATCGACCTCGTGCTCGCGGAGTTCGCGCGCCGCGAGGGCCTCGAACCGACGGACGAAGAGGTGCTCCAGTTCCTCGAGGCGCAGGCTTCCGAGGACGAGGAGCTCAAGGGCCAGCTCGCGGACCTCAAGAAGAGCCCGACCGCCCGGCGCTACTTCGCGTCGCGGCTGCGCCGCAGGCGAGTCCTGGACCGCCTGCTCGAAGTCGTCGGGTAGGCCCCCTGCTCAGACTTGACTGAAGCCGGGCGACCCGTGTCTAGAATGACGAGATGATGACCCGAACGAACCGGATCCAGCCACCGTCCAGCTATCTCGTCCCGATGGTCGTCGAGAACACTGGCCGCGGTGAGCGCGCATTCGACATCTACTCCAGGCTGCTGAAGGAGCGCATCGTCTTCATCGGCACGCCCATCGACGACCAGGTCGCGAACCTCGTCGTCGCCCAGCTCCTGTTCCTCCAGTCGGAAGACCCGGAGAAAGAGATTGCGCTGTACATCAACAGCCCGGGCGGACAGGTGACCGCGGGGCTGGCGATCTACGACACGATGCAGTACATCCGACCGCCGGTGTCGACGATCTGCATCGGCATGGCCTACTCGATGGCCGCGGTGCTGCTGGCGGGCGGGGCGCACGGGCAGCGCTACGCGCTGCCGCACGCGAACATCCTGATCCACCAGCCGTGGGGTGGCATGCAGGGCCAGGCCACGGACATCCAGATCCACGCCAAGGAGATCCTCCGCACGCGCGAGCAGCTGAACCAGATCCTCGCGCGGCACACCGGTCAGAAGATCGAGAAGGTCACACTGGACACCGAGCGGGATTACTTCCTGACCGGGGAGGCCGCGAAGGAGTACGGGCTGATCGACGACATCATCCTCACGCCGACCAAGCCCGGCGTGGTGGAAAAGGCCAGGGACGAAGACAAGGTCAAGGAGAAGGTCGCGGCAGGATGATCTTCCGACGCAGGACCAGGCGCGACGAGGTCACCAGGCATCGTCCCAAGTGCTCGTTCTGCGGCAAGCAGCAAGGCGAGAGGGGCATCAAGCTGGTCGCCGGTCCGGGAGTGTTCATCTGCAGCGAGTGCATAAGCCTTGCCAATGAGATGCTGTGGGGCCATAATCCCCCGGCGCCGGCATCGCCGTAAGGTCGTAGACACAGGGAACCTATGAACGAACGAGAAGACCGCCGCCGCTATACGAGATGCAGCTTCTGCGGAAAGGGCCAGGACCAGGTGCGCAAGCTGGTCGCGGGGCCCGGCGTATTCATCTGCGACCAGTGCATCGACCTATGCCAGGAGGTCCTCGAGGACGACAATCGGTCGGCCGGCACCAAAAAGCAGAAGACCGGCTTCATCCCGAACCCCAAGACGATCTGCGCCGCGCTTGACCAGTACGTCATCGGCCAGGAGCGGGCGAAGAAGGTCCTTTCGGTCCAGGTCTACAACCACTACAAGCGGATAAGCGCGTCGAAGTCGGTCGGCGACGTCGAGCTGACGAAGTCCAACGTCCTGCTCGTCGGGCCGACGGGTTGCGGCAAGACGTACCTCGCGCAGACCCTGGCCAAGATCCTCGACGTTCCGTTCGCCATCGCCGACGCCACCAGCCTCACCGAAGCGGGGTACGTCGGCGAGGACGTGGAGAACATCCTTCTGCGTCTCATCCAGGCCGCGGACTTCGACATCAGCCGCGCCGAGCGCGGAATCATCTACATCGACGAGATCGACAAGATCGCGCGCAAGTCGGACAACCCCTCGATCACACGCGACGTCAGCGGCGAGGGCGTGCAGCAGGCGCTGCTGAAGATCCTGGAAGGGACCGTCGCCAACGTTCCGCCGCAGGGCGGACGGAAGCACCCGCACCAGGACTTCATTCAGATCAACACCACCAACATCCTTTTCATCTGCGGTGGCGCGTTCGACGGGCTGGAGAAGGTCGTCGAGCAGCGGATCGGGCGCCGGGCGATCGGCTTCGGCGCGCCGAACAACCGAATCGAGAAGAGGGTCGTCTCCGAGACGCTCAAGCACCTGCAGCCGCAGGACCTCTTGAAGTACGGCTTCATCCCCGAGTTCATCGGCCGCCTGCCGATCATCGTCACGCTGCACCACCTCGACCAGCAGGACATCGTGCGCATCCTCACCGAGCCGAAGAACGCGCTCGTCAAGCAGTACCAGAAGTTCTTCTCACTGGACAACGTCGAGCTCGTGTTCCAGAAAGGCTCGCTCGACGCGATCGCGGAGCTGGCGCTTCATCGCGGCACCGGTGCGCGCGCGTTGAAGTCGATCATCGAGGAGGCGCTGCTCAACTCGATGTTCGAGATCCCGTCACGGCCGGAGATCAAGCGCTGCATCATCTCGGAGCGCTCGATCCGGGACGCGCTCGAGCCGGAGTTCGAAGTCTCGGACGAGACCGAGGGGCCGGCGCGCGCGGTGGGAGAGAGCGCCTAGGCAGCGTCGCCTTCGGCGATTCCGCACGAGGCGGCGGGAAAGTGCGAAATCCCAACGATTCCGCATCTACCGGCGGAAAAGCGCGGAATCGGATAAGCGGTAAGATTCTCCGCACCATGAGCCGCGTAGGGAACGTATCCGTATCCTCGCCGGCTCCGTCGCGCTAACCGCGACCAGGTCGCCGGCGCATTCGAGCCAAAGCCATGGATGAAACACGCATGACGACGGAACCCGAGATGCCGAAGGCCTTCGATCCGCAGGCGATCGAGGCCGGCTGGTACGCGCGCTGGGAGGCGGATGGGCTCTTCGTCGCCGACGCCGGCAGCGACAAGCCGAAGTTCGCGATGTGCTTTCCGCCTCCCAACATCACGGGCGAGCTGCACCTCGGACACGCGCTGCAGTCCGCGATCTACGACCTGCTCGCGCGCTACAAGCGAATGGCCGGCTTCGAGGTGCTGTTCCTCCCGGGTTACGACCATGCCGCGATCGCGACCCAGAACGTGATCGAAAAGCAGCTCGCTCGCGAGGGCAAGACGAAAGAAGACCTAGGCCGCGAGAAGTTCGACGAGCGCGTCAACGAGTGGTACGCCCAGGTGGGCGCGACGATCATCAACCAGCTGCGTTTGCTTGGCGCATCGATGGACTGGACGCGCCTGCGCTTCACGATGGACTCGCGCTACTACCGCTCGGTGATGACCGCTTTCGTCGCCTTTTACGACGAGGGATGGATCTACCGCGCTCCGCGAATCGTCAACTGGTGCCCGCACGACCGCTCCGCCATCTCGGACCTCGAGATCGAATGGCAAGAGCACCGGGACACGCTGTACTTCATCAAGTATCCCGTGGAAGGCGGAGGCGAGGTCACGATCGCCACCGTGCGTCCGGAGACGATGCTCGCGGACACGGGGGTGGCCGTCAACCCGGCCGACGCCCGGTTCAAAGCCCTGATCGGCAAGACGGCCGTGCTGCCGCTGGTCGGTCGCAAGCTGCCCATCGTCGGCGACGACTCGGTCGAGATGGACTTCGGCACCGGCGCGCTCAAGGTCACGCCGGGTCACGACCCGCTCGACTACGAGATCGGCATGCGTCACGGCCTCGACATCGTCAACGGCATGCACCCCGACGGGTCGATGAACGTGCCGGACCTGCCCTACGACGGCATGACCGCGCTCGAGGCGCGAGAGCGCATCGTCGCCGACCTGAAGGAGCTGGGGCTGCTGGTCAAGGAAGAGCCATACGTGCACGAGGTCGGTCACTGCGACCGCTGCCATGCGGTGATCGAGCCGCTGATCAGCGAGCAGTGGTGGTTGCGGATGCGCGAGATGCGCGATGACGCTCTTGCAGCGTCCGCCGCCGGCGACGTGCGCTGGCACCCGGAGCGATATGAGCGCACTTACCTCGACTGGATGCGCGGCCTCCACGACTGGAACATCGGCCGGCAGCTGTGGCTCGGCCATCGCGTCCCGGTCTACTACTGCGCCAACGGCCACACGGTTGTATCGGTCGACGCCCCGACGGAATGTCCCGAATGCGACAGCACCGAGTTCAAGCAGGACCCAGACGTCCTCGACACCTGGTTCTCGTCCGCGCTGTGGCCGTTCGCGACGCTCGGGTGGCCCGACGACACCGACGACCTGCGCGCTTTCTATCCCACCGACGTCAACTGCACGGGGCGGGACATCATCAACCTCTGGATCAGCCGAATGATCATGACAGGCCTCCACTTCATGGGCGAGGTGCCCTTTCGCGATGAGGTCATCCACGCCGTGGTCCAGGCGGCCGACGGAAGGCGCATGTCGAAATCGCTCGGGACCGGCGTCGACCCTCGCGACCTGCTCAGCAAGTACGGCGCCGACGCGTTTCGCGCCTGGGCGACCTCCGTCGCGATGTCGACGCAGGACGTCCGGTTCGACGAGACCCGCGTCGAGGGCTACCGGCGCTTCGCGAACAAGCTCTGGAACGCCACACGCCTGGTCCTTCGTACGCCCGGCCTGCCTCCCTCCGACACCCCGGGCACGCTGGAGGCGCGCGAGCACCTCGAGGACCGCTGGATCCTGTCCCGGCTCTCGGCCGCGAACCGTGACATCACCGAGGGGATCGAGAACTTCAAGTTCCAGGAATCGATCAATGCGGCGTATGGCTTCGCCTGGAACGAGCTTTGCGACTGGTACCTCGAGGCGGTGAAGGAGCGGCTGCGCGAGGGTGATTCCGCCGCCCAGGACGTCGCCTACTTCTGCCTCGACAACCTGTTCCGCATGCTGCATCCCTTCATGCCGTTCGTCACCGAGGAGCTGTGGTCGCGGCTGCCCGGAGGTCGCGACTACGTGATGCGCGCCGCGTGGCCGAACCTCCACGACCGCTACGTCGACCCAGAGTCGGAGCAGGAGTTCGGGACGGTGATCGCGATCGTGGAGGAGGTGCGCGGCCACCGGCAGGCGGCCGGCGCTCCACCGCGCGGCGGTCAGCTGCAGCTCGAGGGCGTCAGCGACAAGATCGCAAGGCTTGTGGCGCGGCTTGCGGTGGTCGAGCTGGTCGACGACCTGCAGAAGGGAACGCCTCTGGCGGCGGCCGCGGGTCGCGTGACGTTTCCCGCCGGCGCGGGCGACGCGCGTCGCGACAGGGAAAGGAAGAAGCTCGAGGACGACCTCGCAAAGGTCGAGGCGAAGCTCGACAACTCCGAGTTCCGAGACAAGGCGCCGGCCGAGGTGGTCGCGGGCCTCGAAGATCGGGCCGCTGCCATCCGTGAGTCACTCGACCGTCTGAAAGGGCAAGACTCCTAGAAATACAGTTAGGCCCGTGCCGTCAGTCGCCGTCCTCGGCCCGATCGTCCTTCCTCTTGTGGCCGCCGCGGTCATCGCGCTGTTCGGCTTCGCGGGGCTTGACCTCGGGCGGGTGGCTTCCGGCCTCGGAGCTTTCAGCTCGCTGGTCGCGCTGGTCGCCGTCTGGCTGCCGATCCGGTCGTCCGTCGAGCTGACCCTCGGCCAGCTCGGTTTCGGTTCGGCGTTCGACATGCGGATCGACGCCGTCACCTTCGCCTTCGGGCTCATGATCGCGGCCCCCGCCGCGGTGCTGCTCGCCCTCCAACCACGGGTGTGGCCGCAGGCCGTCGTGTCGCTGCTCGCGCTGGCCGCCTCGATGGCGGCCGTCGAATCAGGAGGCGTGGTGCTCACGGCGATCGCCGGCGGGGCGGCCGCGACGCTCGCGGTGGTGCTGCTCGACACCGAGGACCCGCGGGCGCCGCGCCCCAGCTGGGCGATGCTGCTCGCCGGCTGGCTCGCGCTCAGCTGGTTCGGCGTCCTCCTCCAGGTCCGCGGCGGAACCGCGGTCTTCTCGGCGGTCCCCGTGGCGACGGTCACCGGACCCCTCTTCGTTCTGCTCGCCGCCTCCGCGATCCTGGTCTCGTGCCTCTTCCCGTGGAGGACGTGGCCGGCCGACCTGTGGGCGCGGCCGTCGCTGCGGGCCGCGGGCGTCACGATCGCGACCCTTTACCCACTTGGTTTCTACTTGCTGATCCGAGCGTACGAGATGGGCAACGGGCGCTATCCGCACGAGCTCTTCAACGTCGCCCTCGCGGCGATCGGCCTTCTGTGCGCCTTCGCGGCGGCGGCGCGAGCGCAGGCCGCGCCGACCCGGCGGCGCTTTCTCGGCGAGGTGATTCCGGGCTTCGGTGGGGTGGCGCTGACGGCGATCTCGCTGGGCACGCCGCTCGGCCTTGCCGCCGGCCTGGTGCTCCTCGCGACCGCCTCGGCGATGATCGCCTGCCTCGCGCTCCTGCCGGACCAGGCCGGGATCGGATCGCTCGTGACCATCGCGGCCGCGGTCGGCCTGCCACCCGGACTGGCCTTCGGCGGACGGGTCGTGGGCATCGTGGCCAGCTTCGAGGCCGGCGACTTCATCGGCCTGATCGGCCTGGGTGCGGCAGTCACCTGGGCGACCTGGATGGTGGCCGGATCGCGAGCGATCGGGCTGCCCGGCGGCCGCGGCCACCCCCTCGTCGAGACCTTCCCGAAGATCTCGCTTGCGATCGCCCTGCTCACCCTTGTCGCCGGACCGGCGCTTGCGCTCTTCCAGGCCGGATTCGCCAACCCTGTGGCTGCAGAGGTGATGCCGGGTTCGGCCTCGCTGTCGGGCGGCTTCGCCAGCATCGTCACGGTTTCGAGCTCGCTGCCGGTCGTGACGCTGCTCGTGCCGCTCTTGATCTTCGGCGCGATCGCGTACGCGGTGGCCGGGGTCTCCGCCATCAAGGCGCAAGCCCACCCTCCGCTGTTCAAGGTCCCGGCCGCGGCGTCCATCGAGAGCATGCGCGCCGCCTTTCGCTCGCTCCGCGTCCCTGAGCAGTACCGCTCGATCCTCAACATCAAGGAGCTGGAGCTCGCCGCGAGCGGCGCGAACCCGGTGCTGTGGCTCGGCGCGCTCGTCGCAATCGGGTTCGCCGTGACGTGGAAGCCGTGAGGTCGAGGTGGTAGAGGGGGCGGGCGGTTTCCTCGCCTGGCTCGGCGCGTCGCTCGTCGTGCTTTCCGACGGGAGGCGCGGGCTGGCTCTCGGCGTGCTTCTCGCCGGAGCAGGGATCGCGCTGGTGTCGCTCTCGACCGCGGGCCTGGTAGGCGCCCTGGCGCTCGCGCTCGGCGGGGTTGTCGCCGCCGCCGGGCGGCTCGTGTCGGGGCCTCCGGGATGGGCGATCATGCCGGCGGGGTCCACGCCTCGGCTGGTCCTGTGCCTGGCCAGTGGCATCGCGGCGCTGTGGGTCGGCCTCGGAGTGACGAACGGCGACGGCGCCTCTCTGCGCTTCGCGGTCCTGGCGACGGTCGGCCTCGCGGGGGCACGCGCGCTGGGGAGCGCCGACACCGCGACGGTGTTGACGGCCGCGGCGGTGCTTGCGCTTGCGGTCGGTGGCGCGGCCGGTCTCGGCGGCCAGAGCCCCTACGCGGCGCCCTATCTGCTCGGGGCCGCGATCGCGGCGGCGTCGAGCTGGATCCCGATCAGGACGCCGCAAATCCCCACGAAATCTGAGGACCCGCGACCCGGGCCGCGTAGCGGGTCGGTGAGCGGCTCGCCGTGATTTCGCGGGGGCCCCTCTGATATCCGTGCAGCCTGAGGCTGTCGAGCTCGTCGTCTTCGCGGCGGTCGCGCTGGTGGTTGCGCTCATGGTTGCCCAGCCGGCCGCTTCCCGCCGCGCCCTCCTCGTAAGGGGCGGCGTCGGGCTTGCGGGCACCGGCGCGATCGTCGCGGTGCCGACCTTCGACCTTGCGCTGCTCGTCCTACTCGTCCTCGCCCTGCTGCACTCGGTGGTCGACGCCAAACGCAGCTTTGCCGCGCGCCTCCGCCTTCCCGCGATGGGCGTCGGATTGCTCGCCCTCGCGATCGTCTTCGCCCGCGCCCTCGGCCCCGACGTGCTCGACCGGTTCGCGGCCGTCGGCCTGGCGGCGGGGCTGGCCGCAGTGGTCGGGGTGCTGCCCTATGTGCACTCGTTCGACGCGGAAGAGCCGGCTTCCTCGTCGCCGATCGCCTGGCTGGCGTACGTCGGACCGGCCGTCGCGGTCGTGGTCGTCGCCGACGCGCAGGGCCTCCTTGGGGCGGATGCCGGGGCGGCATTCAGCGCCTGCCTGCTGGGGCTCGGGCTCATCAACATGGTGTGGGGGAGCGTCGCCTCGTGGTTGACCGAGACCACTTCTGCGGCGTGGCGATATTCGTTCATGGCCGACTGGGGACTCGCCCTGTGCGGCTTCGGGATCACGCTGGTCGACGGACGGCGGGCGGCGCTGATCGTGCTGTTCTCGATCGTGCTTGGACGGCTGCCGCTCTATCTCGCGTCGCGTGAGGCGGTGCGCGAAAGGGTTGTCACCGAACGGCCGATCAACCTTCTCGTCGCCGCCGCGCTCGCGGGGTCGGCGCCGTTCGCGGGCTTCTCGGCGCGCGTGCTCCTGCTGCGCGGCGCGACGCAGCTCTACTGGCCGCTGGCGTTGGTCCTCGCGCTCGGCATGCTGCTGTGGCTGCCGGCCTCCCTTCGGCTCGGGCGCAGCCTCGGGGTGCCGCGCGGTCGCCACGCCCTGGGTGTGGCGGCGGTGCTGGCCCTCAACGTCGCCGTCGGGCTCTACCCGCTGCCTCTGCTGGCGGCGGCACGCCTGTGATCCAGCTCCTGCTCTCCACCCTGACCCACGCCGTCGCGCTTTTCCTCTATCCCGGGCTGGCGCTGATGATCGCGTTCGGCGTCGTCGTCGAGCTCGCGTGGACGCGGCTGTCCACGCGCGCCTGGGAGTGGCCCGAGCTCCCGCGCCGGCGACCGGGTCCGGTCGTCGCGACCGTGGCGCTGAGCGGGGTCGTCGCGGCGGTGCAGACGTCGGCCCCGCTCAACCCCGTGCCCGGAGATGAGCGCAGCGTCGTGCTCGCGGCGGTCACGCTCGCCGTCGTCGTCTGGGCGCAGCTGGCGCTCACCGTCGAGTTTGTCGCCGAGCCGGGATTGCTCCTGGTCGTCCAGGTCTGCTGGCTGCTGGCGGTCCTCGGGCCGGCCATCCAGCCGGAGAGCCTTCGGCCGCAGGTGCTCGGCAACGTCCTGGTGCCGGGTCTGCTGCCGGCCAAGATCGCGTGCGCGATCCTCTACCTGCTCTGCCTGCCCGCGCTCCTTCGCCTCTGGCCTATCCCGCCGGCGACCGCCGACAAGCGCGTCCACCAGCGGCTGGAGGCGGCGCGGGTGCTCACCTGGTTCCCCTACTGCGGCCTGTTCACTACCGTCTTCCTTCCGCCGCCGAGCGACGACCTCGGCGGCCTGGTGCGATTCTTCGCCGTCACCTTCGGCGTCGCCGGCGCGGTCGTGGTGCTGGCGCTCTTGATGCGCCTGCGGGGCGTGGCGGCCGCGCGTGGTCTCTACACCCGCGCGATCGCACCCTACGCCGTGCTGGTGCTGGCCCTGGTGGTGGCGACATCGGTCCTGATGAGGTGAGATCCCCCCGGCCCGAGCGCCCGCCGGGGCCACCTCCCCATGGATGGGCAGGAGGGCTTGGTACAATCTCTCGCCGTGCCCAAGCCAGATAGCGCGGCGTCTGCCGTGATCGTGAGCGGCGGCAAGCAGTATCGAGTTGCCCCCGGAGATCGGATCCTGGTCGACCGCCTGGCGGCGGAGCCAGGGGCGGCGATCAAGATCGCCCGCGTGCTCTTCTTCACGAATGGCGACGAGATCAAGGTCGGGAACCCGGCGGTGGACGGGCTGGACGTCGACGCGAAGGTCATCGCGCACAGGCGCGGGCCCCGGACCGAGAGCTTCCGCTACAAGTCGAAGAAGCGCGTGCGGGTGCACCGCGGCGGCCGGTCGGACCTGACGGCGCTAGAGATCATCGCCGTCGGCGGCGTCGGGCTCGAGACCGAGGAAGAGGACAGGGAAGAGACCAGGCCCGCGGCCAAGCGCGGTCGTGCAAAAGCCGCGCCCAAGAAGAAGCCCGCGGCTAAGTCCGCGGCTAAGTCCGAGGCTAAGTCCGAGGCGAAGGCCGAGAAGGCCGACGAGGTCGAGGGCGGCGAGGAAGCGACCCCGAAGAAGCCGGCGCGCAAGCGCGCGGCGAAGAAGGAGTCCGAGTAGATGGCACACAAGAAGGGCGGCGGCTCCTCACGCAACGGCCGCGACTCGAACCCGCAGATGCTCGGCGTCAAGATCTACGGCGGGCAGCTGGTCAACGCCGGCACGATCATCGTCCGCCAGCGTGGCACCAAGATCAAGCCGGGCGAAGGCGTCGGCGTAGGTCGCGATGACACGCTGTTCGCGCTGGTCGACGGCCACGTGAAGTACGAACGTGTCGGCAAGGAAGGCCGGCGCGTCGTCGTCAATCAGAATTCCCAGGACTGAGAGCCGGCCTCGATTCGTCGACTCCGCGCGCATCGTCGTGCGTGGCGGCCAGGGTGGGAAAGGTTCGGCGTCGTTTCGTCGCGAGCCGTACACCCCGCGTGGTGGTCCAGACGGTGGCGACGGCGGGCGCGGCGGCGCTGTGATCATCGAGGCGTCGAACGACGTGGCCGACCTTGCGCTGTACAAGACGCGGACCAACTGGGCTGCCGAGCCGGGCGGGGACGGTGCGGGCGGGCGGAAGACGGGGCGTCGGGGTCACGACATCACGCTGAAGGTCCCGTCCGGCACGGTCGCGCTCGACGCGGACGGTGCTCTGCTTGCGGACCTGGACCGACCCGGAGCACGCGCGGTGCTCGCCAAGGGCGGCGGCGGGGGCCGCGGCAACGTCCACTTCAAGAGCTCGACGCGCAGGGCACCGGACTACGCGGAGCCGGGGATCAAAGGAGAGGCGCGCGACGTGCTTCTCGACCTCAGGCTCATCGCCGACGTGGGTCTTGTCGGGCCGCCGAACGCGGGCAAGTCGTCGCTCCTGCGCGCCATGACCGCCGCGCGCCCAAAGGTCGCCGACTACCCGTTCACGACGCTCGACCCTGAGCTGGGTGTGGCCGAGGTCGAGGACGTGCGGTTCGTGCTCGCGGACATCCCGGGCCTGATCGAGGGCGCTGCTCGAGGCGCAGGTTTGGGCCAGCGTTTCCTGCGCCACGTCGAGCGCACGAAGGCTCTCGCGTACGTGCTCGACGGCTCGGCGCCTGACGTCTGGAAGCAGCTCGAGACAGTTCGCCGGGAGGTGTCGGAGTTCTCCCCGGCCCTGGCGGACCGCCCTCACATCGCCGTGGTCAACAAGGTCGACCTGCCGGAGGTTCGAAGGCTCCGCTCGCGGTCCCGGCGTGGGGGCGTCCACTTCGTCTCCGCGTTGACCGGCGAGGGGATGCCGGACCTGACCAGAGCCATCGCCGCGCTCGTGGCCTCGGCTCCGCGGCCGGTGTTACCCGAGGCGATCGCGGTGACGAAGCTGCCTGTGCGCGCCAAAGACGACCTCGTGGTGGAGCGCGTGCCGCTCGGATTCGCCGTTCATGGAGAGCGCCTCGAACGCCTCCTCGAGCGCACTGACCTCGACTCCGAGGGTGCGCTCGCGCGATTCCAGTCCGAGCTCGACCGACTGGGTGTGAACCGCGCGCTCGAGGCCGCAGGGGTCAAACCCGGCGACACCGTCACGGTCTCGGGCATCGAGTTCGAGTACCAGCCGTGAGGACCGGGATCCTGGGCGGCACGTTCGACCCGATCCATCTCGGTCACCTGGCCGCCGCCCACGCGGCCATGGACTGCGCCGGCCTCGACCGCGTCCTTTTCGTGCCCACGGGCGTGCCCCCGCACCGGCCGCCCGCGACGGCCCGCGCAGAGGACCGGCTCGAGATGTGCCGGCTCGCGATTGCCGGAGAGACCCGATTCGAGGTCTCGGACATCGAGCTTCAGCGCGAGGGCCGGTCCTACACGGTGGACACGCTGCGCGAGCTCCACCGGTTGTTTCCGGGCGACGAGCTGTTCGTGATCCTCGGCTGGGACGCGGCGAGGCTGATCGGGACGTGGCACGAGCCGGACGAGGTCCGCCGCCTCGCCAAGATCGTCATCGTCACGCGTCCGGGAAGCGGCACGCCTGACGGCGCGGCGGGAATGCTTTGCGAAAGGCCGACTCCGAACATCTCGGGTAGCGAGCTGCGGCGCGCGATCGCGCGAGGGGACGACGTGTCGGACCGCCTGCCCGCGGCGGTTGCGACCTACATCGCCGATCGCGGCCTCTACGGGGATAATCGTCAAGTTGGCTCCTGAACGGACAAGGCGACTGACGCCGCTGCAACTCGCCCGCCTGCTCAAGAGCGCCGCAGCCGAGAAGAAGGCCTGGGACCCGGTCGTGATCGACGTCCGCGAGCAGACGTCCGTGGCCGACTACTTCGTCATCTGCGAAGGCGAGACCGATCGCCAGGTCCGCGCCATCGCGGACGCGATGGTGGAGGCTGCGAAGGCGCGGGAGCGGCGGCCGCTGGCCGTCGACGGCTACGAGGACGCCGGGTGGATACTGCTCGACTTCGACTCGGTGCTCGCGCACGTGTTTCTTCCGGGCGAGCGGTCTTACTACGACCTGGAGAGCCTGTGGGCGCCCGCGGCGAAGAGACGGCGACGAGCGGCGAGTGCCTGAATAAGCCCCTCACCCTTCATCCCTCACCCCGGAGGGGAGAGGGTCGATCCACTAGACCAGCGACGCGTACCGGTCGAAGATCTCGCGCAGCTCGCCTGGCGGCTCGACGCGGTGCTTCTTCATCACGTCGAACAGGCTCAGGATGTGCCGCACGCCCGCGAGCGTCACACCCTTCTCGCGCGTCAGGTGCTGGATGACCTGCACCTTGCTGATGTCCCTCTGCGAATAGCGCCGGCGGTTGGTCGACGTTCGGTGCGGCGCGATGAGGTGCGCGTCCTCGTACAGCATCAGCGTCCGCGGATGGGTCTCGAGGATCTCCGCCGCGACGCTGATCGTGTACAGCGGCTTGTCGAGATCGCTGAAAGTCTGGTGCTGCGGTCGGCCGCTCCTGGGTTCCATCAACTTCATTGCAGCGACTTCAACACCTGGATGATGGCCGGCCCGAGCAGCACGATCCACAACACGGGAAAGATGCAGCCGACCATCGGAAACACCATTCGGGACGATGCCTGGGCCGCGCGCTCCTGCGCGCCCTGCCGCTGCCTGCGCCGCATCTCCGTCGCCTGCACGCGCAGCAGTCGGGCGATGGGCACGCCCATCTGATCCGACTGGACGATCGATTCCACGAGGTGGTGCAGGTCGGGCACGCCGGCCGTGTCCGCCATGTGCTCGAGGGCCGACATTCGCGGCCGGCCGAGCCGGATCTCGCGCAGGACCTTGCCGATCTCGTCGCCGAGTGCGTTGTGGAACCGCTCGGTGATGCTGAGCAACCCTTCGTCAAGACTCATGCCGGACTCGACCACCAGGGTGAGCAGGTCGGTCGCCTCGGCAAGCGAGCGCTGGATCTGCCGCCGGCGCCGGCTGATCAGCTGGTTGAGCCAGAGCGTCGGTGTGATGAATCCCAGGACGGCCATCGACGCGCCGGCAAGCGGCGCCTCGAAGAGGATCGGCATGTTCAGCGGCAGCAGAAGCCCGAGGCCGAGGCCGACGATCGCGAAAAGTGCGGCCACGCTGTAGCGCACCGCCTGGAAGCCCGCGGGCGTCAGGTTGCCGGGGTTGCCGGCCTGGCTCAGTCGCAGCCGGAGCTGGATCGCGGTCGCGGCGGGCAGGTGGGACACCGGGCGCAGCATCGTCTCGAGCTGCTTGACGAACGGCCTGGGCGGGGTGACGACCTGCCCGCCGTTCGCCGTCGCCGCGCGGTACTGGTCCAGCGCGATGAAGTAGGCGACGACGATCGCCCCGCAGACCAGCCCTGCCACCAGCGCGAAGGGATTCATCGCCTCACGTCTCCAGCGCCGTCATGCGGCGGATCAGAAGGTTGCCGATCAGGATCATGAAGCCGGCGAAGACGAGCATCACGGCGCCGATGAAGCTGCTCGTCATCGGCGCGTAGTAGCCGGGGACGAAGACGTACAGCCCCAGCCCGAGAAGGATCGGCAGGCCGGTGATGATGCTGGCGGATGCGCGGGACTGGGCGGTGAGCACGCTCATGTCGCGCTTGGTCTGCAGTCGGTCGCGCAGCGTGTCGGAGATGTTGTCGAGCACCTCGGCGAGGTTTCCGCCCACGCGCGTGTGCAGGAGGATCGCGGTGACTATGAACTCGAGGTCCGGGCTGTTGATCCTCAGAAGCAGCGCGCTCAACGCATCCTCGACCGACGTGCCGAGGGTGATCTCGGTCGCCACGCGCTCGAACTCGGTCGACACGGGCGGCTGCGACTTGGCGGCCACCGTCTCGAGCGCCCGGTCGATCGCGTAGCCGGTCTTCAGCGAGTTGGAGAGCAGCTGCAGCATGCTCCCGAGCTGATCGTTGAACTGCTGCTGGCGGCGTCGCTGCAGATAGGCGACGACCAGCGGGGGTACCAGGAACCCGATCACGCCGAGGATCACCGGGCCGAGCGAGAACCCGAACCGGAACACGCCGATCAGCGCCCCGAGCGCCACGGCGCTGATCCGGATCAAGAGGTACTCCGGCGCCGAGACGTTCAGGCCGGCCCGCGCGAGGTCTTCGCTGAGCGTCGGCTTGCCCGCGACCTTTCGCCGCTGGCTCAAGTTCTCGACCGCCGGCCGCAGCAGACGCTCGACCAGCTCGAGTGGAGTGGCGCGTGGACCCATCGGGTCCGCCGGCCCGCCGACGCGCTCCCTGGCGATCTTGTCGATCGACCAGAAGAAGACGATGATCGCGGCCGCCATCGGGATGGCGACGATGGTTGCGGCAGGCAGGTTCACTGGCCCGGCGCTCCTAGAAGAGGCCGGGAAAGCTTGACTTGATGAACTGAAGAGTGACGCCGTGCGCGTCGTCCACGCTCTGACAGTTCGGGTCCGGCGCCTGGCTGCCGGGGGCGTAGTCGTGATAGGACTCGAGCGTGTACTTGAGCGACGCGTTGGCCTGGAACCAGGTGATGATCTCGGCCTGGCACTGGGTGACCACGACAGTGAGGCTCGAGGCGCTGCCGCCGGTCGCGGTCTGCGTACCGACCTTGATGATGTGCAGCTGGGTGAAGATCGTCTTGGTCGCGACGTGACCTGAGGTGGAAACGGTCGCGATCACCGAGATGTAGTCCCCCGGTTGGATGTAATCGGCGACCCCGACCTGCTCGCTCGTGGGGATCGTCATCGCGACGTAGCCGTGCGGGATGGGCAGGAACCCGGACTCCGAGCCCAGCGCCTCGGTCGCTTTGACGACGTCGTTCGAGGTCACCGCCTGGCCTGAGCTGATTGTGACCAGGGGGATCATGCCCTCCACCTCGGCCACGTTCGTGAAGTAGACCTTCGGGTAGCCCGACGGAACCTGGATGGTCTTGGTCGACAGCGATCCGGCCGGCACCGGGATGCGGGGTTTCAGGTCGGTGGTCGCGAACACGACCGACTCCTGCGGGCTGTTGCCGGACGCGCTCGCGTTGAGCGCGACGAGCACGAAGGCGACGATCACCAGGAGTGCCAGCAGGAACCCCAGGAGCGTGAACGGACGGCGGGAGGTAATTGCGCTAAACGTCCGCAAGGCCGACCAATCATAGGCAAGATATGCCGGTGCCGAGCCCCCCTAAATTGATACTCAAAAAGGGACATTTGTCACAGCGCGGGCAGTCCCTGGTCGAGTTCGCGGTGTCCTCCGTCGTGCTGCTTTTGCTGGTTGGGGGACTGGTCGACATCGGCCGCTCGGTCTACGTCTCCCAGGCCCTTTCCAGCGCCGCCCGCGAGGGGGCGAGGCACGGGGCCTGGTACGACGCGCCGACCCTGTCCCACCCCTACCTCGACGACACCGAGATCAAGTCCACCGTCGATTCCGAGCTGGCGGCCATAGGCTTGCCCGCGTCGGTGCTGAAGAACCCCGGCACGACCTGTCCCACCCCGACTGACGGCAACGCGTTCCACAACCCGCCGTTCGCGTCGACGGCATACCCGACCGGCGCCAACCAGGTCTGGCTGTACGTCTGCTACGACAACACCAACGGTCTGGACTTCACGAGCCCCGCCACCAACCAGGGACAGCTCGACCTGAACGTGATCGTGCTCTACACCTACGGGCCGATCACGCCCCTGGTCAAGTCGCAGTTCGGCATCTTCCAGGTGGCCGCCAACCAGCACATCACGGTGCAGGGGAGTTGAGAGACCCGAATCGAAGCCAGCGGTCTCAAGCCCTGGTCGAATTCTCGCTGGTGGCCCCCGTCCTCCTTCTCCTTCTGTTCGGCGTGATCGACCTCGGGCGCGCGATCTTCTACTACGACACGGTCAGTCACGCGGTCACGGCGGGTGCGCGCACGGCGATTCGCGCGTCGACGCCGCTTCCGACGAACGCCGACGTCCTGAGCGCCGTCAACACGCAGATGGCCGGGGCGCCGGTGACCGAGCCGTGCTCTCAAGGCCCGATCAGCGAGGCGACGCCGCCCGCCAACGCCGGGTGGCTGTACGTCACCGAGCCGAGCCCGCCGGCTGCCGTCGAGACATCGCCGCCGCCGAACGCGCCTGGGGGTGAGTTCGCGGCGATAGCGACCGGCTCTTGCAGCGCCGTCAACCCTGCCACCGGCAACGACCAGCTGCAGGTCACGATCCGGTTCAACCTGGTGCTGATAACGCCGATCGTCGCTCAGGCGACCGCCAACCACATCGTCATCTCCGCCAGCGCGGTCTTCCGCACCGAGTATTGATGGCGAAAGAACGCCAGGGCGGGCAGGCGATCGTGATCATCGCGTTGATGCTCACCGTGCTCATCGGCATGGTCGCGATCGCGATCGACGGCTCGCGCGCGTATGCCATGCAGCTCGACCTGCAGGACGCCAGCGACGCGGCCGCGCTGGCGGCCGGCGACAGCTATCAGCAGGCAGGCAGCTACGTCACCGCGGAGCAAGCCGCGACAACCAGCTTCGGCATGAACATGCGGATCTACGCGTCGCCGTCGTGCTCGGGCTACGGCACGCCCGGAGCGAGCCCCTGGACTGCAACCTGCACCTACCCGGACGGCACCGTCCTCACCGACGTCTCGCGAAACCTCGGCGCGCAGGGAGCCCGGTTCACGATCACCGCGACCCGGGGTCTGCAGCTGCAGTTCTCTCGGGTGCTGACAAACGGAACCGTGCCCAACCTGGGAGCGACGTCCAACGGCAACGTCGACAACCTTCTCTACAGTCCCGCAGTCGCCGCGCTCAGGCAGTCCGGGTGCGGGGGCACGGCCGGGTCCGCGCTAAGCGTCAACGGCATCGGGACGCTTCGCGTCGTCGGCGACGTCGTCGCCAACGGCTCGGTGTCGGTGGTGGCGGGCTCGCTGCGCGTGGGAGGTGACACCTACGCGCGCTGCCAGCCCGCGGTCGCCGGCGGAGTCAACGGTTGCTACCCGAGCGGAGCGTCGACCCCGTGTTCCTTCCCCGATGTGGCGGGCGCGACGCGCTCAGGCGTCAGGCTGCCCGATCCCCGCTACCCTGCGCCGGCCGCCGGCGGGTCGGTGAGCTTCGCGACCAACGACGTGATCGTCCAACCCGGCATCTACACGGCGCCCGTCTCCATCGGAGGAAGGCACTGCTGGTTTCTCAGTGGGGGCGTCTACGAGTTCCTCGGCGGGACCGTCAACAACGGGGACTTCGTCAGCAACGAGCTGAAGCCTCCGGATGAGCCGAACCCGAGCAACAACACCCTGCGCTCGACGGCGCAGTTCTGGGACTCGGACGGCGTGTCCTGCTCCGGCCAGGCCGAGGTGGCGACCAACGCCGGACCGCGCGGCGTCCCTCAGGGCCACTGGTCGTTCGTGCTGACCTCGACCCGCACCGATACATACGCCGGCGTTTCCTACACGCGCGAGAGCGCTCCGTCGATGTGCTACCAGACCGACGTGAACAGCAACGGCCAGAACGTCCTCGTCGCGGTGAGCAACGTGCCGGGGGCCACCGCGTACAACATCTACGCGTCGCAGCTGGGCGGAACCTGCACCGGGCCGTTCGGGCTGCTGACGTCGCTTGCGGTCACGTTTCCGGTCCAGAACACGAGCACGACTCCCTGTCCGTCACCGATAGGCGGAGGGTGCTCGCTGAACAACGAGAGCGTCAGGCTCGACGCCACGGTGCTCACGACCACGTTCACGCCCAGCTCGAGCGCGGCTCCGGGGACGTCCGGAGCGTATCCGCCCGCCGGTGAGCGCGCCGCCCTCGCGGTCGGTCTTCCCAATCAGAATCCACCGCGCGGCCCCGCGGCCACCGGAGACCGCGCGAACGAGAACGACTGCAAGAGCGTGGAGAATGCGTACGCCGCCTGCCCGGCCGCCATCACCCCGGGCGCCGTCGAGCTCTACTTCCCGGCCGGGAGCTGCTTCACCAACAGCACCGGGGACAATTACCTCTTCAGCGGCTACCAGTACAACTGGATCGCGGTGCATCAGCCCTCCTCGAACACGTGCACCGACGCCATCGGCGCGAGCTCGAACTCGGCCTACGTCGGTCTCTTCTACGCGCCGGGCGCGACCCTGAGCATCACCTCACCCAACGTGTTCGACTCGGCGGGGACGGGCGGCGTGATGGCCGGGGCGGTGACGTTCACCGGGACGCTTCCGTCGATCAACCAGGACCCCGGATATTCGCCCGTGCCGCCGGCGGCGCGATTGGTCAGCTAGCCGCCCGGGGCTAGCCCGGGACTTCGACCTCGGCCGTCGCCACGGCCTCCGCGGGGGCGGCGCCGTTCGCCTCGTGACCCTGGGCGTGGCTCTCGATGTGCGCGATTCGGCGCTGCAGCATCGCCGCCGCCTTGTCATCGCCGAGCTCCTCGTAGCGCTGGACCGCTCCTTGCCATGCCGCCCTGGCGTCCTCGTGCCGGCCGAGACCCCACAGCGCGCCGCCCCGGTTGGAAAGCGCCTCCGCCCGCTCGCGCGTGTGGTCGGCGGGCAGCAGCTGGAGGGTCGAGTCGACAAGCCGCAGCACCTCCTCGAAAGCACCGATCGCGAGCGCGTTGTTCGCCGCCCGGCCAAGGAAACCCGCCGTCCGGGCGGCGTCCGCGGCCGTTCCCGCCTGGTAGAGGTGGTAGCCGATCTCTCCGGCGTGGTCGCCGGCGGCCCTGCCGTAGACCCGTTCGAGCGTCTCGGCCACGGCCAGGTGGTACGCCTGCAGGCGCGGAAGCGGCAGCGAACCCAGCACTCGCCGGCGGACGAGGCCGTGGGCGAAGCGATACGTGTCCTTGCCGGCAGCCGCGATGAAGTGCCCGCGCACCGACTCGTCGAGCGCGTCGCGCAGCTCATGGCCGGACAGCTCACCGAAAGCCTCAAGGAGCGGTACGTCGAAGTCGCGGCCGATCACAGCGGCCGCGACCAACATCCTCTGGGCGGGCTCGCTCAAACGCTGGATGCGGCGGCCGATCAGCCCACGCACGCTCTGCGCCAGCTCGAGGTCCTCCTCCGTGTAGCTCGACTGCGCGTGCGCTCCGCCGCCGAGGATGCTCTCGGACTCGGCCATGTAGAGCAGCGAGTGCTCCACGAACAGCGGGTTGCCCTCGGTCGCGGCCTGGATGCCGATCAGCTGAACCGGCGTCAGCTGAGCCTGGGCCTGGGCGGCCACCAGTCGCTCGACCTCCTGGTCGCTGAGCCGGCCGAGCGCGATGCGGCTCGCGCGCCGGCGCTTCAGGAGTCGCGACAGTGCGTTTCCGAACGGCAGCCCGGAGTCCACCTCGGTGTCCCAGTAGGTCCCGAGCATGACCATGCGGCTGCCGTTGATCCGCTGGGCCAGGTCGCGCAGCAGCGCGACGGTCGCGTCGTCGGCCCAGTGCAGGTCGTCGAGGAGGACCAGCAGCGGCCTGGCGCCCTGGATCCCGGAAAGGAACTCATAGACCGCCTTGAACAGCTGCTCGCGGATCCTGTCCGGGGGCACCTCCGGCGCGGCATTCATGCCCCGAACCTTCTGCCTCAGGCTGGGGGCGAGCGCGGCGAGCAGGGGCCCATGGTGCCCCGCGGCCTCCTGCAACGCCCTGGCCGTGTGCGCCGCCACCGCGCCGGCAAGGACGTCGCGGATCGGACCGAACGGCTCGTCCTCCCTCTCCATGCAGCGCCCGCTCAGCACGAGCCATCCATCAGCCGCCGCCGCGTCCGCCACCTCTTTGGCGAGCCTTGTCGCGCCGATGCCGGGCGCACCGCTGAGGAACACGAACGACCCGTTGCCGCTCGCCGCCCTATCCATCGCCAGGTGGATGTCGAGCCGCTCCTGCTCGCGGTCGACGAAGCCGTCGGCCGAGGAGATGACACGCGGTGCCTCCTTCACCTCGCCTGGGAAGACTTCGTGGAGCCGCCAGCGGTCGGGGAAGCCCTTGAGCTTGTAGCGACCACGCAGAGCGAACTTCACCTCGGTGATCGGTCCCACCAGGTCGCGCACGATCTCCGACGTCAGGATCTCGCCGCCCTTCGCCTTACCTGCGACACGGGCGGCGACGTTGACCGCCGCGCCGAAGATGTCGCCGCCTTCCTCGACGACCTCCCCCGTGTTGAGGCCGATGCGGATGCGCATCTTCCTCTCGGGGTTTTGCAGGCTGTACTCGTTGATCGCCTGCTGGATGTCCAGCGCGCACTCGACGCCGTGCCGAGCGGAGCCGAAGCTGATCATGAAACCGTCGCCGAGACCCTTGATCCTTCGGCCTGCGTGCAGGCTGACCTTGTCCTCGATGATCGTCTCGTACGCCTTCATGATCTCGTGCGCCTCGGTGAAGCCGCGGGCCGAGAGAAGGCGCGTCGACTCCTCGACGTCGGTGAACATGATCGTCACGGTTCCCTCGGTCTGGCCGACCGCCAGGCTGCCGATGATCGTCTCCGCGGTCAATGGCGCGGCGGCGTTGATCGGCTGGCCGAGGCCCTCGGCGATCTCGCGCAGCAGGCCCTGCGACGCGCGGAAGCCGGCCTCGCCCTGCGGGTAGCGGACGGTCTGCAAAAGGCCGGCCTCGGTCGCGAGCCTCAGCTCTCGGCCTGCCGAATCCTTGCTGATCTTGTTTTCCTTCGCGTAGTCGCTGGCCTTGAGCTCCGTGCCATCGAAGGCCTCGGTCAGGGCGGGGGCGAGGCGAAGGCTGAGACCTCGGCGTGTAATCACGCTCTCGATCACGGCCTGGATGCGCCGCGACGCGCCGGCGGGACCGGCGCCGCCTTCCTTCGCGGTCACGGTCGGCAGCAGGCCGCTGAACCCGGACGATGCCGCGGCCAGCTGACCCAGGGCGGTCGTCGCTCGCGCCATCGCGGTCGCGGCCTCGAGCGCGGCGTGGCCGCCGTCGCCGATCGGCTGGGCGTACTGCGGAGGCGGCGCAGGCGCCGACGCGATGGGCTGGATGGGCTGCGGCGGCTGGCCCTGCGGGTACACCACCGGGGTGGGAGGCGGAAGCTGCGCGGGTGGCGCGCTCGGCACCTCGTATGGCGCCGCGGGGGCCGGCGGCGGGCTCGCCGCCTGTAGGTCGGCGACGGCCGCGCGTGCGGCGTCGATGAGCTTGCGCATCTCGTCCTGCATCTCCGGGGTCTGCGCGGGAGGCGGCGCCGCGAGATTCGGGGCCGGCGGCGCTGCGGCCGCAGGCCGGTCGGAGCTGAACGGCACGACCACGACCTGGCGGACGACGTTCTCGGTCTTGCTCGGCCCGGTGATGAGCGGGTCTTTGACGACCGGCATCATGCTGTCCGAACCGGCCGGGACGTACCGCGACTTCTGCGGGTCGAACAGGTCCTGGTTGACCTGCACGCCATAGAACGCGGCCTTGTCGAGCGCGGTCGGCACGTAGCCGGTGGCGTTGTACTCGAGGCGCAGGTCGGGACCCATGCCCAGCAGGAAGATGTCGCGCAGGATCGGACCGTTGGAGTCGTAGCCGACGACCTCGGCGATCTGAGCCACCTTGCGCCGGCCGTCCGGCATGCGGGCCTGGTGGACGATGAGGTTCACCGCGGATGCGATCTGCGCGCGCACGGCCTCGAAGGGGATGTCGATCGAGGCCATCATCACCATCGTCTCCAGGCGGGACAGCGCGTCGCGCGCGGAGTTCGAGTGGATGGTCGACATCGAGCCGTCGTGACCTGTGTTCATCGCCTGGAGCATGTCGAGCGCCTCGGAGCCGCGCACCTCGCCGACCAGGATCCGGTCGGGGCGCATGCGGAGGCTGTTGCGAAGCAGCTGCCGGATGGTCAGCTCGCCTTTGCCCTCGACGTTGGGCGGGCGGTGCTCGAGGGCGATGACGTGCGGGTGGTCGATCTGCAGCTCGGCCGCGTCCTCGATGGTGATCACGCGCTGGTTGTGCGGGATGAATCGCGCGATCACGTTCAAGGTCGTCGTCTTGCCCGAGCCCGTGCCGCCTGAGACCAGTATGTTCATGCGCCCGAGCACCGCCGCCTGCAGGAACTCCGCCATCGCGGGACTGAGGCTGCCCTCGTGTTTCAGGTCCTCCATCGCGAGGACCGCGTCCTTGAACTTGCGGATAGTCAGCGCCGGACCGTGGATCGCGGCCGGCCGGATGATCGCGTTTACGCGGCTTCCGTCCGGAAGGCGGGCGTCGACCATCGGGTTTAGTCCGTCGATGTGGCGGCCGGTCGTCGCGACCATGCGCCTGATCGTCTCGAGCAGCTGGTTCTCGTCCTCGAAACGGACCTCGGCCTTGGTCAGCACGCCGCGCCGCTCGATGAAGATCTGGTCGGGACCGTTGACCATGATCTCGCTCACCGAGCGGTCGTGCAGCAGGCTGTCCAGCGGCCCGTAACCGACGGCCGCGCGCAGGATGATGTCGGCGAGCGCCGACTTCTCCTGCGTGTTGAGGACGATGTTGTCCTCGAGGAGGAAGCGGTCGAGGTGCGTGCGCACCGCACGCGAGAAGGCGATCGTGTCGCCGGTGGTGAGGCCGACGTCGCGGATCAGCGCGAGCCGGTCGCGGAAGTCGTTCGCGAGCTTGTTCAGGTCGCGCCCCTGGCGGGCCGCGGCCTCGAGGATGTCGCTGCGGCGCCGCCGAGGGGTTCCGCCCGCGGGCAGGGCCGCGACCGCGGTCGTCACCGTCCACGTGTCGACGAACTGCGTGTCGAGCAAGGAGCCCGCGACCGCGACGGCCGGGATGACCTTGCCAACCTCGGGCAGCCGGATCTTGATCGTGATCCCGTCGCTGTAAGGCTGGACCGCGGGGTCGATGTAGGCGGCGATCCACTCGCCGTCCTTGAATCGGAGGATTGCTTTTCGGGTGGCGCTCTGGTCGCCCGGGTCGGGCTCGAGCGAAGGATCGTCGACCGAGCCGAAGACGATGTACTTGATGTCGCGGATGGGGACCAGGCGCGGCCGGGTCGGGTCGTGGGCGGAGTAGACGGGAAATCCCTCGGCCGTGACCGAGCGCGCGTCGGACTCGCCGTCCTCCAGGCCACCGTCGAGCCGGTGGACGACGACCTTGATCCGTGGCGAAGGCGCTTCGCCGGACAGTTGTGAGGGAGTCTCGAGGGTGATGTCGGCCATCAGCTGAATCTCTCGGGCGGGCGACGCCGATCGAGCACCCATTTTGAGCCCGGCATCCGCTTTGCGACCCCTTTTACCTCGGACGCGCGCGCGGCCACCGCCGCGGGGCTGGCGTAGCTTCCCGGCTCGGCGATCACGATGCCGATCGACACCGACACGAGCGGGTTGCGCAGAATGTTGCCGCTGCGCTCTTCGGACTCGATCCAGCCTCGCTCGCGGTCGAGCGGGTCGTAGAGCGCGGGGATCGCCTGGTCGAACCGGGTCGTGATCTCGCCCGCGACCTTCTCCGCCACCGCGGGCTCGGTGAGGATCACGAAGTCGTCGCCGCCGACGTGTCCGGCGAAGTGAAGGTTCGACGGAGTCTCCTCGAGGACCTCGAGGATGATCGTGGCCAGCGTCTTGATGACATCGTCGCCGCGCAGGAAGCCGTAGTGGTCGTTGTAACTCTTGAAGCCGTCGATGTCCGGATAGAGGACCGCGAACCGTTGGTCGACCGCGAGCCGGCGGCTGATCTCACGCAGGATGTCCGCGTTGCCGCTCATCCCGGTCAGCGGGCTCAGACCGCGGGCGGTGGTCGAGCGTGTCATGACCGCGCGCAGCCTCGCCACCAGCTCTTCCGGGATGAACGGCTTGGTCACGTAGTCGTCCGCGCCTGACATCAGGTGCTCGACCTTGTCCTTCAGCGAGTCGCGCACCGTGAGGAACACGACTGGGATGAGGCGCGTGCGGAAGTCCTCGCGCAGCTCGGCCATGATCTGGTCCCCGGTCGTCTCGCCGAGCATGAGGTCGAGCAGGATGATGTCGGGTCTCCACTGGATCGCCGCCTCGTGCGCCAGCCGGCCGTCGCTCACCGTCACGCACTCGAAGCCGGCGCGTTCGAGGACCCGCTTGACGAGCCGAAGGACCTGCTCGTCGTCGTCGACGACCAGCGCGACGTCGCGATGGAGGAATGCCGAATGCGAGCGGTCCGAGGCGGCATCACGAGTCACGGTCACGACGATTGCTTCGGCGTCCGTGGAATCTTCTCGGTCAACGCGACCGCGCGTTCGGCGGCGTCCCGGATCTCTTTGACGTCGGCCTTGACCGCCTCGGCGTCGTCGGTCTCGTCGGGGATCAGCTCGCAGTACTGGACGATGACCGCGAGCAGGTTGCGAAGGTCGTGGACCAGGACGCGCATCGGGTCTTCGGCGATCGGTTCGGTCGTCATAGCTTTTTCACCAGCCTCCAACGGTTGATGTCGCCGTCGCGTTCGTACCCGAGCTCGTCGAGCAGCGAACGGGCCATCGCCAGGCCGCGGCCGTCCTCGTCGTCGTGTCCGGGCATCTCTCGGGCGAGCTGCTCGCCGACCGGCGGTCCGAAATCGACGAGTGACGCGACGGCCTTGCCGTCGCGAAGCTCAAGGGAGTACTCGACCGGCCGGCTCGTGTGGCGCGGACGGCCGTGGGTGAGCACGTTGCCGCCGATCTCCCCGAGCGCGGTCTCGAAAAGGATGAGGGCTCGATCGCCTCCATCGCGACCGAGCTCGCGCCGCAGCATGTCGACGGATCGGTGAATGACGTCAAGACCGTCGTCAACGCGGGAAAGCGAGGCGCGGAACTCAAAACGACTGCTCCTCACCGGATCAGAGTCCGGTGAGGGCTTCCTCGACTGTCGCGTAGTAGGGGAAAACCCGATCCAGGGTGGTCAGCTCGAGGACGACGCGCACCTGCTGGTTGGGCGCGGCCAGCCGGAGCTCGCCCTGGCTGTTGCGAATCTGCTTCAGGGCGGCGATCACAGACCCGAGGCCGGTGGAGTCGACGAAGCTCACGCCCTCCATGTCGATGACGACCTTGGCGGGGCTGTTCCTGACCGCCTCGCCGATCGCCTCCTTCAAGACGGGCGCGCCGGCCACGTCGAGCCTTCCCGATGGGGAAAGCACGGTGACTCCGTTGTCGGCGGGGCGGGTCTCGACTTCCAGCGCCATGGCCGGAAGAGCATATGGCAGCGAAGCGCGGATTCAGCCTCACTTTGGTGCCCATCGCCGGGCTCACCTTGCGTCTGCGCTGGTCTAGGCGGCCGGGCGCCTTCGGCGCTGAAGCCGGCGTCAGGGGGCCCGGCGCTCACCCGCTGCCCCCGCGACCACGACGCGGGGACCCCAGCAGGTGTTGCGTTCCTCGTCGCGCCACCCCTTCCTTGGCTCCGGCCGCCGATACCGCGCATACGCTGCGGCGCCCCGGCGCCGGGCACCTAGACTTCCTGGCCGTGAGTGTGGAAGCAGGCTCCGATCGAGTGCTCGTGGTCGACGACGACGAGGCCCTCGCGCGGGTGATGGCGCGCACCCTGCGGGGCCGCGGATTCGAGTGCGACGTGGCCCTCAGCGGCGCCGAGGCCCGCAAGCTGCTGGAGGCGCAGGACTACGCGGTCGCTCTCCTGGACGTGCGCCTTCCGGACGAATCGGGGTACGGCCTGCTCGAGCATTTGAAGTCGGCTCGGCCGAACGCCGCGGTCGTGATGATCTCGGGCGTCGACGACGCAGAGCTCGGCAAGGCCGCGATGGAACACGGGGCCAACGGCTACTTCGTCAAGCCCGTGAGCGCGACCCAGCTCTACCTCCTCGTCATCGGCAACGTTCGGCGCCGCACCAGCGAGCTCGAGCAGCGGCAGAGCGTCGACAGGCTGCAGGTCATGGTCGATCAGCGGTCGGACCAGGTGCGCCGGGCCGCCGAGCTGCAGTCGGGGATGCTGCCGGTGTCGCCTTTCAAGGAGGACGGCTTCGAGATCGCCGCGCACTTCACCGCCGCGCGCGAGATCAGTGGCGACTTCTACGACTGGTACCGCTCCGACGACGCGCACGTCACGCTCTCGCTCGGCGACGTGATGGGCAAGGGCCTGACCGCTTCGCTGCTGATGGCCACCGCCCGCGCCGCGCTTCGCGGTGTGATGGGCCTCTCGCCGCTCGACAGCGGGGTGAAGCAGGCCGCGAGCGTGATGCTGGACGCGCTGCAGGTCAACCAGGCGTACGTGACTCTGTTCCACTTCACCTACGACCAGCGGTCGGGCGACGTGGCGTATGTCGACGCGGGGCACGGACACGCGAGAGTGCTGCGTGGCGAGGTGGGGCAGGAGCTGCTCGGGGAGAGAAGCGCGCCGATCGGCATGTTCCCGGAGACCGACTACGCGACCGGCCAGGTCAACCTCCGCCCGGGCGATGCGATGGTCGTGTTCTCGGACGGACTCCTGGACCTGCGACCCGACCTCGCCATCCGCGACGTGCAGCTTCCCTTCGAGGCGCGCCAGGCGCGGTCGGCGCAGGAGATGGTCGACGTTCTGGCTCGCGGCGCGAGGGATCGCGAGCTCGCGGATGACGTCACGGTGCTTGCATTGAGACGGCTTCCTCTCTAAGCCCCTGACCCTCGATCCCTCTCCCCGATGGGGAGAGAGAACTTCAAAATCGAAGTTCTTAAGGGGGGCTGAACCGCGCAGACCCACCCCTAGACTTTGTGCCCTGCGCACGATCAATCCCGCCAAGGGGGGCGAGGGTTTGGGGGCACTGCAAGGGAGCGAAACGCAGCTTGCCTCGTGGGCCCGTCTTGGGTTGCAACGAGCCATGCCCTTCGCATTCGCCGCCGCCGTTCTCGCCGCGATCATCGGCGTCCTCGGCGCGGCTGCCACCCAGCCGGAGGTCGCTTTTCCGATCTTCATCGGGGTTGTCGTCTTCGCCGCGGTCCTCACGGGCGTGGCAGTCGCGGCGAGCGAGCTGTTCCGTCAGTATCGCCAGGTCGCGGCGGGCACACAGACGAAGCTCGACGACATCACCGCCGCCGAGCGCCGGCTGCGCAACGTGGTCGACTCGGCCGACGTCGGGCTCGGCCTGGCCGACCTGGAAGGCAACCTCACGCAGGTCAGCGATCGACTCGCCGTGATCTTCGGTCGCGGACACGACGAGCTTTTGAAGGTGTCGATCACCGACCTATTCGCGGGCGAGGAGAGGGCGATGGTGTCCAAGGGCCTGGCTCGATTGCGGGACGGCCAGCTGACCAGGTGGGCGACGGAGCTGAGCGCTGTCGGGCTTTACATGGTGCGGCTGCCGGCCGACCCGCAGCTGCTGGTCCAGGCGACCGACATCGCCGCCCGCCGCCGGGCCGAGACCCTCAGTGACTGCCTCGCCTCGGTGCGGGAGATCATCGTTGCGTCGGCCGGGGTGGACCAGGCCCTGCCGCAGGTCCTTCGCCAGATGTGCGAGCACCTCGGCTGGAGCGCGGGTCAGTACTGGTCGGTTGACTCCGAGACCAGGACGATGCGCGTCCGGCACTCCTGGAACGCGGCCGATGCGCTGCTCGACGGCTTCCTCTTCGCGAGCCGCGGCATGGCGGTGACCGAGGGCAACGGGCTGGTGGGCCGCGTGTGGCAGGCCGGAATCCTCGCCGTCGAGGGAGACCTGACCAGGGCCACGGGCTATGAGCCGCTCCGGGCGGCGCAGATCGCCGAGCTCCGCTCGGCGCTGGCGTTCCCGATCGTGCAGGGGAGCGAGGTTACGGGCGTGATCGAGCTCGTGAGTCGCGAGACCCAGACGCCCGAGGTCGAAGAGGTCACGGTGCTCGCGACCGCGGGCGTGGAGATCGGCCAGTTCATCCGCCGCGCCGGGATCGCCGACGCGCTCCGCCGGAGCGAGGCGGACCACCGCGCCATCTTCGAACGCTCTCCGGTAGGCATCGCCAGGATCAGCGACGACGGCGAGCTGGTCGAGGCCAACGCCTCACTCCTTCATCTGCTCGAGCACGATGCGGACTCGATGAAGGGCACCGCCTGGCCGGACCTGATGCGTGCTTATGACCAGGCCGCGCTGCGCCAGCACAAGGCGCCGTTCCTCGCCGGCATCTCCGACGGAGGCAGCCTGCAGGTTCGCGCCGCGACGGGAGGTGGAACCTGGTTGTGGCTGCAGCTGACGGCGACGTCGATCCCCGATTCGTACGGGGCGCCCGAGCACGTGCTCGTCATGGTCGAGGACGTGACCGCCCTGCGCGAAACTTCGGAGCGGCTCACCGAGGCGCTTCAGGCGCAGCGCGACGCGAACGCGAACCTCGAGAAGTTCGACCAGACCAAGAGCGAGTTCCTGAGCATCGTCAGCCACGAGTTCCGCACCGCGTTGACCGGCATCCAGGGATTCAGCGAGCTGATCCGCGACGGCGGCCTGGAGCCGGACGAGGTCCGCGCCTACGGCGGCTACATCTTCAACGACGCCGACCGCGTCAACCGCCTGATCGGCGACATGCTCGACCTCGACCGGATGGAGTCGGGGCGGATGACGATGCGCACCGCCGACGTCGATATCAACGACATCGTCATGGAGGCGATCTCACGCGCCGCCCCTTCGGCGACGACCGTCGAATTCAAGTCCGACCTCGACCCGCGACTCCCGATCGTCGCCGGCGATCGCGATCGCCTGATCCAGGTCTTGAGCAACCTGGTCAACAACGCGGTCAAGTACTCGCCCGAGGGCGGGACGGTGACGCTCGCGAGCCGGGTCGACGGACGCTTCGCGCTGGTGAGCATCTCCGACACCGGCATCGGCATCCCGCAGGACGAGATCGGTCACGTCTTCGAACGCTTCCGTCGCGTCCGCAGCGGCGCGGCGCAGGCGATCCCCGGCACAGGCCTCGGTCTCACGATCGTCAAGCAGATCGTGGAGATGCACGGAGGCAAGATCTGGGTCGAGAGCGCGGTCGGTCATGGTTCGTCGTTCCACTTCACGATCCCGCTCGCGCCTGAGAGCGCGCAGGCCCTGCAGACGAGCAATGGCTGACGATTTCGCAGTTCTCGTCGCGGACGACAACGAGGTGGCGCAGCGCCTGTGCAAGCGCGTGCTGGAGAAGGCGGGTTACCCGGTGCTGATCGCGGCGGACGGGCTGCAGGCAGTGGACATCGCGCTCAACCAGCGCCCGGCGATGATCCTGATGGACGTCGCGATGCCGGGCATCGACGGGCTCGAGGCGATGCGCAGGATCAAGGCCGAAGTTCCGTCGATGCCAATCGTGATCGCCAGCGCGCACTCGATGTCGAGCGACCGCGACCGTTTCCTGGCCGCCGGGGCCGATGACGTGCTGAGCAAGCCCTTCCGGCTCGCCGACCTGATCGCGGTCGTCGCGGGCTTCGCCAAGGCCAAGGCGTCGTGAAAGACCTCACCGGCACCAGGCTCGGCAACTACGACATCGTCGAGAGGCTCGGCGGTGGCGGAATGGCCGTCGTCTATCGGGCCGTGCAGCAGCCACTCGGACGCGAGGTGGCGCTGAAGGCGCTGTCTTCGGAGCTGTTCCAGGACGAAGGCTTCGTCAAGCGCTTCGAAACCGAGGCCAAGACGCTGGCCAAGCTCGACCACCCCAACATCCTTCCGATCTACGACTTCGAGGTCATCGACGGCAACGCCTTCCTGACCATGCCGCTGATCCGCGGCGGCACGCTGCGCGACGTTCTCAATCGCGGGGCCATGGACGCGCTGTCGGCGTGGCGTTACCTGCGCGAGATCGGCGACGGCCTGCAGCACGCGCACGACGCGGGGATCGTCCACCGCGACCTCAAGCCGACCAACGTGCTGATCCACGCGGACGGCCGCGCGATGCTCGCCGACTTCGGCCTCGCGCGGGGCGCCGGCCAGCCGACGCACCTCACCACCATCGGCCTCGCCATCGGCACGCCGGGTTACATGGCGCCGGAGCAGGTGATGGGCCACGACGTGGACAAGCGCGCCGACATCTACGCGATGGGTGTGCTGTGCTTCGAGATGCTGACCGGCCGGTTGCCCTACGTCGGCTCCAACCGCATGGAGGTCGCTTACGCGACGGTCAACACGCCGATCCCTTCCGCGGTGAAGATCAATCCGAACCTGCCCGACGAGCTCGACGTCCTGCTTGCAAAAGTGCTGGCCAAGGATCCCGCCGCGCGGCCCCAGTCGGTCAAGGAGCTGCTCGCGCAGATGGCGCGCCTGCCGCAGAGACGGACTTCGACGGCGGGGGCGTCGTCTTCCGCCGGGGCTCCGGCCGCGGCCGCGGCCTCGGGATCGGGAGGAGTGGCCGTGCTCCCGAAGCCGGCAGTGTCTTCGAATGGTCCGGACACAACATCGATGAAGGCGGTCCAGCCGGCCGCGGCGCCACCACCGGCTTTCCACGGGTCGCCACCGCCGTCGCCGTCCTCCGCCGCAGGCTCGACCATCCGCACCCTCGAGATGATGGGCGTGCGCCCGGCGCGGGCGCGCGGCCGTTTCATCCTCAACTCGTACTTCGCCAACTACGTGCACGTCGCGCGCGACGTCGCCGGCGACCGCTGGCCCGAGGTCGCGTATGCGTCGGGCCTCGTTCAGTACATCGAGCAGGACCCGCCCCACGATGACCAGCTCTCGTCACCGGTGGAGTCGTTGTCGCGCCTCAACGAGGCTTTCGAGACGATCTACGGCCCTGAGTCGGAGGACATGATCCGGGCATGGGGCCGGCGCACGACCGAGCGGTGGCTCGCCGAAGGCCGGCACGGCATGGGGAGCGCGCGCGGCTTCCTCCCCGGCCGTCAGCGCAGGCTGAGCGGCGTCGTCAAAAACTTCACCGAGGCGATGGACAACGTTCGGGGCGAGCACACGCACGCATGGCTGCAGGTCGACGAGCACCAGTTCTGGCTCGTGAACTTCTCGAACATGTTCGCCCTGGGCCGTATCAAGACCGTGAAGTCATGCCACGTGTGGATGGCGACGATCGAGACGATCCTGCGGTGGGCCGGGCTGGCGAACGACTGGTACGTGGAAGAGGTCGAGTGCGGCTCGGTGACGGGCACGTTCGACTGCGCGTTCGCGATCAGGGCATCGGAAACGAACTAGGTTTTTACTCGTTTCGATCGAAACGCGTCTATTTGTCTTGTGAACGGAGAGCTCGCGCAGGTGATCGCCCTCGTTTCTCACGCCAATCTAGCGCTGAATTCGTCTGCACCGACAGCAAGGCTCGAGTCAACTAACAGCACTTTTCAGTACGTCGAGGCCGTCGGGTACGAGTACACCACCGGCGGGCCGGCGCAGCGCGTCGCCGACAACGCGGATGACTGGTTTTCATGGTTGAGGTCACGCGACGTTCGCCGAGTCAATTTGCGGACCCTCCGAGGGACCGGACCACTTCCCGGGCATGTGGCGGTGGCCTTTGCTGGCGCGGGGCCATGGGTTATCACCTACGACTATGGCTCGGGCTCGGAATACTGGCGCGGCATTTGGCAGATCGGCGCGTCCGGTAGTCGAACTCCATGGCGCGTCACCTACCTGGGGCAGCCGTCGAAGGCGAGATGGACGTTTCGCGAGGTCGCACTCGACAAGGCACGCGATGATCTGTCGAGCGCCCTCGCCGATTCGCACGAGGTCGCAGTCGCGATCGGCGAGCCTCACTGGGCCGAGTGGTTCGCGCAGGCGACTGAACAGTTGACGGCACCGAATCCGACGGCGCGGTTTCATGCCGATGCCCTGCCGCCAGGTTATTCGCTGGCTGCCCGACAGCTGTTTGGCGCAGCAGTTGGCTCGTGGGTCTTCGGGGGCATGGGTTCGTGGAATGACATCTCGGTCAGCGATCCATCGCTCAGGAAGCGCTATGACGACATATCGACCAGGCTGTTTGCGGAGATGTTGCAGGCCTTCGAATCGGTCCTTGATTCCTGGCAGCCCTGAGGGTAGGAGCCTCACCAGGTCCTTCAGGAAGCGGAGCCGGAGCCGCGACCTACTGAGTGGAGCAGCACCCAGCCCAGCACAAGCGCAGCCACCAGCAGGACCGACATTCGCACCGCGGGCCGGGCCTTGGCGTTCGAACTCAAAACGTCGATTCCGCTCAACACGGCCAATACGACAAGCCCAGCCTCGACGAAGATCAGAAAGAATTCCACCTCGGCCCCTCTCTCGATCAAACGCCGGCGGAAAGGGAAGGCCCTCCACCGGGGGGCAGAGGACCTTCAGAAAGGAGGGAGGGTTAGGTTGGTCGCAAATTCCATGTTACCCCGGCTCGGCCCGCCGTGGCGACTCCACGTTTGCTCGCCCTTTACATTCAGGGAATGGCCCGTTTCGCGATCGATGTGACGGCGTGCTGGCGGCCCATGCGCGTCGGCATGCTCACCGTGGCCGTGGAGCTCACCCGCGCGCTGGTCAACGCGAACTCGGGCGATGAGTTCGTCCTGATCTGCAGCCGCGAGCGACCCGAATCCATGCGTGATCTCGACTGCGAGGCGGTGCTCTCGCCGCACCGCCACGAGGTGGCGGTCAAGGCGCGATGGATGCCGTCGATCGAACCCCTCCTCGAAGCCGACGCGATCCTCTATCCCTACTGGCCCAGCCCGCCATTTCGCAGGCAGGGAGCGCCGCCCGCGGTGAATTTCGTCCACGACCTCGCGTTTCGCGTGCGCCCCGCCGAGGTTCCCTGGCAGCAGCGCATCTACTTCGGAGCGGTCCTGCAGCCGGCGCTCCGTCAGTCCGCCGCGGTCGTGGTCCCGTCCGAGGCGACGCGCGCCGACCTGGAGCGGCTGTATCCGGTGCCCGCTCTCGCGGAAAAGATCCACGTCATCCCGGAAGGCCTCGCCCCGGGCGCGGCGCCCGGACCGCTCCCGCAGGGAATCGAGCCCGGATTCATCCTCGCCGTCGGCAGCGTCGAGCCGCGCAAGAACTATCCGCGCCTGCTCGACGCATATCGACGGATGCGCGGCCGTGGCGTGCCGCCCCCGCTGGTGATCGCCGGCCGTTCCGGCTGGGCTTACGGAGACACGCTCACGAAGATCAAGGCCGAGCGCGGCGTCCACTACCTCGGTCACGTCGACGAACCGACGCTTGCCGCCCTGTACGGATCCGCGTCGGTCCTTGCGTTCCCGAGCCTGTACGAGGGGTTCGGCCTTCCGCTCCTGGAGGCGATGTCGCACGGGGTGCCCGCCGTGATCGGCTCCGGGGGTTCGCTGCCCGAGCTCGCCGGGGACGCCGCGATCCTGGTCGACGCCGAGGACCCCGACGCCATCGCAATGGGTCTCGACCGCCTCGTCGACGACGATGAATTGCGCCGCAGGCTTGGCGCGGAAGGCATCCGCCGCGCCAAAGGTTATACGTGGGCGGGTGCGGCAGAGCGGACGCTCGAGGTGCTGCACCGCGTAGCCCGTAAAACGGAGGCAGAAGCCGCATAGACATGGTCAGAGTCCGCGCGATCTCGGATGGCAGAGTCGTCCTCGACCCGCGCCGGTTCGAGATCGTCGAACGGGATCAAGACGTGGTCCTCGCAGTGACCGGCAGGCCTCTGGGCGAAAGCGAGGCCGCCGCCCTGCGCGACTTCGTCCGAGGCGGCGGAGGGCTGGTCACCGTCGGCCCCACCCTCGCGGCGTGGTCGACGTCCGAGCCGATCACGGAGATGGCGGGCTGGGTCCCGGGCGAGCCGGGTCCGGAGACCGAGCTCGTCGTCCGCCCTGATGCGAGCCACCCCGTGACGCAGCGCTCAGGCCAGGAATGGAAGATCCGCGGCCGCCTATACCTGTCGGAGGGGATGCCCAACGGCGCGACCGTCCTGCTGCGCACCAGCTGGCGCTTCACGCAGCAGGTCGTGGCTTACGAGCGGCGCTTCGGCGAGGGGAAGTTCGTCTACATAGGGCTGAGTGACGACGGCAGCGAGACCTTCGCCCACCTGCTCGGCCGAGCGCTTCTGCACGCGGCCGGGGTGGCGGTGCCGCCTCCGGTCGGCGTAGGCCTGCTGGGTTACGGCGCCATCGGTCGCGACCACGCCGCATCGATCGCCGCGACGGGCGGCTTGCGCCTCGCCGCGGTGTGCGACATCAACCCGGAGCGCCGCGAGTCGGCAGCGCGCGAGTGGTCGGTGCACATGTATCCCGACCAGGACTCCATGCTCGACGATCCGGACGTCGGGCTCGTCGTCGTGGGCACTCCCCCGAGCGCGCACGCCGGTCCGGTCCTGGCCGCGATCCGGGCCGGCAAGCATGTCGTTTGCGAGAAGCCTTTCGCGATCAGCGTCGCGGAGGCCGACGAGATGATCGACGCGGCCGCGTCACACGGTCGTGTGCTGACGGTCTTTCAGAGCCGGCGATGGGACCCCGACTACGTTGCCATGCGCGGCGCTGTGCGGTCGGGGCGGATCGGCGAGCCCTTCTACATGGAGTCGTTCATCGGCGGCTTCGAGCACCCGTGCGATTTCTGGCACAGCCACGAGCCCATCTCGGGCGGCACGATCTACGACTGGGGCTCCCACTACTTCGACTGGATCCTTCGGCTGTTCGACGACCGCGTCCAGACGGTCGCGGCTCAGGCCCACAAACGCGTCTGGCACGACGTCACCAACGACGACCAGGTGCGCGTGGACCTCACCTTCGCCGGGGGCGCGCAGGCGTCGTTCTTGCAGTCGGCGATCGCGATGGCGCGCAAGCCGAAGTGGTATGTGCTCGGCACGGACGGGGCGATCGTCGCCGACTGGTCGGAGGCATCCGTGCCAGCCGACTTTCCGGCCCGTCTCACCGTCTATCGGTCAAGCGGCGAAGAGAAGCTCACTCTTGGGGCGCGCGAGGAGCACGGTTTCTACCGCACCCTGGCCGACCACCTCGCGTGGGGTGAGCCGCTCGCGGTGACGGCCGAGGAGGCGCGGCGCAACGTCGCCGTCATGGAGGCCGCGACGCAGTCGATCAAGCGCGGCGGCGTCCAGGTCCAGGTCGACACATAGCCGAGCGCCGCGTCGGTTGGGGCGTTCTCGGCGCCGCGGACATCGCGCGCAAGGCGGTGCTCCCGGCGATGCATGCGTCATCCAACGGCCGGATCGTCGCGATGGCCAGCCGAGACGCGGCGCGGGCGCGAGAGATGCTCGCTCCATATCCTGTGGCGCGAGTCGCCGAATCCTACGAGGCGCTCGTCACGGACGGCGAGGTCGATGCCGTCTACGTCCCGCTGCCGAACAGCCTCCACAGGGAGTGGACGCTGCGCGCTCTCGATGCCGGAAAGCACGTGCTTTGCGAGAAGCCGCTTGCGCTCGATGCTCGCGAGGCCGAAGAGATGGCCTCCGCCGCGGAGCGCGCCGGCATGCATTTGATGGAGGCGTTCATGTATCGCTTCCATCCCGCGATGCGCGAGTTCGTGGCGGGCATTGGGGACCCGCAGTACGTCGACACGGCCTTCGGCTTTCCGCTCCGCGACCCAGGGGACATCCGCATGGATGACGCGCTCGGCGGAGGCGCTCTGCTGGACATCGGGTCCTACTGCGTGAACGTCTCGCGGTGGATCCTGGGCGAGCCGGTCGGAGTCTCCGCCCGAGCCCGGACTCAGGGTGGCGTCGACCTCACCATCACAGCGTTGCTGACCTTCGAGGGGGGCGCGACGGCGTCGGTCTGGGCGAGCTTCGAATCACCGGAGGTGCAGTACTTGAATGTCGTCACCCCAGGCGAGGTTCTGCGCCGCGGCAGACCGTTCAGCTCTTGGCGCGACCCGCACGATCCGTATCAGCTGATGGTCGAATCGTTCGCGCGCGGTGTGCTCGACGGCACGCCGGTCGAGCTTCCGATCAGCGACTCGATCGCCAACATGCGAGTCCTCGACCAGATCAGGGAGTCGGCCGCGACTAACTCGTGACCTGATCCGCGAACCGCGGATCGCCGCGCAGGCGGACCAGAACCGCCTTGACGTATTCGGACGCCGACAACGCCTCCAGGTCCGCGAGACCATCGTCGAGCAGCTTGCGCGCCTGGGACACATCGCCGTTCTCCAGGAGATACTCGACGATGTGGCCACGCGAGTGCGAGAAGGTGTTGCGCAGGACGGCTTCGGTCGTGTTGGTGGCGGCGAACCACCGGACGGGCTTGTCAGCGGCATTCTCGAACAGGCTGCCGACCTCGGTCAGAAGATGGTCGGCGCGGGCTGACGCGTCACTCAGCGGGGTGCCGATGCCTTGCGCCAGCTCGGTGTCGTTGATCTCGTCTGCGGTTCCCGAGAGCGCGTACTCGCGGCCATCGATCGCCGCCGCCAGCGCATCCCGCAGTCGCTCGCGCCACATGCCGACGTGGAACAACAGAAGTGCAGCGGGCCAGCCCTTCGGAGCTTTCTCCTCGCGGCGCGCCCGGTCGGCGAACTCAAGCTCGACCTTGCGCTGGCTCTCCAGCGCCGTGCGGACGGCCGGGACGTCAAGCAGGGGTGAGGTCCGTCGTCGAATCGCCCGACGATGAGATCGGCCCCATGACCGGCAGCGGCGTGGGGGAGATTCCGGGGTGCGTCGTCGATGGGTTCGAAAAATCGACGGTCCCCTGGTCGTGGGAGGTGCCGTGCGACTTCATGATCCGATGCCCGCCGGGATCGATCCAGGTCGTGACATCGGTGGTGAAGTCGACATTCATGGTGATGTTGCCCGGGGGAGCGCCGGCGGCTTCAGGAGATCCCTTGGCGTCGATGGTGCCCGTGCTCCTGGTCTCGACGACTGCCGCCGTGACGCCGTTCAAGGTTTCGTCGCGCAGGTAAGTGCTGTCGCTCGTGATGTGGGAGCTTCCACTCATGAAGGTCGACGGCATCGCCTGGTCATAACTCTTCGACCACGTGTCGCCAGGCTTGACCGGGTGATCCGGCAGCACCGCGCTGATGAAGAAGCCGCCGCCAAAGCCGGAGAAGAGGGCGAGCGGATTGCCTGACTGAATCTGGTTTCCGGCGACGCTCGAGATCGTGCCGTCGGCCGCGATCTCGACCTCGGTGGTGTTCGACGGCAGCCCGGTCGTCGTGTTGGTGACGCCCGCGGCCACCGACTTCACGGTGAAGTCGCTGAACGTGATCGACAGGTCGGCGGTGCCGGAACCGTCCACGGAGTTGACCTTGACGGACTCGTTGGCGGCGATATCGATCTGGGTCGGCAGGCTCTCGCCGCTCATCGTCACAGTCTGCTTCGTCGACGAGTGGAATCTGTACTTGTAGGTGTCGCCGGCCTTGTATGCAAGTGAAAGCGTGTGTGGCTGGGCCGGCCCCAACGAGCCGCATGCGCCCAGCGCGATGATCGCGCCCAGTAAAGCGATTCGCTTCACAGCGTTGTCCAGACTACCGTAGGCCGCTGGTTTTGGTGCCTGGATCAAGCAGGGATGAGATCCGTGGTCGAGTCGCCCATCTCGGTAGCCGGGCCCTGCGGCGGGAGGACGATGGTGAGCGCATCGTGAGTCGTGGAATGCGACTTCACGAGGCGGCGGCCGTTTGGGTCGATCCAGGACGTCACGTCGGTCGTGAACGTGCCACTCGCCGTGCCGGACATCGCGTAGGCCGGGTCCGAGTCGCTCAGGGCGATGGAGCCGGTGCTCGCGGTCTCGACGACCGCGGCGCTGACACCGTTGACCGACTCGTCGCGTACGTACTTGCTCCAGCTCACGATGCGAATCGCGCCGTCACAGGGCGGGTAGGCCTGGTCATTGGTCTTGGTCCAGGTGTCGCCCACCTTCGCCGCATGATCGGGCAATAGCGCTGCGACGAAGAATCCGCTTCCGAAGCTGACCAGCGTCGCGAACGGGGTCCCATTGGTGACCGTGTTGCCATTGACGCTGACCACCGTGCCGTCGGCGCGGACCTGGACGTCCACCGTCTCTGCCCCGGACCCATTCATCGTGTTGGTCAGGCCGCCGGCGGCCCTTTTGAACACGAAGTCGCCGAGCTTGATCGCCAGGTCGGCCACGCCTGCCGAATCGACCGACTTCACCGTCACGGTCTCCTTGCCGGTCTCGTCGACCATGATGGGCATCGATCTGCCGGCCGTCGTGGTCGTCTGTTTCGCGGTCGCATGGAACGTGTACATGTAGGCGTCGCCGGCCTTGAAGGCCAGGGACAGGTTTTTCGGCTGCGAGGCGCCCAGCGAGCCACATCCGGAAGCGATGAATATCGCCGCCAATGCCAGTCGCTTCATGCCGGCGAGCCTACGCTAGCGCGGGGCTTTCTCAGCCTCCGAAGGCTGCTCGACGGCAGCCTGGGTAGGCGCGATGACGCCGGCCGGGATGATCTGGCGGAACGCCTTCAGGGCGCTGTTCCATTCCGCCAGCATCGCGGCCGCCCTGGCGCTTCCGGTTCGACGGTGATGCTCCTCGACGAGGGCGCGCAGCTCCGCGACGTCCTCGGCCGGCACCTCGCGGGCGACCACGAAGTCGAGGTTGAGCTGGCCCCATTCACGCAGGTACGCGACGCCGCCGGTCATGCCCGCGCCGGCGTTCCAACCCACCGGTCCAAGCGCCACCGCGACGCCGCCTGTCATGTACTCGCAGAAATGATCGCCGGCGCCCTCCACCACCGCGACCGCGCCCGAGTTGCGGACGCAGAATCGCTCGCCCACGCGGCCGGCGATGAACAGCCTCCCGCCGGTCGCGCCGTAAGCGATCGTGTTGCCCGCGAGGACAGGGTCGGCGCCCTCGTCCTCGGCGAAGGGCCGAATCGCGATGACGCCGCCGCCCATGCCCTTGCCGACGTAGTCCTGCGCCTGGCCCTCCAGCGTGAGCTCGACGTCCGTGTCGAGGAAGGCTCCGAAGCTCTGGCCGGCGCTGCCACGGTAGGCGCGGGCCTCGCCGGGTGCGAGCGGTGCGCCGACGGTCCGTCGGGAGTTGTCGATGGGGCCCGACGGGGGCGGCGCCGCGGGCGCGTCACCGTTCCGCTGCCGGCCTCGGCGGCGCGGCTCGGCCGGGTCGGTCGGGGCCAGCACATAAGAAAGGTCGAGGCGAGCTCCTGGAACCGGGCGCAAAAGCTCGACGCGGCCGACGATCTCTTTCAGCGACCTGGCGCCCAGCGCTGCCAGGTGCTCGCGCACCTCGCCGGCAAGAAGGAACAGGTGGTTGAGAACGTGCTCAGGCCGGCCCTCGAACTTTGCGCGCAAATCCTCGCGCTGGGTGGCGATCCCCGTCGGGCAGGTGTTGAGGTGGCACTGGCGGGCCATGTCGCAGCCCAGCGCGACCAGCAGTCCGGTGCCAAAGCCGAATTCTTCCGCCCCGAGAAGCGCGGCGACAACGATGTCGCGGCCGCTGCGCAGCCCTCCGTCGGTGCGGAGGCTGACGCGTTCGCGCAGCCGATTCGCCACCAGCACCTGCTGCGTCTCGGCGAGGCCGAGCTCCCACGGTGAGCCGGCGTTCTTGATCGAGGAAAGCGGCGACGCGCCTGTGCCGCCGTCGTGTCCGGAGATCAGGATGTAGTCCGCGTTTGCCTTGGCCACACCGGCCGCGATCGTTCCCACGCCGGCCTCGGATACGAGCTTCACGCCAACCCGGGCGCGGGGGTTGACCGTCTTGAGGTCGTGAATGAGCTGAGCCAGGTCCTCGATCGAGTAGATGTCGTGGTGCGGCGGCGGGGAGATGAGCTGCATGCCGGGCTGGGCGTGTCGCAGGCGGGCGATCAGGCTTGTGACCTTCGCGCCCGGAAGCTGGCCACCCTCGCCTGGCTTCGAGCCCTGGGCGATCTTGATCTCCAGCTCGTCGGCGCGTTTCAGGTATCGGGGCGTGACTCCGAACCTCGCGCTGGCCACCTGCTTGACCCGGTTGTCGCGACGGGTTCCGCCATCGTCCGCGTACGTGTCAGGGTCCTCGCCGCCCTCGCCGGAGTTGGAGCGGGCGCCGGCCTGGTTCATCGCGATGGCCAGCGCCTCGTGCGCCTCGGGGGAGAGGGCGCCGAGCGACATCGCCGTGCTGACGAAACGCTTGACGATCTCGGACGCGGGTTCCACGTCCTCCAGCGGAACTGGCCGCGGACAGGCGTCGAGCTCCAGCATCTCGCGCAGCGTTTGCGCCTCGCCCAAGCTCGACAGCCGGCGCCACTCGCGGTAGGCGTCGACGTCTCCGGTCTGCGCCGCCTTCTTCGCCGCGCGCACCGCGAGCGGGTTGTAGGCGTGGTGCTCACCGGCCTTGCGGAATCGGATGCGGCCGTGGTCGGCCATGGGTTGCGGGCGTGCCCGCGCGGCGCGGTCGAGGTCGTCGAGGTCAGCGCCGCCGACGCGCGACGGCACCGCCGGGAAGCAGGTCGCCATCACCTCGGCGCCGAGACCGAGTGCCTCCAGCACCTCCGCGCCGCGGTAGCTCGCGACGCACGAGATGCCCATCTTGGCCATGACCTTGAGCAGTCCCGCCTCGATCGCCTTGCGGTATCGAAGCGCCGCCTCATCGCCCGCCGTGGCGAGGGCCAGATAGGGGTGCACCGCGGTCGCGCCGATGGTGATCAGGCATGCGACGTCGTGCACGTCCACCGCGTCGCCTGCGATGGCAATGATGTCGGTGGCCATGCGGCGGCCGGTCGCGAGGAGGTATGTGTGCACCGCTCCGACCGCAAGCGCCATGGGCACCGGGATGCGGTGCTGCGCCGAGCGGCGATCGCTGAGGGCGATGACGCCGTCCACCTCGCCGGCCTCCGTGCACAGACGTCGCAGCGCGTCGCGAAGAGTCTCGTCGGGCGAGTAGGTGGCGTCGAGCACGGTCGCGCTCTCGAGGACTCTTGCCAGCTCGGCGGCGCCGAGCAAAGGCGACTCCAGCTCCAGGAGCTTGGTGTCGCTGGGAATCGCCGGATGGTGGCGCTTGAGGAGCTCGCGGTCGGCGCCGCCTTCAGGCTCGAGCGTTTGGCGCCGAGCACCGAGGAGCGTGCGCAGCGACATCACCGCTTTCTCGCGCAGCGGATCGATGGCGGGGTTGGTGACCTGGGCGAAGCGCTGGCGCAGATATCCATAGACCCGGCGCGGCGTTCGCCCGAGCGGTGCGATGGGGATGTCGTCGCCCATCGAGTAGACCGGCTCCGCGCCGGTCTCGGCCATCACGTCGACGACGAACTTCACATCCTCGGTGCCCCATCCGTGCACCGCGTGCTGCTGCGCCAGGTCGTCGAGCGGATCCAGCGCGACGTGATGTCTTTCCACCGGCACCAGCACGCGGTCGGCGAGCAGCGCGTAGTCGTGGCGCGCCGCGGCGCGCTCTTTCGCGTCCGCATCGCGGAGCAATGAGCTGTCGCGCGTGTCGACGAGCAGCATCTGGCCGGGGCCGAGCCGTCCGCGTTCGACGACGTCGCGAGGCTCCATCGAGACGACGCCCGCCTCGGACGCCGCGGCGACGATGCCCTGGCGTGTTCGCTGCCAGCGCAGCGGCCGCAGGCCGTTTCGATCGAGCGCCGCGCCGACCACGACGCCGTCGCTGAACGCGAGCGCGGCGGGACCGTCCCACGGCTCGAAGCGGATCGACTGGTAGCGATAGAAATCTCGGACCGGCGCGGAGATGTCGCCGCGCCCTTCCCATGCGTCGGGGACCAGGCTCATCAGCGCCTCGCTCACCTCCCAGCCGCGGCGCACGAGCAGCTCGAGCGCGTTGTCCAGCGAGGCGGAGTCGGAACCGTCGGGCCAGATCGCGCCGCGAAGCTCGGGCTCGATCTCAACCTCACGGGCGCGCATCCAGGAGCGATTCCCGGTGATGGTGTTGATCTCGCCGTTGTGGGCGAGCATGCGGAAAGGCTGGGCCAGCCGCCAGTCCGGCATCGTGTTGGTCGAATAGCGCTGGTGGAAGACCGCGAGCTTGCTCTCGCACCGCTCGTCGTTGAGGTCGATGTAGAAATCGGCCAGGCGCGTGCCCGCCATCAGGCCCTTGTAGACGACGGTGCGGCCGGAGCACGAGGGCACGTACATGCGCACCCCCTCCGCATCGGCGGTCTGTTCGATGCGCCGTCGCGAGCGGTACAGCTGCTGCTCCCAGGCGTCGCCGTCGAGGCCGGGGTTCTCCAGCAGACCGTGCCAGATCGCGGGCATCGTCTCGAGCGCCCGCTCGCCGAGGGAATCGACGCCGAGCGGCACCGCGCGCCAATCCGTGACCTTCAGGTGTCTTTCGACCAGCTTCCTCCCGCCCCCGTCCCAATCGAATACGGCGATCACGCCGGCATCGCCGCCGAGAAGGCGGTGTGGGACCTGGATGAGCATGCCCGCGCCATCGCCACTCTTGCCGTCGGCGTCGAGCCCGCCGCGATGGGCCAGGCGCGCGAGAGCCTGCACTCCGAGCGCGACCGCCTCGTGTCCGAGCTCGGGCGTGGCGACGAAGCCCATGCCACAGGCCGCGCGGGATTCCGGGAGGTCCCCGGCCCACGCAAGGCGTGAAAGAGTCAGAGCGGGGGGCACGCGGGAGGAACGCTACCGGCCGCGGCCGCAGGCTGCTAGTGGGCGGCCACCAAAAAAGCGCCGGTCTTTGTTAGTCCGGCCCTACATTCCCAGGAGGGCCTGCACCCGCAGCGCCACCGAAAGGTTGAGGCGGGTTTCGGGGTCCTCGAGGTCGAGGCCGGTGATCTCGCGGATCCGGTCGAGTCGGTAGCGCAGGGTGTTCGGATGTACGCGGAGTCGCAGGGCGGCCTCCTGCTGCTCCCCGGTCTCGAGATAGGCTCGCAGCGTTCCGACAAGTGCGCCCTTGCGCGCGTTGTCGTGGGCGACAAGTGGGCCGAGGTGCCGGCGGCTGTAGTCGACAAGACGCTCGTCGCTGACCGCCGCGAGCAGGCCGGTGAGACCCAGCTCGGGGACCGCGACCACCTGGCCCCAGCGCTTGAACCGTGCGAGCGACTCCATCACCGAGGTCACCTCGCGCAACGCTCCTTCGACGCCGAGCGGGGCCTCGATCGGGGCGCTGAATCCGACGGAGATCGTGAACCCGGGCTTCCACTCGGTGATGGCCTGCTGGATCTGCAGACCGAGCGCGTGGCTGCGGGCCTGGTGGTCGGCGACCTCCGTGCCCAGGGGCAGCAGCGCGACGACCTGGTCGGAACGGCCCTGCACGAGAGCCCGCTGGTAGCCCGCCCTCACCACGCCTGTGACCCGCCTCAGGAATTCGCGTTTGAGCGCCTGGATCGCGTCCTCGGAGATCTGCCTCGCCTTGACGAAGCCGCGAAAGTCGTCGATGTCGATGAGGACGACGATGTGGCTGCCGTGCAGCGGGTAGCCGACGTGCCGCGCCCGGCGTTGGGCGGCGGCCTCGTCCCCATAGCTGCCGTGGAGCAGGTCCTCGAGGAACTCGCCTCGGACCCTGCTCTCGACCTCGGACAGCTCCCGCTCTTTGACTATCGACAGGGCCAGCACCAGGGCCGCCTGCTCGATGGCCATGAAGGCGAGCTCTTCGTTCTGTGGCGGGTGGTCCAGGATCGAGATGTAGCCGAGCACCTGGTTGGCGGCGAAGATCGGAGCGATTAGGCGCTCCCTCGACATGCCGAGGTGTGGAAAGGCCGGCACCTTCACCGGACCGCGCTTGGCCTCGACCTCGCGCAGCATGCGCTGGATCTGCGGGTCGAACAGCACCCGGTGCGGGGTGCCCTGGCGCTGGATGGTCTCCTTGCGGTGCGGGTCGGCGTTGCCGCCCGCGTGCGCGAGCAGGTGGAAGCTCGCGTCCTCGACGACGACGGCGCTTTCGAGCAGGTCCGCGAGCGTGCGGCAGATCTCGTTGACGCCCTTGCCGTCGAGGACGAGCTCGGTGAAGCGGCGGTGGATGTCCATCGACCGCTTGAGCCGCCAGTGCTCGGCGTTGATGATTCGCTCGAGCAGGGGCGTCATGAGGTCGACGAACTGGACGTCGGATGGGATGGTGAAGAGCGGCACCCTCAGGCGATCGGCCTCGGTGACCATCTCCGGCGGGATCCGCCTCAGGTAGGGAAGCGGCCGCACGACCAGGCCGGCGCCTCCGTTGTCGGCGATGCGGGCCACGAGGCGGATCTGGGCGTCCGGGTCGTCCTTGATCGGGAAGCCGCTGGTGAACATGAGGTCGCCCGCGCGCGGCTGGATCTCCGGCGTCTCCATGATCCGGACCCACTCGACCTGGCGGTCGAGCCCATCGGCGCCGGCCACCAGCGTGGCCTGGGCGAGCACCGAGCGCATGGCCTCTCTGACCGTCGGCCGCGGTTGGTCGGGCTCGGCGGTGGCGAGCTTGTCGGGTTTCTTGACCGCCATTGGAAAGCTAGCTTAGGGTGTGGTCGGGTTACAAGCAATGCGCCAGTAGGCTTGTGACGCAGGCACTAGGAGTGTTTCGACGCAGCGCGTTAGAGTCGGGGCATGACCCTGGATTCGGTTCCGGCCTGCGACCGGCACGACGGCGGCGTGTCCATGCAGCTGCGGACGATGCACTCGGACGTGTCCAACCCCGACGTGCTGGTGGGGTTGTTCGAGTGTCCAGAGTGCGGGCACGAGCGGTGGCTGCCGATCAAGACGACGTACGAGGAAAGCGAAACCTCCGTCCCGGCCGCCTAGGGTTCCGCTACTTTTCCCGGATAGTCCGGACTATCCGGTGGTTTGATCGATAGGCACGTGCCCTTCGTCCGGACTAACCGCGTTTGGGGAGTCGTGCCCGAGCCTGGCGAACTTCGGAAACGACCGCTGCTGGAAAGCGAAGGTCCACGGCCGAGAACCGTAGAAGGTGGTAGCCGGCATTGATGAGGGAGTTCTGTCGACGCAGGTCCGGCACCAAGCGGTCTCGGTGGTTGTCGCCGTCGAACTCGATGATGAGACCGCGATCCGGGTAGTACAAATCAGCTCGCCCGAGAAAGTCTCCACTTGAGTCGTGGATGTCGATCTGAACGCTCGGGTGAGGCAGACGAGCTTTGATCAAGTGGAGTCTCAGGCGCGTCTCCATCGGTGACTCTGATCGAGGCTCAACCAGCGCCAGCGCACGCCTCAGTCTCTTGATTCCCTTTTCGCCAGGATGTTCAGCGACGAAGTCAGCCAGTTCGCAGAGCGTGACGGCGCCCGACCGAATTCCGATCTCATTGGCAACGACCGCTTCGATTTGATCGCGACCACTGCCGAGGTCGCGAATTGTTCGAAGAGCAGAGGTGACACGAAGGTTTCCGACGGCGATGACCTCCGGCTCCGACAACGCTGCGCGACGAAGTTTCACACCGGCCCTGGCACGGACCGGTACCGTGCGATCGATCGTCACCTCAATTGGGTCGCAGGGGGTCATGTCGAGACCCAGCAGCCATGCTGCCGTTCGACCAGAGAAGGCATAGGTCGGCGGCATTCGACGCGCAACCGCATCCAACGTCAGCTTGACGTCGTGCCGGCGCAGCACCGAAGCGTACTGCCCACGGCTCATCCGCCTCCACCGGCTCGTCTGCAGGGCTTCCCAGCTGTATCCGACTTCGCGAGCCTCGTAGACGAAGAATGGTGCTGCAGGCAATGCTGAGCTCATTGGGAGAGGATGAGGGGGCGGCCTTGGCGGGTTCAAGCCAGGGTGTTAAGGCAATCCCAGAAACCCAACATCACGGATAGTCCGGACGAAGCGCATGAATGGCTCGCAAAAAGCACGGACAGTCCGGACTATCCGTGTGGAACGGGCTAGTCCTTGGCGATCAACTGGCGCAGGACCAGCGGCAGGATCCCTCCGTTGTGCAGGTAACCGATCTCCGTCTCGTTGTCGACCCGCGCCCTCGCGCTGAACGTCGTCGACTTCCCGTCGTCCGTGACCGCCTCGACGTCGATCATCTGCCCTGGTCTCAACGAGTCGAGGCCGCGGATCGTGAACTTCTCCTTGCCCGTCAGCTCGAGCGACCGCACGTTCTCGTTCGGTCCGAACTGAAGGGGCAGGATTCCCATCCCCACCAGGTTCGAGCGGTGGATGCGCTCGAAGCTTTCCGCGATCACCGCGCGAACGCCCAGCAGCAGCGGCCCCTTCGCCGCCCAGTCGCGCGACGAGCCGCTCCCGTACTCCTTGCCCGCCAGCACGATCAAAGGAACTCCTTCCTTCTTGTACTCGTGCGCGGCCTCGAAGATCGTGGTGTCGGTCCCGTCCGGAAAGTGCTTGGTGAAGTAGCCCTCGCGCGAGGCGAGCGCGTTGTGCAGCCGGATGTTGCCGAACGTCCCGCGCTCCATCACCTGGTCGTTGCCGCGGCGTGAACCGAAGCTGTTGAAGTCAATCCGGTCGACGCCGTGCTCGATCAGGTACTTACCTGCCGGGCTGTCGACCGGAATCGACCCCGCGGGCGAGATGTGGTCCGTGGTCACCGAATCGCCCAGCACCGCGAGTGCGCGTGCGCCCTCGATGTCGGTCATCGGCTTCGGATTCGGGGTGAAGCCCTCGAAGTACGGCGGCTCCTTCACGTAGGTCGACGACGAGTCCCACTCGAAGATCGGTCCGGTCGGCGCGGCCATCGCCTTCCAGTGCTCGTCGCCCTCGAAGATCCGCGAGTACTCGCGCTTGAACATCTCCTGCTTGAGCGACCCCTGGACGACCGCGTTCACCTCTTCCTGCGTCGGCCACAGCTCGGAAAGCATCACCGGCCGGCCGTCGGGCGTCTCCGCGAGCGGCTCCTTCGTCAGGTCTATGTGCATCGAGCCCGCCAGCGCGAACGCGACCACCAGCGGCGGCGACGCGAGGTAGCTCGCCTTCACCAACGGGTGGATGCGGGCTTCGAAGTTGCGGTTGCCGGAAAGCACCGCGGCCACGGCGAGGTCGTCCTTCGTCACCGCGGCCTCGACCTCCGGGCTCGCGAGCGGACCTGAGTTGCCGATGCACGTCGTGCAGCCGAACCCGACCAGGAAGAAGCCGAGCTTCTCGAGCGGCTCGAGAAGGCCCGCCGCCTGCAGGTAGTCGGTGACCACGCGCGATCCCGGCGCGAGGCTCGTCTTCACGTACGGGTTGACGGTCAGCCCCAGCTCGACCGCCTTCTTCGCCAGCAGGCCGGCCGCCACCATCACCGACGGGTTCGACGTGTTGGTGCAGCTCGTGATCGCCGCGATGACGACGCACCCATGCTCGACCTGCGCTTTGTGCTTTGTGTGCACCGCGACAGATGTGCGCCCGTTGACGGGTCCGCCTTCTTCGGTCAAGCGCGAGATGGCGCCGGGGTCAGGCTTCGGACCCGCCTTGAAAACGGTGTCGAAGCTCTCCCACACCTTCGGCAGCGGGACGCGGTCCTGCGGCCGCTTCGGCCCGGCGATGCTCGGTTCGATCTTGCCGAGGTCCAGCTCCAGCAGCTCGCTGAACTTGGGCAGCGGCGCCCCGTCGACCCGGAAGAGCCCCTGCTCCTTCGTGTAGCGCTCGACCAGCGCGATCTGTTCCGGGTCGCGTCCCGTGACCTCCAGGTAGCGCAGCGTCTGGTGGTCGACCGGGAAAAGCGCGGACGTCGCACCGTACTCCGGGCACATGTTGCTCAACGTGGCGCGGTCGGGCACGGACAGCGTCGACAGCCCGTCGCCGCAGAACTCGACGAACTTGTCGACCACGCCGTGCTTGCGCAGCATCTCGGTCAGCGTCAGCACGAGGTCCGTCGCGGTCGAGCCCGCGGGCAGCGCGCCGTTGAAGCGGACGCCGACCACGATCGGCGGCGGCAGGTAGGCCGGCTGGCCGAGGATCGCGGCCTCGGCCTCGATGCCGCCGGTGCCCCAGCCCAGCACGCCCAGGCCGTTGACCATCGTCGTGTGGGAGTCGGTGCCCATGAGCGTGTCGGGGATCGCCACCTTGCGGCCGCCCAGCTCGCGCACCTGCACGACCCTGGCGAGGTACTCGAGGTTGACCTGGTGGCAGATGCCCATGCCCGGCGGGACGAGCGAGAAGTTGTTGAACGCCTGCTGCGCCCACCGCAGAAGCGCGTAGCGCTCGTGGTTGCGCTCGATCTCCTTCTGGATGTTGCGGGTGTACGAGTCGCGGAACCCGAAGGAGTCGACCTGGACCGAGTGGTCGATGATCAGGTCCACCGGGACGAGCGGGTCGACCTTGCCCGCATCCTTGCCGGCCCGTTTCATCGCCGACCGCATGGCTGCGAGGTCGACGACCGCCGGCACGCCGGTGAAGTCCTGCATGAGCACGCGCGCGGGCAGGAAAGGAAGCTCTGAGTCGGACGGCGCCGCCGCGGGCCAGCGCGCGAGCACATCGACGTTGGAGGCTTCTGTGACGCCGCTTTCGGAGAGCCGAAGCAGGCTCTCGAGAAGGACCTTGATGGTCATCGGTAGGCCTTCGCCAAGGCCGTTCAGGGGGTAGAAATCGAGGTCCGTGCCTTTGAGTTTCGCGCTGGAAGCCATATTCAGATCGTACTAGCGCCTTGCGTCCCGCATGGCCTTGGCGATGCGCATCGGGCCATCAGAAGTTTCGATCTGCTCGATAGGAACCGGCAGCGCAAGCCGCCAGTTCGGAAACTCCTGCGTCGTCCCCGGCACGTTCGGTCGCTCATGCACACCCAGCGCGTCCTCGAGCGAAGCCAGCACGAGACGCGGCCGCCCACGCGCGAGCTGCGTGTACACCTCGACCGCGACGTCCACCACCGGCGCGTTGTCCGGAAGCTGCGTCATCTCCACCAACTTCTGGCGCAGGTGGTGCAGCCGGGTTTCCGGCTCGCTCAGCGTCCAGATCCCCGCGACCGTCGGCAGGTCGTGCGTGCCCACGGCCGCGACCGCATCGCGAGGCCAGCTCCGCGGATCCGAGCCTTCGAACCAGACGAGTCGGTACGACAGCGATCCCTTCTTCTTCAGCTGCCGGCGCACGACCGGCTCGACGAGCCCGAGGTCCTCGCCGATGACGAAGGCGTTCGCGCGCCGGCTCTCGCGCGCGAGCAGCGAAAGAAGGACGCGCGAGGGGTACTGGACGTACGCCCCCTGGCGCGCCTTCATTCCCTCCGGGATCCAGAAAAGGCGGAACAGGCCCATCACGTGGTCGAGCCGGATGCCCGCCGCGTGGCTTCCCGCGCCGCGCATCGCGTCGATGAAAGGCTCCCACCGTGCCTGGCCGAGCTTCCACGGATTGAGCGGTGGCAGTCCCCAGTCCTGGCCGTCGCGGAAGAACTCGTCGGGCGGCGCTCCCACGCGCGTGTGCGGCGCCAGGTATTCGCGAAACCTCCAGGCGTCGAACCCGTCGGGCTCGAATCCGACGGGAACGTCGGTGATCAGCCCGATCTCCTTCGACGCGCGCGCGACCTGCTGGTCGAGGTGAAACTGCAGCCAGGTGTGGAACTCGGGCGGCCGGCCGTCGAGCTGCGCGTTGAACCGGGCAAACTCGCCGAGCGCCGGGCCTTCGCGCGCGGCGAACGATGCGAGCCCGCGAGGTCGAGGGGACGCGTTGAAGATCTTCCACAACGCCGCCGTTTTCAGCTCGAACACCCGGTCGTAGTCGATGGTCCGCTGCAGGTTCAGCCGGAGCGCTTCCTCGCGCTCGGTGGCGATGTCCGCGACGCGCGCGCCCTCGACGTCCTCTACCCGCAGGAAGACCGCGTTGCGAAACCTGCGCGACGAGGCGAAGTACGGAGACGGCTGGTAGGGAAGCGTGGGGCGCTGCGCGCCGAGCGGGTTGAGAAGGATCACCGAAGCGCCCTGGCTGCGCGACCACCGGCCGAAGCGGCGTACGTCGGCCAGGTCGCCGATGCCCCAGCTCTCGCTGGAACGCAGCGCGTAGAGCTGGACCGACCATCCCCAGGCTCGGCGCGGCGGCGGTGCGCACGGGTCCCTGGGAAGCTTCGGCCGGCGCAGGCGGGGCGGGGCGTCGGCGTCCTGCGCCGCGCCCATCGCGGCGAGGATCGCGTTCTCGACCTCGGGCGAGGTCTCGACGAGGTCGCCCTGCCAGCCGTAGTAGTAGGGCAGGATGCCCCACTGACGCGCGCGTTCGGAGATGCGGAGGGTGTCCATGCGTGCGCGTACCATGCTCGCATGGCGGTTGCCGAAGACCTCGAGGTCGCGCCCTTCCTGAAGGGTCAGCCGAAGAAGCTGTTCATCGGCGGCCGCTGGGCCGACGCGGCCGACGGCAAGACGTTCGAGACGCGCGATCCGTCGACGGGAGAGGTCCTCGCGCACGTGGCCGAGGCGGGAGCGGAAGACGTCGACCGGGCCGTCTCGGCGGCCCGCAAGTCCTACGAGCACGGCTCGTGGCGCGAGCTGCCGCCGGCGGAGCGGGCCAAGATCCTCTGGAAGGTCGGCGACCTGATCGAGGAGCGCGCCAACGAGTTCGCGCAGCTCGACAGCCTGGACAACGGCAAGCCGATCAACGAGATGCTGCTGTTCGACGTGCCGCTCACCGCGGCCACCTTCCGCTATTACGCCGGCTGGGCCACCAAGCTGGACGGCGCGACGCAGCAAACCTCCTTCCCCGGCAGCTATCTCAGCTACACGCGGCGCGAGCCAGTGGGCGTCGTGGGCCAGATCATCCCGTGGAACTTCCCGCTGATGATGGCGGCCTGGAAGGTCGCGCCGGCGCTGGCGTGCGGGAACAGCGTCGTCCTCAAGCCGTCAGAGCTCACACCGCTCAGCGCGCTGCGGCTGGCCGAGGTGCTGCAGGAGGCGGACGTGCCCGATGGCGTAGTGAACGTCCTGCCGGGCTTCGGCGAAGTGGCGGGTGCTCGCCTGGCCGCCCACCCGGAGGTGGACAAGATCGCATTCACCGGGTCGACCGAGGTCGGAAAGCTCATCGCCAAGGCCTCGGCCGACAGCAACCTCAAGCGCGTCAGCCTCGAGCTGGGAGGCAAGTCGCCGAACATCGTCTTCGCCGACGCCGACCTCGAGCGTGCCGTCTCGGGCGCGTTCCTCGGCATCTTCTTCAACCAGGGCCAGGTGTGCTCGGCGGGATCGCGGATGTTCGTCCAGCAGAAGGTGTACGACGAAACCGTCGACGAGCTGACCAACGCGGTCAAGGACATGCAGCTGGGGCCGGGGCTGGACCCGATGACGCAGATGGGTCCGCTCGTATCGCAGGGGCAGATGGAGCGCGTCCTCGGCTACATCACGACCGGGACGAGCGAGGGGGCGCGGCTGGTCACGGGTGGCAAGCGCGCGACGGAGCTGGGTGAGGGCTACTTCGTGCGGCCGACGATCTTCGCCGACGTGGACGGCAAGATGCGCATCGCCCGCGAAGAGATCTTCGGCCCTGTGCTGGCGGCAATCCCGTTCGCCGACGAGGACGACCTCATCGCCAAGGCCAACGACTCGATCTACGGCCTGGTCGCGGGCCTGTGGACGAACGACGTCCGGCGCGCGCACCGCGTGGCGCACGCGCTGCAGGCCGGCACCGTCTACGTCAACTGCTACAACGTGGTCGACCCGTCCACGCCGTGGGGCGGATTCAAGCAGAGCGGATGGGGGCGGGAGCTTGGTCCCTACGCCCTCGACCTGTACACCGAGGTCAAGAACGTCATCGTCGACATCGGCTGATCAGGTCGCCGGTGAGGTCGTGTCGATGACGATGGCCTTGACGCTGTCGAGAAGGTAGGGATCGAGGTCGTCCAGCCTCTCGCATAGGCTGTGGATCCTGATGAACAGCTCCTGGGGGACGTGGTGCCGGCGGTCGACCAGGAAGCCGCAGAGCGTCTCCATCGCCAGCGTGAACTCGCGGGCCTCGACGAACTCCTGGACGTCGCGAAGCTCGCTGTCCGACAAGGCCCCCCGGCTGCTCACGATGAGACCGTGAAACTCGGATTCCACCGGGGTGCAAGTATGGCCATTAGGAAGTGATTCAGATCCTCCTTGCGATGCTTCTCGCGGTCCTCCAGATGCTCCTCGCGTCGGCGGCGCCCGCGCATCCGCAGGACATGTTCCAGAGACCGCTGGCGACGTGGTCGCCGCACTGCCTCGGCTTCGGAAGCCAGTGGCGGTACTGCAACGGCGTCGCCCTGCGGGCCTGCCCGTCGGGGGCGGTGTGGCTGCACACCGGGGTGGACATCGTGGCGAAGGTCGGGGAGCCGGTGATGGCGGCCGGCGATGGAACGATCGTCGGGTACACGATCGACCCGCAGTTCCGGGGCGGGGTGCTGATCAGGCACAGGACGACGTTTGGGGTCGTCCTGACGCAGTACTGGCACGTCTGGCTGGCTTCCGGGTTCGACGTCGGTACGGCGGTGAAGCGCGGGCAGGTGTTCGCATCGATCGCGGACATGGGGACGCGGACGCACTTTCACTTCGCGGTGTTCAACGGCAACCTGGAGTCACATGCCTGGAACGGGGCGCTGCCGCCGGCGGCATGCTCTGGGTTCCCAGCGTTTCCGTACAGGTTCGTGGATCCGAACGGGTTCCTGGCGGGGCACCCGGTGCGTTCTCCGCCAACGGACTGATGAGAGGTGACGGGGGCTCGACGTGAGCCCCCGTCGAGTTGACTACGAAGCCGCGACCAGGTCCGGAAGCAGGTTGGCCGCGTTGGGTGTGCCAAGGCCCGTGATCGGGTCCCAGCCCGTTGTGGCCGGGTAGCCCGGGACCGACGGGTCGGCGGTGTTGTTGCCCTTGGTGACGTCGAAATAGTCGTTGGCGTACATCGCAGGGTTCGAAGCGACCTTGTACAGCGCCGGGTTGATCAGACCCAGGCCGTGGCCCTTCATCTGGTCAGCCATCGCGACCAGCGCCGCCCACTGCGGGCAGCTCAGCGAGGTGCCGCCGATGTCGAACCAGCCGGTGCTGCACGGCACGTTGCCGCAGAACAGTCCGGATTGGCCGTCGGGCGGGAGCGAGATGAATACCAGCGCGCCGCTGCCGGCGCTGGCCTGGAGCCCGACGTCGGGCACACCGCGCATCGAGCCGATCGAGGTGCTGCCCGCGGGCAGAGTGTTCTGGTAGGCCGGCTTCGAGAAGACGTGACTGAAGCCGCCTCCACTAAATGTCCATCCGACCTCGGCCTGGGTCGGGTTGGCTATGCACTTGGCGGGCGGTCCGGCCGTGATCGTTCGGGGCTCGTTTGTGGTTGCGGTCGGGTCGGTGCACAGGTACGTGCCACCGACGCCGGTCACCAGAGGGTCGCTGGCCGGCCAGCCAACCGTCGGGAACGGGATGGTCGGGGCGACCTTGACCGGGGACTTCTGGACGTTGGCGGTGCCGTTGTCGCCGGACGAGGCGAGCACCGTCACGCCGTTCTGCGCCGCGGAGACATACGCGTGGCGCAGGTTGAGGAGGGACTGGAAGCTTCCGAACGCGTCCTCGGCCGTGCCGAAGCTCTGTGAGATCACGTTGGCGAGGTGGTTGTCGATGACGAACTGTTCGGCGTTCATCATGTCGGACAAGCCCTGCACGCCGAGCGTTTCGGCGGTCGGGGTCGTCACCAGCAGGATGTTGGCCATCGGCGCCATGGCGTGGGAGGTCTCAACGTCGAGCGAGACCTCGAGCGCCCACAAGCTGTGGGTCTCCTGGTCGGTCGAGTTCTTGCCAGGAATCGAGTTCGTCGGCGGCGCACCCTGGACGTGCAGGACGCTGAAGTTCGGCATGCCCGTGGTGCACGTGACGCCTTCCTCGCCGCACATCGGCTGGAGGCCGAAAGCCGTGTCGAAAACGTGCAGGTCGTGGGCGATGGTGTCGCTGCCGAACGAGTCGACGATGGCGATCGTCATGCCCTGGCCGTTGATTCCGTTGCCGTACAGCGGTCCGACGTTATATGCGGACTGGAGCGCCTGCGGCGTGAAGCACCGCCGGCCAACCGACTGGCACTGCGCCTCCGTCGGCGGCGTGTTGCCGGTGCTGATCTGCGCGTAATCGCTGACGCTCGGATGCAACACGACGGCCGCCGCGGCCGGGACGACCGCGGTCAGGGGCAGAGCGACGACCGAGCTTGCGACGCCCGCCAGCAGGCGACGGAAGCGACGACTTGTTCCAACCATGGACCACCCCTCCTGATGGTTGTTCGGCCCTGAACGTATGCCCGTGCGCTTCGCGAGCCTTACGAAAGCGCTCCGTCAGGGTAGTCCCGCTCGGCGACGGACGCAACCCGCCGTTTGCCCCATGCCGGCTGCGCGAGCTGACGCCGAGTGCCGGCACTCGGATGTTCCAGGGCGGCGCCAATCGTCCGACAGCCGGCAGTCGGTCTAAATCCGCTCCAGGCAGCATCAGGCGGGATCTGAGCGTATGTGCTCTTCCCTGGCTGAGGGCGATCGGGAGCCGGAAGCTTGATGCGAACCTGTTAAGGACTCAAGGCGCCCTAGGCGTCGTAGGCCAGGTTCGGGCGCAGCCAGCGCTCGACCTCGGCCACGGTCATTCCCTTCCGCCGGGCGTAGTCCTCGACCTGGTCCCGTCCGATCTTGCCGACCATGAAGTACCGCGACTGCGGGTGCGCGAAATACAGGCCGGAGACCGCGGCGGTCGGCGTCATCGCCCCGCTGTCGGTCAACTCCATCCCGATCGAGCGCGCATCCAGCAGCGAGAACAGGGTCTGCTTTTCAGAGTGGTCGGGGCACGCCGGGTAGCCGAACGCCGGCCGGATGCCGCGATATTTCTCGGCGATCAGGTCCTCGTTCGAAAGCTCCGGGCCGCTTTCGTACCACGTGCGCCGCACCAGATGGTGCAGGTACTCCGCGAACGCCTCGGCGAGCCGGTCCGCCAATGCCTTGACCATGATCGCCCGGTAGTCGTCGTGTTCCGCGGTGAATCGCTCGGCCAGCTCGTCGACGCCGAGGCCGGCCGTGACGGCGAATGCGCCAATGTGATCGTCTGTCGGCGAGACGAAGTCGGCGAGCGACAGATAGGGCTTGTCGTCGCCGTGGTCCACCTGCTGGCGCAGCATCGGAAAGCGGACTCCGTTTTCGAGCACGACGTCGTCGCCCTCGGCTCGCGCGTCCCAGAAGCCATACACCCCACGCGCCTTGAGCCACCCGTGCTTCTGGATGTCGTCCAGGAGCTCCTGCGCGTGCGCGAAGAGCTCCCGAGCCGCCGCGCCTTGCGCCGGGCTGTCCAGGATCGCGGGGTATTTGCCCTTCAGCTCCCACGCGTGGAAGAAGAACGTCCAGTCCACGTACTCGCGGAGTTCCGCGATCGACGGCTCGATCACCTTCTTGCCGGTGAACGGAGGCCTGGGCAGGTCACCAAACGGAAGTCGCAGCCGTTTCGCCCGCGCATCCTCGAGCGTGAGCAGCGGTCGCCGCGAAGAGGTGTGCTGCGCGCGCAGCTTCTCCTGGAGAGCGAAGTTCTCGCGCTCGAACCGGTCACGCCGGCCGTCGTCCAGCAGGTCCGACACAACGCCGATCACCCGCGACGCGTCGAGCACGTGCACCGTGGTGCCGTCGTACGCGGGGGCGATCCGCACCGCGGTGTGCTGCTTCGACGTTGTCGCGCCGCCGATCAGCAGCGGGATCCGAAAATCGCGGCGCGTCATCTCCTTCGCCACGCCGACCATCTCGTCCAGCGACGGCGTGATCAGGCCGGAGAGGCCCACCACGTCCGCATCCAGCTCGACGGCGGTGTCGAGGATCTTGTCCGCGGGCACCATGACCCCAAGGTCGTGGACCTCGTAGTTGTTGCACGCGAGCACGACGCCGACGATGTTCTTGCCGATGTCGTGGACGTCGCCCTTGACGGTGGCCAGCACGAGCTTGCCCCGCGCGCGACTCGCGCCGTTCGTCTCCTTCTCCGCCTCCATGAACGGCTCCAGGTAGGCGACGGCGCGCTTCATCGCGCGCGCGCTCTTGACGACTTGCGGGAGAAACATCTTGCCGGCGCCGAAAAGGTCGCCGACGACCTTCATCCCGTCCATCAGCGGGCCCTCGATGACGAGCAGCGGCTTACCGTACTTGACCCGCGCCTCTTCCGCGTCCTTCTCTATGTACTCGACCTCGCCGTGCAGAACCGCGTACTGCAAGCGCTCCTCGACGGAGCCGTCTCGCCACGAGAGGTCGACCTCGCGCTTCGCCCCCTGGCCGGACACGGACTTCGCGAACTCCACGAGCCGCTCGGTGGCGTCAGGGCGCCGGTCGAAGATCACGTCCTCGACGAGCTCGAGCAGGTCCTTGGGGATCTCCTCGTACACGGCGAGCTGGCCCGCGTTGACGATGCCCATGTCGAGGCCGGCGCGGATCGCGTGATAGAGGAACGCGGAGTGAATCGCCTCGCGCACGCGGTCGTTGCCGCGGAACGAGAAGGAGAGGTTTGAGATGCCGCCCGAGATCCGCACTCCCGGGCAGACCTGCTTGATCTGCCTGGTCGCCTCGATGAACGCCTTCGCGTACTGCGCGTGCTCCTCGATGCCCGTCGCGATGGCGAGGACGTTCGGGTCGAAGATGATGTCCTCCGGCCGCACGCCTGCACGCTCGACCAGCAGGTCGTAGGCGCGCTTGCAGATTGCGACCTTGCGCTCGACGGTGTCCGCCTGGCCCTTCTCGTCGAAGGCCATCACCACGACGGCGGCGCCGTACTCGCGCACCTTGCGCGCGTGCTCGAGGAAGACCTCTTCCCCCTCTTTCAATGAGATGGAGTTGCAGACCCCTTTGCCCTGGAGGCACTTGAGACCGGCCTCGAGCACGGACCACTTCGAGCTGTCGACCATGATCGGAATGCGCGCCACCTCCGGCTCGGTCGCGATCAGGTTGAGGAAGCGCACCATGGCCTCCTCTGAGTCGAGCAGGTCGGCGTCCATGTTCACGTCGAGGAGGTTTGCCCCCCCGCGGACCTGGTCGAGCGCGACCTGGACCGCCGCGCCGTAGTCGCCCGACTCGATCAGGCGGCGGAAGCGAATCGACCCGGTGACGTTCGTGCGCTCGCCCACGACGACGAAGCCCGAATCCGGTCCGATCTCGAAGGGCTCGAGTCCGCTGAACCTTGTCCGCGGCTCGCGGCTCGGGACCTGGCGACGCGGGACGCCCTGCATTGCCGCTTTGATCTGGCGGATGTGATCCGGCCCGGTGCCGCAGCACCCGCCGGCGGCGTTGAGGAAACCCGCCTCGGCGAACTCCTTCAGCAGCTTGCTGGTCGCCGGCGGCTGCTCGTCGTAGCCGCCAAACGCGTTGGGCAGACCCGCGTTCGGGTAGCAGATGACGTAAACGGGCGCGACGCGCGACATCGCCTCGACGTACGGCCTCATCTCGGTGGCGCCGAGCGAGCAGTTGACGCCGGCGGCGAAAGGCTGCGCGTGCTCGACCGACGTCCAGAACGCCTCGACCGTCTGGCCCGACAGGTTGCGGCCGCTGCGGTCGACGATCGTGACCGAGATGAAGAGCGGCAGCTCGGGAGCCGCCTCCTTGACGGCGGCGATCGCGGCCTTGCCGTTGAGCGTGTCGAAGACGGTCTCGATCAGGAGGAAGTCGGCGCCGCCTTCCTTCAGCGCGCGGGCGGCCTCGGCGTAGCCGTCGCGCAGCTGGTCGAACGTGACCTCACGGTATGAGGGGTCGTCGACCCGCGGCGACAGCGAGAGGGTGACGTTCGTCGGACCCAGGGATCCTGCGACGAAGCGGTCTTCGTACTCGTCCGCCGCTTTGCGCGCGAGCCTTGCCCCCGCCAGGTTCATCTCGTAGACGTAGTCCTCGAGGCCGTAGTCGGCCTGTGACACGCGGGTCGCCGTGAACGTGTTCGTGGTAACGATGTCCGCCCCCGCCTCGAGGTAGTCGCGGTGAACCTGAGTCACGAGCTCGGGCTGCGACAGGCACAGCACGTCGCTGTTGTTGCGCAGCGGCTTCGGGTGGTCGCGGAATCGCTCCCCCCGAAACTCGGCGTCGCTGAGACCCTTGTGCTGCAGCATCACGCCCATCGAGCCGTCGAAGATCGCTATTCGCTGCTGGAACAGCGCATCGAGTCGCTCGCGGACCGAGGTTGCGACCGCCATGGGGACCCCTAAGAGTACGGGAGGGATCCCGCTAATCCCCGATCGGGCTCCACACCTGAAAACGCCCGTCGTCGAACAGCAGCCGGCGTCCGCTCGTGGGCAGCGCGTCCAGGGCGGCCTGGCGCTGGTCGGGGTGGGTCGGGCCGCTCAGGTAGGCCTGGCGGTCGATGACCACGTAGCACGTCCCGTCGAGCTTGTCCGGGAAGTCGTTGATGGTGTGCCTGTTCGCGAGCCACACCGCGAGCCCGTCGTCCGCGTTGACCGGCGCGTCGGCGGGGATCATCGAGGTCGCGTTCTGCAGCTCGGCGACGGTATTGGGACGTGTGTAAAGGCTGGCATCGCCGCGGACAGCCGGCGGGAACCTGCCGATCGCGAACCCGAGGATGAGCGCGGGCAGCACCATCGCCGCCGCCCACGCGGGCCGCACCGACCCTCGCAGGACCAGGTTTCTCGCGCCCACCCCGCCCGCGACGACCATCGGGAACAAGAGAAGAAGGACGTAGTGCAGGTTGAGGATGTCCTGCGGGTTGTGCCCGCTCAGCACGTCCGCGAGATATGGCGGTATGACCAGCAGCATCCACCGCGGCGCCAGGAGCGGCATGGCCGCGAGAGAGGCGACGATCCCCGCCACGACGATCAGCGCGCCCGGGCGGAACAGCGCTTCGATGACGGTCACCGGCGACAGCGGCAAGCTCGAGTCGAGCCCGAAGAGCCAGCGGTAGTAGACGAAGTCCGTGTAGCCACCGTCGCGGAGGTGCTGCTGCACGATCCCTGTGCCGACCAGGAACCACGCTCCGGCGAGGTAGACGATGAACCGCCAGTGCTTCTTGACCTCGGGGGCGCCGTACTGCGACATCAGGATGCCCACGACCCCGATGGTGTAGACCTGGTCCTCCTTGCAGGTGAGCGTGAGGACGCACAGCAGCCACATCGCGACGCGGTGGCCGCGGAGGCCCGCCCACGCGGCGAGCAACGCGAAGGCGAGCGCCATGTTCTCGGGATGGAAGAAATCGCGGGCCGCCTCCTGGATCGCGGCCCAGAAGGGGATCGGCGCCGACAGCGCGACCGCGATCCACTTCGACTCCGCGCGGCCCGCCGGGAGAAGGGCGTTGAAGAAGAGGAACGCCGCGGGGGCGGTCGCGGCCAGGCCGGCGGAGGAGAAGATGAGAAGCACGATCGGGCTCGGCCAGATTTTCTCGACCGCGGCGAGCACCACGAAGATGAGCTCGAAGTGGATGCCGAGAAAGTTCGCGCGGGCGAAGCTCGAGTAAAAGCCCTGCCCCTGGCTGACGTTCCAGATCACCTGCTGGTCGTAGGCGTAGTCCCAGGCCGAGCCGGTCATGCCGTAGAGGCGCTGCAGCTCGCCATGCAGAGTCCAGGCGAAGGCGACCGCGGCCGCGAGCAGCGGGATCGCCGGATAGATCCACCAGGCCTCGGAGGCCTCTCGCTTGACAGCCTGCACGGGCACCGCTTCGACGGCTTCGACGGCCACGGGTTGGGAGCTTACCCTCCCCACTCGTGGGGAGGTGGCGGCGAAAGCCGCCGGTGGGGCGGCATAATCCGAGAGCTATGGCCCGCCAGGTCACCAGCGACAAGCCGTACGTCTCGGCGATCGTCCTCGTCTACAACGAGATCGACAGCGTCGAGCCGCTCCATCGCGAGCTCATCGGCGTGCTCGAAGCCCTCGGCTCGTCGTTCGAGCTGATCTACGTCGACGACGGAAGCCGCGACGGAAGCACAGAGAAGCTCGGGCAGATTGCATCCCACGACGCCCGCGTTCGCGTCGTCAGCTTCAGGCGCAACTTCGGCCAGACGGCCGCCGTGCAGGCGGGGATCGATCACAGCCGCGGCTCCGTCCTCGTCTTCCTCGACGGCGACATGCAGAACGATCCGCACGACATCCCGCATCTGCTGGCCAAGATCGACGAGGGCTACGACGTGGCCAGCGGATGGCGCCGCGACCGCCACGACTCGGCGAGCCGCGTGCTGCCGTCGAAGGTCGCCAACTGGATCATCGCCCGCGTCACCGGGGTGCATCTGAGCGACTTCGGCTGCACGCTCAAGGCCTATCGTCGCGAGGTGATCGAGGACGTGAAGCTGTACGGCGAGATGCACCGCTTCATACCGGTCTACGCGTCGATGGTCGGCGCGCGGATCACCGAGCTGCCTGTCAACCACAGGCCGCGCACGTACGGCAAGTCCAAGTACTCGCTGTCGCGCACCTCGCGGGTGATGCTCGACTTGATCACGGTCAAGCTGCTCGGCAGCTACTCGACCAAGCCGATGTATTTCTTCGGCTTCACCGCATTCGGGCTGTGGGCGATCGCGGCCGTTCTCGCGGCGATCGTGCTGCTGCAGAAGCTCCTGCCGCCGTACGTCTTTGCGCACAACAACCCGCTGCTCCTGCTGTCGGTCGTGCTCTTCATCGTCGGCGTCCAGTGCATCCTCATGGGCCTGCTCGCGGAGCTCTCCGTCCGCACGCTGCACGAGTCCCAGGCAAAACCCATATACGTCGTGCGCGAGATCATCGAGCGCGCGCCGACGAGCGCCGTGACGAACGGGAGACCCGCCGTCCGCGCGAGGTGACATGGTGATCGAGGTGATCCGCTAGATGTGCGGCATCTGCGGGGTCGCCGGCGGGAATCCGGCCCACGGCCGCGAGCTCGTCTCCCGCATGTGCAGGGCGATGGTCCACCGCGGGCCCGACGACGAGGGCTCGATCCAGCATGAGGACGTGACGCTCGGCATGCGCCGGCTTTCGATCATCGACGTCGCGGGCGGGCACCAGCCGATGCACAACGAGGACTCGACGGTGTGCCTCGTCCAGAACGGCGAGATCTTCAACCATCGCGAGCTGCGAGCGCAGCTGCTGGCGGCGGGCCACGTTTTCACGACGCAGTCCGACACCGAGGTCATCGTCCATGGCTGGGAGGAGTGGGGCGAGCAGCTGGTCGAGCGATTGAACGGCCAGTTCGCGTTCTGCATCCACGACCGCAAGCGCAAAGTCCTGTTCCTTGCGCGCGACAGGATGGGCATCAAACCGCTGCACTACGCGGTCGCGGGTGACCGATTCGTTTTCGCGTCGGAGCTCAAGGCGCTGCTGCGCGACCCCGAGCTGCGGCGCGGCGTCGACCCCTCCGCGCTGGACGCATACCTGGCGTACGAGTTCGTGCCGTCGCCGCGCAGCATCGTGCTCGGAATCAGCAAGCTGCGACCCGGGCACACGCTGACGTGGTCGCTGACCGACGGCGCCGCGAAGGTCCGGCAGTACTGGGCGCCTGAGCTGAACGCCGAGACCGATGGGAAGGTGCGCAACCCGGACGCCGAGTGCGCGCGGCTGCGCGACGTGCTGCGCGAGTCGGTGCGGAAGGAGCTGATCAGCGACGTGCCGCTGGGGGTGTTCCTGTCCGGTGGCATCGACTCGAGCGCGGTCACGGCGATGATGGCCCAGCTCGGCGGCGAGGTGAAGAGCTTCTCGGTCGGATTCGCGGAGCGCTCCTTCGACGAGGCGCAGCATGCGCGGCAGGTCGCGAAGCATCTCGGCACCGATCATCACGAGCTGACACTCGAGCCGGAGATGATGCTCGGGCTCGTGCCACGCCTGCCGGCGCTGCTCGACGAGCCGCTGGGCGACGCGTCGATCATCCCCACCTACCTGCTGTCCGCTTTCACCCGCGAGCACGTGACCGTCGCGCTTGGGGGTGATGGAGGGGACGAGCTGTTCGCCGGCTATCCGACGATGCAGGCGCACCGCCTGGCTTCGTACTACAAGCGCGTGCCGCGGCTTCTGCGGCGCGGGCTGGTCGAGCCGGTGGTCCGCATGCTGCCGGTGTCGCGCGACAACCTTTCCTTCGATTTTCGGGCGAAGAGGTTTGTGTCCGGCGCGGATCTTCCGGTCGCCGAAAGACACCTCGCGTGGATGGGCTCGTTCCCGCCGCGGGCCGAGGTGGACGCGGAGTTCACCGAGCTGGATCCGCTCAACCAGGTGCTGATGCTCGACATGCGCTACTACCTCGAGAACGACATCCTGGTGAAGCTCGACCGCGCGTCGATGATGGCGTCGCTCGAGGGGCGGGTGCCCCTGCTGAACAACGACTTCGTGGCGTACGCGACGGGGCTGCCGCTGGGGATGAAGCTGCGGGGGTTGCGGTCGAAGTACCTGCTGAAGAGGGCGCTGAAGGGGATCCTGCCGGCAGGCATCCTGGAGCGGCCGAAGAAGGGGTTCGGGATCCCTGTCGCGCACTGGTTTCGCGGGCCGCTGCGGGAGCAGCTGCTCGAGATGCTGTCGCCGGAGAGGATCAAGAGGGAGGGGTTCTTCGAGGCTGCGGAGGTCAAGCGGTTGGTGGATGAGCACCTTTCGGGCAAAAAGGACAACCGCAAGCAGCTCTGGACGCTCTTCGCCTTCGAGGCCTGGTATGAGGGGTATCGGGCGTTACTGTGATGGGATTACTGTGAAGGGGGTGGTGTGGGGCGCCCTTGGTTGCTGGTCACAATGTAAATTTACATTGAATTGCTTGGCAATTAGAACGAAAGTTCGTATAATGATGGCGTGGAGAACCTCCGCCAGGCGATCGACGAACTGGAGGCTCAAGCCGGACTCGACGTTCGCGAGCTGAGCGCTCTTGTCGACCGTCTTCAGGCCGTCCTCTGTCGCGAGCTGCGCGACGGTGTGCGGCGGGGTGACCACCTCATCGAAGGCAAGACTCCCAACGGCTGGGTCGCTTCGGCATGCCGCGTTTCCGGTTCCTCGGCCGCCGACCGCCTGCGCGTCGGAGAGCAGCTCGAGCGGCTGCCCCGCGTTGCGCAGGCGATCCGCTCCGGCGAGATCGGCTACCAGGCCGCCGCGGTCATCTGCCACCTCAGCGATCTGCTGGGCGAGAAGCGAGAGCAGATCGATGAGGAGCAGTGGATCCAGTTCTCGAAGGACTTCTCGATCAAGAACCTGCGCCGGCTCGCCGAGCACGCGCGCTTCGTCGCCGACCCGGATGGCGCTGAGCGCGACACCGAGGAGGACTACGAACAGCGGTACCTGTACCTGAGCGAGCTGGGTTCGATGTACAAGCTGGATGCCGTGCTCGACCGCGAAGGCGGCATGGCGCTGAAGAGCGCGTTGGAGTCGTTGACCAAGCGGCTTGGCCCGACCGATGTGCGCTCGCCCAGGCAGCGGCGCGCCGATGCCTTCAAAGAGATCGTCCAGCACGCGCTGGACCGCGGAACGTTGCCGAGGCGCAACGGCGTGCGGCCGCACCTCAGCGTCCACACCACGCCCGACGGCTTGAAGGGTGAGCTCGGCGACGGCATGCCGGTCCCTCGAAAGACCGTTCAGCGCCTCGCATGCGACTGCGCGATGCATCGCGTCGTGAAGGCGGGCTCGATGGTGATCGACGTCGGCCGGGCGAAGCGCACCGCGCAGCCGGCGCACTGGCGGGCCATCAAGGCCAGGCACACCACATGCGCGGCCCCCGGCTGCGAGCGCCCGATCGGGTGGACGCAGGCCCACCATCTCGAGTTCTGGTCGCGGGGCGGCGAGACGAACGCTCATCGGCTGGTGCCGCTCTGCTACTACCACCACCGGCTGGTCCACGAGGGCGGGTGGCAGGTGGTCCTGGCCGGGGAGCGGGTGGAGTTCATACCGCCCGAAACACCGGTGATGCTGAGGCGCCGGTGGGGCGAAAAGAGATGGGCCGCCTGACCGAGCCGGATTAATAGACCGACTGTCGGTCGGTTATAATGGACGGCAGATGGCGCGGACCCTGAACCTGGCCGTTCACACGGTGCGCCGCGAGGCGTTTGTCGAGGCTGCCCAGCGGCTCATGCAGGCGCGAGGCTGGGAGCAGGTGAGCATCCAGGACGTGCTGGACGCGGTCGAGGCGTCGCGCGGGGCTTTCTACCACTACTTCGATTCCAAGCAGGCGCTGCTCGAGGCGGTCATCGAGCGCATGGTCGACACGGGGCTTGGAGAGACCGAACCGGTCGTCGCGGACCAGGCGCTGTCCGCGCCAGAGAAGCTGCAGCGCGTGTTCGGCGCCATCGGGCGCTGGAAGACTGAGCAGAAGGCGCTGGTGCTCGCGCTGCTCGAGGTGTGGTTGTCAGACCACAATGCGATCGTCCGCGAGCACTTCCGCCGGAAGATGGTCTTGCGCCTGGCCGGCATCCTCGAGCCCATCGTCGAGCAGGGCGTGCGTGAGCACGAGTTCCACGTCGAGTCCGCGCCGGACACGGCGCGCGTGATCGTGATGCTGCTGCTCGGGCTGCAGGACTTCGCCACCCAGCTCTTTCTCGATCGCCAGGCCGGACGCATCGAGCTTGCGGACGTGGAAAGAAGCTTCGCGAGCTACTCGGACGCTTTTGAAAGGATCCTCGGTGCGCGCGCGGGATCCATCGGCCTGGTCGACCAGGCGGTTCTTCGCGCGTGGTTTGGGTAAGGAGGCGGGCACATGGCGGCCATCATCGAAGTTGACAAGCTCACCAAGAGCTACGGCGGCAAGCGAGGCATCAACGACGTCTCGTTCCAGGTCGCGGAAGGCGAGGTCTTCGGGTTCCTTGGGCCCAACGGCGCAGGCAAGACGACGACGATCCGCATCCTCATGGCGCTCATTCGCGCCGACGGCGGATCGGCGAAGATCGCGGGCTTCGATTGTTGGAACCAGTCGATCGACATCAAGCGCCTCATCGGCTATGTGCCAGGGGAGCCCTCGCTAGACCCGACCCTGACCGGCGGGCAGATCATCGAGTACTTCTCCAACCTGCGCGGCGGAGTCGACAAGGCTTACGTGAAGCGTCTCATCGACGTCTTCGACCTCGACACCAGCAAGAAGTTCCGCCAGTACTCGACCGGCAACAAGCGCAAGGTCGTGATCATCCAGGCGCTCATGCACAAGCCTCGGGTCCTCATCCTCGATGAGCCGACGAGCGGGCTCGACCCCTTGAACCAGCAGACGTTCGAGGGCCTCGTCCACGAGGCGAGCAAGGAGGGGCGGACGGTCTTCCTTTCGTCGCACGTCCTGAGCGAGGTCGAGAAGATGTGCGACCGGGTCGGGATCATCCGCGAAGGCAAGCTGGTGCGCGTCGGTGGCGTGCACGAGCTGACGGACATCAAGCGCTTCGAGGTCACGATCACATTCGCCGAGCCGGTCTCGCCCGAGGCCTTCGAGCGCCTGGAGGGGGTCGCGAGCGTGCAGAAGCTCGACGCCGCCAGCGGCTTGAGGATCGAGATGCAGGGATCGGCCGACGCGGTCATCAAAGAGGCCGCGCGGTACAAGGTCGTGTCGTTGACAAGCTACGAGCCGAGCCTCGAAGACGTCTTCCTGAAGTACTACGAGGGGGACGGTCAGGCCCCGGCTAAGGAGCCGGCGAATGTTTAACAGCATCTTTCTGAAGACGCTGCGCGACTACCGGATCGCGATCCTTGGGTGGGGCATCGGCATGGGCCTCACGATCATTTCGCCGATGGCCTCTGTCGCGGCCCTGATCAGCACACCCGAGCAGAGGGCCACGCTGGCCGTCCTCGCCGCACAGTTCTCGTGGAACGCTGCCCCGATCAAGGCCGACACGGTCGGCGGCTACGCGACGTGGAAGATCGGCATCTTCATCTTTCTCGTGTGCGTGTGGCCGCTGCTCGCGGCGAGCCGGACGCTGCGCGGAGAAGAAGATCGGGGCAGCCTCGACGTGCTTCTCTCGCTGCCGCGATCTCGCGCCCGCGTGGCGATCGAGAAGGTCGCGGCGCTGTGGGTCGCGCTCATCCTGATCGGGCTCATCACCGGCGTGATGGCGTACCTCGGCGGCCTTGCCTTCAAGGCGGAGTTCGGAATCGTCGACGGCCTGTGGTTCGGCCTCGACCTGACCCTCATCTGCATGGTCTTCGGCGGCCTCGCGCTGCTCATCTCACAGTTCACGCACGAGCGCGGGCCGGCGGCGGGAGCCACCGGTGGCCTGCTCGTTTTCTTCATCGCCCTGGACATGGTCCACCGCGTGATCCCGAACACCGACTGGGTCTCGCAGCTTTCGCCGATCTACTACTACAACCTGAGCAAGCCGCTCGTCCCCAGCTACGGCGTCAGCGTCGAGGGATTCGTGGTCCAGATCGTGCTGGCGGTGGTGCTGACCGCGGCCGGCGTCTGGTTCTTCGTGCGCCGCGATGCGGGCGACGTCGTGAAGGTGCCGTTCATTCCTGTGCGGGCGGCGCGCACCAGCCACGCACTACCCGTTGGCGACCTGTCGCTGCGGTCTTTCTACGCGCGCAGCCTGGGCATGATCGGCTGGGCGACGTTCTGGTGGACGATCCTCATCGCCGGCTTCGCGGCCTTCATGGTGGTCGTCGTCGAGCAGATGGTCAACACCCTGAACCAGCTCATCAACAGCGGCAACAACGCCCACCTCCTCGAGATCATCAAGCGCATCGCGGGCGGAAGCGCCGGGCTCGACGCGCTTTTCCTGGGCGCAATGTTCCAGATCCTTCCGATCCTGCTGATGGCCTTCGCCGTGACGCAGGTCAACCGCTGGCGCGCCGACGAGGACGATGGCCGGCTCGAGATCATCCTGGCCACGCCCCAGTCCCGCGTCGGTGTCATCCTCGGGCGCTTCGCCGCGCTCGCGACCGCGACCATCGTCATCGGCCTGATCACACTGGCCGTGTCGTACGTCGCTGCCCGGCAGACGGGTGTGAACCTGGACTGGACGAGGCTGGCGGAGGCGTCCCTCGGCATGGTCCCGCTCGGCCTGTTCATCGCGGCCGTCGGCTACCTGGCCGCCGGATGGCTCAAGACCGCCGCCGACACCGGCCTGCTGAGCTTCCTGCTCGCCGCCTGGTTCTTCCTGAGCTTTGTCGCGCCCGACCTCAACTGGCCCGAGTTCGCGCTCCGCCTCTCGCCCTTTTACTACTACGGCGCGCCGCTCCTGAACGGGCTGGACTACGGCCACCTGGCCTTGCTCGTCGGTGTCGGCATCGTCGCCCTGGGGCTCGGAGTGCTTCGGTTTTCCCGCAAGGACATCGCCGTCTGAGGGGCAATTGGCCTGCATTTCGCACATGAGTCTTAACACGTCCTTAAGAGGCGCCCGAAAAGTTTGCGAGTAGCGTTGTCGAACCGCCGCTGGGGTTAGGGCGGTTCCGACAAGCGGACATCTTGGGAGGGTTGGGAAGCAAGTGAAGAGGGCGTTGGTGGCCGCCGCATTGGCGGCCGGGCTTATGTTGGTTTCGCCTGCGAGCGCCGGCGCGTGGGCGACGTACTGCGACTGGGATCCGATCGTTCTCGTGGTGACTCCGTCCGGACACGTGGTGCCGGTGTACGACAGCGTCTGGACGTCAAGCCTGCTCGACCTGGGCCTGCCACTCGAGAGCTACACGGCGACGCGGGTCTACGACCGCGCCGGGCGGCCGGAAACGCAGGTGGACATGGAGATTTACGTGCCGACGGGGCTCCTGTTCCGCTACCAGGTCCACGACATGGTGACGAGCGGGTTGCTCGGCACCGGCAGCGTGTACGCCCAGGGGAACGGGACCAGCGGCGCGCCGGTCCATCTCAGGTTCGTCCTGCCGATCTCGTAGGTAAGGGCAGCAGTGGCGCGTCGCCGCCTGTCTGAGGTCTTCCGGCTCGGCGTCGGGCTCGCAGCGCTCGGCGCCTTCGCCGCGACTTTCGGCCGCCTTGGGCTGGCGCATGCCGACTGGTGGCTGATCGCCTCGCTGGCTACCGCCGGGATCCTGGCGCTGGAGTTTCCGCTCCAGATCAGCCTCAGCGTCAAGGTCAGTGTCGCCAGCGCGGTCTTCTTCGCCTCGGTCCTTCTGCTGCCGGTCTGGCAGGCCGCGGCGCTGGCCGGCCTGCTCCAGTCGGTGGACATCTGCGTCGCCGCCTACCGCAAGGTCCGGCGGACCGGAGAGCGACCGCCGCCGGTGGTGGCGCTCAACGTCCTGTTCAACGGCGCCCAGGCTTACCTGGCGGCGACGCTGGGCGGGCTCATCCTGGCTTCGGGCGGGGTGTCAGCGCGCTCGGGCCTGGCCGGTCCGTTCGACGCGCTGCTCCTGATGGTCGCTGCCGCGGCGATGTTCGCGACCAACATCATGGCCGTATCGATCGCTGCGGGGCTGGCGACTCGGCGCAATCCGATCCAGCTCTTCGTGAGCACAAATCGCCTGGTGTACGTCCAGTTCGCGAGCCTCTACCTGCTCGGCGCGGTCGCGGCGTTCGCCGCGGTGCCGTTCGCCTGGCTGCCCCTGCTCGCCATCGTCCCCGCCGCGCTCCTCTACCACTCGCTGCGTCAGCGCGTCGAGATGGGCCGCGATGCGATGCGCGCCATGGAGCGCATGGCGGAGGAGGTCGACCGGCGCGACCCTTACACCTTCAACCACTCCCAGCGGGTGGCCATCTACACGCACGCGATCGCGCGCGAGCTCGGCCTGAGCTCCGTCGAGATCGATATCCTCGAGCTCGCGGCGAAGGTCCACGACATCGGCAAGATCCGGATCCCGGACTCGGTGCTGCTCAAGCCGGGGCCGCTGACGCCCGCGGAGCGGCGAGTCATGGAGACGCATTCGCGGCTCGGCTACGAGATCCTGCGGCCGTTCTCCGAGTACGAGAAGGTCCTCGACCTGGTCCTGGCGCACCACGAGCGTTATGACGGGCGGGGTTATCCCAACGGGATCGTCGGCAGGCGGCTGCTGCTCAGCGCCCAGGTGATCCCGGTCGCGGATTCCCTCGACGCGATGACCACGGCACGTGCCTATCGCGGTGCACGTTCGTGGGAGTCCGCGCTCGCAGAGCTGCGGCGCGGCGCCGGCACGCAGTGGAACCCGCAGGTGGTCGAGGCGGCGGTGGCGGTGCTGATGCCTCACGCCGAGACCGCCGCTCAGCCCACGGCGAAGCCGGCGGTCGCCTAAATCTTCGGCGGACCGAACCGGAGCTCGTGCCTCCGTTCGGGGGCGAGGAGCTTCAGCAGCTCACGCCCTTCCCGCTCGACCTCGCGGGCTTCCGCCTTCGCGAGCTGTTTGTCGAACGGGGTGACATGCATCACGGTCGCATCGCTTTCGTCCATGGGAATCCAGCTGCCGCGCACGAACCCGTCGACGAGAACCGAGCCCTTCATGATGCCGTTGCTGCTGAACAGGCCGAGGTGCTTGCCCGGCGGCAGGATCCTGCTGCGGTCGGCATGCGCGAGCAGGATGTTGTCGTAGTCGGGCAGGAGACGCACCGGCACCTCGACATTCGGGTCCGGCCTCGGCGCTCGCGGGAGGTCCAGGAGCTCACGGCCCTGCTCGTCGCGAAACACGCGGAGCTTCGGGCGCACACGATCGAAGGCCGCCTTCAAGGACAGCCCTGACCACGCGCGCATGTCCGCCACCGACGCGGGGCCGAAGGCGCGCAAGTACCTCAGCACCAGCTCGTCCTCGGTGATCGCGGGCCCCGGCGGCCGCCCCAGCCAGGCCTCGAACGTCGTGAGCGTGACAAGGCCCCTTCCCTGCCACGTTCCGCGTGGAGGGGTGAAGACCAGAGGGACCATGTAGCGGACGCCGTAGGCCATCGCGAAGGAATCGTGGCCGGGGAATCGCGTCCCCAGATGGCGGGCGAGGTCGGCGATGGTCCGCGGCTTCTCGGCCATGAGCTCGGCGCCCGCCGCCGCGATCGGCTTCAGGTCACCGTCGCCGAACTGCTTTCCCCAGGGACTTCCGTGCATGAATCCGCGCTCGCCGAGGCGCGTGAACAGAGGCTTGACGCCGAACGCGTCCCGGCGCGTGACCACGTGGATGGTGTTGCGCATGAGCGAGAGCCGCACCGCCTCGCGGCTCTCGACCATCGTCGAAAGCTCGTCGGTGTCGAAATCGCGCAGTCGGGCCCACAGGCCGACGTAGGGCAGGTTGGGCGCCTGCGCCTGCATGCCGACGAGGTGCTCGATCGTGCTCGCGACCGACGCGCGGCGCCGCTCGAGGAGGAGCTGTCGCGCCAGCAGCGCGCGGTTCAGCGACCTCTTGTCGAGGACTTGTTCGCGGGGGGCCACGCGCCCAGACTAGGGGCTTGTCTCGAGCCTCGTCTCGGGGGCTTGCCCGCGGTAAGCGTCGATCTTGGCCCGCAGCTCGCGCCGCCGCTTCGCCCCGCCTTCTGGGTCGAAGAAGTACATCAAGGTCGCGGCGAGCGCCATCCACATCATCAGGCGGGTCAGCCTGAACCGCATCAGCATCACCCTAGAGAACGCATGGAAGCCCTGCTTTCGCCGGTAGGTTGGAAGTCAACGTGAGTCGCCGAGGGCTGTTGCTGTTCGCCGCCATGTCCCTCATCTGGGGCATCCCCTACCTGTTCATCCGCATCGCCGTGGGCGAGCTGTCACCTGTGGCGCTCGTGTTCTTCCGCACCGGCCTCGCCGCCGTGATCCTGCTGCCGTTCGCGCTCTCGGCCCACGGGCTGCGCGCCGCCATCGCGAGGTGGCTGCCGCTCCTGGTCTTCGCGGCGGTCGAGATCGCGCTGCCGTGGTTTTTCCTCGCGAGCGCAGAGCAGCACATCTCCAGCGCGCTCGCGGGACTCCTGCTCTCGGCCGTACCCCTCGTGGGCGTGGTGATCGCCACCGCAACCGGCAACCGCGAGCACCTCCGCCTGGCCACCCTGGGCGGGCTGCTGATCGGCCTTCTGGGCGTGGTGCTCATCGTCGGCTTCGACCTGCGCGCGTCGCAGCCGATCGCTCTGCTCGAGATGGCGGGCGTGGTGGTCGGCTATGCGCTCGGGCCGGCGATCCTGGCTCGATTTCTCACCGGCGTGCCCTCGGTGACGGTGAACGGCCTCGCGCTGGCGATCTGCTGCGTCGCGTACGCGCCGCTGGCGGCCCTGCGCTGGCCGGGTTCCGTGCCGAGCGTGGCGGTGCTTGCCTCGATCGTGGTGCTCGCGGTGGTGTGCACCGCGCTCGCGTTCCTTCTGTTCTTCGCCCTGATCCAGGAGATCGGACCGGTCCGGGCGCTCGTCATCACGTACGTCAACCCCGCGGTGGCGGCGGTGCTCGGCGTCGTGGTCCTGCACGAGAGCTTCAGCCCCGGAATGGCCGCCGGATTCGCCCTGGTGCTGGCGGGTTCGGTGCTCGCCACCCGGCGACGGAAAGTAGCCGAACCCTCCCGAAGCGTTTCTGAAGCGAGGGCCGGGGAGGCCGTATGATTCGGTGCGCCGGGCCTGGGGAGTCCCGGTCGCCGTTGGTCGTGGTGCGAAGGAGAATGGCATGAGGGCTGCATTCGACGCGACCGTGGTCAAGCAGATCGAGACCGAGCTGCGCACGATCAAGGCCGAATACCGCGGCAAGGTGCCCGAGGAATCCATCGACCGCGCGGCGAACGAGTCGATCGACAGGCTGGCCGACTCCCGGGTGCCGCAGTTCGTACCGCTCTTCGTCGGCCGCTTCACGCGCGAGCGCCTGCGCGAGCTGGTCGCCGCGGGAGAGGGCTCCCGCTAGCAGGCCGGCGGCCTCCGTACTTCCGGCGGCCGCGACGTTTTCGGGTGTATGAAGCGCGCGGGCACGCTCGTCTCTCTGCTGCTCTCGGCGATCGTGCCTATCCTTGCGGGCGCCGTTGGCGCGATGGCGCTCGGGGCGTGCGCGAGCTGTCAGTCGACGGTGCGGGTCGCCGCGATGCCGGTCATCGCCGCGGGATTCTTCGACGGCGCTGTCGCGGACCCCAACTCGCACCTTCTCTACCTGGCCGACCACACCGACCAGGGCGTCGACGTCGTCGACATCTCCACCTCCACGCCTCGCTTTGTGAGCACCGTGAACCTCGGCTCGATGCCGAACGGTTTGGCGATGGCGCCCGACCAGGACCGGCTCTACGCCGGGCTCGAGAACGGCAGCGTCGCGGTCATCGACCAGAACTCGATGAAGGTTGTCGACACCATCCCGCTCGGCATTCAGCCCGTCGACCTCATGGACTACAGCCAGCGCACTCACCGGCTTTACGCGGGCAACGGCGGCGGTGGCGAGGTCGTGACCATCGACGCGACCACCGACCAGGTCGGCATGCGCATGGCCGCGAAGGCGCCGGTCGAGCAGCCGCGATACGACCCGGCGGACGGCATGGTGTACGTGAGCATCAAGATGAGCAGCAAGGTCTTGCGCATCGACCCCGCGACCGGCAGCATCACGCGCACGTACTCGTTCCCGAAGTGCGAGCCGTCGGGGATGGCGATCAACCCTTCACGTCAGCTCGCGGTGCTCGCGTGCGGGAGCAGCGTGGGGCTGCTCAACCTGAACACCGGGGCGCAGTCGGTGACGCGGGCCGTGCAGGGCGGCGACATCGTCTCGTACGACTCGGCCGCCGACCGCTTCGTGATCGCATCACCGCACGCGCGGTCGGACAGCGCGGTGGGTGTGTTCAGCGGAAGCGGGGAGTTCATCGGCTCGGTGCCGTCGGCGCCCAAGGCGCACGCCGCGGTGTTCGACGCGGCGCACGGGCTCGTCTACGCGCCGAGCGGCACGGGAATGATGAGCTTCGCGCCCGGCGCATGCGCCGCGCCGCCAGACTGGCTGCAGTTCGCCGGCGGCATGTCGCTGTTCGCCGTGCCGTTCTTCGGGCTGCTGCTCATCCTCTTTCTCTACTCGCGGCGGATGGGCAAGCCCAGGGGACGGGGTCCTTCCAGGCCGACCTACCGGGACCTCCAGAAGGAGGACCTCGAGGCCGAGCGCGAGCGCATGCGCGCGCTCGAGGACGGAATGTTCGGGAGCGAGCCCTGACCGGAGGGGTGACCGATGAGGACGTTTCGATCGAAACGAGTCAGTCGGAGGTCGAGGGCTCTGCGAACGCCTCCTTGATCGCGACTTCCGCCGCGGCGCCCATCGCCGCCATCATCTGAAGCAACGACTGCGCGATCTCCGGATCGTCGGGTTCCTCCCACAGGAAAGCGCGAGCGACCTTCGTCCTTCCCTCGCCTTCGTCGGTGAGGCGCGTGGTGATGTACATCGTCGTCGGCTGGTCGGAGATGAGCGTCGTCTCACTGTCAGGTTCGACCGAGACCACGCGAAGGTTGACCAGGCTGCCGCCGTGATGGCAGTGAAACTCGGCGCCGAGGTCCTCTCCGCGAGCCCCGGGCACGGCCTCGACGTCGTCGGAGAACATGTAGCGCTCCATCACCGTCGGGTTCAGCATGCGTTTGAAGACGCTCGACCGCGGCGCGTCGACGATCACCTCGGAGTTGTACAGCGCCTCCTCCGGCGTGACGCGCTTTCGTTCCGTCGCTAGCGCCTGCTCCCACAGATAGCCGACCTCGACGTATCCGCCGGTCACCGCGCCGACGTCGAACTGCTCTTCATGCCTGGTGAAGCGCTGCCTCACGTCGTCCGGAAGGCGCTCGAGCACCGCGTCGGTGACCAACAGGTACTCCCTGGACGGGACGTGGTTCTTGAGCAGGCGGTGGGGAATGATCACGTCCGCGCCATGTAGCTGCTCGACGTTGCCGAGCCGCTGGCGCGAGAACCTGCCGTGGTGGACGACAAACTTCAGCTTGAGGATGCCGATGTTCGCGCACGCGTTGCATGGGCAGGTCGTAACGGTCTTCATGTCGCGCAGCCGGCGGTGAAAGGCGACGAAGGTGCCTTCCAGCGCGTTGATCACCTCCGGCGTGGTGAGGCCGCTGATGAAAAGGATCGCGTCGCCCTCGACCTGGGAGACGTCCATCCGGCCGGCGAGGCTGCGGACCATCGTGTCGAGGAGCTCGTGGAGGATCGACCAGCTGTGGTCGACCTCGGTCTGCTGCACGAACCCGGAGTAGCCGGAGATGTCGGCGAGCACCAGCGCGCCTTCCTGCAGGCCGGCGAACTGGGCGGCGTCCTCCATCCGGGTGGTCACGGGCGCGATTATGGATGACGTGGAGCGCCGACTTCCAGGGTGGGTGCCGTACTTCAACCTCGTGGCGAAGCCATTGATCGCGCTCGGGGTTCCGATGGGACCGGACGTGCTTCTGACGGTGCGTGGCCGCCGGTCAGGGCTGCCCCGATCGACGCCGGTGACTATCGGGGAGCACGGCGGCCGGCGCGGCATCATCAGCCCGTTCGGCGAGTCGAACTGGGTGCGCAACCTGCGCGCCGCCGGCGGAGGGACCATCCGGATCGGGCGGCGTCGCGAGGAGATTCGCGTGGTCGAGCTTTCGCGCGATGAAGCCGTGCGGTTCTTGCGAGAGGTGGTCGCGCCGATTGCCGCTTCGTCGAAGCTCGGGGACTGGTTCGTGCGCAAGGTCGATCGCGTCGACATCGATCATCCGGAGGAGGCCGTGACCGGCATGCCGGTGTTCGAGGTGTTTTCAGTTGATCGGTGACATTCCGGCGGCGATCGTCCGCCGGGCGCGCGAACGAGGGGGGCCGCTCGTCGAGCCACTGCCGGACACGCGCGACTTTCGCGGCGTTTCGTGCTCGCGGGTGACGTTCGTGTACGAGGCCCCGGGCGCGAGCCGGGTGAGCCTCGCGACGGGCCTCAACACCGGCGGCCTGCCGCACGCGCCGATGGAGCGGGTGCCCGAGACCGACGTTTGGTTCGCAGTCCGCGATGCGGCCGACGACGTGCGCGTGACGTACCAGTTCTGCGCCGACGACCCGATGCTCGAGGTGGACCTGTTCTCCGCGCCGCCGGAAACTGTGCTGGCCCTCGACGAGGACCGCTTCCCTCGCACGGCGTCGGACCCAGGCAATCCGGTGCGCATCCGGACGTTCGGCTCACATTGGGACGCTGCGCCGGAGCACTGGTGGTCGGTGCTCACGCTCGCCAAGACGCCTCCCGACCAGTGGTCGGATCCGCGGCCGGAGGTGCCGGCGGGGAAGGTGGATGCGCACTCGCTGGCGAGTCGTCTGCTGGGCAATACGCGCGAGCTGTGGGTCTCGACCCCGCCCGGATACCCCGACGGCGGGCCGTACCCGCTCGTGGTGCTGCTCGACGGGCACGAGCTCTACCGGGTGGTCGGCGCCCCGACGATCGTCGACAACCTGGTCGCGGAAGGGCGCATCCGCCCTCCGGTGGTGGCGATGATGGCAAACGCCGACGGCCTGTCGCGATTCCGCGAGTACGCGTGCAACGCCGCATTCGCTGACTTCCTGGCAGATGAGCTGGTGCCGTTCGTGCGGTCTTCGTATGCCGGCGTCGCGGGCGATGCGGCGTCGGTGGTCGTCGGTGGTGTGAGCGCCGGGGGGTTGGCGTCGGCGCATGCGGCCTGGACGCGCCCAGATGTGATCGGCAACGTGATCTCGATGTCGGGCTCGCACCTGTACGCGCCGGACGGCGACGTCGAGGACGAGTGGCTGACGCGCCAGATCGCCGCGGGCGATCGGCGGCCGGTGCGCTGGTGGGTGACGGTCGGGACGCTGGAGGGATTGATCGCCGCGCCGAACGTCAACATCATCGGCTCCAACCGCCACCTGCGGACGGTGCTTCTCGCGAAGGGCTACGACGTGCGGTATTCCGAGTTCTCAGGGGGGCACGACTACGCGTGCTGGCGCGCGGTGCTGCCGGACGCGCTCATGCACCTGCTTGGAGCGTGAATGTAGGCGGACGGATGGTGGACCCGAGGGGATTCGAACCCCTGGCCTCGTGAGTGCGATTCACGCGCTCTCCCAGCTGAGCTACGGGCCCACAGCAGTCGCACGGAGCGCTGACGCCGGGCGCGCGCAGGGCGCCCTTCCAGAAAGCCGAGTATAGCGGCGCTCCTATACTCGGCTTCCTTACATGGCGTCGCTGTTCAAGCGCAACCGCGTGCCCGAGGGCGTCGATCCGAAGCGCATCCCACCAGGCCAGACCCTCACGGCCCCGGAGAAGTGGCCGCTGCTGCACTTCGGTCCGGTGCCGAAGATCGACATCGCGAGGTGGGACTTCACCATGTTCGGCGCGGTCGAGAGCCCGCTGACGCTCGACTACGGTGAGCTGCGCGCCCTGCCGTCGAAGGACGTCGTCGCGGACATCCACTGCGTCACGGGATGGAGTCGCCTCGGCGATCGATGGACGGGCGTGCCGATCCGCGAGATGCTCGACCAGGTCAAGCCAAAGCCCGAGGCGAAGTACGTGATGGCGCACTGCGAGTACGGCTACACGACGTCGGTGCCGCTTTCGGTGCTCGACGGGCCTGACAACCTGCTGTGCTACGCGTGGAACGGTGAGGACCTGACGCCGGACCACGGCCGGCCGCTGCGTCTCTTCGTCCCTTCGAAGTACTTCTGGAAGTCGGCCAAGTGGCTGCGCGGGCTAGAGTTCATGGAACGCAACCGGCTCGGTTTCTGGGAGCAACGTGGCTATCACGACGAAGCAGACCCCTGGAAGGAAACAAGGTACTGGTAGCGGCTTAGCGGGGCCGCCGATCGTCACCTTCACCTCAGACTTCGGCTCCGGATCGCCCCTCGTCGCGGCGATGAAGGGCGTCGTGCTGGCCGGGTGTCCGGGGGCGACGCTGGTCGACGTTTCGCACGAGGTGCCGCGCTTCGACGTTTCGGCCGGCGCGTTCATGCTGTTCGCGGGGACGCGGCACTTTGGCGGCGGCTCGGTGCACCTCGCGGTGGTGGATCCGGGAGTTGGGTCGACGCGGCGCCGCCTGATCGTGCAGGCCGGCGGGCGGTTTTACATCGGTCCCGACAACGGGCTCTTCTCGATCGTGATCGACGAGGTCGGGCTCGAGTCGGTGCATGAGCTCGCGCCACGCCCGCACGGCGCGCCGACGTTCGAGGGACGTGACGTCTTCGCGCCCGCCGCCGCCGCGCTGGCTTCGGGAGTCCCGCTGTCTTCTTTGGGACCGCCGACCGATCCTCCGGTCGGGCTTCCCGACAGCGGCCCGCGCGTCCTGTGGACGGACGGTTTCGGCAACCTGGTCACAAACCTCAAGCCGCCGGCGCGGCGGTTGAGGATCCACAACCACGACATCGTCGCCACCGCAAAGACGTACTCCGACGCACGTCCGGGCGAGGCGTTCGTCTACGTCGGCTCGATGGGTTACCTCGAGGTCGGGGTGCGCGAGGCCCGAGCGGACAAGCTTCTGGGCGCGCGCGCTGGGATGAAGGTCGAGACGATCTAGGCCTTAACAGGCTGGGTTCTATTTCCGGCTTGCGCCCGGTAGCTTCTGGCGCGCTGTGGTTCGAGTGGCCTGCCTGCTTCTGTTCCTCCTCTCCCTGGCGGGCTGCTCGAGCCCAGCTCCCACTGCCGTGTCCGCGCATCCTTCGGGCGGCGGCTCGGTGCGGTTGTGGCAGGACGCGACGATCTTCACGCTCGTCGGCGGGCTGATCGGCGCGGCACACCATCGTGTGCTGGTGGAGATGTACGAGCTGGGGCGCGCGGACATCGTCCGGGCTCTGGGGGCCGCGCGTGGGCGCGGGGTGGACGTTCGCGTGATCACCGATCCGACCGTCAAGGTGAGCCGGGCGTCCGCGGCGCGGCTGTCGGCCCTGGGCGTGGCCGAGCGCGCCTACCCGGTCGATGACTCGCGGCACCAGATCGACCACGTCAAGCTGCTGATCGCCGACGGGGAAGCCGCGATCGGCGGGATGAACTGGGGCAAGCACAGCGACCGCAATCACGACTACGTGCTGGAAACGCGAATCGGGTCAGAGGTCGATCGAGCGGTCGCGATCTTCGCCCAGGACTGGGCATTGGCGGGCGGACATCCGTCGCCGCTCGGCACGTGTCCGGTGTGCCTGGTCGCGCAGACGTCACCTGGCGATGAGATAAGACAGTTGCTCGATTCCGCTTTCACGCAGGCGGCGCATCGCGTGCTGGCGGAGATCTACACGCTCACGGATCCGAGCATCGTGGCGGAGTTCGTGATGGCGCACAGGCGCGGAGCGGACGTACGCGTGGTGCTGGATCCGAACCAGGCGTACAACCTCCACGCCGCGGCCATGCTCAGGCTCGGCGGAGTTGGCGTGCGCTGGTATCCCGTGCCGATGGGCGCGCTGCTCCACGCCAAGATCGGTCTGTTCGATGGGCTGCTCGTGCTGGGATCGGCGAACTGGACGGCGAGCGGGCTCGGGGTCAACCACGAGCTCGACATTGAAACGGAGGACCCGCAGGTCGTGGCGGCCTACGGGTCCAGGTTCGAGTCGGATTGGGCGCGATCCGCAGCTTAAGGGACCGTCTGGACGTCCCCTGGCGGCTTAGCTCTGTGGCGGCGGACCGGCGGAGCCGGGGGCCGGAGGACCGCCCGTGCCGGCGGCCGGCGGCGTGGATCCGGACCCTGCGGAGGCGCCAGGAGCGGGCATGTTGTCGAAGCTGACGGTCGGAACCGCCCTGTCGCCCTCGTCGGCCTGGAAGAAGCCGAAAGCCTTGAACCCCAGGGCTCCCGCGATGAGCGAGGTCGGGAGTGTCTGCAGCTTGATGTTGTAGTCGCGCACGTTGCCGTTGTAAAAGCGGCGCGAGAACTCGAGCTTGTCCTCGGTGGCGGTCAGGGTCTCCTGGAGATTGGTGAACGCGGAGATCGCCTTGAGGTCGGGGTAGTTCTCAGAGACCGCGAACAGGCTGCGCAGGCTCTGGGAGAGCACGTTCTCCGCCTGGCCGATCTTGGCCGGGTCGCCGGTCGCCCCGGCGGCCACTGCGTTGGCACGGGCGTTGGTGACCGCCTCGAGGGTGCCTCGCTCGTGGCCCATGTAGCCCTGGACGGTGTTGACCAGGTTCGGGATCAGGTCGTGGCGGCGCTTCAGCTCGACGTCGATCTCGGACCAGGCTTCCTGGGTCCGGTTTCGGGCCGTGACGAGGCCGTTGTAGGTGAGGACCAGCCAGCCCAGGACGACGATGACGACGACGACCAGGATGATCCAGCCCATCTATTTGCCTCCTGGGCGCCCCGTCAGGCGTGCGCCCTTCGCTGCCAGCGCGTCTTCTTAAGCATCTTCTTGTGCTTGTGCTTGCGCATCTTCTTGCGCCGCTTCTTGATAACTGAGCCCAATCCAACTCCCAGTGCGTGCTTGATCTAACGGGTTGAGGTCCGGCCGCGAATGATACCGGATGGCGGCATACACTCGTTGCCGGCCATGTACTTCACTGACGCCCACGAGGAGCTGCGTCTGCACATCCGCAGGTTCCTCGAGAAGGAGGTTCAGCCGCACCTCGCGGAGTGGGAGGAGACCACGTTCCCCGACGAGATCTTCGGGCGCTTCGGCGAGCTTGGCTTCCTCGGCCTCCGCTATCCGGCCGAGTACGGCGGGCAGGGCGGCGACTACTTCTCGGCGGTGGTCCTCTCCGAGGAGATGGCAAGGGCCGGCTGCGGCGGGCTCGGCATGGCGGTCGCCGTCCAGGCCGAGATGGCCACGCCGCCGGTGTTCAAGTTCGGCACGGAGGAGCAAAAGCGCCGCTGGTTGGTGCCCGCCATCCGGGGCGAGCAGATCGCCGCGCTCGCGATCACCGAGCCTGACGCCGGCTCCGACGTCGCGGGCATCACCACGGTGGCGCGGCGCTTCGGCGACGAGTACATCGTCAACGGCCGCAAGATCTTCATCACCAACGGAGCCCGCTGCCAGTGGGCGCTAGTCGTGACCAAGACCGGGCGGGAGCGCGGGCACTCCGGGTTCAACCTGCTCGTGATCGAGAAAGGGACCAGGGGGTTCGAGGTCAGTCGCACCCTCGAGAAGCTTGGGATGCACTCATCCGATACCGCCGAGCTCGTGTTCGAGGACTGCCACGTGCCCGCGGGCAACCTGATCGGCGAAGAAGGCGAGGGATTCAAGAACCTGATGTGGGAGCTACAGGGCGAGCGCATGATCGCGGCCGCCGGCGCGATCGCCGGGGCGCAGCGGGTCTTCGAGTACGCGATGGACTACGCCAAGAACCGAAACGCGTTCGGCCGGCCGGTCGCGAGCTTCCAGGTCATCAAGCACCGGCTCGTCGACATGGGCACCAAGATCGCGGCCACGCAGGCGTTCGTCTACCAGACGGCGCAGCAGTGGGATCGCGGCGAGTATCCGGTGCGTGAGATCTCACAGGCGAAGCTGATCGCGACGCAGGTCGCGTGCGAGGTGGCGGACGACGCCATCCAGATCCTTGGCGGCCACGGTTACATGCGCGAGTTTCCAGTCGAGCGCGCGTGGCGCGACGCGAGGCTGGCGCGAATCGGCGCCGGGACCGACGAGATCATGAAGGAGATCATCGCCAAGTCGTACGGACTTTGAGTTCCGCCGTCCTGTTCGCCGGGTGCAAGCCGGAGGTGGCGGCATTCGGCGAGCGCATAATCGCGGTCGGCCCAGGCGCGCGCGCGGCGGCGGGTCGCAACGCCGAAGTGGTTCGGTTGAGCGGTGGCGTGGTGTGGCCCGGGCTCATCGACTCCCACATCCACCTCGAGGGCCTGGCCGAACAGAAGATGACGGTCGACCTGACAGGCACTGTCAACCTTCGCGCGTCGCTGGACCGGATCCGTGCCTGGAGCGGGTCGCTTGCCAGGGGCGCCTGGGTGCTCGGGTCGGGCTGGTACAACGACGCGTGGCCGGAGACTGCGTTTCCGACCCGGCGGCAGCTCGACGCCGCGGTGGGCGGGCGGCCGGCGTACATGCGGAGGAAGGACGGGCACTCCGCGTGGGTTTCGAGCGCGGCGCTGCGGGCCGCGGGGGTCGATCGGTCGACGGCCGATCCGCCGGGTGGAACGATCGACCGCGACGGCGCGGGTGAGCCGACCGGAATCCTGCGCGAGACCGCGATGCTTCTCGTCGCGCGAGCGCTGCCTGCCGTGGGGGACGCGGAGCTCGACGCCGCGATGGCGAAGGTGCTGCTCGACCTGGCGCGCTTTGGGCTGACCGGCGTGCACTCGATGGACGGCGCGCGGGGCTTCGCCTCGCTGCAACGACTGTATGCGCGCGCGCCGTTGCCCGTGCGGGTGACCTACAACCTGCCGGTCGCCGACCTTGCGTACGCGGAGCGGATCGGCGTGCGCTCGGGATGGGGCGACGGGTCGTTGCGCTTCTGGGGCGTCAAGGCGTTTCTCGACGGCTCGCTCGGCAGCCGAACGGCTGAGATGCTCGATGGGTCGGGCGTGGCGCGAATGCCGCAGGACGAGCTCGAGGACATGGTCGCCCGCTGCGCCCGAGCCCAGCTCAACGTGTGCCTGCACGCGATCGGCGACGGTGCCGTGCGGCGGGCGCTGGACGCGCTTGCGCCGCACAAGAACGCGTGGGCCAGATGGCGGCCGCGGATCGAGCATGCCCAGTGCGTGAACCCGAAGGACATGCCGCGGATGGCGAAGATCGGCGTGATCGCATCGATGCAGCCGATCCATGCGGTCGCGGACAGGGAGATCGCCGACGCGATGTGGTCGGCGGTTGTTCCGTACTCGTACGCGTGGCGCTCGCTGGAGCGCGCCGGTGTTCGATTGGCGTTCGGTTCGGACGCGCCTGTCGAGAGCGCGAACCCGATCGCGGGCATCGAGGCCGCGACCGCATGGCGCAAGGAGGCGAAGTGGCATCCGGAGCTGGCGCTCACTCGGGCCTCGGCGCTCAAGGCCTACACGGCGGGGGCGGCTTACGCCGCGGGGATGGAGGAGGAGGTGGGCTCGCTCCGGGTCGGAAAGGCATGTGACATGACCGTCATGAGTCATGACGACGGTGAGGTTCTGGCATCGGTCGTCGCGGGCAGGGTTACGTATCGGCGAAAGCGCGCTTGAGCTTTTCCGCGGTCTGAGCCAGCCCCTCGTTGACGACCTTCACGTCGTCGATCACCGCCATGAAGTTGGTGTCGCCGTTCCACCGCGGGACGACGTGAAGGTGCACATGGTCGGGGATCCCGGCGCCCGCCGCGTTGCCGATGTTCGCGCCGACGTTGAAGCCATGCGGAGTCATGGTCGCGCGGATCACGGCCAACGTCCTGCGGAGAGCGCGAGTGAGGGCGAGGCTCTGCGCGTCGTCGAGATCCTCCAGCGTCTGCGCGTGCGCGACCGGTGCGACCATCGCGTGTCCGGGGTTGTAGGGGAACTTGTTCAGGAGCACGATCGCGCCTTCGGGCCGCCAGACCACGAGGTCGGCGTCGGGATCCTCGGGATTCTCGATCACGCGGCAGAACAGGCAGCCCGGCCGCTGCTCGACACCCACGTACTGCATGCGCCACGGCGCCCACAGCCGCTCCATTGATCTACGTCCTCTTGTTGCTGGCGGTGACCGCCGTCTGGGGATGGACCTTCGTCCTGGTCAAGGACGCGGTCTCACAGTACCCGACCCTGCCCTTCCTACAGATCCGCTTTGCGCTCGCCCTGGTCGTGATGGCGGTGATCGTCCACCGCCTGCCGTCGCGGCGGGAGCTGTGGGTCGGCGCGATCATCGGCGCGGTCCTGGCAGCCGGCTACCTGGCGCAGACGGCGGGCCTGACCATCACCAGCCCGGGCAATGCCGGGCTGATCACCGGCCTGGTCGTCGTGTTCACGCCCCTGGTGAACCGGATGTTCGGCCATCCGATCCACTGGTGGACGTGGGTGGCGACGCTCGTCTCGCTCGCCGGCCTTGTCCTGCTCACCGGCGGACCGGCGGGCATGAACGTAGGCGACGTCCTGGTGCTCGCGTGCGCGGTGCTGTTCGCGCTGCACATCGTCCTGCTCGGCCGCTGGTCGCCGGGCATCTCGGCGGCGCCGCTGGCGATGGTGCAGATGGCCATGTGCACGGTGCTGTTCAGCGCCGGCGGCACATGGTCGCTTCGGGCGCCCAGCGGCTCGGTATGGTTTGCGATCGCGATCACGGGCGTCTTCGCGTCGGCGCTGGCGTTCTTCATCCAGACGTGGGCGCAAGGGTTCATCAGCCCCAACCGCACCGCCCTCGTGCTCGCCGCCGAGCCCGCGTGGGCGCTGCTTGCGGCGGTCGTGCTGGCCGGCCAGCGATTCGGTGTCGCCCAGGCCGTCGGCGCGGCGCTCGTCCTGGCCGCGATCGTGGGCCATGAAGGTGCCTCCCTAAAATTTGATCCTCATGGTCGGCCGTCCCCGCCGTAGCGTCTACGTCCCCCAGGAGATCGAGCCGAAGTGGCAGAAGATCTGGGCTGAACGTGGGGTGATGAAGGCTAACGATGCCTCGCCCAAGCCGAAGTTCTACGACCTCGTCATGTACCCATACCCATCCGGCGAGCTGCACATGGGCCACGCGCGCAACTACGTCATGGGCGACGCCCTGGCGCGGATGAAGAGGATGCAGGGATTCGAGGTCCTGCACCCGTTCGGGTGGGATGCGTTCGGCCTGCCGGCCGAGAACGCGGCGATGAAGCACCCCGGCCTGCACCCGCTGAAGTGGACGCTCGACAACATCGTCGAGAGCAAGCGCGACCTGAAGACGATGGGCATCCTCTACGACTGGGACCGCGAGGTCAACAGCTGCCTGCCGGATTACTACCGGTGGACGCAGTGGCTGTTCTTGCTGATGCTGGAGCGAGGGTTGGCGTATCGGGCGATGGCGCCCGTGAACTGGTGCCCGGTCGACAAGACCGTGCTCGCCAACGAGCAGGTGATCAACGGGCGGTGCTGGAGGCATCCTGACGTCGAGGTCGAGAAGCGCGACCTCGAGCAGTGGTTCCTGAAGATCACGGACTACGCGGACCGACTGCTTGACGACCTGGCGACCCTGGAGCACTGGCCGCAGAAGGTCCGCGTGATGCAGACGAACTGGATAGGGCGAAGCACGGGCGCGGAGGTCGACTTCGCGGTCGACGGTGCGCCCGGCGAGTCGATCCGCATCTACACGACGCGGCCGGACACATTGTTCGGGGCCACATTCATGGTCCTGGCGCCAGAGCATCCGCTTGTCGAGCGCGTGACCACGGACCGGCAGCGCGAGACGGTGCGCAAGTACGTGGAGAAGGCGCGCAAGGAGACGGAGATCGAGCGCCTGTCCACCGAGCGCGAGAAGACCGGCGTCGCCACGGGCGGGTTTGCGATCAACCCCGTGAACGGCGAGAAGATCCCGATCTGGGTGGCCGATTACGTGCTGATGACGTACGGCACCGGCGCGATCATGGCCGTGCCCGCGCACGACGAGCGCGACTTCGAGTTCGCGCGGATGCACGACCTGCAGGTCCGCGAGGTGATCGCGCCCCCTTCCGGTCCCCAGAAGATGCTGCGCGAGGCGTACGTCGGCCCGGGCGTGATGGTCAACAGCGGCCAGTTCGACGGCCTGGACGCGGCGGTCGCGTTCGACCGGATCTGTGACTGGCTCGAGCAGCGCGGCATCGGCAAGCGGTCGGTGAAGTTCCGGCTGCGCGACTGGCTCATCTCGCGTCAGCGCTACTGGGGCGCGCCGATCCCTGTCGTGTACTGCCCGAACCACGGCATCGTTCCAGTGCCGGTCGACCAGCTACCGGTCGAGCTGCCCCCTGAGTACAAACCGCTGTCGGAGAACCCGGCCTGGTACGAAACGACATGTCCGCTGGGGGACGGGCCCGCGCGGCGCGAGACGGACACGCTGGACACGTTCATCGACTCGTCGTGGTACTTCCTGCGCTACGCATCCCCGCACGACGATCGGGAGCCCTTCGACTCCGAGCTGGCGAACCGCTGGATGGCCGTGGACCAGTACACCGGCGGGGTGGAGCACGCCATCCTGCACCTGCTGTACTCGCGGTTCTTCACGAAGGTCCTGCACGACGCGGGGATGGTCGAGGTGACGGAGCCGTTCGTGCGGATGTTCAACCAGGGGATGGTCAAGCGATTCGGGCAGGTGATGGCGAAGTCGGCGGGCAACGGCGTGTCGATCGCGCAGCTGGCGGGCGAGCAGGGTGCGGACGCCGGGCGCGTGTACGAGATGTTCATCGGCCCGCCGGAAGAGGACGTGGAGTGGAACGAGTCCGGGCTGAACGGTGTGGTGAAGTTCCTGCAGCGGGTGTGGAGGTTGGTGCTGGAGCCGGAGTCGATCGTCGCCGAGGGCGGCGCTTCCGCCACCGATGCCTCGGCGCTGCGGCGCAAAGTCGCGCAGACGGTCGGCCGCGTGACCGAGCACTATGACGAGCTGCGATTCAACACGGCGGTCGCGTTTTTGATGGAGCTCGCCAACGCGATGCAGGACTACTTGCAGGGTGGGGGCGCGCGAGACGCGGAGTGGGAGTCGAGCGTGCGGGTGCTGGTCAAGCTGCTGAATCCCCTGGCGCCGCACGTGTGCGAGGAGATGTGGGAGCGGCTGGGGGAGAAGGGACTGCTGGCCGACGCGTCGTGGCCTTCGTTCGATGCGGCCGCCGCCGCCGAGCCGAAGATCACGCTGGTCATGCAGGTCGCGGGTCGGTTGCGCGACCGGGCGGAGGTTGACGCCGGATTGTCCGAGGCGGAGGCGACCGCCGTGGCGCTCGGAAGCGAGAAGGTCCGGGCGGCGCTGAACGGGCGGGGACCGTCGAAGGTGATCTACGTCCGGGATCGGCTGATCAACCTGGTGCCGTAGGGCGGCCGGCTCCGCAGGGCGGCCGGCTTCGCCTACTGCTGGGGCACCGCCACGCGGATGCCGTTGTCCAGGACGTAGTTCGCGACGACGGTGTCGCCGACGGTGACGGTGACCTTCTGCGGCCCGCTGATGTAGCGCATGTACGTCTTGAACTTGACGGAGCACGTGCCCGGAGTCAGGTGCGCGGAGTAGTCGCCGTTCGCGTCGGTGGTGGCTTTGGTAACGGCGGACGACTCGCCGCAGACGAAATCGATCTCCAGTCCGGGCACCGGCCGGCCGGGGCAGGGCGAATCCACCCGTTCGACGGGCGCGCAGGGCACGGACACCACCTTGCCGGTGACGGTCCCGGTCGTCGGCACCGGCCCCGGGCCGCCGCCGGGGAAGGCGTAGGCACCGCAGGCAGCGGTCACCAGGACCAGTCCGGCGAGAAGCAGTTGCTTCATCCACTGATCGAACGCTCCAGCGGCGTTTACGGTCACGCGAGGCGCGGGGATGATCGGGCGGGCGACCGCTATGTTGGTACCCGCTCCCGGGTGGCCAAGCGGTAAGGCAGAGGACTTTGGATCCTCGACCGAAGGTTCGAATCCTTCCCCGGGAACCACGCTTACCTTCTTAACAGGCTGGGTTCCCTTCTCGCTCGACCTTACCTAGCCTCGTGGCCATGCGCTTCAACCTCGAGTTCGTCCGGCTCCTCCCGGGCTGGAAGCGGCCCCTTCTGATCGCCGCGCCCATCGCAGTGGCGGCCGGCGTGACCGTGGCCGCCTACCTGTACACGACGGCGAACTCTGCTTCGGCGACGCCCGCCCAGACGGTTCCCGACCCTGCGCTCGACGTACCGGCGGCGCCGGGATTGCTCGTCCACGTCGTCGGCGCCGTCGAGAACCCAGGCCTCTACCGCCTCCCTCGCGGCGACCGGGTATTCGACGCCATCGCCGCCGCCGGCGGCCTCAGTCCCGATGCCGACCTCTCCAGGCTTCCCGACTACGCCGGACGCCTCAAAGACGGCGAGCAGATCAAGGTCGCCTTCGCCAAGACCACCTCGGGCACGGTCGTCGTGCGGGTCAACCTCAACCAGGCCACTCTCGAAGAGCTCCTGACAATCCCGGGCTTCACACAGGCATTCGCCGAGGAGTGCATCGACTACCGCACCAACTTCGGCGGGTTTCAGAACACGCGTGAGCTCGTCGACGTCCTCGGCATGAGCGAGGCCGACTACGTGATCGCCCGACGGTACGTGACGCTGTGACCCGGTATCCCGGGCTGGTCCTCGCTCTCGCGTGGTCGGTTGCGATCGCCGCCGCGGTGGTTCTCTTTCCCGCCCAACCGGTGCTCGGCGTGGTGGCGATTGGCGCGGCGATCCCGATCGCGGTCACCGCGCTGGTGATGAGGCCCGCGCTCATCGCGCTCGCGCTGGCTGTGGCCCTTCTCGGCCTTGGTCGCGCGGAGCTTCCACCCATGGATCCGCTCATCCCAGCCCGCGCGCCGGCGTTCGCAGGCCACATCGCGGCCGTCAGCGGGCGAATCGCCGACGACGTTCAGCCGGCCGCTGCCGGCGGCCAGGCCCTCGTCGAGCCGACGACGATTCTGGTCGGCGCCACCGAGGTCGATCGCATCGGCAATCTCCTCGTCCGTTGGCGCGGCCCGGCGCTGGCGAACTTCGGCGACCAGATCCAGGCGATCGGCAAGCTGGCGCTCCCACGCGATCTGCCCGACTTCGACCGCCGCGCCTACCTCGCGCAGCGCAGCGTCTATCTCGAGCTCGAGGCAACGTCGTTTGACGTCGTCCGCGCCGGAGCAGGTCTGCTGGCATTGCCCGCGCTGCTACGGCAGCGCTGCATCGCCGCACTGGACGCCGCCCTCCCACCACCGCACTCCGCCGTTCTGCTCGGAATCGTGCTCGGCATCAAGCAAGGCATCCCCGCCGAGCTGCAGCAGGCCCTGATCGCGACCGGATTGATCCATCTGCTCGTGTTGAGCGGCCTCAAGGTCGCCGTCTTCGCGCGCATCGTGAGAGGCGCGCTCGCGCCCCTCCTCGGTCGCTTCGCAACCTGGCCCGCGCTAGGTCTCATCGCGCTCTACGCCCTGGCGGGCGGAGCAACACCAGCCGCGGTTCGCGCGTCCGCGATGGGCGGGCTTGCGCTGGCGGCCGCGCATATCGGACGGCCGACCCACGTGTGGACGTCACTGGCCTTCACAGCCGCGGCCATGCTCGCCTGGCATCCAGACCTCGCCTGGAACGTCGGCTTCCAGCTCTCCTTCGCCGGTACCGCCGCGATCATCCTGCTGACCCCGGCGATCGCCCGTCGCGTGGCGTTCCTGCCGCACATCATCCGCGAACCCTTCGCGGTGACCTGTGCCGCGCAGATCGGGACCCTGCCGATGATGGCCTCGGACTTTCACGTCCTCTCTCCCGTCGGCCCCATCGCCAACGCCCTGACCCTGCCGATCCTTCCCGTCCTCGTTGCGGGAGGCCTGTTCCTCACCGCCATCTCCGTCGTCCCGTCACTCGCAGGCCTGGTCGCCTTGCCCCTCGCGGGTCTGCTCGCTTACGTCGAGCACGTCGCCTACGTCCTCGCCCGGATCCCAGGCGCCGCCATCACCATTCCAGCCTTCCCTTCATGGCTCGGTCTCGCCTACTACTCGACGCTGGGCCCGGCGATCGCGGGCGCTCACGCCCACGGAACGCGCCGACGCGTTGCGATCGCCGCCGCAGTCATCGCTCCGACGCTCATCTCCGCCACCGCGCTGGTCGCATGGGGCAACGCTCCGCCTCAGGCGATCGTTCTGAACGTCGGCGACGGCCAGTCCGTCCTCCTTCGCGGGCCGCGCGGAACCATCCTGATCGACGGCGGCCCGAGTCCCGCCAAGCTTGCCGACGCCCTCGGGACCCAGCTTCCGCCGTGGCAGCGCCGCCTCGACGCGCTCGTCATCACCGCGCCCGGGCTCGGCCACGTCGGTGGCCTGGCCTCCTTCGACCGGACGGCGACGACAGTCCTTCTCCCGGACGCGCAGCTCAGCGGATCTGCCTGGCGCACCGCCGCACTCGAGCAGGTCACACGCCGCGCTTCAGTGCATCGACTGAGGGCCGGCATGACCGTCGAAATCGCCGGGTTCCGGCTGGATGTCCTTGCCCCGGAGATGGGGGCGCCGGGGGATATCACAGGCGCCGCCGACCTCGCGATCCGCGCGGTCGCGCCAGACGGCCGCTCTTTCTGTGACTTCAGCGACCTTGACCTCGACGGCCAGACCATCGCCGCCGCGCGAGTCCGCGACCCGTGCACATATCTCCTCCTTCCGACCGAGGGCAAAAGCACGCTTTCGCCCGACCTCGAACGGGTCGCTGTCTCCAGCACCACCCAGCTCATCGCCTCACGAGGCCCTGGCCGGCTGGCCACCGGCTATCCGCCCAACGTGCTGCGCACCGACCAGGAGGGCCCCATCGCCTTGCCGCTCTGACGATTGCGTACGATCCCAAGGATGCCCCGCGCACCGCGAGCCGCGAGCACGAGCACGACCACGCGCACCAGCACGCGCGCAAGCACCAGCACGCGAACCGGCGCCACCTCAACCCGCGGCGCGGCCGACGTCCTCCTCCTCCACGGCGACGAGCGCTTCCTCATCGACGAGAAGGCCCGCGCCATCATCGCCTCCTGGACCACCGACCTCGTCTCCGACTTCGGCCTCGAGACGATGGAAGGCGTGGGCCTCACGCCCGCGCGCCTTCAGGACGCCGTCCTCCAGTCGCCCTTCCTCGACCCCTACCGCGTGGTGTTCGTCCGAACCGTGCCCGTCAACCGCGCCGAGGGCCTCGCGCCCGCGCTCGCCCAAATCCCGCCGACCACCCGCCTTCTCATAACTACGGCCGGCCGTCTCGGCACGACCAACAAGCTCGCCAAGGCGATCTCCTCCGCCGGCGGCAAGGTGGAGGAGATGCCCAGGCTCGTCCGGCGCGCCCTCACCGACTGGGCCTCCAGGCGCGCCGTGGAGAAACACGGCCTCACGCCGGCCATCGCCGCCCAGGTGGTGCGCGTCACCCCGCCCGACCTGAGCGTCATCGACGCCGAGCTCACCAAGCTCGCCGCCTACAAAGCCTCCGGCCCGGACGCGAAGCTCACCCCTGAGGTCATCACCGAGCTCCTCGCCGGCGGCCGCGAGGACGAGATCTTCAAGCTCAACGACCACCTCCTGCCGCACCCGACGACCCACGCCTTCGAGATCGCCCGGAACCTCACGCGCTCAGGCGTCGGGCCGACGCTCATCGCCTACCGCATGGCGCGCCACGTCGCGCTCGTGCTCCAGGTGAAGGCCCGGCAGGAGCGAGGCGAGTCCCTCCAGCAGGTCCAGTCCGACCTGCCCGAGCACAGCTTCGTCGTCCAGAAGGCGTTCGACGCCGCAAGGCAGGTCGACGGAGACAGCCTCGAAAGAGCCCTGCGCCAGATCCGCGACTACGAGTTCGAGGTCAAATCCGGCCAGGTCGACGCCGACCTCGGCCTCGACGTCCTTCTAACCCGGCTCTAGCCGGCTGACCAGCTACTTCTTTTTGGCGGGAGAAGAAGAAGCCGAAGAAGAAGCCTTCTTGCCCTTGTCCGCGCGCCCACCCGGCTGAGCAGCCGCACCCGAAGGAGTCGCCCCCGCCGCCCCGACCTTCGCCAGCCGCCGCGCCAACCGTGACTTCCGCCGCGCCGCGTTGTTGCGGTGCAGGATCCGCTTGGCCGCCGCTCGGTCCAGGGCCCGAATCGCCTCGACCGTCGACTCCGCGGCGTCCCCGCCCCCCGCCCGAAGGCCCACCCGCGCCTTGGTGATCATCGTCTTCACCTCGGACTTCGTCGACCGGTTGCGGATCGCCCGCCGCGCGCCCGCGCGCGCCTGCTTCTTCGCCGAAGCCGTGCGCTTAGCCACGCGTCATCACCAGCGGGGAGTTCGTAACCACGAATCAAGGATTATAGGGGCCCGTGGAATTCGAGCTCGGCGGCAAGCGCCCGCGCGTCCACCCCGACGCCTACATCGCCCCGACCGCAGTCCTCATCGGTGACGTCGAGATCGAGGCCGAAGCGAGCGTCTGGTTCGGCGCCGTGCTGAGAGGCGATGAGTCGAAGATCACCGTCAAGAGGGGTGCGAACGTCCAGGACAACGTCGTGATCCACTGCGCCGAAGACCTCCCCACGATCATCGAAGAGAACGTGACGGTCGGCCACTCCGCCCAGCTCGAGGGCTGCGTCGTCGAAAAAGGCGCGCTCGTCGGCATGGGCGCGACGATGCTGCAGCGCAGCCGCCTCGGCGCCGGCTCGATGCTCGCGGCGGGCGCGGTCCTGGCCGAGGGCGAGCAAATACCCGCCGGCCACCTCGCCGCCGGCGTGCCCGCGAAGGTGAAGAAGCCGCTGGGAGGCTCGTCGAGCGACTGGGTCGGCACCTCCGCCGGCCACTATCAGCGGCGCGCCGTCCGGTATCGCGCGGAGCTGAAACCAGCCGCCGATTGAGCTCGAATTGAGGCTCGAGATCCCGGCCCACGCCAAGCTGAACCTCGACCTTCACGTCGTCGGCAAGCGCGCCGACGGGTACCACGAGATCCGGACCACGATGCGCACGATCGACCTTCACGACACACTCGATATCTATGCCGGCGGTGGCTTCTCGGCCGAAGGCATGCACGTCGACACCACCGACAACTCGATCCTGAAAGCCCACATCGCGCTGCAGCGGGCAACACCCAGAAAGATTCCCGCCGGCTTTCACCTCCACAAGCGCATCCCGCCCGGCTCCGGCATGGGGGGCGCCAGCTCCGACGCCGCCGCGACGCTAGTCGGCCTGAAGAAGATGTACAAGCTCGACATAGACCTCGAACCGATCGCCGCACAGATCGGCTCCGACGTGCCCTTTTTTCTAAACCCCGCCGGCGCCGCGATCGTCGAAGGCCGCGGCGAGCGCGTCACGCCCATTCCAACAACGCCGAGTTGGTTCGCCATCGCCTGGCCGGGTATCGAACTCTCGACCAAAGCCGTTTACGACGCGTGGGACGAAGTCAACGGCCCCGATCTGCGAAAAGCCGCCGAGCACGTCGAGCCACGTCTGAAAGACTTCGCCACGATGCTGGGCGAGGGCTGGCGAATGACCGGCAGCGGCTCCGCCTTCTTCAAGCAAGCCGAAACAGAAAACGAAGCCAGGGTCGCCATCCGCGGCCTGGACTGCTGGACCTGCGTTACCCAATGAACGAATGAACGCCCGCAAGACCGCCGCCGTGCTCGCCGGCAAGGCCACTGGCGCCCTCAGCCGCGTCACCCGCCGCGGTGGCGGCACGACGCTGCCGGGCGACGTCGCGCGAGCCATCGACCCGCGCATCCTCACCCGGCTCACCGGCGACCTCACCCAGGGGTCGGTCGTCATCACCGGCACCAACGGCAAGACCACGACCTCACGATTGATCACGCACCTCCTCGAGGGGACCGGGAAAAAGGTCGTCAGCAACCGCGCCGGCGCCAACCTCATCTTCGGCGTCACCGCCGCCGCCCTCGACAGGGCGGGCGCCGATGGAAAACTCCGCGCCGATTGGGGCGTGTTCGAGATCGACGAGGCGAGCCTGCCGAGAGCGACCAGGGAGATCCGGCCGAAGGCCACGCTCGTGCTCAACCTCTTCCGCGACCAGCTCGATCGTTATGGCGAGCTCGAATCCATCGCCCGCAAGATCGAGAAGGCGCTGAGCACGCAGAGCACCGACGACGCTCGCGTCATCCTCAACGCCGACGATCCCCGCGTGGCCGAGATCGGCCTCAACCTGCCCAACAAGCCGACCTGGTTCGGCATCGACGACGAAGCGGTCGCGGCCAGACAGCTGCCGCACGCGGCCGACGCCCGCACCTGCCCGCGCTGCGGCTCGAGCCTCATCTTCGACGCGGTCTATGTCGGACACGACGGCGTCTATCGCTGCCCGAACAACGATTTCGAAAGACCGATCCCCGACATCACGGCGAGCAACATCACCCTCGACGGCTTCGACAGCATCGCGATGACCATCAAGGACACCCGCATCGCGTTGCCCCTCGGCGGGCTCTACAACGTCTACAACGTGCTCGCCGCATACGCGACGGCTTGCGCGCTGAACCTCGATCCGACGTACATCGCGGAACGGATGAAGACCTTCAAGGCCGCGTTCGGTCGCCAGGAACGTATCGACATGCGCGGTCGCCACCTGATCCTCGTCCTGAGCAAGAACCCGGCGGGGTTCAATGAAACCTTGCGAACCGCCGTCGATCTCGCCAATGGCACCAGCTTCGTCATCGGGCTCAACGACCGCAAGGCGGACGGAACCGACGTCAGCTGGATCTGGGACGTCGACTTCGAGCAGCTCGCCAGGAAGGCCAGGCTTGTGATCCCCGCCGGCAACCGCGCTCCGGACCTCGCGGTGCGCCTCAAGTACGCGGGCATCCCGGCCGAAAAGCCCCAAACCGACCCCGCGAAGACGATCGACGCGCTCATCGACCACACCAAAGAGGGCGACACCGTGCATCTGCTGTGCACCTACACCGCGATGCTCGACCTCCGCGCCGAGCTTGCCACCCGCGGCTGGGCGAAACCGTATTGGGAAACATGAGCGCCAGATCAAGGTTCACAGTCGGCTGGCTGTATCCCGACCTCATGAACATCTATGGCGACCGCGGCAACATCCTCACGCTGCTCAAGCGTGCGGAGTGGCATGGACTCGAGCCGCGGCTCACGCAGATCGAACGCGGCCCCACCACGGACCTGGACGGCGTCGACCTCTTCTTCTTCGGCGGCGGCCAGGACCGCGAGCAGTCGCTCATCTACGACGACCTCAAGGAGCACAAGCAGCACGCCCTCGAAAACGCTTCACAAACCGGCGCTCAGATCCTCGCCGTCTGCGGTGGCTACCAGCTCCTCGGCCACTACTACGTCACCGCCGACGGCGAGAAGCTGAACGGCATCGGCCTCCTCGACGTCACCACGCAGGCGGGCAAGAGGCGCGCGATCGGCGACGTCGTCGTCGAATCAAACGCCGACCTGAAGCTCACCCCGAGGACGCTCGTCGGTTTCGAGAACCACAGCGGCCGGACCTTTCTCGGCGCAAAAGCCAAACCGCTCGGAAAGGTCCTGACCGGCAGCGGCAACAACGGCGACGACCGCACCGAGGGCGTCGTGCAGGAGAACATCATCGGCACCTACCTGCACGGCAGCCTGCTGCCGAAGAACCCCCACCTCGCGGACTACTTGATCCGCAAGGCCCTCATTCGGCGGGGCGTTGACGCCGGCGACCTGAGACCGCTCGACGACGAGGCGGAGCTGGCCGCACACGCACAGATCCTGCGCCGCGCGCAACGACGGTAGCCTTCAGCGGGTCGCCGTTCGAAACCGACGCCACGACGACCCGCGGCCGCGGCACCAGAGCCTCGCGCAGCACCTGGTCGATGGTGTCGAGCATCACGAACTGCATCTCCTTGCGGAGGTCGGCGGGGATGTCGTCGAGGTCCGCCTCGTTGTGCGAAGGCATCAGCACGCGCCGCAGCCCGGCGCGGTGCGCGCCCAGAACCTTCTCCTTGATCCCGCCGATGGGGAGCACGCGCCCCCGCAGCGTGATCTCTCCGGTCATCGCCACGTCGTCGCGCACCGGCCGGCCGGTGAGGATCGACGCCATCGCGGTCAGCACCGTCACTCCCGCCGAAGGGCCCTCCTTCGGCTGCGCTCCCGCGGGCACGTGGACGTGGATGTCGTTCTTCTCGAAAACCTCGTGCGAGATGCCGAGGTCCGTGGCGCGCGACTTCAGGTAGGAAAGCGCGGCGGCGGCCGACTCCTTCATCACCTCGCCCAGCTGCCCCGTCAGCTTCAACTCGCCCTTGCCGGGCGTCAGCGTCGCCTCGACGAAGATGATCTCGCCGCCGGTCGGCGTCCACACCAGGCCGGTGGCGACGCCCGGGCGGTCGATGCGCTCGGCCACGTCGTCGTAGAAGCGGCGCTTACCCAGGGCCGCGCGCACCCGCTTGACGTCGTCGAGCTTCTTCAACCGCCGGCCCGACGCGATGTCGGCCACGTCGCGCCGGATGATCGACGCGATCTCGCGCTCGAGGTTGCGCACTCCCGCCTCCCGCGTGTACTCGCGGATGATCAGCCGCACGGCAGCTTCTGAGATCGCGACCTCGCCCTCGCGCAGGCCGTGCGCGAGCACCTGCTTCGGGATCAGGAAGCGCTCCGCGATCTGCACCTTCTCCTCTTCGGTGTAGCCCGACAGCGAAAGGACCTCCATGCGGTCGCGCAGCGCCGGCGGGATCGTCTCCAGCGAGTTCGCGGTCGTGATGAACATCACCTTCGACAGGTCGAACGGCACGTCGAGATAGTTGTCGCGGAAGTCCTTGTTCTGCTCGGGGTCGAGCACCTCGAGGAGAGCCGAAGACGGGTCGCCGCGCCAGTCGGCGCCGATCTTGTCGACCTCGTCGAGCATGAACACGGGGTCGTACGACTCCGCGCGCCGGATGGCCTGCAGGATGCGGCCGGGCATCGCGCCGATGTAGGTGCGGCGGTGGCCGCGGATCTCGGCCTCGTCGTGCACGCCGCCGAGCGACGCCCGCGCGAACTTGCGGCCCATCGCGCGGGCGATCGACTGTCCCAATGACGTCTTGCCGACGCCGGGCGGACCGACGAAGCACAGGATCGGCTCGCGGCCGCGGTCGGTGGACTTGCGCACCTGCTTCAGCCGCCGCACCGCCAGGTGCTCGACTATGCGCTGCTTGACCTTGTCCAGGTCGTAGTGGTCCGCGTCGAGGATCTCGCGCGCCTTCTTGACGTCCACCTCAGCGCCGGTCGAAACGTTCCACGGCAGCGAGACGATCAGCTCGAGGTACGTGCGGATGACCGACGACTCCGGCGACGCCGATGGGATTCGCTCCAGGCGCGCGATCTCGCGGTCCGCCTCGCGACGAGCCTCGGCGGGCAGGCCGGCCTTTTCGATCCGTTCCCGCAGCTCGCCCAGCTCCGCGTGCTCGCTGTCGAGCTCGCCCAGCTCCCGTTGGATGGCCTTCAGCTGCTCGCGCAGGAAGTACTCGCGCTGGGCCTTGCCCATCTGCTCCTCGGCCTGGGTCTGGATCTTGCGTCCGAGCTCGAGCACCTCCAGCTCGTGCGACATGTGGCCGAGCAACCGCTCGAGCTTGGCTTTCGCCGAGTCGAGCTCGAGGATCTCCTGCCGCTGCTCGGTCGTGAGCCGGATGTGGTTGGCGATGTAGTACGCGAGGTGCAGCGGCTCGTCGATCGCGGCCGCGGCGCCGGCAAGCTCGGCGGGCAGGTGCGGCGCCAGCGACACGAGCTGCTGGAACGACGCGATCGCGCGCCGTAGCATCGCCTCGCGCTCGATGGTCGGGCTGTGCTCGGCCCTCTCCGGGTCCATCTCCACAGCGCACGTCAGGTACGGCTCGTCCGACTCGACCGCGGTCAGGCGGATGCGGCGCAGACCGAGCACCGCCAGCTGCACCGTTCCGTCCGGCAGCTTGAGCATGTGCTGGACGCGAACCATCGTGCCGACGTGATGGATGTCCTTGAACTCGGGCTCTTCCTCCGTCTCGTCGAGCTGCGTCGCCACCGCGATGTGGCGCTCGACGCCCGACAGGCCGTCGAGCAGGTCGAGCGACTTCTTCCGGCCGACGGAGAGCGGGATGAATATGCGCGGAAACACCACCGTCGACTTCAACGGCAGCACGGGCAGATGGGATGGAACGGCGCCCTCCAGGTTGGGCGCGGGGACCTCGCTCATCAAGACCGTGATGCTACGCCGTGGGAGAGTTCCTCCCCACGCAGTGGGGCATGCAGTAAGTCGAAGGCGCGCTCGGCGCGCCGTCCTTGCCGCGCGTGGCGCGCAGGTGGCGCGAAGCGCCGGAGGGGCTAGGAATTGGGCCAGAACTGGCCCGGTCCCCATCCCGACTTCAAATCCACCGGACTTTCGCCCGCCGCGAACACGACCGAATGCTCGACGCCCGTCGAGAGCTGCATCGCGAAAAGCCGTGTTCCGGACTGCGTCGCGCTCGCGCAGTTGCTTGTGCACGGGACCTCATCCCAGTACCAGACCCATCCGTCCTTCACGAAGGTGATCTCAGACCGCGGTAAGTCGACGGCTTTCGGGGACGTGTCCCTCGCGAAGTCGTAGAAGTACACGCTCACTTCGGCGAAGTTCGCGGGGACGGCGAAAGCCGTGTACGCCACCTGCTTCTCGTCAGGCGAGAGGCTCGGAGCGTAGGCCCAGGTGACCGCGTTGCCGATGGCGGCGAAACCACCCTCGGGGGACCACGCGCGAGGCGGGAGACTGTTTCGCGGCGCGAGGTAAAGGCGGTGGCCGGTGTGTGACCAGAAGGCCTGGTCTTCTCCCGCGGCCATCGTCTGGACCCACGTGCGGTCGGAAACGCGATAGACGCGAAGGGGAGTCGCGCCCTTGCCGATCGGCCATCCAGAGACGAGAAACTGCCCGTCCGCCGAGAACGCGAGCACGGGCTGCGGCAGGCCGAAGCGGCAGATGCAGTCGGTCGCCGGCGACGGAAATTCGTAGAGCTCGGTGTTGCTGCGCTCGCTGAACAGCCAGACCTGGATGGTCGCGTTGCCGGAGGCGTCGGTACCCGCCTCGAAAGTCGCGGCGTTGTTGCCGTCAGCGGTCCAATCGCCCCAAGAACCACTATCGGTGTGGAGGTTCAGCGGCCAGCCCGCGACGACGCTCTCGTTGCCGCTGCCGATCGAGTGCAGCACCACCTCGGTGCCCGACGGGCTGGTCGGGCGCAGGTACTCGAACGTGTCGGTCGTGAACAGGTGGGCGACCGTGTTACGGATCTCGCACAGAAGTCGGGGATGGACGGGGTCGGTGACGTCGTACAGCGCTTCGCCCACCAGGACCACAGGACCGCCTGACTCCTTGGCGACGCAGTTGACCTTCGGGGGGAGGACGGGCACCGGTGAGGGACTTGGCGAGGGAGTCGGCGAGGGTGTTTGCAGCGGGCTTGGAGACGGCGATGCCGCCGCTGAAGGGCTCGGCGAGACGACCGCCGCCACCGGTTTCGAGGCGCACGCGCTCCCGGCCAGGACCACGGCGACGATAAGGGATAATCGAGCCGAGCTGAGCCCCACTCTGAACGCCGTCATACTCGCCGCCGGCCTGGGCACGCGCATGCGGTCACAGGTTCCCAAAGTCCTCCATCCGATCTGCGGTCGACCCATGATCGATTGGGTCCTCGCGGCGGTGAACGAGGCCGGCGCGGAGCACGTTACGGTGATCGTGAACCCCCACCACGCCGACCTCGCCGCTCACCTTTCCGAGAAGAAGGATGTCGAGGTCGTCTACCAGCGTGACCCGAAGGGCACGGCGCACGCCCTCCTCCAGATCCCGCCGGGCGAGCTCCGCGGCCGGCAGCTCCTGGTCCTCAACGGTGACAACCCGCTTCTCACCGCGGCGAGCATCCTCAAGGTCGTGCACAGACACGAGGAGTCTGGTTCACCGGCGACGATCGCGAGCGTCGTGGACGCAGCTCGGGACGATGGCCGCATCGTCCGGACCAAAAAAGGAGGGAAGTCGGGCGAGCTCGACAGGATCGTCGAGCGCAAGGACGCCACGCCCGAGCTGAAGGCGACTGTCCACGAGTTCAACGTCGGTCTCTACGTCTTCGACGGCAGCCGGCTCGCCGCCGAGCTCGAGAAGATCACCGACGACAACAACGCAAACGAGTTCTACCTGACCTCGGTCTTCGAGCACGTACGGCCGGTCGACGTGGTCACGCTCGACGACCCCGACGAGGCGATGGGGGTCAAGGACCGCGTCCGCCTGGCGAAAGCGACGGCCATCATGCGCCGCCGCCTGCTCGAGCAGTGCATGCTCGGCGGGGTCACGATCGTCGACCCCGAGACGACCTTCATCGACGCCACCGTGAGCATCGGCCAGGACACGGTCATCGAGCCCTTCACCGTGCTGAAGGGCCAGACCCACATCGGCGCCGAGTGCCGGATCGGCCCGCACGTCTATATAGAGGACGCGAGGGTGGGCGACCGCTCTGACTGCGGTCCGTTCGCCAAGCTGCGCCCCGGCACCGAGATCGCCGAGGACGTCCACATCGGCAGCTTCGCCGAGCTGGTGCGGACGAAGGTCGCGAGGGGCTCGAAGGTGCCACACGTTTCCTATCTGGGCGACACCGATCTCGGCGCCGACGCCAACATCGGCGCGGGTACGATTACCGCCAACTTCGACGGCACGCACAAGAACCGAACCGAGATCGGCGACGGCGCCTTCGTCGGCGTCGACACGATGTTCGTGGCGCCGGTCAAACTTGGTCGCGAAGCGCGGACCGGGGCCGGTTCGGTGGTGACGAAGGACGTCCCGGACGGCGCGACCGCCGTCGGGGTTCCCGCTAGGGTGGTCAGGAGGAAGGCGAAGGAGTGATCGGCAGGTTGCAGCCGGCGGTCGAGTTCACAAGCGCCGAAAGCTCGCCCTGGGGCGAGCTGAAGCTCATCTCGGGCGGCGCCAATCCCGCGCTGGCCGCAAAGATCGCCGAGATCCTGGATGTCCAGCTGACCGACCCCCGCCTGCGCCATTTCCCTGACGGCGAGATCAACGTCAAGATCGAGGACTCGATGCGCGGGCACGACGTGTTCGTCATCCAGCCGACGAGCCCGCCTGTGAACGAGCACCTGATGGAGCTCTTCATCATCCTCGACGCGCTGCGCCGCGCCTCGGCCGGTCGCGTGACCGCGGTGATTCCGTACTACGGCTACGCCCGCAAGGAGCGCAAGACGCAGCCCCGCGAGCCGATCTCGGCCAAGCTGGTCGCCAACTTCATCACCCTTGCCGGCGCCGACCGCCTGCTGCTGTTCGACCTCCACGCCGAGGCCATCGAGGGGTTCTTCGACGTCCCGACGGACCACCTCTCGCCGCACCGCATCTTCGCCGAGCACCTGAAGAGCCTCGGCCTGACGCGCCTCACCATCGTCGCCCCCGACGCCGGCGGCGGCCGCCGCGCGGAGGCGGTGGCCAACGACCTGGGCGCCCCGATCGCGTTCGGCTACAAGCGCCGCCCCGACGAGCAGTCGGTGGAGGTGATCGCCATCTCGGGTGAGGTCAAGGGCCGTGACTGCGTGGTGATCGAGGACATCATCACCACCGGCGGCACCGTCTCGAAGCTCGCGATCGCGCTCAAGGAGATGGGCGCGAACAGGGTCCTGATCGCGGCCACGCACCCGGTGCTGAGCGGCGACGCGATGGACAAGCTCAGGAAGGCTGAAGTGGAAGAGGTGGTCGTGACCGACACGGTTCCGATCTCGGCGGACAAGCTGGGGGAGCCGCTGAAGGTGCTGTCGGTGGCGCCTCTGCTCGCTGAAGCGATCATCCGGGTGCATGAGAACCGGAGCGTCAGCGAGCTCTTTAGATAAGCTGGCGCCCCGATGACGGGCCAGGAGACTCTCGAGGTCGTTGTCATGCTCCTGTGCTTCGTGCTGGCCGCGCTGGCCAGCGGCACGGAGACGGCCCTGACCTCGGTCGGACGCTTGCGGGTGCGCTACCTGGCGGAGCAGGGCTCCCGGGCGGCGGCCACGCTGCAGCGGCTGCGCGCCGACCCGAACCGCTTCCTGTCGACCGTGCTCTTCACGAACACCCTCGCGCTCATCGTCGCCTCGACTGCGACGGCGCTGCTTGCCGACTCGCTCTTCAGCGAGTGGGGAGTGCCAAACGGATGGCGGCTGTGGCTGACGCTCCTGGTCTCGGTCCTGCTGTCGATCGTGCTCCTGATCGTGGCCGAGGTGACGCCCAAGACGCTCGCCCTGGCCAACGCCGAACGCTGGGCGCTGATCACCGCCGTGCCCGTCGACAGGCTCGCGAGCCTGCTCGGACCGATCCTGTGGACGGTCACGCTCGTCTCCCGCGGCCTCACCGCCGGCCGCGCTGCGCGCGCCCCGTACCTGACTGAGGAAGAGCTGATCACCGCCCTTCACGTCTCCGAGGAGGCGGGCGTGATCGAAGAGCAGGAGCACCAGATGATCCACGGGATCATCGAGATCGGCGACAAGACCGTGCGCGAGATCATGATCCCGCGCACCGACATCATCGGGGTCGAGAAGGATGCCGGCCTGCGCGACATCATCAAGCTCTTCAAGCAGTACCGGCACACGCGCATGCCGGTCTACGAGGAGAACATCGACCACATCATCGGCCTGATCCACACGAAGGATCTGCTGCTCTACTACACGCTTTCCAGCTCGCAGAAGTTCGACATGGACAAGGTGCTCCGGCCCATGGAGTACACGCCGGAACAGAAGAAGGTCGACGAGCTGCTGAACGAGATGCGCACGAAAAAGCAGCACATGGTCATCGTGGTCGACGAGTACGGCGGCACCGCGGGCATGGTGACCCTCGAGGACCTGCTCGAGGAGATCGTCGGCGAGATCCGCGACGAGTACGACACCGCGGAGGAGGACCTGCTGACCCTCGTGAACGACCACGAGGCACGCGTCGACGCGGGCTTTCCCCTGGAGGAGTTGAACGAGCGCCTGCGCCTGGGGATCGAGGAGTCGGGCGACTACGACTCCGTCGGCGGGTACGTGCACGCGATGCTCGGCAAGATCGCCGAGGCGGGCGATGCTTTCCAGGTCGGTCACACTCGGTGGGTGGTCGAGCGGGTCAAGGGCCGGCGCATCGAGATGGTCCGATTGATCTCGCAGGACAGGTGGCCGGAAGAGGGGATCGAGGGCTCGCCGCACTCGGCGCTGGAGGAACCTACTGGCCACGTATCGTGACCGCGCGGTCGTGCTGCGGAAGCTCGACTATGGCGAGGCCGACCGGATCTTCACGTTTCTGACCCGCTCGCACGGCAAGCTCGGCGCGATCGCGAAGGGCGTGCGCCGGCAGGAGTCGAAGCTTGGCCCGTCGCTGGAGCTGTACGGGCATGTGGATCTGCTGCTGGCCAAGGGTCGGGGCGAGCTGGACGTGGTGGCGCAGGTGGCGCGCGTGCCGGGGTACAGGATCGAGGGCGACGTCGAGCTGATGGCGCACGCGGCTCTGATCGCGGAGCTCGCGGAGCGGGTGTGCGAGGACCGCCATCCGATCGACGGGGTGTACGAGCTGGTGGTGTCTTCGTTGGACGAGCTCTCTCGGGAAACGGATCCGCGCCGTGCGTCGGCGTGGTTCCTGATGTCGGCGCTGGACCTGTTGGGCTACGCGCCGCAGCTTGCTTCTTGCGCATCGTGCGAACGGCCTCTGACCGCGCGAGCGGCGCCGTTCTCGGCCGAGGCGGGCGGGTTTTTGTGCGAGCGGTGCGCGCTGCCGTCGATGGAGCCGGTGCCGCTCGCGGCGATCAAGGTGCTGCGCCTGATGGCGTCGGGCGACCGCGAGACATACCGGCGCCTGAAGCTCGATTCGGCGCTGATGAACTCCATCGACGGAGTACTGCAGGCCCAGCTCGAGTACCACATGGACCGCCGCCTGAAAAGCCTCGCCTTCCTGAACTCAATGCGGTAGGGGAGTGGTCCTCCCCATTTATGGGGAGGTGGCGGCGAAGCCGCCGGAGGGGCCAGTGATTAGGTTCCTCCCCACGTAGTGGGGAGGTGGCCCGCAGGGCCGGAGGGGCCCTCATTCCTCCTAACGGCCATATCCTTGCCGCACAGCCGTGCAAGCAACCGCGCCGAAAGGAAGCGCAGTCGCCCAGACCGAGGGCCGCGTTTACGTCGCGCTCTTTCTCGGCTTCGCGTCGCTGTCCGGGCTCGTGTTCCCGCCCGCGATCGGGCTCGGCGTCGCCGGGATAGTGCTTTCACTGATGGCGCGCAAACGCATCGCGACCAGCGCCGGCCGCCTTCGCGGCCAGGCCCTGATCTGGATCGCGCTCGGACTTAGCGTGCTCGGCATCCTGCTGAGCCTCGTGCTGCCCGGCTTCGTCGTCTACGTCTGGATCTACGCGCTATCTCACGGCGGTCAGCTACCAGGACTGACGGGGCCGTCCACTCCACCCAACACTGGCCCCCCGTCGCTGCCCGGCGGCTAACCCGCCGGAGGGGCGGTGGTTCCGGTCTCCCTCTCCCGCTGTGCGGGATAGGGTCGGGGTGAGGGCCTGCTAGGGTCGTTCCCGTGCCTGTGAACCGAAATGAGGTCATGGACAAGGTCGTCGCCCTGACCAAGCGCCGCGGCTTCATCTATCCATCGAGCGAGATCTACGGCGGCCTGTCCGGGTTCTACGACTACGGCCCGTACGGCATGTCATTGAAGCGCGCCATTCGTGATCTCTGGTGGCGCCACATGGTCGAGCTGCGCGACGACGTTGTCGGCCTGGAATCGACGTTGATGATGCCGTCCGCCGTCTGGGAGGCATCCGGCCACCTGGAGAACTTCGTCGATCCGCTGCGTCAGTGCCTGGGCAAGTGCAAGAAGCGCTGGCGAGCGGACCACGTGATGGGGGAGAAGTGCCCGGAATGCGGAGGGCCGCTCGACGACGCGCGGCTGTTCAACCTTATGTTCAAGACGCACGTCGGCCCGTTGGAGGACCGCGCGTCCGAGGTCTACCTGCGCCCCGAGACCGCGCAGGGAATGTTTGTCGACTTCAAGAACGTCATCAACTCGACGCGGGTGCGGGTGCCGTTCGGCATCGCGCAACAGGGGAAGGCTTTCCGGAACGAGATCACACCGGGCAACTTCGTCTTCCGAGTCCGCGAGTTCGAGCTGATGGAGATGGAGTACTTCGTCAAGCCGAACACTGACGACGAGTGGTTCAACTACTGGCGCGATGAGCGGATGCGCTGGTACACCGACGTCCTGGGAATCCGGCCGGAGCGCTTGCAGTTCCACGACCATCCGAAGGCGACCCTGTCGCACTACTCGAAGCAGACGACGGACATCGAGTACGAGTTCCCGTTCGGCTGGGGCGAGCTCGAGGGTATCGCCGACCGGACGGACTACGACCTGACAGTCCACCAGGAGAAGTCAAAGCAGGACCTGACCTACCTGGATCCGGAGACGAACGAGCGCTACCTGCCATGGGTGATCGAGCCGGCGGTGAGCGTGGAGCGGATCTTCATCACGCTGCTTTTGGACGCTTACGACGAGGACGTGGTGAACAACGAGCCGCGCACGCTGCTTCGCCTGCACCCCAACGTGGCGCCAGTGCAGGTGGCCGTCGTCCCACTATCCAAGAAAGAAGAGCTGATCCGCGTCGCCAAGGACGTCATAAAGGATCTGCGCGGCCAGTTCCGCGTCGAGTACGACCAGACGGGTGGCAACATCGGCCGGCGCTACCGGCGCCAGGACGAGATCGGCACACCGTTCTGCATCACGGTCGACTTCGACACCCTGAACGACCAGGCCGTCACAATCCGCCAGCGCGACTCGACCCAGCAGGAACGCGCACCGATCAGCGATCTGCGCACGCGCCTCGAAGCGCTGACCACCTAGCAAGGGAACCCTGTTAAGCGCGCTTAGCTGAACGCGGCTGAAATCGGAGCTGGTTGCCTCAGAATCAGCGCCCATCGTGGCCACGGGTCTAGGGCCGGACGGCCTCCCGGCGGTTTACTCGGGTGGTGCGTGGGTCTCCCAAGATCGACGCTTCTACTGGAGCGGCACCGCATGGATACCGATCCCGGCGCCATCGACGACGGGACCATTGCTGGCGCGGGTGGGCGTCTTAATGCTGTTCCTGGCCGGTATCGGCTATGCCGTTTACTCAGTTCTCAGCACCCAGTCCGAATTCGCCGCCGGCTATTTCGTCGGCGCCTTCGTCTTCTTCGCGGTTCTCATCGTCGTCTTTCGGGCCGTCGGCGGATGGGGATGCTTCGGGATTGCGATTCGCGGCGTGACTGTTTTCGTGGCCGTGCTAAAGATCCTGTCGCTCGTAACGCATCCACTCCCGCACTAATTGCCCTAGCTCGGGTCAGTTGAGACTTTCCTGGACCTGAGACGAACGGGCGTTACCCGCGATGGGTGATCGAGCCGGCAGCCAGCGTCGAGCGGATCTCCATGCGGAAGCGTCTAGGCGCAATGCTCCCGTGAACTTCACTGCTCCTGGCCAGACCTCGCAAGCGATGGTCGCGTCACGATTCGCACGATATTGTCTAGGATCCAAATCGTCCGACCCAACGTGACTATCGCGAGAAGGCTCGTGACGACCGCCACGTCGCGTGCTAAGACATTCTCGGCGCCCTCCCTATCGAGTAGCAGCGCAGCCAAAGCTGCCAAGGTAGCCAGCGCTAGGACAGGGTTGACTGCACGAAGTACGCTGCCCAGCTGCGCATAACTACTGTGCTCCGTAACTGGGCGAAGTCGCGGACTGTCGCCGAAGCTCAGAACGATTGCAGTTGAGGCGATCGCGAATCCGAGAAGCGCTCCCCAAATGGTAGACAGTGCCGTGTAAAGCGCTGCCTGATTGCTTTTGAGCATCGCCTCGATCTGTCCCTGATCCGCCAAGAAGGGATTGCCAAGACGCGAAGAGCAGCCCGATCGCGATCGCTAGCGCGCATTCTGCCAGCAAGAAGTGCTGTTGCCACCAACCCTTCATGGTCGAACCTAGAAGATCGTAGGCGCGGAATCGATCACTGATCGGTTCTGAGTGTGGACTCTTCCGATCGCCTTGTACGCGGAAGTTGGATCGAGCGCCCGCGTAGACGGGTTGATTCTGACGATCTCCTCTTCGAAGACCAAGTACTCCTTTAGTAGGTCAAGCGTTTCCAATCGGCCGCTGTCCGAATTTCGTCCAGTGATCACGAATCTGGTGACCTGCCCGCGCAGCTCACGCGACATCAGTCCGCGAATTATGCCGACGACGCCTTGAGCCAAGCGCGACTGCCGCCCTCGGTTCCCGGGTTGCAGTGTCAATCCGACCTCCTGGGCGTCGCCAACGCGCTGAGCGCTCTCGAAGGCATCAGCGAGGGTTTGGTCTACATCGCGCACCGCCGGGATGAATGGAGTTCGAATCTTCAGGTCGACGACCCGAATTGATTCAAGCCGATTCAACGACTGAGCCACATCAGTCCTAAGTAGCGGCCGGATCGTGATCGCCCACCCCGGTTGGACGTTGACGTTCAAATAGTGTGCAAGACCAGTCACACGTGGACCGTAGAAGTTCCAATCAGCTCCGACAACCCCGCCTGTAAAGAACCTGACGTGGGTGCAGTCGGCAACCCCTGCGTTGGACGGGATTGCAAGTTGGCTTATTGCTCCAGCCCGCTCCATCTGCGGAAGGTCGGCCCTTCGACTCCGCACGAACCTCATTTGCCACGGCGAGGTCTTCGAGTCGAGCAGCGGGAATATCACGTTGTCGCCCTCAGCCAGAAACAGGTCAGTACCTGGTTTAAGAAGGCGTATTCGGGCCATAGCCTCGTCGACGTCAAAAGGCAGGGGCACACCGTTGCTGTCGGTGCCGGCGTCTATCCGATAGAAATAGATGCGACGAGAAACCTTTAGCGTTGCCAAAGTTCAGCGATTCTACCCCGCTATCAAGTCAGTTAAGCCTTTGTTAAGCGAGCCGCTTCTTCTCGTCGACATTAGCCTCAACATCAGACTTGTGATCAGCTCGTTGAATGCGTAGAGGGGCCGCTTCGCTTGTGCCTACACCGAGTCGCACCAACTCCTTCAGCTCGCTTATCTCATTGCTGAGGTGGGCCAACGTGCGTTCGACCTCAGATTCGCCGCGCTCAGTCCGCAGCCATCGAGCTGTCATTTGGGCGGAGATGAAGCCGAGCAATCCGAGGCCAACGAAGACAAGGCCACCGGCGATGATCTTGCCCTCGGGCGTAACCGGGCGGATGTCGCCATATCCAACGGTTGTGACCGTTATGAAGGCGAGATACAAGGCGTCGCCGAAAGAGTGGATTGCCGGATTCTGGCCACGTTCGACCATCCAAAACCCCTCCGCTGCGCCTATCCAAACCAGCAACGCTGTCGGCCAGACAATCCAGGTTCCTGCCCCGTCAGCGCCCTTTCCCCGCTTTGCCGCCTTTGCCCGGGCTACATCTCGAACCTGGGTAGCCAATCGAAGAAGACCCAGCAAACGCAACAGCCGCAGTACACGAAGCGGACCGATCGGCGGTAAGCAGGTCAGCAAGTCGATCCAGTGAGACTTGAAATAGCTCAGACGCGAGGCCGCATCCCAAAAGCGAATCGAGAACTCCGCGAAGAAGATCAGAGCCAATGCGATGAGTACGTCCGAAGTCAGCGTTTCGAGGCCTTGATCCACCAGCAGAGCGAGCGCCACATACACGAGAGTGAGACCCGCCATTGCGAGCTCCCAGGCGAGCGCGTGCTGCTCGACGAAGTGCGTAACTCGACCTCGCTCGATTCGGAAGGACTGTCTCGTGGCCACGGTCATGCCCCCACTCCGGCTTGCCTATTCAGAGCCCAGTTCAGATAGAAAACCGCCCGCTGAGGGGCGGCCATCTTGTAGAAGTCCGGGTTCTCACGTCCCTCCTGAAAGACGGCGACTGCATCGGTGTAGTACTCGACGTGGAGGATCTTTGTCAGCGAGATGCTGGTCGACTTCGTGCGCCCAATAAACGCGATCCGCTGGTTGGTAACGATAAACGAGCCCACATCGATATTCGATAGCGCCTGCTGCTGAACCGGATGGCCGCTGTAGCTCCCCACTCGATAGCGAATTCCGGTGTGGCCAATTGGAAAGCTAAAACCAGACGAGCCGCCGACGAAATGCGTCCGCGTGACCATCCGGGCAAGCGTTGCCGGCACCGAAAGATAGGCCACCTCGCCGGCCTTGACAAGCAGCGGCGAGTCGACGGGCGTCGGTCCGGAGGTAGCGAGCTTGGCTGCCTCATATAGGGCGTCAAAACCCATTGCTTTCGTGGACTCCAGGCGACGTTGTAGTTCTGCGTTGAGCACGGCGACCGACTCCCTGGTTGCAGCGATCTGTCCGTCCAGGTCCGTAGCCTTCTGCTCGATCTCGGCCGCTGATCGGATCCCGGCCTCCGCCTCGGGGATGCTGGTCGGCGGCGCTGCCTTGGCGATCTGAATCAGCAGCGGTCGCAGCTCGCCAACCTCCTTGGCTCTCTGACCCGACAACCCACGCACTTGCCTCCAGGCTCCGATTCGGCCAAAGACATTGCCGTGAGACTCCTGGTCCTTCAGCTCGCCGGTCGCTTTGTCGTTGCCAGCGATCTGGTCAACAAGGGCGCCGGCTCGCTCGACCTGGCCCGCGATTGCTTGCGGAACCGACCACTCCCCGCTTCGAGGCACGAGGAGCGCGGCCGCCGCCGCGTATCCGTCGTCCGCCTGTCCATGCAGGGCCGCCGAATTGGTTGCTGCTTGCCCCAGCCAATCGTTCAACTGCGTGATTCGAGCGCGAAGGCTGTCGATCGGCACCAGCGTGATCGGCCCTGCCTCGGTTTGGACGGTCGACCAAGCCCGCTGGTCAGATGTGCTCAAGCCCACAGTGGCCGCAGCTCGCCTCCGTGATATGAGCAAGCCCCGGAGCGGCCTCCGGAATGGCTATATGTGCCGTCCTGGCATTCGTCGACATAGCCCAGCGTGCTCTTCCAGAAGCTCGCGATACACGGAAAGTAGCTGCAGAAACTCGAAGGCGGGCTGGAGATGTAATTACCCGCGTAGGCGCTGCAGAAGTTGTAGTGCCATGGATTGGCCGGCGCGCCGCAGTAGTCGAAGGCGACCGGCACTGGGGATGGCGGATGAGTGGGTGGCGGTTTGGGTGGCGGGGGAGTCGGGCTCGGCTTCAGGCTAGGAGACGGCGTAGGTAGATGGGTCGCAGATGGCGACGGAGCCTGTTTGCTTGGCGAGGGCGTCGCTACGGCCTGGGCGACCGCCGGTGGCGAAGGCGATGACGGCCCTGTCCCGACGCCCACGTTCGATGCCGGGGTGGGCGGCAAAGACGAGCCGAAGCTGACGAGCATCGCGATTCCAAGGGCCAGCCAGGCTGCCCCCGCGGCGAAGATGTTGGACGACCTGAACGCGGGCAGCTTCGTCCGCATCCCGAAGGCATTGGTCGCGAGCCAAACAGCTGCAAGGCTGAAAAGCCCGAACACGCCAACCCCGGGATTGGTGAAGAGCTGGACGATCCAGAATGCGATCACGAGATATGCGAGGACGGCGACAACCTGCTTCCACCGCTTCCCGGTGCGAAAGCCCGGAATCGCCCGCCACCAGCGGGCACGCGAGGAAGGTGCGCCCCGGGGCGGACCGCCGGGTGCCGGTTGCGGGCCGGTTTGGTAGTAGGAAGGTGGGATCGGCGACCCGCCCGATGTCACAGCCGTCCGCCCCAGACGTCCACTCTAGCCACCCTCCCCAGGGACACCGAAAAGTTGTGGCCGAGATTTTCAGACTTCGCTTAACAGTCGTCAAGAGCCGAGATGAGCGTTGCCAGCCGACGGCGAAACGGGGTAACAGGGGTCGTGACAGTCGAGCCGGGGTGCCAGTCGAAGCTCAGGTGACTGCCGCGCAGCGCAGCGATGTCGCCCAGGTCCGCTGAAGGGATCAGAAGGCACTCGTCGTCGAACCGGCGCTCGTCCTCGCGCCACGCCAGCATGACGAAGTAAGTCGTCGGAGACGGGCGGAAGCTCGACGCCAGGACGCTGACCGTCCCGTCCGGGCGGGCCGCATCGACGCTGATTGTCTTGATCTGGAGCCCCAGAACGCGCCCGCTCGTGAGGTGCCGCACCACCAGCTCAGATGTCTCCAGATCTGGAAAGCACCGAAAGAGGTTCAGCGAGGAGTCCTCGGCCAGCAGTCGGACCACCTCAGCCTCACCCAGGAAGCCCAGGGCGTCTCGCCAGTCGCGGGACGGCTCCTCGACAGCCTCCAGCGCCGCCGAGATGCCGAACTTCTCGCTCAGGTGGTCGACCGAGACCAGGTAAGGCAGCCATTTGCTGTCCGAGCGCGGACGCATCCCGAACCCCATCGAGTAGACCGGCCGGCCGTCCCAGGTCGATAGCTCGGCCAGCCTCTTGAAATCCCGTTCGGGGACGACCAGCATCGTCGGGCCGACGCCGCCCTCGGTCAACAACCCCGAGACCAGCAGCGCGTCGTCGTCCCGCAGCGAGTCAGCCCAGGCGACCAGGTGAACCTCGCCGTCGCCATCCAATACTGACCGGCATTTCGCCTGCACCGGCAGATAAACGTCGTCGGAGCGGCGATGGACGATCGCGTCGATCCCTCGGTCCGCCAGCGGCAGAAACACGTGCAGCTGGCCCCGAGACTGCTCCGTCAGCAGCGCCCACAGCCGGAATTCGAACACCTGCCCGGAAGCGCTCGCCTCCTCGCGTGTCCACGGCTCAAGCATCAGCGGGCGGGGTGTCTTTGCGGCTGAAGGCCAGGAACGCAACGAAGCCGAGAATCAGCACCCACAGCGCGATGCTCACCGGCCCCTTGCCGAGATTCAGGCCGCCCTGGCTCGCAGGCACCGCCAGCCAGTCCGCGAACGACGCCCCCAGCGGCCGCGTGATGATATACGCGATCCAGAACGCGACGATCTCGTTCAGACGCAGAAACCGATACGCCAGGCCCGGCAGCGCGATGAACACCGCGAACAACACGCCCGATGCGAAGAAGCCCAGCCGAAACGTGACCGCCGTCATGTCGCCTACGGCAGTCCCCATCGCGAACGTCGCCAGGACTGCGGCCCAGTAGAAGATCTCCCGCCGGCGCGTGAAGATCGAATGCACCGACAGCGTCCGCTCGCTCAGCCACCACAACAGAAAAATCGCGATCGTCGCCGCCGCGTAGGCCGACGCCGACCACTGGTACGGCACGCCCATGTACACATGGACGATGCCGGCGGCCATGGTGCCGAACACCGCCACCATCGACACCGCCAGCCAGTACGCCCACGCGTCGTACGCGCGCAGCGCGAGCTGGGCCAGGACGACAACGCCCAGCACCAAAGCCGCCACCACCACGACGACATACGGGTTGTACGTGTGCACGAAGTAGTCGGACGTCGTCTCGCCCATCCCGGTGGTCAGCACCTTGACGATCCAGAAATAGACGGTGAGCTCCGGCACCTTCTTCGCGAGCGGGTTGTTGAGCCAGCGCGCGATCAGCTGCACAACATCTCGGCGGCGCGCACATACACCTCCACGCACCGCTCGACCGACGCAACGTCGACCCACTCCACGTCCGCGTGCTCGCCCTCGCCCGACGGGCCATAGCAGACCGTCGGAATGCCGGCCTCGTTCATCAGCGCCATGTCCATCCAGTACGCGACGCCGATCTCCTCGGGTCCGCCTGCGGCCGCGGAGACCGCGCGCGCAACCGCATGCGAAGAAGCAACCTCGGACGGAGGCCGCTCGAGCAGCACCCGAGCGCCGGGCAGCTCGGATGACCAGTCCTCGCCCGGGACGGTGCGCCGCTCGATCTTCAAGACGCAGCGCGAGGGGTAGGTGGAAAGCTCCTGGCCTCCTTCGATAAGAGAGGCGTGGATGGAGCCCGAACCCAGCAGCGGATGACGGCGCGACACCCGCAATGAGTTCTCGAGCGCCGCAACGCGCGTCAGCACCGGCCCCATCAAGGCGATCGCGTCCTTGCCTATGTCCGCGCGCGAACCGTGAGCCGCGACGCCGACGGTCTCCACCTCGAGCCACACAAAACCCTTGTGCGCCAGGCAGAGACGCAGCTGTGTCGGCTCGGTAACGAGCCCGAAGTCCGCGTGGAACTTCTCCAACACTGCAGCGGTACCGAAGGACGCGACCTCCTCGTCCGCGACCGCGCACATGATGAGATCCCCGCTCAATTGAGGCGCTCGCTTGGCCGCCAGCATGATCGCCGCCAGCGACGCCTTCATGTCGACGGCGCCGCGCCCATACACGCGCCCGTCCTCTACGCGCGGGGTGAACGGCGAATCCATCCCGCCCGCGCCGACCGTGTCTATGTGCGCGTTCAACATCAGCGACCGCCCGCCGCCCGACCCTCGCAGCACGCCCACCACCGACGGCCGGCCCGGCACCGGCTCGACGATCGAAACCTCCAGCCCGGCGTCCCGCAGCCACGAAGCGACGTACGCCGCGATCGCGGCCTCGCCCGACCCGCCGGCCACCAGGTCCGGGTTCACGGACTCGATGGAAACCAGCGCGCAGATCAGCTCTTGCAGCTCGTTCAGATCGGCTCATGCTAAGCACATGAAGACGATGGAAAGAGAAGAAAAAGCGACCGCCAAGCGCCAGGCCTTCAAACCCGAGGACGTCCTCAAGCAGGTCGTCATCTCGACGCTGGCGGTCTCGCCCGACGGCGAGTCGATCGTCTACGTCAAGCGGACCGTCGAGGACGGCAAGTACGCCCGCCGCCTCTGGCGGACCACGTTCGACGGAACGGCAAAGCCCGAGCAGCTGACCGGTGCGAAGGCGAGCGACACCCGCCCGCGCTTTTCTCCCGACGGCAAGAGAATCGTCTTCATCTCAGACCGCAGCGGCAAGCCGCAGGCCTACGTCATGCCGACGACCGGCGGTGAGCCGGCGCAGGTCACCGACCTGGCGGGCGGCGTGGGCGCCGCCGAATGGTCACCCGACGGCAGCAAGCTCGCGCTCATCGCCGGCTCGGGCGTCAAGCGCTTCATCGTGGGCAAGGACGACGATCCGACCGCCCGCCGGATCCTCGACTACACCTGGCGGCTCGACGGCTCCGGCATCCGGGACGAGCACTCGAGCCTGTGGATCGCTGAAGTCGACGACCCGAAACCGGTCCGCATCACCGAGGCGGACTACAGCGTCGACGGTATCGCGTGGTCGCCCGACGGCCAGAAAGTTGCGTTCATCGCCGACCGCAGCCCATCGAGGGGTCTCGAGGAGATCGGCTCGGTCTGGACGGTCGGCGTTGACGGCGGCGAACCGACCGAGGTCGCGCGTCTCGATGGCGGGGTCCAGAACCTCGCGTGGACGCCCAGCAGGCACATCGCTTTCATCGGCAACAGCCAGGAGGGCTCGCCGAGCTGGGCGCTGATGGAGCTGCACGTCGTCGACGGCGCGACGACAAAGAGACTGGCTCCCGACCGCGACCTGGACGTACAGATCACGAGCTACGGCGACTACCAGGACGCCGAGAACATGGGGCCGTCGCCGGTGGTGTGGGAGGACCAGGACAACATCGTCGCGCTGGTCAGCCGCCGCGGCTGCAGCCATCCGTACCGCTTCGGCCTGGACGGCAAGGTCGAAGCACTTGCAGAGCCCGACGCGATTTGCAGTGCCGTCGCGACGGGCGGAGGGCGCGTCGCCGTCGTGGCGTCGGCCGGCGAGCCGCAGGACGTCTACGCCGTCGAGAACGGCGAGATGCGCAAGCTCGGCGACGACGGAAGTCGCTGGTACGGACCCTTCGCGCGCGCCACGGAGCACCTGCTCATCAAGCACAAAGAGGGTCACGAGGTCGAGGCATGGCTCCTTCCCGCGAGAGGCGAGCGGACCAAGGCTCCGCTCGTGATCGACGTCCACGGCGGACCGTACTCGAGCTTCGGCCCGACCCCGTGGCTCGAGATGAACGCGCTCGCCGACGCCGGCATCCACGTCATCTTCTCCAATCCGCGCGGCTCGACCAGCTACGGCGAGGCGCACGCGAAGGCGCTCGAGGGCGTCTGGGGCGACCCCGACGGCCAGGACCTGCTGGCCGTCATCGAATGGGCCGTCGCCGAAGGCCTCACCGACGGCACCGACCTCGGGATCATTGGCCTCTCCTACGGCGGCTTCATGACCAACTGGATGATCGCCAACAACCCGCGCCTGTTCAAAGCCGCGGTCAGCGAGAACCCCGTCACCGACCTGCTGGGCGAGTGGGCGACGAGCGATTTCGGCCGCTACATCGGCCGGCGCGCGATCAAGACCCAGAGCCCGTGGGAGGACGTCGACAAGTTCGTGACGCGCTCGCCCTTCTACAAGATGCACCAGAACCAGGCGCCGCTCTTGCTCCTCCAGGCGGAGAACGACATGCGCTGCCCGCCGGGCAACAGCGAGATGGTGTTCCACATCCTGCGCACGCTGGGCCGCGAGGTCGAGATGATCCGCTACCCCGGCGAGACGCACGTGATGCTGGCGATCGGCCGCCCCGACCGCAGGGTCGACCGCCTGCAGAGGATCGTGGACTGGTTCACGAAGCACCTGGGCCCAGCCCCGAAGGACTGAGCCCAGGCCGGATTCGTCTGCTTACTGGTCGTTCGTCAGCGCGGACATCGGCTTGACGTTCGCAGTGTCACACGTGAACCCGAGGCAGCCCAGGTTCCACGCGTGCTGGACCGTCGACAGCAGCGAGTAGTGGTTGAAGGCGGCGCCTGAGCGCCGCGTGTTGTCATTCGAAGAGGCGATCACCAGCGAGACGACGTGGCCGCCGCCCATGCCGGCGGGCGAGTCACAGCATCCGCGGTCGTCGCCGAAGCCCATGAAGCCGCTGCCGGTGAAGTCGGCCTCGTCCCACATGATGAAGATGGCCGAGTTGCTGTTCTGCCAGGTCTGCGACGAGGTGATGGTGTTGACGGTCGACTGCAGGAACGAGTCACCGGTCGAGATCAGGCCCTGCACGTCGCCGAAGTTGCACGGGTCGCTCGCCGGCGCGCCGCGGCCGTGCATGTCGTGGCACTGGTCGGGGCTGACCCAGACGTAGTTCGCCACGTTCCCGGAAGCGAGGTCCGAAGAGAACTGGCTGAAGTCGACTATGTTGGCGACCCGCGCCGGGTTGCTCTGGACGTCCGCGAAGGTGATGAACGGGTTGTGCTTGCGCTCGTACAGCTGGTTGCCGCAGGCGTGGGCCGTGGCGACGCCGTTGCAAAGCGAGTACGACTGCATGTACGCCTTCCAGGTCCGGCCGCTGCCCTCGACCTGGTCGACGATGTTGGGGATCGCGAGCGTCTCGTCGTTGTCGCTGTCGTTGCCGGTGATGCCGGCCGTCGCCGCGATGTAGTTGGGCTGGCTCGGATGGGTGACCCCGAAGTAATTGGTGGCCAGGCCGAACTGCGATGCGGCCTCGTTGGTGAACGGCGCGTTCGGGTTGCCGATCAGGCTGTCGAAGCCCGTGTTCTCCATCATGATCACGAACACGTGCTGGTAGTTCGGGACGCCGCCTGAGGCGTTGACCGGCGCCGAACCGCCGATCATCGCGAGCAGCGCGGCAAATCCACCGACAGCGATAAGTCGTCGCATACCAATCCCCTCCTGTTGGTCGCGATCGGGCGTGGACGGGCAGGAGTTTAACCCAGCCTTAAGGATCGCCTCAACTACTGGTTTTGGCCGGCGGTTAACCCGCCGATAAATCGCGCCGACCTAGCGTGCTTGTGCAATGGGGCGCAGGACGCGTCCCGCGGTTCTGCTGCACGAACAGGAGGTGGCCAGTGCATCAGCTCGACTCACGCAGGCGGCCGTTGCTCGCATTGCTCACGGCAATCGCCCTGACCGTCGGGGCGGGCATGATCGCGGCCGACGCCCAGGCCGGCGCGGGCGCTGCGGTCCCCGCGAGCGCGACCGCGACACCGATCAAGCATCTCGTCGTGATCTTCCAGGAGAACGTCTCTTTCGACCACTACTTCGCCACGTATCCCTTCGCCGCCAACACATCAGGCATCCGGTTCGTCGCCGAAGACCAGGTGAGCGTCAACAACCTGATCAACACCAGGGGAGCGGGAGGAGAGGGGAACCTGATCACCAACAACCCCAACCTGGCCAACCCCCGCCGCTACGACCCGGCGATCCTCAACGACGTACTGACCTGCGACCAGAACCACGACTACACCGCCGAGCAGCAGGCGTTCGACGGCGGAAAGATGGACAGGTTCGTCCAGAGCGTGGGCACAGGCTCGGGCAAGAGCAACACCGGCCAGCCCTGCAACGCCGCCGACGTCATGAACTACTACGACGGCAACACCGTCACGGCGTTCTGGAACTACGCGCAGCAGTTCGCGATGAGCGACAACTCCTTCGACACCAACTTCGGCCCGTCGACACCGGGCGCGATCAACCTGATTTCCGGCATGACGGGCGGAGTCGGCCTCCAGATCAATGGTCCGAACAGCACGGTGGCTGACGGTAAGGGCGGCTTCTCCCTGATCGGGGACGACCAGCCGTACTACGACGACTGCTCCACGCGTGACGCGGTGTCGCTGACCGGCAAGAACGTCGGCGACCTGCTCAACGCGGCGGGTCTCAGCTGGGGCTGGTTCCAGGGCGGCAACCGACCCTCGACGAGCTACGCGCAGGCTCTCGTTCTCACCGGCCACGCCGGCCAGCCGACCAGCACCTTCACCCCGGACGAGTTCAAGGCTTTCTTCGCGAACTCGGCCAACCGGCCGGCCAACTCCTCCAACCAGGCCATCTGCGACTCGGTCCATCCGGTCGGAGTGACCGTGGGCGGCGTCGGCCAGTACGGCTACAAGGACGACTACATCCCGCACCACGAGCCCTTCAACTACTACGCGTCGACCGCCAACCCGCACCACCTGGCTCCGGCGTCGGCCGCGGTGATCGGCACCGACACGCAGCACTACGACGCCGCCGGCAACCCGATGTTCGACACCGCCAACCACCAGTACGACGTCGGCGATTTCGACGCGCTGGTCGGCGCGATCAACCGCGGCTACCTCTCACCGGACCACCTTCCCGCGGTCAGCTTCCTGAAGGCGCCGGGCTACCAGGACGGCCACGCGGGCTACTCCGACCCGCTCGACGAGCAGCAGTTCGTCGTCAACGAGATCAACGCCCTCGAGCGCACGCCTGACTGGTCCAGCACCGCGGTCCTCATCGCCTACGACGACTCGGACGGCTGGTACGACCACGTCTACAGCGGCGTTCACAACCCGTCGGCCACGGCGGCGGACGCGCTGACCGGCGCCGGGCAGTGCGGCACGGGCACACCGCTCGCCGGCGAGCAGGGGCGCTGCGGCTACGGACCGCGCCAGCCACTGCTCGTGATCTCGCCGTTCGCCAGGCACGACAAGGTCGACCACTCGATCAGCGACCTCAGCTCGATTGTCAGGTTCGCCGAGGACAACTGGCACCTCGGTCGGATCAACGGCTCCTTCGACTCGATCGCCGGCCCGCTCAACGGCATGTTCAACTTCCAGGCCGAACAGGGGTCGAACCAGAAGCTGTTTCTCGACCCGACGACGGGTCAGCGTCTCGACCCGACGCAGGGCTGAAGACCCAGGGAGAGGGCCCGCCAACGTGGCGGGCCCTCACGCTGTTGGAAAGCAGTCGCCGGTTAGCTGGCGTCCGCGAAATCGCCGTTGGAGACGGCGAAGAACCGGAAAACCGTCGCCCCGGTGGGGGTCTTCAGCAGCCCGCCGACGAGGACTTCCGGCGTGGTGCACGGATGCGGCAGATCGACGGTCGCGTTGATCGTCGCATCGCCGCTCGTGTTCGCGGGGACGCCGCCCGTCTGCACGTTGACGATGTTCCCCGCCGTCGTCCGGCAGCTGACGACCGCCGCGAAGGTGCCGACAGGGTTGATGCCCGTGAACGGCCCGGCCGCCAGCACCAAGCCGGTGACGCTCGCCGAGACGTGGCCGTCACGGTCCACGGTGCCGATGCCCGAGGTGATCCGCCAGGGGATGCCGCCCGCGGTGAGCCCGCGGTCATCGACGGCCCCGACGGCGGCGCCCGTGATGGGCGTCATCGACTGGAAGCTGATCACGGTTCCGTTTTCGTCGGCCGAGGTTGGGAGCGCCCCCGCACCCAGCACCCCCAGCGCCCCTATACCGGCCACGAAAAACCTGCGCCACAAAGCCATTGGCCCACCTCCCCAAAAACGAAGAACTCGTCCCATGCGACTACCCGCCCTGGTTACCTGGCCTCCTGCCAAAAATCGAGCTCTCCCCGATATAGACGGCCGCGATCGCCCCGTACAGCCCGGCGCTGAGCTGCGGGTTGAGTAGCGCCACCAGCGTCGCAACTCCGTAGAGCGTCGGTCCCAGCAGGTAGCTGCGGCTGATCCCCTCGACCACCCGCGGATCGGCGTCCTGCTTGAGCAATCGGTTTCTCGAGGCCGCGTACCGCCACAGGACGTTGAAGAGGATCGAGACGGCGAAAAGGGTGATGCCGTAGAGGAGCGCGGCGGCCTGGGCGTCGGCGGTCTCGACGTCCAGCGCGAGCAGTCGCGTGGGGAAGGGGATGAAGGCGATGAACATCAGGAACAGGACGCTGCTGACGAGGAAGAACCGATCGACGTGGGCGATCTGGTGCATGAAGGTGTGGTGGTTGGCCCAGATGATCCCGATCGTGATGAAGCTGATCACATATGCCGCGTAGCTGGGCCAGATCGCAAGCAGCTGGGGCGCGAGCGCGTTGTGCTGGTCGACCGCCAGGTTGAGGATCAGGAGGGTCGCGGCGAACGCGAAGATCCCGTCCGCGAAAGCCTCCAGCCGGTTCTTTGGCACGGCGTCAATTCAAACGCAAGTTCCGAGAGCGGGCTTCGTTATCCCGTAAACCCCCCAACTGAATACCACGAGGAGATAGGCCTCCTCCTCTCCACAACCTCCCCATCAGTACTCCCGAGGCCGATGCTCCAGCCGACCCGGCGGGCCCCCTCCCTGATTTGCCCGCCGGGCTCCGGTTGGAAAATGCTCCTCCCCGTTTACGGGGAGGTGGCGGTCAGGTTCCGGATGATCCTCCCCGTTTACGGGGAGGTGGCGCCGAAGGCGCCGGAGGGGCGGGTCAGGTTCCGGATGATCCTCCCCGTTTAAGGGGAGGTGGCGCCGAAGGCGCCGGAGGGGCGGGTAGGTTCCGGATGATCCTCCCGTTTACGGGGAGGTGGCGCCGAATGCGCCGGAGGGGCGGTCAGGTTCCGGATGATCCTCCCCGTTTACGGG
>JAMXLM010000044.1 GCA_024280995.1 Candidatus Dormiibacterota bacterium
GCGACGCGGGAGGTCAACCACTACTCGCCCGTCGGGTCCCGTGTGGAACCAGACATGCCCATGCCGCGTTGGACCTGGGAGGGCCTGGAGAGATGACGAACCGGATCAAGATGGTCGACGAGGGCGAGGCCACCGGCCCGCTCGCGGAGCTGTACGCGGGAAGCAAGTCCAGGAGCGTCGCGAAGGTCGTGCCCGACATCCTGCGCACGATGAGCCTGCGCCCGGACTTCCTGGCCGCGATCAACGAGGCCTCGAAGCTTCACTTCACCGACGGAGCGCTGAACCGCGCCGAGCACGAGATGATCGCCTCCTACGTCTCCGCGCTCAACAAGTGCAGGTATTGACTCAGCTCGCACAGCTGGTTCCTGCAGTTGCAGGGCGAGACCTACTCACAGGCGGCGGAGGCCCTTCGGGCGGGTGACCTCGACGCGGCGGGTCTGGATCGACCTCACCGGCTGCTCCTCGAGTTCGTGGAGACGATAACGAGGCACGCGTACCGAGTCACCGACGAGCAGGTGCAGGGGTTGCGCGACGCCGGGTGGAGTGACGAGCAGATCGCCGAGGCGGCCTACGACGCCGCGCTTTTCAACCTCTTCGTCCGCCTCGCGGACACGTTCGACATCGAACCTCCCGCCGCCTACGAGCCCAATGGAATCCCGGCGGCGGCGGCACGCCCCTCCGGCCCTGGGAAGGATCAGGCGAGCTTGAGGTCGGTGTAGTCGTTGGCGATGACCTGGTAGCCGCCGTCGGCGCTGGCCGACCCCAGTCCCCAGCTCTTGGCGTACGGCTGCGTCACGGTCGACAGCACCTTGCCTGACGCGTCGCGCGTGATCAGGGTCGCCGTCCCATGGAGCGTCACGCCCACGAGCCGGCTTGCCTGGGTGCTGAACTTCGGCAGGAACAGCGTCATCTGGATGCTGGTGAACGTGTAGGTCTTCTGCACGCTCGTGTGAGCGACGACGTCCTGCTGGATCACCTGCGTGAACTCGGTGAGTCCGTCGCCCTCGGCCCCGAGCGCCGCCATGGTCGTGTCGTGCGTCCTCCGGGCCTCTGACTCGATGATCAGGTCAAGGACGGCGTCGTGCGCCTGCTGATTCGCCTCGGCCTGGGTGATCCCGAAGGAGACCACGTTGTCCGGCACGCTCACCGAAGGCAGCGCGGGCACGAACCACACTCGCGCGGATGCGGAGCCTGGCACCGTGCCGCCGGCAGGCGGCAGCGCCTGCCCGCCCGCGCGGAACGTCCATGAGCCGATGTCCTGGCCGCCCGGCCCGATGGTCAGCGCCAGGGTCGGCCGCGTGCCGTCGGGCAGCTCCGGAGCCGGAACGACGCCGTGAAGGTTGAGCTGTGCCGAGAGCGGCAGCAGCGTGAGCACGATCGCGGTCACGCCGAGGACCGGAAACGCGCGGCTCCTGAGCGAGGCGAGGCCGGGCAGCAGGCCGCCGACCTCGTCCAGCGGCGCGAGCAGCCGGGCCAGCGCGAAGCGGCCCGCGCACGCGAACACCAGGCTGGCCAGGATGGCGGTCTTGGTCCAGAACTCGAGCGTGGTCGGGCCCAGGAGGACCACCGACAGGAACGCGACGATCACGCCGAACGCAAAGCGCGCCACCGGCCCGTCCGGGACCGTGCGCGGGTCCGGGACCATGAAGAACGCGAAGACCAGGATCTCCGGCGAGGTGACCAGGATCTGCCACAGCTGGGTGCCGCAGATAGGGGTGGGGTACCAGCTCGCGATCATGCAGTGGTCGGGCACGGGCAGCAGCGCGAGCGCGGTGAACGCGGCGAACGCGGCCATGTAGCCCAGCTCGAGGCCGAGCAGCTTGAGCTCGCGGCCGATGTAGAGGCCGCCGCCGATCAGAACCGCGTAGGTCACGATCATCCAGGGCCCCATCGGGATCCACCACAGGTCCTGCGGCTCGGTGTACTGCGGGCCGAGGATGACGAAGGCGAGCACGAGGCCCAGGTTCGATGGATTGAAGATGTGCCGGCCCCGCCAGCGGATCAGGTATTTGGACGCCATCGCGACGACGACGACGCCGAGGAAGATATGCCAGCCGTGCAAGCTCCACCACTGGCCGTGGAACGTGCCCGGCACCCGCATGATGATCGCGGTGCTGTTGCCGGTCAGCAGGCCGCTTGCCGGCCAGAGGATGGTCCTGTTCTTCAGGAACTCGTAGCCGAAGTCGATCAGGGCGCCGCTGACGAGGCAGAGCAGGATCTGGGCGACAGACAGCCGGAAATCAAGTACCGTCTGGCCGAGGACCTGGATCGTGAGCAGCACCGCCGCCACGTGCAGGCGCGGGTCCCGAAGGCTCGGTCCGAAAACGCGGTACTCGCGACCGCGGATCGTCACCTTGCGGGGCTCGGGCGCCATGGTCAGGTAACGCAGTTTGAACTGGCGGCGTTACTGGGTCTAGCACCTATGAGGAACTCGATCCTGGTGGTCTGCACGGCGGCCGCGCTGGCGGCGTGCAACCCGTTTGGGCTGCCTTCGACCCGCGCGCTGGAAAACGGTGCGGCGGGCATGCTGACCTCCGCCAGGAGCTTTCAGATCGATGGCCGGTACCAGGCGGCCGGCTCGACCTGGACCATCAGCATGCAGGTGACCCGGCCCGACCGCGAGCACGTGACCGCCGGCAGTGGAGGGCAGCAGCTCGAGGCCGTCGTCCTCGGCCAGACCGCCTACTTCCGCGGGCAGAAGTTTCTGGCCGCGCACCTCACCGATCCGCGCTCCCAAAGCCTGGTCAGCGCCGCCGGCAACGCGTGGTGGCAGGGAATCGCGGTTTCCCCGCCGACGTTCCCGGACCTCACCGGCGGAGCAGCGTTCAGGAACGACTTTCTCGGGCAGGCGGTGACGAAGCGCGTCGACAACCAGTCCGTGAACGGAGTCGATGCGGTCGAGCTGTCGGGCGCCAGGGCGGACGTGTACGTCGGCACCGACCCGCCGTATCCGCTCTTGCGCGTGCGCCTGAAGGACGGGGTGACGGTAGACGGGGTCACCAACGCGGACTTCGTCTTCAGCAACGTGGGCGCGGACTTCGGCATCAGCGCGCCGTCGCCCGTCATCGACTTCAGCAACCTGTCGACCTTGCCCCCGATCTACACGGTCGAGTCTGTGAACGCATCCGCGTGCGGCTCGCCCTGTGCGGTCTCCGCGACGGTGAAGAACCTCGGCGGTTCCACCGGCGCGATCGCGCAATCGACCGTGACGTTCACGCTGTCCGACCCGGTTTCGAACCGAACCCTCGGCTCGTGCACGGCGGCGGTGCAGCCCGACGTCGGGTTCAACCAGACGACTTCCGTGTCGTGCACGATCAATGCCCAGCCGGTGAACGCGGCGGTCGTCACCGCGGTCGCGACCAATCCCGGGCGGGGATCCTCCTAAAGTCCCCTCCGTCGCCTGCGGCGACACCTCCGCGCCAGGCGCGGCAAGGACGGCGCGCCGAGCGCGCTTTCGACTTACTGAGTGCCCCACAAGTGGGGAGGACCCCCCGTCGCCTGCGGCGACACCTCCCCACAAGTGGGGAGGACCCCTCCGTCGCCTGCGGCGACACCTACGCGCCAAGCGCGGCAAGGACGGCGCGCCGAGCGCGCTTTCGACTTACTGAGTGCCCCGCAAGCGGGGAGGAACAAGTTCCCCTCCGTCGCCTGCGGCGACACCTCCCCACAAGTGGGGAGGACCAATTCCCCCTCCGTCGCCTGCGGCGACACCTGCGCGCAAGCGGGGAGGAACGAATTCCCCTCCGTCGCCTGCGGCGACACCTCCCCACAAGTGGGGAGGACCAACGCCTTCCCACAAGTGGGGAGGACCAATACCGCACAAGTGGGGAGGAATGGCCTTCGACGGCGGGGCGTTCTAGGGGCATGGCTCAACTGGACATCCCTCCCCAGGGCACTCGCGGCCCCCGCCTGTTCGGGCTCCTGGCCAAAGTGTTCGCGCCATTCGCCGCCGGACAGGTCGCGCGCTACCGCAAGAACGCCACGACCGCCGAGCCGCGCATGTTCAACGGCTTTCCCACCGTGCTCGTCACCACCATCGGCGCGAAGACGGGCGCCGACCACACGCACGTGCTTGGAGGGTTCCAAGAAAAGGACGGAGCCTGGCTCGTCGTCGCTTCGAAGGGCGGGGCGCCCACGCATCCGCACTGGTTCATCAACATCGCGAAGAACCCGGACAAGGTGTGGCTCGAGGTAGGGAACAGAAAGTTCCACGTCCGGCCTGAGTTGCTGAAGGGCGCCGAGTACGAGGCGGCGTACGCGCAGGTCGGGGCCGCGGCGCCCGGCTATCTCAAATATCGAAAGGTGACCGACCGCGAGATACCGGTTATCCGGCTGACGCCGATCTCGTAACCTCGATCTGGATGGGACGAGCAGCGCTGCTCGTGCTCGCGGCGCTGGTTGCCGCGTGCACCTCCACAGCAAAGCCGGCTACGCCGCAAGCGTCATCGGCACAGCCCTCCGCGCACGTGTTCCTCATCGTGATGGAGAACCATTCGGCGGAGCAGGCGCTGCAAGGCCCGTTCGTGGCCTCGCTGGCGGCGACCTACGGCGTGGCGAACGACTACCACGCCGTCGCGCACCCGAGCGTGCCCAACTACCTCGCGCTCAGCTCGGGCTCGACGTGGGGCGTCGCGGACGACGGCTTCCATGACCTTCCTCGACGCGACCTCGGCACGGAGCTCACCACCGCGGGGGTCAGCTGGCGCGCGTACATGGAGGGGTTGACCGGCGCCGGCTGCACGAACAGCCCGCTGCCGTACGACCCGGGCCACAACCCGTTCCTCTATTACGGCGGGCAGTGCCCGGCGAACGTGGTTCCGCTGAGCGCGTTCGACGCCGATCTCACAGGGAAAACCCCACGCTTTTCGTGGATCACGCCCGACCGCTGCCACGACACGCACGACTGCGACGTGTCGGCCGGCGACGACTGGCTGCGACAGGAGGTGGGCCAGATCACCGCTTCGCAAGCGTGGAAGTCCAACGGCGTGCTGTTCATCACCTGGGACGAGGACGACCGGCAGGATGGCGACAACCAGGTGCTGACGCTGGTCATCCAGTCCAGGGCGGGGCACCGCGCAAGCTCCCGCCCTTACACGCACTACTCGCTGCTCGCGACGATCGAGGACATCCTCGGCGTGAAGCGCCTGGGCGAGTCGGCGCAGGCGACTCCGATGACCGACCTCCTACCTTATTAATGTGATCGTCTCCGACGTCGGCCCGCGCGACGGGCTGCAGAACGAGGACAAGGTCCTCGATCCATCGGTGCGCGCAGAGCTGTGCGATCGCCTGGCCGCCGCCGGTCTGAAGCGAATGGAGGCGGCGAGCTTCGTGCGCGCCGAGCGCGTGCCCCAGATGGCTGGCGCGGAAGAGGTCATGGCCGCGCTGCACCGCAAGCCGGACACGGTGTACGCGGGCCTGGTCCTCAACGAGAAGGGGTACGAGCGGGCGATCGAGTCGGGTGTCGACGAGGTGCACTACTCCTTCTCCGCCACGGACGAGTTCGGGCGCCGCAACCAGAACGCAACCACGAATGAGGGCCTCAAGACGGCGCTCGCACTGGTCGCGCGGGCGCGCAGCGACCGTGTGCCGGTGACGGTGACCATCAGCGTGGCATTCGGATGTCCGTTCGAGGGACCCGTACCGCCCCAGCACGTGCTGAAGATCGTCGAGCACCTGATGGAGATCCCGCCGGATGAGGTGTGCCTGGCCGACACGATCGGCGTGGGAGTGCCTAAGCAGGTTCACGAGCTTGTCGCCGGTGCCCGCGCACTTGGCGCGACGGTCGGCGCGCATTTCCACAACACCCGCAACACCGGCTACGCGAACGCCGTCGCCGCGCTCGAAGAGGGTGTGGTTTCTCTGGACGCCTCGGCCGGCGGCGCCGGCGGTTGCCCGTTCGCGCCCAACGCGACCGGGAACATAGCGACCGAGGACCTGGTCTACCTGCTCCGCGGCATGGGTGTCGAGACGGGCATCGACCTGGACGCCGTGATCGCGACCTCGAAGTGGCTGGGCGAGCAGCTTGGCAAGCCGCTGCCCAGCATGCTCGACAAAGCCGGCGACTACCCCTACCCGGCGGCCCGGTCGCTCAGTCCGTAGAGGGCTCCGAACTTCTTTCGCACGTAGGCGATCCACGGCTTTGCCGTCAGCGGCTTGCCGGTCGCGCGCTCGAGCAGCTCGTTGGGCGTGAACTTGCGGCCGTGCACGTGCACGTTCTTGCGCAGCCAGCCCAGGAGCGTCGCGAATTGCCCCTGCTCGATCTGCGCGTCGAGGTCGGGGATGTCCGCGCGAACCTTCTCCATGAGCTGTGCGCTCACCAGGTTGCCGATGGTGTAGCCGGGAAAGATGCCGAAGCCGACAAACGACCAGTGGATGTCCTGGAGCGCGCCTTCGCGGTCGTTCGGGACGTCGAGTCCGAGGTACGACTTGAAGCGGGCGTTCCATGCTTCCGGCACGTCCTTGATCGCGAGCTTGCCCTCGAGCAGCTCGTTCTCCAGCTCGAAGCGAAGCAGGATGTGCATGTTGTAGGTGACCTCGTCGGCCTCGACTCGAATGAACGACGGCTGCGACTTGTTGACCGCGCGGTAGAACGCCTCTTCGTCGACGCCGCGCAGCGAGTCGGGAAAGACCGACTGCAGGCTCGGGTAGAAGTGGCGCCAGAACGGCCGGCTGCGGCCGACCAGGTTCTCCCAGAACCGCGACTGCGACTCGTGGATGCCGGGCGAGGCGCCGTCCCAGAGTGGCGTCCGGTCGATGCCGGCGCCCATGCCCTGGTTGTACATCGAGTGCCCCGCCTCGTGGATCGAGCCGAAGAGGCACTCGTTGAAGAAGTCGCGCGAGACGCGCGTGGTGATGCGAGCGTCGCCGGGGCTGATCCCTGTCGAGAAGGGATGCGTCGAGAGGTCCTGGCGGCCTCGCTCCAGGTCGTAGCCGAGCCGCTTGACGACGTCGAGCGCGTATGAGAGCTGGAGGTCCGGGTCGTAGCCGCGGTACAGCATTGCGTCGTCCACGGCGCCGGCGTGGCGCGCGATGTCGGCGACGAGGGGGACGATCGCCTGCTTGAGCTCGTCGAAGATCGCGGCCAGCTCGCCGGTCGTCATGCCGGGCTCGCTCCGGTCCAGCAGGGCGTCGTACGGGCGCTCCTTGTAGCCGAGGGCGTCGGCGATGCGCCGGTTCAGCTCGACGTTCTTCTCCAGGGCGGCGGCGAAGATGCTGAAGTCGGCCTCGTGGCGTGCCTTCTCCCAGGCCGGGCGGCCCATCGAGCTGGCGTGCGCCGCCTCGGCGATCAGCTCGGCCGGGAGCTTGCGGCCCTGGTCGTAGTCGCGGCGGGTGACCCGCACGATGCTGGCTTCATCGGAGTCGAAGGGGGCGTCCGCGTACTCCTCCTCGAGGTCGTCGAGGAGATGACCGACCTCATCGGAGGTGAGGCGCACGTGCGCGAGCTTCAGGAGGGTGGAGAGCTGCTCGGCCCGGCCCTGGACGCCGCCGGGCGGCATGTAGGTCTCCTGGTCCCACTCCAGCAGCAGGGCGGCCCGCGAAAGGTCGCTGACCTCCGCGAGAACCTCGCGGAGCTGGTGAAGCTTTTCGCTCGTTTTGACCGCCACGGACTTACGGGTATTCTCCCGAATGTCCAGATCGGCGTGCCGCCCCGCTAGCTCAGTGGATAGAGCATCTGTCTTCTAAACAGAGGGTCGGGGGTTCGAATCCCTCGCGGGGCACTTTTTGCGTTTCGCAATCGCCTCGTGCAAAAGGACTGGGCAGGTGTGGGGCTGACGTCCCATTGTGTCGGGCGCGTCCGTGGCCATAGCGTTCCCGCACAGTGGACGAACGACGCGGGAATCAAGCACGCCGCAGCGGTGCGGAGCGCCGGCAGGTGGAACGTCGCGTCGTGCCCGAACGGCGCGAAGCCGACTCAGCCGCCGGCGACGAGCGACGCATGGCGGTGCGCCGGACAGTCGTTCGGCGCCAGGGCCAGCGCCGCGTCCTCCCCGAGCGAAGGAGACGGCTCTCCGGGCTCATCTGGTAGCTCGCGCGCCGGCTGCCGGCACTCGGAGAGTAAGAGGGGTCTGGATATGCCCCACTGCCGGCGATCGGGCGATTGGTGACTCCAATCGGTAACAATATCGTTACGTAACTGAGATGTTACGGATGAGGTCCGGACGGAGGGCCGGACCTCGCGTCGCACCTACCTGATAGAGACCTCGTTCTGAGCCTGCGCGAATGTCGCGCCCGAACCGACGAATGCGCTGGCATTGGCCGGACCTGGAATGAAGGATCCGCCGAATGCCGAAGCGACGACGGATGCCCGATGCGTCTTGTCGTCACACGTCGGTGAGAAACCGCCGAACGCGGTGACCTCGTTGCGCGAACCGCTGGCCGCTGTGCCGGGCTGAAGCTGGTCGACCGTCACCTGGCCGAAGCTGAACAACGACGGCTGGCAGGAGTAGTCGACCGTGACGATGACCGAAGTCGGTGGGTTGGCCAACGTAACCGTGGGTTCGATCTTGATGGTCGCGCCCGCGGGTGCCGCGTGGACCACGAGGGTGGTCCCGAGCACCGCGAGGATCGCGGCCAATACGGGAATCGAGAGTCGTGGACGAACTTTCATGCGTTGAGCGCTCCACTTCAGAAGAGTGCTCCCCCTATTGGCGTCAAGCGGGTCTAGGCTGCACGAAGACCGGACATCACCTCCCTTCCTCCGTTGGCTGTCTAACGGTCGAGAGGCGAGTTGGGTATCGCGTCAGGCGGCGCGATGATCCCCCACGGAGTCGATCCAGTCCGCGTAGCTCCGCATCGTCTGGCGCATCGCTTCGGTGTCGCCGTCCTTGCCCTCGACGGTGCTGTGGAGCGACTGCATGCCCTCGTGCATGACCCGCGCCATATGGTCGAAAGCCTCGTTGACGAGCTGCTCGGCCCGCGTCACCGCCGTCTTCGGATCCTCGATGAACTGGGAGCGGATCTCCACGAACCGCTGGTGGTATCCGGTCATGTCGGGCCACAGCTCGGTGTGAGCCGGCTGCGCCGCCGAACCGCGGGGCCCGTTCCCGTGATCGTGAGATGTGTCGACGCGAGTGTCGGGGTCACGGTGCATCTCTTCGCGAGGCATGTCTTCGTGAGGCATGTCTTCGCGAGGCATGTCGGCGTCCCGCCTCTCCCGCATGTCCTGCGTTTCCGGCGTTTGCTGTGCCTGCTCTGTGCGCTGCGGATCTCTCATGACGCGACCTCCCTTCGCCGGTCGTCCTCAGCGCGAGCCGGTTGCTTACCGACCGCGTCTTCGACCAGCTTCTTGTAGTGCACCATCGCCTGGCGCATGCCTTCTGTTCCCTGCCGCCCGTTGTCGCTTGCCGCGGCCTCCCGCGCCTCGCGCAGCTCGCCCGGCATTCGGCCGTGATCGTCCAGCCTTGCGCCCCGTTCGCTCAGCATCATTACGACCGTCTTGTCGGCCTCCTGGACGGCGCTTCGGGGATCCTCGATGAATCGACTCTCGACCCCCTTCCATGCACGTGCGTATCGCGCGCGCGACTCCTCGGGCAGTGGTCTCGGGCCCATCCCGAGCCGGTCGCGAAACGCGAACACGAGCCCGATGATGATCAGGACGGCGACGATCGCGACCACGATCACGATCAGAGCGAGATTGCTCATAGCAGTACCTCCAATGAGGTAACTCCACGATCGGGGACCGTACCCGCCTTCACAGGCGTTGTAATGACATGTCAAGCGAGCAACCGCAGCAACCGCAGCGACCGCAGATCCCGCCGGACATGAAGGCCTACAACGTGCAGCTCATCGCCGAGCTGCGCGCCAACGGCGGAAAGGTCGTCAGCGGGCCGCTGGCCGGCAGCGAGCCGATGATCCTGATCACGACCGGGGCGAAGTCGTTTGCCGAGCGAGAGGTCGTCGTCGGCTATCGCAAGTACGGCAACAGCTACGCGATCATCGCTTCGAACAACGGGTCGGACAAGGCGCCCCACTGGTTCGCGAACCTCAAGGCCAACCCGGTCGCGACGGTCGAGGTTGGAGCCGACAGGGTCAAGGTCAAGGCGCGCGTCACGGAAGGCGCGGAGCGGACCGAGGTGGGGAAGCTGATCGACTACTACGAGCGCCAGCAGGCGCTTACTTCGCGCGAGATCCCGATCGTCGTGCTGGACCCGATCTGACCGTCAACCTCTCGCGCAAGCCCGCCATCCGGCTCTTCGCGAGGTTGGTCTTCATCACCCACATGACGTCCCTGTCGGTCGATCCCAGCCACTTGTCCAGGTAGGGAACGGCGTTCGCCGGCGCGGCCGCGGCGGCAACGCTCCAGCCGTAGCCGAGGGCCTGGCGCAGGACGCGAAAGCCTTCTTCGCCACGGTCGGTCGAGGCGGCGAGCTGCCGCGTGATCTGGTCGAGGATCGCGAGCACCTCGACCGTGTCGGCGTTGGTGTGAAGGAGGGCGGGCTCGCAGAGACCCGCGACCACCGCACGCTGGACGTAAGCGTCGCCCTCGGCCCACTCCTTCATCGCGGCGAGGAGGCGGGCCATGTCCTCACGTCCGATCCTCTGCAGCGCCATCGCGACGCCCTCGCGCACCCGCCACCGCGGATCCGACGCGAGCTCGCGCAGCCAGCTCATCACCGTGTCCGGCTCCAGGAGCGCCATCCGGCCGAGCCCGGCCGTGCCGCACAGGGCCAGGAACTCGTCCTCGGACGCCGAGTAACGCCACAGCCGGTCGGGGTCGGCCTCCTCCGCGACCGCGGCGACCAGCTCGAGGTTGGCGCGCGGCCCGGGCAGGCCTGAATGCTTTTTGAGGTATGGCTCCCACTCGTCGAGGTCTCGAAGCTGCTCGCGATAGGCCTCTTTTCTTGGCGCCATGGTTTTGAGCGATCCTACCCGGGGGGAGGTGAATAATTCAGTCGTGACAGACGCCCACCACGGTCGAAACCGGCGCCGGCTGATGCTTACCCAGGTCCTGCGCAGCCCGGTGATGAATCCCGCCGGAACGGAGGTCGGCCGGGTCGAGGACTTCGTCGTGAAGCTGTCCGACGGAAGCTACCCGCCTGTGACCGGACTCAAGGTGCGGGTCGGCGCGCAGGACGTGTTCGTCGGCAAGGACATGATCGCGGCGCTCGAGCCCGGAGCCGTGCGGCTCAACACGCACACCATCCGCACGGATGCGTTCCAGCGGCGGCCGGGCGAAGTTCTGCTCGCCACCGACGTGCTCGGGCGGCACGTGGTGGATGTGGTCAAGGGCCGGATTGCGCAGGCGCACGACCTGGTCCTGCAGCCGACCGAGGACGGTTGGGTCCTGGCGGGCATCGACCGCAGCCCTCGCGCGGTGCTCCGGCGCATTGTGCCCCGGCGCGGCCGCCCGGACCTGAGACGCCATGCGATCCTCGACTGGAAGGACATCCAGCCCTTCGTCGGCCAGGTGCCCACTGCCAAGCTCCTGATGCCGCTACAGCGCCTCCGGCGGCTGCATCCGGCGCAGATCGCGGACATCATCGAGGGCGCCTCCCACGCTGAGGGCCAGGAGATCATCGAAGCCGTCGAAAGCGATCCGGCGCTGACCGCGGACATATTCGAAGAGCTCGATCCCGAGCACCAGGTCGAGTTCATCCGCTCCAAGTCGAACGAGGAAGCGGCCCACATCCTCGAGAGGATGGCCCCCGACGACGCGGCGGACCTGTTGAACGACCTCGACCAGGAGCGACGGAAACCGATCTTCGACCTCATGTCGGCCAACCAGCAGCACAAGCTTCGCAAGCTCCTCCAGTACCACCCGAGCAGCGCCGGCGGAATGATGAGCCCGGACTACGTGTTCGTGATGCGCGGCGCCACGGTTGACATGGCGCTCGAGGCGGTCCGGATCGACGACAAGTCACCGCATGCACTGTTGGGAACGGTCTTCGTGACCGAGAGCGACGGCAAGTACCTCGGCAGCGTGGCGGTTTCGGATCTGCTCCGCACCGACCGGGCCTCGAAGGTGGAAGACATGGAGCTGACCACGTGCCGCGCCCACGGCAACGCCGACCTATCGGACGTGACGCTGATGATGGCCGACTACAACCTGAGCGCGCTCGGCGTGACCGACGCGGCCGACAACCTGATCGGCGCCATCTCCTCCGACGACGTCATCGAAGCGCTCGTGCCCAACGACTGGCGCGCGCGCATCGAGGCGAGCACGGGCGTATGAGTAGTCTCCCGCCGCCGCAGATCCTCGCCTCTTCGCAGCCTATGGCGACCGGGCGCCTGCGCGCTGAAGCCTGCGTCAAGGGGCCCGTCGCGTCCTCGCTGCCCCCGCGACCACGGCGCGGGGACCCCAGAAGGTATTGCGTTCCTCCTCGCGCCACCCTTTCCTTGGCTCCGGCCGCCGATGCCGCGAATTAGGCTTCGGATCTCGACGTCGGGAGACTAGGCCTCCGTGACTGAGCGCGAGCCAAACCGAAAGGACTCGCGCTTGAAGCCAACGTCGGCGGTGCTCGACGAGATGCACCTCGGCGACATCCAGGGCGCGTTCGGCACCATCCGGGTCAGCGACGTGTCGCCGCGGCGGACATGGCGCCGCCGCATCCTCACCCTGCTCGCGGTCCTCGGCCCGGGGATCATCGTCATGGTCGGCGACAACGACGCGGGCGGCGTCACGACCTATTCCCAGGCGGGCCAAGACTTCGGCTACTCGCTGCTGTGGACGCTGTTGCTCCTGATCCCCGTCCTGATCGTCAACCAGGAGATGGTCGTTCGCCTGGGGGCCGTCACCGGAGTCGGCCACGCCCGTCTGATCATGGAGCGATTCGGGCGCTTCTGGGCGTTCTTCTCGGTCGGCGACCTGTTCGTCCTCAACTTCCTCACCATCGCGACGGAATTCGTCGGCATCAAGCAGTCGTCCGAATACTTCGGCGTCTCGCAGTGGCTGATCGTGCCGCTCGCTGCCGCCATGCTGATCGGGATCACGGCGACCGGCAACTTCCGGCGTTGGGAGCGGGCGATGTTCGTCTTCCTCGCCATCAGCCTCCTCGTCATCCCGCTCGCCGTGATCGCGCACCCTGACCCGGCCGCCGTCGGCAGGGGCTTCTTGCTGCCGAGCATCCACGGCGGTCTCACTTCGACGGCTGCGCTGTTGATCATCGCCATCGTCGGCACGACGGTCGCGCCTTGGCAGCTCTTCTTCCAGCAGTCGAACGTGATCGACAAGCGGATCACGCCGCGCTGGTTCGCGTATGAGAAAGCCGACACCGTCATCGGATCGATCGTGGTCGTCGTCGGCGCGTCGGCGATCATCATGACCACGGCGTCGGTCTTCAGCGGGACGAAGGAATTCGGAAATTTCTCCGACGCGCTGTCGGTCGCCATCGGGTTCCATCAGCACAACAGCTACCTGCTGGGAGCGATCTACGCGGTGCTCCTGTTCGACGCGTCGATCGTCGGCGCATCGGCCGTTACCCTCGCCACCTCATACGCGTTCGGCGACGTCTTCGGCCTCCGCCATTCGCTTCACCGCGGATTCCGCGAGGCGAAGCTGTTCTACGGCACGTACGCGGGGATGGTCGTCATCGCCGCCGCCCTGGTGCTCGTCTCCAACGACTACATCGCCAGCCTGATAACGGTCGCCGTGCAGGCGCTGGCCGGCGTGCTGCTGCCGAGCGCCTCGGTGTTCCTCGTGCTGCTGTGCAACGACCCGGAGGTACTCGGTCCCTGGGTCAACAAGCCGTGGTTGAACATCGTTGCCACGGCGATCGTGAGCGTGCTGCTGGAGCTGTCGTTGATCCTGATCATCTCGACGATATTCACCAGCATCGATGTGACCAGGCTGGTGCTGGTCTTGAGCGTGGTGCTGGTCGTCGCGATCGGTGTCGCGTCGGTCCTGATCTTGCGGGGCCAGGCGCGGCCGCTCGTGATGTCCGCGGAGGACAAGGCGAACTGGCGAATGCCCGCCCTGGCTCTTCTCCAGCCCGCGACGTGGTCTCTCGGGCGGCGCGCAGCCGTGCTGTCGATGCAGCTTTACCTGGGCGTCGCCGTCTTGCTCCTCATCGTCAAAGCGGCTCAGATCGCCTTCGGACATCGGTGATTCCTTAACAGGGCGCTTACATCCGTGCACCGCGCCCGCGTAGAATGCTGGCCCGTGCTCCTCGGCTTCAGACCGGGGCGCCGCTCGAGAGCATCACGCCGGCGGCTTAGCCCACTCCGCACCAGCTTCCTCGTCGTGCTCGCCATCGTGCTGTCTGCGGTGGCGGGTGGGATTGCCTATTTCATGCCCGCCGCGCAGCTTGCGCTCGATTCCACGGGCCAGGTGATTCGCGTGCCGACGCCGTCGCCGACCCAACTCCTCATCTCGCCGAGCCCAACCGGCGCTCCGTCCGCCGCTCCGGTCGCAGGCGCGTTCACGGTGCTGCTCCTCGGCTCGGACGACGACTCCAAGTTCGTGAGCGACCACGTGCTGACGCAGTCGATGATCCTGGTCCGGGTCGTGCCGTCGACCAGGCAGGTCACGATGCTGTCGATCCCGCGCGACCTCTGGGTGCCGCTGTCAACCGGTGGCTCGGGCAAGATCGACGGCGCCTACTCCTACGGCGGCGCGGGCGCGGCCATCGCGACCGTCTCGCGTGACTTCGGCGTGCACATCGACGACTACATCTGGATCGGGCTATTGGGATTGGTCAAGCTCATCGACGCCATCGGCGGCATCGACGTCGTCACCAGCCATCCCGTCATGGACGACTACTACCCCGCCGACATATACGGCGGATGGCCCTACGACTACGAGCGCGTGGCCGTGCTCGCGGGTCCTCAACACCTGGACGGCGTGCACGCGATGCAGTACGTGCGCTCGCGCCACGGCGACCTGCAGAGCGACTTCGGCCGTTCGCAGCGGCAGCAGGAGGTGCTGACGGCCATCCGCGTCAAGGCCAAGGAGCTGTCACCCGAGGACCTGCCGGCGCTGTCGAAGGCGCTCGGCGGCGAGCTCAAGACCAACATCGGCATCTCGCAGGTCGCCCAGATGCTGCCTCTGGCGGCGAGCCTCGACGACCCGAACGCGATCCACCAGGTGTTCCTGCTTCCGCCCTACACGCATGGCGGCGCGCCGGACGGAAGCCTGGTCGCCGAGTGGAGCCTGATCCTGCCACTGGTGCACCAGTACTTCCCATGATCTCGATTCCCGTGATCCAGGCTTCGCGTGTCGTGCTCGCCGTCGTGCTCGCGGGCCTGATGGTCCTGAGCGGCAGCGCGACCTACATCGTCCTGAGCTCACGGACTTCGAAGATCGCAAAGGCACCCGAAAAGCCGACCGCGGCGACGCCGGCTCCCCAGGCGCTGACGCTGCCCGGCACTATGTATCTCTCGCAGGAGGGGGCGATCTACAGCCTCTCCGGCGGCAAGTTCCACGAGCTGACCGTCGAGGCAGGCTGGATGCAGCCGGCCCTGGCCCCGGACGGCAACATCATCGCGGTCAAGCGCGACGCGTTTTCGTCGGACGTCTACGTCATCAGCCCATCCGGTTCCGCCCTGCGCCAGGTCACCAACAACGCGGCGCCGGCGCGGCTCAAATACGACACGGGCCAGAACCACTGGTCCTTCTACCCGAGGGTGAGCGCCGACGGAAGGACGCTGTGGATGTCGTACGACGATCCGAAGTTCGGCTACGACGTGGTGCTCTCGATCTGGGCCATGCCGTACGCGGGCTCACTCAACCAGGGCAGGCTGTGGACCAACGCCGCCGACTACACGGGAGGCGACGTGCAGCCCGTGCCGGTCGCGGGCGGCGGCATCATCTACACGAAGTACGACTTCGGACCGGACAACCGTCTGGTCGGGCGGCTCTGGTTCACCAACCGCGCCTACAGCTTCGGCAAGGCGCTCACCAGCCCCGACGAAGACTGCCGCAACCCCGCCGTCTCGCCGGACGGGACGCAGGTGGCGATGGTCTGCACGTACGAGAAGCAGGTCTCGTACCTGACCATCGCGACGTGGAACGGTTCCACGCTTGGCGCGCGGCGGAACATCGTCACGAGCCAGCTGGTCGCGCAGCCGACCTGGGCGCCGGACGGGTCCGGCATCGCCTACCTGGCCCCCAACGCCAGCTCGAACGGAGACTTCCAGCTCTGGTGGCTGCCGAAGGCGTTCTACGCACCTCCGCCGGTGCCGGTGCCGACGCCGACGCCGGGCGGGCCCCACAACGGTCCGCTGCCGGCATCGACCCCGCCGCCCGCGCCGGTGGTCAAGCCGATCGAGGTCACGACCAACAACGGTTTCGACGCGACGTCGCCGCTGGCCTGGGGGTCGTAGAAGATCCCCCTCCGGCGCTTCGCGCCACCTGCCCATGAATGGGGAGGATCAGCTCCTCGCTTTCGACGCGACGTCGCCGCTGGCCTGGGGATCATAGAAGCATCCCCTCCGGCGCTTCGCGCCACCTGCGCGCCAAGCGCGGCAAGGACGGCGCACCGAGCGCGCTTTCGCCTTACTGAATGCCCCATGAATGGGGAGGATCAGCTCCTCGGTTTCGACGCGACGTCGCCGCTGGCCTGGGGGTCGTAGAAGATCCCCCTCCGGCGCTTCGCGCCACCTGCGCGCCAAGCGCGGCAAGGACGGCGCGCCGAGCGCGCTTTCGACTTACTGAATGCCCCATGAATGGGGAGGATCAGTACAGCCCCTAGCAGCCTGGCCCCGTGCTGAGCACCGGCTCGGCGTTCGCGCTGTCCGCCTGGGCCCGGGTGACGTAGTGGTCGGCGACCATCTGCGCGAGCACCTCTGAACGGCGCTGGCGCGCCGCCCCCGGGTCGACGGTCGGGTCGTAGGCCGACGGCGACTGCGTCACCCCCGCCAGCAGCGCGTACTGGCCGAGAGTCAGGTTCCGCAGGGGCGCATGGAAGTAGGCGCAGGCCGCGTCGGTCACCCCGTAGCGCCCGAGGCCGGTCGTGATCTCGCTCAAGTAGTCGGCCAGGATCCGCTTCTTGCCGATCACCTGCTCGACCTTCAGCGCCAGCGCCATGTCCTCGAGCTTGTTGTAGCCGCGGTCCGAGCCGCCGAGGTACACGTCCTTGACGAGCTGCTCGGTGATGGTCGAGCCGCCCTGGCAAAGGCAGAGGTAGGTGACGTCGTAGATCACCGAGCGCCCGAGCCCGACCGAGTCGATGCCGTGGTGGTCGTAGAAGTGCTCGTCCTCGATCGACACCACCGCCTCGGCCAGCTGCGGCGGCACCTCGTCGGCGGCGAGCAGCGGCGTCCCGTGGGAGGCCGTCAGCGACTGGACCCGCGCCTGGATGTCGCCCCCGCTGGGTGTCCAGACCCATAGCGTGGCAGCGCTCGGCGCAACCAGGGCAGCCGCGATGGCAAGCGCCAACGCCAGCCGCCGTCCGTACACGCTGGTACTGAACGGTCGCCAGAGTTCAGCCGTTACGGCCACCTCGATTAAATCCAGGCGAATCCGTGTGAGAATGGCGCATGCCCATCAAGTGGAAGGTCGCCCTCGTCGAGGACGACCGGCGCCTCGCACGGGCGGTCGCCACCGGCCTGGGCGAGGAAGGTTATACCGTCCGCGCGGTCGAGTCCGCCGGGCGGGGACTCGAGCTGGTTCGGGAGTGGAATCCAGACGTGGTCCTGCTCGACCTCATGCTGCCGGACAATGAAGGCCCCGAGCTGTTCGAGAGCTTCCGGGCGGAGACCGACGCCGCCCTGGTCGGGATCAGCGCCAAGGCCTCGGTGAGCGACCGGATCGCGGGGCTGAAGCTGGGCGCGGACGACTACGTCTCCAAGCCGTTCGCCCTCGAGGAGCTGATGGCGCGGGTGGAGGCGGTCATCCGCCGTCACCGCGGCAAGGGCGGCGCGAGGCTGGTCTCGGGCGACGTGGTGGTCGATCTCAGCGACGGGCGGGCCACCCGCGGCGGCCGCCAGCTCGGCCTCACCGGGATCGAGTTTCGGATCCTGGCGGCACTAATGCGGAACAGCGGCCAGCTCGTGACCTACGCCCAGCTGGCGGAGGCAGTTTGGGCGGTAACGACCGGACCGGAGTCCAATTCGTTAGAAGTACATGTGTCGCGCATTCGCCAGAAGCTGGAGCAAGATGGGGCGTCGCGACTCATTCATACAGTTCGGGGCCTTGGGTACAGATTCAGTCCGGAATAGAGGGTGGGAGCATGAAGCCTAGGAGCGTGTTTGCCGGCGTGGCGGCGGTGGGTGCGATGTTGGTCGCGGGAGCGGTTTCGGCCTCCGCGAACCTGCTCTGGTGCATGGACGATCCGCCGGTGCAGGTCCAGACGGCGACCGGTACGAACCTCACGGTCAACGTGCAGATCGCGGTGCCGCAGGCCCAGTCCAGCCTGATCAACAGGGTCGTGGTCAAGACGGTGACGGCACCCGACGGGGCGGGCGGAACGTTGATCACGGTCTACGCTTCCGTTCCCTCGACGATCCCGGCGGCGAACATCACGGCAGCGGTGAAGAAGTTCAAGGTCACCGACTCGGCGACGGTCCCCGGAGGCGGCTCGACGACTCTCCACCTGGACGTGCCGGCGGCCTGACCGCCATGATCGCGGCCAAACCGACGCAAGCGCGCCCGCTTCGCGTCGTACTCGCCGGCCTGCCGGTGCTGGCCGTCGCCCTAGCGGTCGTGGCAGGCGCGGCCGGCGGCTTCGTGTTCGCCGACCGCTGGCGGATGCTCCTCGTCCCGGCGTGCTTCGTCGCCGTGGTGGCGGCGGAGCGGTTCCCGGTCAAGATCGGCCCGCAGCAGAAGATCAACCTCGGAGCGCTGCCCTGCCTGGTCGCCGTCCTGCTGCTCCCTCCCGGCGTCGGGCCGCTGACCGCGGGCCTGAGCGTGCTCGCCGGCAACCGCTTCATGAATCGCAGCTGGTGGGAGAGCGGGTACAACGCCGGCAACGTGACGGCCGCCGGTGCGCTCGCGGCACTCATCGGCGGGATGGGCTCGACCGCGAGCCTGGCCCAGGACCTGCGCACGACGGCCGGCGGCTTCGTCTATGTCGTGGTGAACCTGCTGCTGGCGGTCGTTCCGCCGGCCCTGATCACGGGACGGCCCTACCTTCAGCTCGCGCGCTCCGCGGCCGCCGCCACCTGGCCCGCGATGCTGTCGCTCTGGGCGTCGGCGGTGGTGATGGCGATCCTCTACGTGATGGCGCCGGTGGTGGCGCTGCTGCCGCTGGTCGTCCTGCCGCTGGTTTACCGCATGAACCGCGCGATCGAGGCGCAGGCCAAGGCCAACGAGCAGCTGCAGGGCGTGCTGGCGTCGCAGCGGCGATTCCTCACCGACGTCTCCCACCAGGTCGCCACGCCGCTGGCGACGATCATGACCAACCTTTCCATCCTTCGCCGCGCCAACCGAGGCGCACCCGCCGAGAGCGCCGTGGACGACAGCGTCGCCGAGGCCGAGCGGATGAAGCGGATGCTCGGCCGCCTACGCTCGCTCGCGCATGCGGACGAGGACGTGCCTCTGCGCCGAGAGCTGGTCGACCTCGCCGAGCTGACGGCCGACGTCGTGCACGCGTACACCGCGCAGGCGGCTACCTCGGGCGTCGGCATCGTTGCCGAGATCGGTGCCCACGCCCAGGTCAGCGTCGACAAGGACCTGCTTCGCGAGGCGGTCGCAAACCTCGTCGACAACGCGGTGCGTGTGAGCCCTCGCGGCGAGCGGGTCACCTTGAAGGTGGAGCGCGGGTCGGGCGGCCCGGCGATCGTGGTCGCCGACCACGGACCGGGCATCGAGGAGGACAGGCTTCCCCGGCTGTTCGAGCGCTTTCAGCGCAGCGATTCGGGCAGCGGCCTCGGGCTCGCGATCGCGCGGCGGGTGGTCGAACGCCACGGGGGGACGCTCAGGGTCAAGACCGAGCGGGGCGCCGGGAGCACGTTCACGATCGAGCTGCCAGGCTAGGACTCGTGCGGCCGGTCGTGCTGGTCCTGGTCATGGCCTGCGTGCAGGCCATCGCCGGTTGCGGCGGAAGTCCACAGGCCGCGAGCTCGCCTGCCGTGAAGGCGAGCGCTGACTGCACGTCGGGCGGGCACGAGTTCAGCGTCACCTCGCCGGACGGTTACATGCGACACGCCGCGGTCTACGGCTCCGGCCCCGCGGTGGTCATTGCCCACCAGAGCGACGAGACTCGATGCGACGTCGTGCCCATCGCGACGTGGCTGAGCCGGCACGGCTACGCCGCAGTCGCCGTCGACCTGGGCGGATACTGGACAGGTTTGCTTGCCGCGACCGTCACCGCAATGCGGCAGCGCGGGAGCAAGACAGTGCAGCTGCTGGGAGCGTCGATGGGCGGCTGCGACGCGATGGTGGTCGGGTCGCACCTCTCGCCGCCGGTGAATGCGGTGTTGAGCCTGGGCGGCGAGCGGCGGTTGAGCCCGGAGCTGGACGCCGACAAGGCGGTCGCCCAATCACGCGTTCCACTGCTGATCGTCACGAGCGAGAACGACGGATTCCTGAGCGGGTCCGAGGCGCGGCTGTTGATGAGCGAGTCGGCGAGCACCGACAAGAAGCTGGTGGTGCTGCCCGGGACGCTGCATGGGTTCGCGATGCTCGACGGGCCGGACGGGCCGCAGGTCAAGCAGTCGATTCTCGACTTTCTCGCCGCGCATTCAGGGGCCGCGTAGCCCCTCCGTCGCCTTCGGCGACACCTCCCCACAAGTGGGGAGGACCATCAAGGTCGCTTGCGGATCAGGCCTCCGTCCTATGCGCGCCTCCCCTCCGTCGCCTTCGGCGACACCTCCCCACAAGTGGGGAGGACCATCTCCCGACACCTCTCCGCGAGCGGGGAGGACCGTCTCCCGACCATTTAGTGGCTAGCGGATCAGGCCTCCGTCGTACGGCTGTCCCGCCACGGCATTGAGACCGCAAACCCACTTGAAGACCTGCTGGCCGTTGCCTCCACCGTGCACCGTCATGCTCTGCACGAACACCGACCCGGTGAACTGCGGGCTCGAGTTGCCGTCGCTGACGTAGGGGCTCTTGGGCAGGTAGATGATCCCGCTCATGTCGGTCGTCGCGCCGGGCCCGATGGTGACACCGGCGGTGTAGGGGTTCGGGCCTGAGCCCCAGATGACGAAGTTGTGCGTGCCCATGGGGTCGCGCGGTCCGGTGAAGCCCGGAGGGTTCAGGTCATCAAGCCCGTTGAGCTTTGCCTGGCTGAGGTCCAGGCCGCCGTCGGAGCCGTCGACGATGATCGCCACCGCGCCCGCGGGATCGGACACGCGAGACGGCATCGGCACCGTGTTCGTGATGTTCCCGAGGGCCATGTTCGGCGCGTTGACGATCTTGTACACGCCGCCGTTCATGGTCCCGCCGCTCGGTGCGAAGCCGTTGTAGATGCCGGGCATCCAGTTCCCCGACGCGTCCTTCGCCTGGGCAGGCGACGAGTACGTGACGCCGGGAGGGATCGGGCTCGCGTTGTCGTACTGGTTGGGCGGCGCGACGCCTGGGTTCGGGTTCAGGGAGCCGCTATCGGTCGTGTGGTAGGTGAGCCCGTTGCTGCCGCCGCCGATGTCGAGACGGTTCGCGATGCTGGGCGAGCACGCGTTGCCGTCGAAGTTGGTCTGCTGTGAGGGCACGCCTGTCGAGTGCGGGCCGTTGTTCGCGCCGAACGAGCCATATGCGTAGACGGGCCCCGTCACGGTCTGGAACGCGGCGCCGCCGCCGTTGATGAGGGCGTCGCCGCCGACGGCCGCCACTGCGTAGGCCGCGCCGTTGAACTGGGGGCCGGGGATCGTCGCGCGCGCGGAGGCTGCTGAATTCAGCAGGCCGAAGCCGAGCATGCGCGCGAAGATGCTCGGCTGCCGGTGCGAGATCACGACGTCGAGCACCGTCGGGTAGTTGAAGATGCCGCGGTAGCGAAACGTATCGACAAGGGTGATCGAGTACCCGCCGACGGCGTACGTCCCGGCGGGACAGTTGGCGGTGCTGCCGCATGGGCCGACCGGAAGGCTGAAGTTGAGTGACGTGCCCAGGTACTGCATGGCGACGTAGTGCGCGTTGTCGCCGCCGGGTCCGTAGGAGCGCGCGCCCGCCAGCGCCGCGGCGTCGGCGTACGCCTGCAGGTTGCGGCGGTCGGACATCGCGAGCCCGGCGTCGAAGACCATGACCCCGAGCACGGTGAGTGCGACGATCATCGCGACGACGATGACGACGGCCTGGCCGCACTGGCGTCGACGCCTTCCCATCTCAGAACTCCGCCAGCATCGTTGTCGACGATGCGATCCGCAGCAGGTTGGGCGCCGCGGCGCCAAGGAAGGGCACCAGGCTGTCGTAGCGATAGATCACGGTGACGACGATCTCGAAGCAGCCCTTGTAGCGCGGGTTCGCGTACTCGACAGAGCGTGAGCCGAGCTCGCCCGGCATCGGGTCGTGGCCAAGGGCGCTGCGTGCGGAGGCGCAGTCCGCGTAGCCGCCGCCCGCGCCCTGCTCGCCGGGCCAGACGCAGACCTGGGTGGTGCCGGCCGCCGGGGTCGGGCAAGCAGCCGGGCTTGCTTCGATCAAGGAGGAGGCACGGCTGTACGATCCCATGACCACGTCGACCGTCTCGTCGATGCGAGCGTCGGTGAGACAGCCGGAGCCGTTGGCCGAAGGCGTGAGCGCGACGCCGGAGCAGTCGCCAGACGCGCCACCGAAGGCGTTGTCGATCGGTACTTCGTTGGGCACCGCCTGGCGGGCCGCTTGTCGCGCTGCCTCGGCGACCGTCGACGTCACCCAGTCCACGCGGAACAGGTCGATGGAGATCGCGAGCATGAAGAACAGCAGGGGGAAGACGAGCGCGAACTCGACGAGGGCCTGACCCCTCCGACCGCGCCGGCCACCTTGGTTCATCAGTACTCGACCCTCTCCGACGAGGTCACGGACATCGGAAACGAGGGACCGAACATCGGCAGGAGCACGGGCGTGACGACCGACATGGGACGGGCGATCGTCACGGTGATGGAATCGGAGCCAGGGCTCGTAGGCGGACTGCCGTCGCCGGTCGCGTTGGTGATCGCGGCGCTGTTGAGGCAATGAAACGTGACGGTCAGGGTCGCGCCCGCGAGCACCGATCCGGAGGGGGTGCCGTCCCTCGAGCTTTCGAGGGCGGCCTGGTTGGCGATCGTCCTGATCGTTCCGCCGGACGGGGGAAGTGGTGCGCTCACCGAGACGGCGACGGGTCCGCCGGCGGTGCTTGCGCAAACGGTGTCCGCCGTGCCGTGCTGATACGACGAGACCGCCATGCGCAGCGCCTGGCGCGCCGAGTTCGTGATCGCCTCGCGGTAGTAGAACGAACGCCCGAGATCGGTCACACCGAGCGCGAGCAGCAGCACGATCGGCAGGGTGATCGCAGCTTCAACGAGAGACTGCCCTCGCTGCGGACCTCTCATCGTGATGCGCTAAACGCGAACGCTTAACAGGGTCTTGCAGGGTTGGTTTCGCCCGTGTGCCTCGCGGGTCTACCGTGCCAATTAGAGTGCTTGGATGGCGATGATCGTCTGCCCGCAGCCGGCCGCGGCGGAGATCGGCCTCGAGGTGTTGCGGCGCGGCGGCAACGCGGTCGACGCCGCGGTGACCTGCGCGTTCGTGCAGGGCGTGATCGATCCGCAGATGTGCGGCATCGGCGGATGCGGCGTGATGCTGGTCCACAGCCCGCAGGCGGGCGATGCGCTGCTCGAGTTCTACGGCACGGCCGGCTCGCGTGTGCGCGAGGACCAGTGGGAGTCGATCTTCCTCCGCGAAGCCGCGGACCGTTACGGGTACGTGCTGGAGGGTTGGGTCAACGACGTCGGCTATCAGTCGGTCTGCGTTCCGGGCACCGTGGCCGGCCTGCACGAGGCGCTGGGCCGGTTCGGCAGCATCTCATGGGCGGAGGCGATCGAGCCGGCGATCCCGCTGGCCCGCGAAGGCATCCCGGTCAGCGGCTACATGCACGGCTACTGGACGACCGACTACGGACCGGACGTGGTGCCGAACGCGCGGCGGATTCAAGCCACGGCGACTGCCCGCGAGATCTACACGCACGACGGCGCTCTCTACGCGATCGGCGAGCGGATGGTGCAGGGCGACCTCGCGCGTACCCTGGAGCGGCTTGCCTCGGCGGGCGCCGTGGACTTCTACCGAGGCCAGATCGCGGACGCGATCGTCGCCGACTTCGCGGCCAACGGCGGGTACATCACGGGCGAGGACCTGGAGAACTACCGCGTCAACGTGACCGAGCCGATCCGCGGCACATATAGAGGTATGCAGGTGGTGGCCGCGGGCCCTCCGGCTGGAGGGCTGACGCTTCTCCAGATGCTGAACTTCCTGGAGGGTTACGACGTCGGCGCGGCGGGGTGGCCGAGCACAGAGGCCGCGCGGCTGCTCGTCGAGGCGATGGCGTGGGCGGTGGCCGACCGCGAGCTGCACATCGCCGATCCGCGCTTCGTCGACATCCCACTCGGCTCGCTGGCGGACAAGAAGTACGCGGCCAAAGCGCGAGAGGTGGTCGCCGGGCGTGCGCAGGGCGCGATTTACCCAGACAGGGCCGATACCACGCAGGTGTGCGTCGTCGACGACGGCGGCAACGCGGTCTCGCTGACGCACACGCTGGGATCGGCTTCGGGCGTGGTCACGCCGGGGCTGGGCTTCGGCTACAACGACTACATGAACTGCTTCGACCCGCGGCCCGGGCGGCCGAATTCGATCCGCCCCGGCAAGACCAGGGTGACGATGATGACGCCGGCCATGGTCTTCGACGGCCGCAAGCTGCGCGTCTGCGTCGGGGCGCCCGGAGGGACGAAGATCGTCACCGGCGTGCTGCAGGTGGTCGTCAACGTGCTCGACCACGACATGACCGCCGTCGAGGCGGTGAGCGCTCCACGCGTGGACTTCCAGGGGGGCGCGGTGCAGGCCGAGGCGCGGGTGCCCGCCGTGGTGGTCGAAGGATTGAAGCGGCGGGGCTTCGAGGTCAACCGCCGCACCCTGAACTACGACTCGTACTTCTCGCGGCCGCAGGTGATCGTCGCCGAGGCGGACGGCTACCTCTCAGGCGCGTCGGACCCGCGCAAAGACGGCGGCACGGCGCTGGATACGCTGACGTCATGAGGTTCGACGGGCGGGTCGCTCTCATCACCGGCGGGGGCCGCGGGATCGGCGCCGCAACGGCGGAGCTGTTCGCGCGCGAAGGCGCGAAGGTGGCGGTCTCGGACCTGGACGTCGGACCGGCGCAGGAGGTGGCCGGACCGATCGGCGGGCTGGCCGTGGCGTGCGACGTGACCTCGCGAGACCAGGTCGAGGCCCTCGTGGAGAGGACTGTGTCGGAGCTCGGCCGGCTCGACATCCTGGTGACCTGCGCGGGCCTGATCCGCGACAACCTGCTGTTCAAGATGACGGACGAGGACTGGGACCTCGTCATCGATACGCACCTCAAGGGCACGTTCATGTCCGCGCGGGCGGCGCAGAAGCCGATGGTCGGACAGAAGTACGGCAAGATGGTGTTCCTGTCGTCGACCTCGGCGCTGGGCAACCGCGGCCAGACGAACTACTCGACGGCCAAGGCGGGGCTCCAGGGCATGGCGCGCACGCTGGCGATCGAGCTGGGTCCGTACAACGTCAACGTCAACACGGTCGCGCCGGGGTTCGTGGAGACCCGGATGACCCGCCAGACGGCCGAGAGGATGGGGATCGACTTCGACGCGTTCAAGCAAGGCGCGGCGCTGCAGACGCCGCTGCGGCGGGTCGGCCAGCCGGAGGACATCGCCAGCGTGATCGCGTTCCTGTGCAGCGACGACTCGAGTTTTGTCTCCGGGCAGACCCTTTACGTCCGAGGCGGCCCTTAACCCTTCTTTAGCAAGCTCGTGCGGGGCCGTCCGTTGAACGTCCTCGTGGCCAGGCTGCTGGGTCAAATCAACCGCCAAATGGGTAGGCGAACTGCTGTTCGGAGCATGGGCCTCTGGCAACCCGATCCCCGAATACGAATCGAGTTCGGCCGCGGCGCCCCATTGGGGCCTGCCAGGCTTCCGATTAGTAGCCGGACGGGGTTGACTGTCCGGTTAAGGGTCTGATAGGGTGGCGCAAGTCTTCTGGGGGATCCAAACCGCCGCCACGGCTCGGGTTCACAAACATTTAGGGGTAGGCAACTGAGAGTCAATCGTTACCTGACCCATGCCGTCGTGCTCGGAATAGCGATAGCGATGTCGAGCTACGCGGCCATGGACCGTCACTTCCCGACCACGCTGACGGCCCGGTTGGGTCCGGTGAACGCTCAGGCGGTGAGCATCGACGGCAGCGGCGGCTACGGCGATGTCTCGATGGGCCGGTACAGCACGATCATCAAGCCGGTATCGATCCCGATGTCGGCCCCGGTCAGCCACAAGGCATTCACCTACACGGTGCAGGCGGGCGACAGCCTGGCCACCATTGCGTCGAAGTTCAACGTCTCGGTGGCGGAGATAAGGTGGTCGAACCCGTCGAACCTGTACTCGTCGGAAACGATCGCCACGGGCGACGTCATCGTCATCCCGCCGATTCACGGCGTGGTCGTGGTGACGAAGGCGAGCGACACCGTCCAGAGCCTGGGCGTCAAGTACAGCGTCGACCCCCAGTCGATCGTCGACTTCAACCGCCTATCGAGCTCGACGCTGAGCTCCGGAATGACGCTGGTCATCCCGAACGGCGTCGGAGGCTCGTTCCCGCCGCCGCCGGCGCTGTTCCAGATTCTCCACAGCTCGCTGAGCTCGGCCTACCCGGTCAAGGTGCTTGGCTGCTGCCTCGGCCCGTACGTGAACAACAAGTTCCCGGTCGGGTGGTGCACCTACTACGTGGCGACCAAGCGCAACGTCACCTGGAACGGCGACGCCGGGTTCTGGTACCAGAACGCGTCGTACCAGGGCTACCCCGTTGGCCCGACACCGAAGGTGGGGGCGATCATGGTCACGTGGGAGTCGTGGGCGGGCCACGTCGCCTACGTCGAGGCCGTGAACCCCGACGGGTCGTGGGTGGTGACGGAGATGAACTGGGTCGCGTTCGACGTGATCGACGAGCGGACGATCAAGCCCGGGCAGCTCGGGTCCCGGCTAGTGGGGTTCATCTACTAGGCCGGAATCTAGGTAGGCCGGAATCTAGGTAGGCCGGAATCTAGGCCGGCCGGAATCTAGGCCGGCCGGAATCTAGGTAGGCCGGAATCTAGGCCGGAGTCGCGGTGGTCGGTTCGGCTACGGGCTGTCTGGTTGAGGTTTCCGCCCACTCACGCTCCATCTTCTCGGTGTCCGCCTTCACGGTTCTGAGCCCGGTCGCGGCGGCGATGGCGGCGAGGAGCAGAAGAGTCGGGCTCGTGATCAGTAGCGCTGCCTGGAGGTTGCCACCGAGCCAGTCGGAGATCTGCCCGACGTCATAGGTCGAGTGGCTGTCGCCGAAGATGTGGGCGACGAGCAGGAGCATGGTCACGGCGCTGGCTCTCAATCCCGGCGAGACCACGTTCTGGCTCAGGGCGGTGAAGGGGCCGGAGTAGAGGTAGAGGCTGATCACCGCGAGCAGGAAGACCGGGAAGAAAACAGGAATGGGGCCGGCGTTGAGGGGGCTGACGATCGCGGCGGTCACGAGCACGGCGCCGGCGAGAAAGCCGGCGATGCCGACCTGGAGGTGGGCCTTCGGATTGATCTTGGCGCGGCGGTCGGCGAGCCAGCCGCCGGCCAGAGTGCCGATCAGGCCGCCGACGACGATCACGACGCCGGCGAGGAGTCCGGCGGCGCCGGGCTTGAGCTCGAAGCGTCTCTGGAGGAGGGTGGGGAGCCAGAAGGCGTTGCTCGCGAGCACGAAGTAGAGGAAGGTCTGGGAAAGGATGATCGCCCGAAGGGTGGGGATCCGGAGAAGAAGGGCGAAGTTTTTGAAGCTGGCCTCGCCGGTTTTGGCGACGGCCTGGCCCATCTGCTCGGCGGCGCCCCGCAAAGGTTCGCTGAGGGTGAAGGCGAGCCCGGCCAGGATCAGGCCGGGGATGGCCGCGACGAAGAAGGCTTTCGGCCAGCCGTAGTGCTCGGCGATGAATCCGCCGCCGGCAAAGCCGAGGGCGATGCCGATCGTGCTTCCGGCGCCCCAGATCGAAGCGACCCGGCCGCGCTGCTCCTTGGGGAAGAAGTCACTGAGCATGCTGGTACCTGCGGGGTAGTAGCTGGCCTCACCGATGCCGACCACGGCGCGGGATAGGAAGAGCTGGCCGAAAGTTCTGGCAAACCCCGTGAACAGGGTGGCGACGCTCCAGATGGCAACCCCCACGCCGATGACGTTCTTGCGCACGCCGCGGTCGCCCCAGTAGCCGAAGGGCAGGGCGGCGATAGCGTACACGAGCAGGAAGGCGGTGCCGAGAAGGCCGAACTGGGCGTCGGAGATGCCGAGGTCCTTCTCGATGCTCGGCCCGGCGCTGGAGGCCACCCAGCGGTCCATGTAGTTCAGTAGGTTGATGGCGACCATGAGGCCGAGCACGTAGCGGGCGTAGCCTCTGGCCACGGGGGAATTATCGAGGTTGGCCTAAACTAGGGCCTCGCTGCTGACTGGGTCTTGTGGGTCGGCTGGGCATTGGCGAGCTCAAGTGGCTGTAAACCACCCGCGAAAGCTGTGGGGGTTCAAATCCCTCCCGGCCCACCATCTTTCCTAGGGCTGCGCCGCGTAGCGGCGCAGCGCGGCATATACCCCCGGTGGGTATCATGAATCCGATGCCCGGATACACCGCCGACAAGAAGAGCATCCAGTCACGCCTTCGTCGAATAGAAGGCCAGGTTCGTGGAATCCAGAAGATGGTCGAAGACGACCGCTACTGCATCGACGTCCTCACGCAGGTCAACGCAACCAAGGCCGCGCTGGAGAGCGTCGCCCTCCAACTCCTCGCGGACCACACCGCCCACTGCGTCACCGACGCCATCAAATCGGGCGATGGAAAGCGAAAGATCCGCGAGCTTAACCAGGCGGTGGAACGCCTGGTCCGCAGCTAGGAGCCGGAAACAGAGAAGCTGGAAACAGAGGAGCTGGAAACCGATTGTTCATCGTCAACGCGATAATCCGCGCGCTGGAGGCCTCCTTCTTCATGTTCTGGGAGGTCCTCTGGCCGCTGGCGCTCGGCTTCCTGCTCTCGGCCGTAGTCCAGACCGTCGTCTCCAAGCGCGCGATCGCCCGCACCCTTGGCCGCCCCGACTTCAAAGGCTTCGTCCTCGCCTGCGGCTTCGGCGCCGCCAGCTCCTCCTGCTCCTACGCCGCGGTCGCTGTGTCGCGCGCCCTGTTCCGCCGTGGCGCGAGCTTTGTCAACGCGATCATCTTCGAATTCGCCTCCACCAACCTGGTCTTCGAGCTCGGCCTCGTCCTTCTCATCCTCTTCAGCTGGCAGTTCCTCGCCGCCGAGTTCGCCGGCGGCCTGCTCATGGCGGTGATTCTCTGGATCCTGTTCAAGCTGACCCTCCGCCAACGAATGATCGATGCGGCGCGCCGTCAGGCGGACAAACGCGTCGTCGGCTCGAACATGGAAGGCCACGGCGACCACGACATGACCATCACCGATGGCCCGTTCCTGCGCCGCCTCTTCTCACCGCGCGCCTTCACCGCCATCTCGCACTACTTCTACATGGACCTGTACAGCCTGTACATCGACCTCGGCCTCGGCTTTCTCATCGCCGGCGCGCTCGCCGCCTGGGTCCCGAACAGCTTCTGGCAGGCCTTCTTTCTGACCGATCACCCGACGCTGAACGAGTTCTGGAGCCCGCTCATCGGGCCGATCATCTCGATGCTCAGCTTCGTGTGCTCGGTGGGCAACATCCCGCTGGCAGCGGTGCTTTGGAACGGCGGCATGAGCTTCGGCGGCGTGATCAGTTTTATTTTCGCCGACCTGATCATCCTTCCCATCATCAACATTTATCGGAAGTACTACGGCGGTCGCATGTCGCTTTATCTGCTCGTCGTTTCGTACATCGCGATGGCGCTCGCGGGATTTCTCATCGGTGGCGCGTTCCAGCTGCTTGGCCTTGCCCCGGCCCATTTCCACGTGGCCGTTTTCGAGACGAGGCCCGCGCTGAACTACACGACTTTTCTCAACATCGCAGCGCTGGTCCTGATCGCCGCCCTCGGCTGGCGTTTTCTCACCACCGGCGGGAGGCAGATGCTTAAGGACATGGCCGTGCCGGCCGACATGCGCACGGCAGCAGCACGCGATGCAAGCAATGCCAGCAATCCAAGCAATGCAAGCCATGCAACCAATGGAGGACACATGAACACCACCGGAACGGCGATAGATTCCGTATGCGGAATGACCGTGGACAAAGCCACGGCGCAATACAAGTCGGTCCGCGGTGACGAGACCTACTACTTCTGCTCGGCGCACTGCAAGGAGATGTTCGATAAGGACCCGGAGAAGTTCCGGGCCGAGGAGTCACCTCACAGCCACTAAGCGGGCACTAAGCCGGCCCTAAGCGCGCGCTAAGCCGGCGCCACGGTAAACCAGAACCGGGTGAGTCCCGGTCGAGAGTCCACGCCGACCCGTCCACCCGCCGCCTCGACCAGCTCCTTGACGACCGCCAGGCCGATGCCCGCTCCACCGCGCGCGGCGCTGCGCGACTTCTCGACCCGGTAGAAGCGCTCGAAGAGGTGGGGCAGATCGCCGTCGGGGATCGCGTCACCGCTGTTCGAAACCGACACCAGCACGGTCTCGCCCTCGGCCGCGGCGCGCACCCACACCGTGCCTCCGTCCGGCGTGTAGCGCCCGGCATTCTGCAGAAGGTTGCCGACGACCTGGGCGATCGCGTCGGGGTCGGCGCGCACCGGCAGGCTCGACGCAAGCGCCGTCTGAACGCTGAGACCGCTGCGCTTGAAGGAATGCGCGTGCAGGTCGACCAGAGCCTGCATCATCGGCACGAGGTCGAACTCGACGAGCTCGTTGGCCGCGACGCCGCCGGCGACCAGCACGTCTAGCGACCTCGAGAGGCGCACGAGGCGATCGATCTCCTCTTGCAGCGACGCGTACGCGCCTGGAGAGCCGGCAACCACGCCCTCGCGCAGGGCCTGCAGGTAGCCGTGGAGGTTGGTCAGCGGCGTGCGAAGCTCGTGGGCAAAGTTCTGGATCAGCTCGTGCCGCTGACGCTCCTGGTCTTCCAGGCTGGCCGCCATCTGGTTGAAGGAGTCGGCGAGCGAGGCGAGCTCGCGCGAGCCGGGCCGCGCGACCCGTGCCGAGTAGGAGCCTCCGGCGAGCTTGCGTGCCGCCCGCGCGACATCGGCCAGCGGCCGCTCGATCTGACGCGCCACCAGGGCGGCCAGAACCACGGCGCACGCGAGCGCGATCACCGACGCTCCGATCAAAACGCGCGTCACCGAGGTGTCGAACATCTCGTAGGAGATGGCCGCCGCAGTGCCGTGCTGGGCCATCAGCTGTTCGAAGGTCGTACGGCCGACCACCAGCACGCCCGCGGCCACCAGTGTCGTGGTCACGAGCGCGATCATTGCGCCGGCCAGCGCGATGCGAAACGCGAGAGTGTTCACGCGCCAAGCCTGTAGCCGGCGCCGCGAGCAGTGACGACGTAACGGCCGCCGCCCAGCTTCACGCGCAAGCGGCTGACGTAGACGTCGATGGTGCGATCGACGATGCCCTCGCCGTGCGGATGCAGCCTGTCGATCAGCTGATCCCGGGTGACGACGCGGCCACGAGCCTCCACCAGGGCCGCAAGAATTTCGAATTCGGCGGGGGTCAGGTCGACCGGCGAGCCGGCCAGCTCGACGCGACGCCCGCCTGCATCGAACAGCAGCTCGCCGATTCGCACCGGGGCGTCGAGGTGCTCCGGCCTGGCCCGCCGAAGCACCGAACGCACCCGGGCGACCAGCTCGGTCGGAGCGAACGGCTTGGCCAGGTAGTCGTCAGCTCCGGCCTCGAGGCCGTTGACTCGATCACGAATTGAACCGAGGGCGCTCAGCATCACGATCGGGATGCCGGCTTCCTCGCGAGCGATCCTGGCCACGGTGTTGCCGTCCGCGCCCGGCAGCATGAGGTCGAGCACGATCAGCACCGGTTCCACCTCCCGCATCAGGCGGAGGGCGACGAGGCCGTCTCCCGCGACCGCCACATCGAAGCCCGCGCGCGTCAGATAGAGCTCGACGAGGTTTGCGATCTTGGGGTCGTCGTCGACCACCAGCACCCGCTGACTGACCATGAATGCGTAACACCGGGGACCGGAGTTGATTCCGGTCCCCGATTTCTAGTTTCTCAGCCGCCGACGGACGTCGACGTGATCGGACAGCGAAAGTCCTGGGCCGGCTGCCGCGTGACCGTGACGTCGCCCTTGGCCTCCGCCGTCGCAACCGCCGAACCGGAGGTCAGTAGGTACGGGGTCACGTTGAAGGTGACTGTGAAGACCTCCCAGTCACCGCCGTGGAAGCCAGGCGAGCCGGGACCAACCCCGGCGATGCCGAGCTGCCCGGCGGTGCCGTTCGTCACCTTGAAGAAAGGATCCCGGCCGCTGCCCGGGGCGACATGCGCCGGCGTGACCACCGTGCCGACGACGTGGCCGTTGAGGAAAAGCTGGCCGAACCCGACCTCGGCTCCGAATGCTGTCTGCGATGCGACAAGCGTCAACAGCCCGGCGGCCAGCGCCGCCGCGGCAGATGCTCGAACCGTCCGGACGATATTCACCGACTTCATCGGCTCACCTCCATTGGGATTGAGATGAGCCGACCGTAGTAGCGAAATGTGACAGGCCGGTGACACACCCCGCGGCCGAGCCGCAGGCGGCAATCGACCTGGCGTCGGTCTGTAAATGTGCCGCGAACGTCCACTACCTCCACTGTCGTCCACCGCGTCGTATGCCGGCGCCCGACGAAAGACCGGCGCGAATTGTCCGAACACGATTCCTGGCCATAGCCGGCGTCAGCAGGCGCGAGGCAAACGACAATGATCCCGCTGCGCGGGCCTTCAACCTCGTGCCGAACGCGAGCCTAAGCCGATCGGCGGTGGTTGCCTGTGTAGCCCTTTGCCTGGTCAAGCGGAACAACCGCCACTGGCCGCAGGACGATAGCGCCTTTCTGGACCTGGACCTCGAAGAAAGCCTCTTCGCCCAGGCCTAACTCGCGCCTCACCTCGGCCGGCACGGTGACCCGCCCGGCAGGGTTCATAGAAACGATGCTTCGCACGCGGGCTCAAGCATACCTGACATGTCGCCAAAGCGCTAATGCGCTCAATAGTCAAATTGACAGCTTGACAATGAGACAACGACCGATTTATCCTCACAGAGCCATGAGTTTCATAGGCAGAACAACGACGGATTGGGAACCCGCAGCCGAAATGCCGGCTGTGGTCGCCTGCCCGCGCCTATATAGCCGGCAAGGACATCTGTCCTCGGGTAGGAACCCACTCGAGCGTCACCGGGCCCGGAGTCTCCTCTGTGGGAGCAACTGGAACTCCCACGATTAAGCAAGGAGCCGACAAGGGGCCTGGCGACGCCAGGCCCCTTTTCTTTTGCCCGGCGAATCCGGGACCGCACTTTGAAAACCGAATAGGCATGGCAAGCCAAAACATCACGAGCGTGGTGGCGTGAAGCGCCGGCTCGGGCACAAGCGAGCCCAGCGGGCCGTAACCCCGTTGCCAGCGGCTGTGGAGGTGCGAATCCTCCCCGGCGCACCATCACCACGCTTGTTCTGCGCGCCCTCGAGGCCCGCTGGTGCGGGCGTCTGTCTGTCGAGCAGTACCAGGCGGGTTCGATTCCCGTCGGGGGCGCCATATCTGAAAACACACCAGGGTGGTCTAAGCGGTAGGACACGTGGCTCTGAACCACGAGATGGGGGTTCAAGTCCTTCCCCTGGTGCCAAGCAATTGCTGGAGTAGCTCAGAGGTAGAGCGGCACGTTGAAGGCGTGCGCGTCGGCGGCTCAAAACCGTCCTCCAGCGCCATTCCCGAGTAGCTCAGCGGCTAGAGCACCTGGCCTACACCCAGGGGATCGCAGGTTCGAGTCCGTGCCTCGGGAACCACACCCTCGTGGCCGAAAAGGTAGGCAACCGGTTGTTACCCGGGACCATCGAGGTTCGATTCCTCGCGAGGGTGCCAATCAGGGGATGGCCGAGCTCGGTCTAAGGCACGCGGTCCGGACCCGCGAGAGCGGAGGTTCGAATCCTCCTCCCCTGACCACGCCGGTGTAGCTCAACTATCGGCAGAGCGCACCTCTCCAAAAGGTGGAGATAAAGGTTCGAATCCTTTCGCCGGTGCCAATTATTCCTCGCACATGGTGGTCGTAGTTCAACGGTCAGAGCGCTCGAATGTGGATCGAGTGATGTCGGTTCGATTCCGATCGATCACCCCAAACCGCGGAGGGTTGGCCGAGTCTGGTTGATGGCAGCTGTCTCGAAAACAGCCAGGGCTGATAGCCCTCCTGGGTTCGAATCCCAGGCCCTCCTCCATTCGCCGCCGTAGCTCAGCGGAAGAGCCTCCGGCTTCTAACCGGTTGCGCGGAGGTTCGAGTCCTCCCGGCGGCTCCACATCACGCGCATGCCCTCGTAACTCAAGCAGCCAGAGTCCGGTCTCTTACACCGCGAGATGCAGGTGCAAGTCCTGCCGGGGGTACCAACGAAACTGGGTCCGCAGCTCGAACCCGGGCGAGCATCTGCTTCGCACGCAGAAGCGTGGGAGTTCGAATCTCCCCGGATCCACCATGGCTCGTTTAGTGGCAGGATCCCTCGCTTTCAACGAGGCGGACGCCGGTTCGAATCCGGCCGGCCCCCAAATGCGTCGCTCTTCTTGTGCCACGGGCTGTCATCCAACGGAAGGCCGCCTCGCTGCAGCGAGAGGACCCCGGTTCGAGTCCGGGCGGCCCTGCACAAGCACTTTGCGTGGAGCTCCGGGAGCATCGCGGCCTCATAAGCCGCGCCAACCGGGATCGACACCCGGCCACGCGACCACGCCCATCGACCTGCAGCGAGTCCTCCTCCCCGGACCAAATTCTCGGGAGTAGCTCAGAGAGGAAGAGCACCGGTCTTATAAGCCGTCGGCCGCAGGATCGAGACCTGCCTCCCGAACCAAATCACCTCGCGAGACGGATCTCAGGCGGGTTTGCGAAGCCTGCCGTTTCCGGGTTCGACTCCTGGGCGGGGTGCCAATCGCCGGCGTAGCTCAATTCGGTTGAGCGACTGCCTAGTAAGCAGAGGGTTGCGGGTTCGATTCCTGCCGCCGGCCCCAACGAATTTCTGCCCGAGCCGGAGCCGAAGGGTTATCGCTGGGCCGGGAGTAGCTGGTTTCCAGCGCCCGGCTGATCCCTTGGCGACAACACGCTCGGCTCTCATGCGTGTCATGGTCCGGGCCGGTGGCAGTGCAGATGCTTCGCACGCTTCTTGCGCCGCCGTCCCCGGGCCGCCCTCTGGGCGGGGCTCCATCAGCGTCGCGGTCGTTCAGCAGCCAGGATGCCTGCGTGCCATGTAGGCGACAGGGGTGCAAGTCCCCTCCGCGGCCCCAACGAAAGGATGGATGGCGTAGCTCAACTGGCAGAGAGCGCGCCTTTTAGGCGATGAGGTCTGGAGGTTCGAATCCTCTCGCCGGCAGCAATCGTCCCGAGGTGGCGTAACGGCAAACGCAGCGGGCCCAGACCCCGTGGCCGAAAGGTCGTGGGAGTTCGACTCTCCCTCTCGGGACCAACTCTCAAACAGCGTTCGGACCGGAGTCTCTCGGTTATCGCACCATTTAGGGGAGGAGGCCGCGCAAGCGGTCCCGGGTTCGACTCCCGGCTGGCATGCCCCGTCCGAGGGCGCGACACGTCCGAACGCTGCGCATCAAAATCGCCGAGCCGGATGTTGAGGGTTATCGCCTTCAAAGCGGGTTGTGGCGGGTTCGATTCCCGCCGGATCAACGTGATCCGTAGCTCAGTGGTAGAGCGCCTTTCCCTTGACGCGCAACATGCTCGGCATCATCAAGCGATTCGCCTGGACCGGAGGCAGCGGGTTATCGATGGTCGCAGCGGTTCGAGTCCGCATCCCGTGCCGCACCACGCCCAGGCCCACCCATCACGCATTACAAGGAGGTGAGAAAGCAGTGAACACAGAACTGGCGCCCCGCTACCAGACCTACGGCAACCGCAAGGTCAAGGCCTGGGTAGATGGCGTTCCATTCGAACCGGAGGCGCAGCAGCAGGTCTTCACGCTGGCCTCGATGCCATGGATCTTTTCCCACGTTGCCGTCATGCCCGACGTCCATGCCGGCAAGGGCTCGACGGTCGGTACCGTCTTTGCGACCGAGGACGTAGTCGTCCCGGCTGCGGTCGGTGTTGACATCGGCTGCGGAATGATCGCCGAGCGACTCAACCTGACCCGGTCGGATGTCGAAGGCAAGCTGCCCGAAATCCGGCGCGAGATCGAGCGTCGGGTGCCGGTTGGCGGGCCCGGACTCGAAATCGGCTCGTGGCCAACAAACGGGCTGCCGAAGGCCGTCGAGAAAGTCTGGCGCAGCATGGAACGCGGCTACGAGCAGCTGGTCCGCGTCATGCACGGATTCGCCGCCAACCGCGACGAAGCCAAGAGGATCCGGCATCCCGCTCCGGAGCGCCAGCTCGGCACGCTGGGCACCGGCAATCACTTCATCGAGCTCTGCGCCGATCAGGAGAAAAGCCTCGATGGCGGTGGCCGGATCTGGATCATGCTCCACTCCGGCTCGCGCGGCCCGGGGAACAAGATCGGCGATTTCTACACTCGGTTCGCGCAGCGCCTGCGCAAAGGTCAGCCGCTGCCTGACAAGGACCTGGCCTGGTTGGAGCGCGGGGAGCCTGAGTTCGAGGGATACGTCGAAGCGATGGCCTGGGCGCAGAAGTACGCCTGGGAGTCGCGCCTTCTGATGCTCGCGGCGGTACGCGCGGCGCTGGTGGAAGTCGATCTCGAGCCCGAAGCCGAATGGCTCGTGCACTGCCACCACAACTACCTGAACCTCGAGCAGCACTTCGGCCAATCGGTGCTCGTGACCCGCAAGGGCGCGGTGCGGGCCGACGAAGGCATGTACGGGATCATTCCGGGGTCGATGGGCGCCCGGTCCTATATCGTGCGCGGCCTCGGGAACCCTGAATCGTTCAAGTCGTGCTCGCATGGGGCCGGCAGGGCGATGTCGCGGGGCCGGGCCAAGCGTGAGATCACCCTCGACGAACACCGCCAGGCGATGGAGGGTATCGAAGGCCGGACCGACTCCGGCGTAATCGACGAAAGCCCGCGAGCCTACAAGGACATCAACAGCGTGCTGGCGGCGGAGTCAGACCTCTGCGAGCCAGTCCACATGCTGAAGCAATTGCTCGTGGTCAAGGGCTGAAATCGGTCAATCACTGCACCAAGAAAAGGAGGTGAGAAGCAGTGAAGTACGTCCGTCACGTCTCGACCAGGGTCACTCCCCAGAGGCAGCCGATCCCGGGATCGACCCAGGTCCCGAACTCGGCCGGTGGCTACGCGTTTCCGGTCGACGACTGGGTCAGGCTTGACCGCTTCCTCATTCTCGGCAGTGAGGGCGGCAGCTACTACGCGGGTGAGCGCGAGCTGACCCGCAAGAATGCGGAGGCGGTCCTCCGCTGCATCAAGGAGGACGGTCCCAGGGCCGTGGCTCGCATTCGCGAGATCTCGCACACCGGCCGCGCGCCGCGCAACGATCCGGCGATCTTCGCGCTGGCGATGGCGGCCAAGCTCGGTGACGTGCCGACCAGGAAGGCAGCGTTCGCGGCCGTCCCGGACGTGGCGCGCACCAGCACTCATCTCTTCCAGTTCGCGGAGGCGGTGCAGGCCTTCGGTGGCTGGGGCCGCGCCACCACACGCGCAATCAGCGCGTGGTACGAGCGCGAGAAGGTGGGCGAGCTCGCCTACCAGGCGGTCAAGTACCGCCAGAGGGAGGGCTGGACCCACGCCGACCTGCTTCGCCTGAGCCACCCGAAGGCGCCGAGCGCGGCGCACAAGGAGCTCTATGCCTGGATCGTCGACGGCGTCGTGCCGGACGGCGACGAGGCGCTCAAGCAGATCCAGGGTTTCGAGCAGCTGCAGAAGGCGACCGCCGCGCCGGAAGCGGCGAAGCTGATCGTCGATTACAGGCTGCCCTGGGAGACCGTTCCCACCGAGCTCCGCTCGAGCCCGGAGGTGTGGGCGGCGCTCCTCGAGGAGATGCCGCTCACCGCGATGATTCGCAACCTCGCGACCATGACCAGGATCGGCCTGGTCGTCCCGATGTCGGACGCCACGCGCAAGATGGTCGACGAGCTGAAGGACCGCGAGAGGATCCGCAAGGCGCGTGTGCACCCGATGGCCATCCTGGCTGCGCTCAAGACTTACGAGCAGGGCCACGGCGAGAGGGGCAAGCACACCTGGACTCCGGTCCAGCAGGTGGTCGACGCACTCAACGATGCGTTCTACCTGGCGTTCGACAACGTCGAGGCGACCGGCAAGCGCTGGCTCCTCGGCGTAGACGTCTCGGGTTCCATGTCGATGGGCGCCGTCGCCGGCGTCGCAGGCATGACCCCGAGGGTCGCCGCGGCGGCGATGACTCTGGTCACCGCCGCCACCGAGCCGGAGCACGTGATCATGGCGTTCCAGGGATCGTTCGTGCCCCTCAGCATCTCGCCGAGGGAAAGGCTCGACGACGTGGTGCGTAAGACGAACGGCCTGCCGTTCGGCCGCACCGACTGCGCGCAGCCGATGCTTTACGCGACTGAGCGCAAGTTGAAGATCGACGTCTTCGTGGTCTACACCGACAGTGAGACCTGGTTCGGCAGGATCCACCCGGTGCAGGCGCTCCAGCAGTACCGCCAGAAGATGGGCATCCCCGCCAGGCTGATCGTTCAGGCCTTCGTGGCCAACGACTTCAGCATCGCCGATCCCAACGACGCCGGCATGCTGGACGTGATCGGTTTTGATGTCGCGGTGCCGACTCTGATCCGCGACTTCGCCGTCAACTAGGTGGGTGGCCGGCTCGTCCGGTCATCCACCGCTCCGCGCTTGCCATGCCTGTTCGGGAGTCAACGTGATTCGCGAAACCACTTCATGAGCAAGACCGACATAGTTTTTGACCTCAGCCATGGAGACCCCGCAGCGGCGGTCTTCATCGAGCGCGCGCGCGAGCGCTCGCTCCGCTTCCGCACGTACGACACATGGTGCACCGACCGAGAAACACTGGAAGAGCTGATCGCTCACCTCGAAGGCGACGTGCTGCTCGACAACCACCGCAAGGATTGGGAAGGACTGGTCCTCGATCTGCAGCATGCGATCGCCTGGATCAGCCTCACCCATCGCGGAGGCGCCACACCGATAGCCTCTGTTGCCGTTTATGGCACGTCACGCCATGCGATAAAGCTGGAGGTGGCCCGGCTCAAAGAGCTGTTGCCGCCGGCGGAAGCGCGACCCTCTGAAGTGATCAACGTCGGCTTCTGGTATCGCGGTCCGCAGGGCGCAGCGAAAGTCCAACGCGCGCTCGAAGCTCCAGGCTGGGGCGAGAGCGCTACAAACTACCCTGCGGTCACTCGACAGGCGCTGGCACCATCGATGTCAGATCTCGACGCCGTCATCGCCGGCGGTCGACTGCTCCTATGGCACGGCGCTCCGGGCACAGGAAAAACCTCCGCGCTGCGAACGCTCGCCCGCGAGAACCACGCGAGGATCCGTGTCGAGTACGTCCTTGATCCCGAGGCGCTCTTTGGCCGGGACGCCGGGTACTTCATCAGCGTGCTCTTTGACAACGACGACGACGACGATGGTGACGATGCCGAAATTGGCACAGGCAAGACTCGCCTGCTCGTCCTCGAGGATTGCGACGAGCTGCTCTCCGCGGATGCCAAGGAGCGCTCGGGCCAGGGGCTGGCCAGACTGCTGAATCTCGTCGATGGACTGATCGGACAGGGGCTGAAGGTTGGCGTGCTGATCACGACCAACGAACCCCTGGGCGGCTTTCACCCCGCGGTCAGCAGGCCGGGACGATGCGGCGCTGTCGTCTCGTTCGAGCTCTTCGGGTCGGATGAAGCGGGCGAATGGCTGATCCAGCGCGGACGCGCGGCATCGGCCATGGGCAGGGTGTCGCTCGCCGAGCTCTTTGCCATGCGCGACGGACGCCGCCCACCCGAATCCCGCCAACCGATTGGATTTCTTACCGCACGCGGAATAGAGCGAGACTGATCCTCCGCCACCGCTGAACCGAAAGTTGATTCGATCGCGATCCAGGTCTAGGATCCCTGGGCTGCTTGAAGGCACCCAACTTCGGGTGTGTCTACAACGCGCATGCTGCATCGGGGATCGGATAGCAGGAGGTGTGATGGTGTGATCAATCGACCTCGAGTATTTGCGCTTGCGTCCGTCGCCGCGCTCGCGGCGGGGCTGGCCACCGGCGTGAGCCAGTCGTCCGCCGGTGCCACCGTGGCGTTCACGTCGCAGCCAGGTGTTTCGCAGATCTTCGCTCACTACGTCGTCACGCCGGCGAGCCGTGGGACCGCGGGCGCCACTTCGGCGTCCAACGAGGAAAGCCCGATCGCGCCGCATTGGGCGAAGGGCAACGGACCGGCGTCGCTCGTCACCGCCACGGGCGGAGTGAACGGAGGCGGAGCCGCCTCAGGCTCGAGCGCCGCGTCCACACCGAGCGCGGCCGCGAGCTTCATCGGCCAGCAGTCGTCGGCGAAGACGTGCTCGTACTTCGGCACCGGCTGCAACCCGCCGGATATGGCGATTGCGGCGTCGCCGCAGTTCGTCCTCCAGGGCGTCAACACGCAGTTCGAGGTTCTCGACCCGAGCGGCAACGTCCAGCCGGGCTGGCCGGTCAGCGCCCAGAGGTTCTTCGGAATACCGAACGTCACCAATGCCGATGGCACACCGTGCGATACGGCTCACAAGAGCCAACCCTTCACGAGCGACCCGCGCGCCTTTTACGACGCGGCCGACGGTCACTTCTGGGCCGCGATTCTTCAGGTCCAGAACGCGCTGGGCGTCGTTCCGGACTGCCCGTTCAAGTCCGTCTACTACATCGCGGTCAGCCAGACGGCCAACCCCAGCGGCAGCTGGAACGTGTACGAGTTCGACATGTCGATGGGCCCGCAGGCCGGCGGTGAGCTTTTCGCCGCCGACTACACCCAGCTCGGCATCAACAGCCAGGCGATCTATTTCTCGGGCAACATGTTCGGCAGCAAAGGCCACTTCTACGCCGAGGTCTTCGAGGCCAACAAGTCGCAGATGGAGCAGGGGCTGGCGAACTTCACCGCCGACGGTTTCTTCAACCTGCAAGGCACCGGCCCAGGCACGACGGCTGCGACCGGTCCGTTCTTTGCCGACACGGTCCAGCCGACCGTCAACCTGGACAACAGCACCGGCACGAGCGAGACGTTCGTCGACACGATGGACGGGCCTGACGTGAACACAGGTCACCTCTGTGGTTTCTTCGGCGGACGTTTTGGGGACTCGTGCAGCGGCCTGGTCGTCTGGACGATGTCCAACCCGATCGGACATGACACCCACCATGGCGCGGCGCCGACGTTCACCGGAACGCTCGTCCCGACGGCGCCCTACCTGGTCAGCACGCCGGCCGACCAGCCGAGCTGCAACAACTGCATCGACGCCAACGACCTGCGAATTCCGGGCACTCCGGTGGTCCGCAACGGAGTCCTCTACACCGCGTGGGACACCGCCATCGATGCCGGCAACAGCAGGCCGCGGCCGGATCCGGGGATCGAGTGGGCTCAGATCAATTTGAGCAACAACGGCACCACCACGGGCTACTTCAGCACCACGGACGAGGGACTCACATATCCGGCTGTGATGTCCGACTCTCAAGGCAACGTGACCATGATCTTCGAGCACATGAGCCACAAGGTCTTCCCGGAGACTAGGTTCGTCGTGAAGGGAGCCACCGACGCCAACTTCAGCGGACCTGGTCAGCCGCTGAAAGCCGGAGAGTCCAACTACCGGCCGACCCTCTGCGGCACCAAGACGATTCCGGTTTGCCGCTGGGGTGACTACGAAGCCACTTCGTTCGACGGCTCTGGCCGCATCTGGTTTGCGGGCCAGTACGCCAACCAGTTCCAGGGGGTGAGCACACCACCTGTGTTCGGGCGCAACTGGGGCACGTGGATCGGCGCGATCAACGTGTCCTGAGCAACCTCGGGGGCCGTCGCTGCCGGCCCCCGAAATCACGCCGCCGGGGCATCAGGAGGGCATGACCAGGATGACGTTGCCGCGCTTGTGCCCCTGGTCGACGTACGCGTGCGCCTCGGCGATCCGATCCAGCGGGTAGGTCCGATCGATGACCGGCCGCAGCGAGCCTTCGGTCGCAAGTCGGGCGAGCTCCTCCAGGTCCGCCTGCGCGAAGCGCGGCATCGTCTCGTCGACCGACACGTACACGCCTCCCGTTGTGAGGACCTTCGCCACCGCCTCCCGGGAAGGCGGATGCTTGAGTCCACCCACCGCGTCGAGGACGACGTCGTAGAAGACGTTCGACGCGGTGAAGTCTTCAGCGGTGTAGTCGATGCACGCCGCTGCTCCCAGCCCGCGCACCAGCTCACAGTTTCGACCGCTGCAGATGGCTGTGACCTCCGCGCCCGCATGCGTCGCCAGCTGCACCATCGAAGTCCCATTGGCGCCCGAGGCTCCGAATACCGCCACACGCTGGCCACTCCTCACACCGGCGCGGCGCATGAAGAACTTCGCCATCAGACCGCCATACGGGATCGCCGCCGCCTCTTCGTGGCTCAGCCCGGCCGGCTTTGGAGCCAGCAGATCGTTCGCCGGCCAGCATACGTATTCGGCCTGCGCGCCGAACCTGAATCGATCGTCAAAGCCGAAGACCTCATCACCGGGCTTGAAGCTGGTGACGTCCGCGCCGACAGACTCGACCTCACCGGACAGCACGAGGCCCATGACCTTCCGTGGCGCCCGAACGCCGACAACGACGCGCAGCAACAGCTGCAATCGCCGCGGATACTGCAGCCCGCGGATCCGAGTGTCGCTCGTCGTCAGGGCCGCTGCGCGGACCCGGATCAGTAGCTCTTTGCGGCCGGGGACGGGCTTGCGGACCTCCCGAACCTGGACCACCTCCGGCGGTCCGTATGCCGTGCAGACGGCCGCTTTCATCGCACATAGAGTGACGCGTCAGACTGACGCACCGTGCAGAGCCGGTTTGACATCCGCAGGTTTCCACGCGTAGCCACGCTCGGCTACGCCACCCTCGCATCACTCGGACTGGTTGGTGCCGCGACTGTGAACGCGGCGAGTTACGGTCCCGCCGTTTGGGGCCAGATTCTCACCAACGCAGCGCTGGCGCTATTCCTCGCAGTCTTTCCGCTGTTCTTCTTGGCAATGGGCGCCGTGAACTTGTCCCGTGCACCGATAGGCGTTCTCTTCGGCGACATACCGTGGCCGGTCAAGATCCTCGGTGCGCTCGTCTTCGCTTATGTCTTCCTCAATTTCTTCTTAACCCTTCATATGCTGCCTGCGACCCCGCAGCAGCAGAGCAGTAGCAACCCGCAGGGCCTGATGTACGTGGCAAGGCTGTTCAGCGGTCACGCCATCGTTTTTTTCGGCGCCTGTGCAGCAATCGCATACGAACTTGAGCGTGTCCGGTCAGGCCGGCTCAACCTCAACGTTGGACCACGTGATGAAGCGATGGAGCGACATGTTCTGCCACTGCTGCTTTCCCGCACCGTCACGCTCCAGACCATGCTCTCCGCCGCTGAGTGCGCGAAGCGACTGCAGCAGCCGATTCCGCGGGGATTCTTCTCATACCTAGGCCGTTACGGCGTGCGCGGCGAGGTGAATTCGGCCGGCTTTCGACTCGAACTCGGTGGGCCACAGGCGTCGATGGTCTACGCGGTCGGCCGATTCGAAGGTGGCGGCCGTCCAACATTCATTCATGTTCTTCTCACCTTTAAGCGCTGGGTCGTTATCTCGTTCGGGGCGGCGATCCTCGTCTATCCGGTCTTCTGGCTGGTCCTCAACAGGCTCGGGTTCCCCTTTGCACCGGAACTACTCGTGTTCGTCCTAGTCTTCGGCGTCGGAGGGAACTTTCTGTTCGGCCTCGGCCAGATGACAAGTCTGCTCAATCAGATCAAGCGGGCCACAGACTCGCAGGCCGTCTCGGTGGGCTGAGCTTGCCTCCGACGTGAACGTCGGTCAGAACGACCGGCACCGTGATAGCCACCATTCCACAATGAACCTGTGCCCGAAGGCGACACCATCTGGCGCACCGCCGAAACCCTCCGCGCCGCCCTCCACGACAAGCGCATCGCCGACGCCAAACCCGACACCCTGAAGCGCTTCCAAGGCCGCACTGTCACGGACGTCAAGCCCGTCGGCAAGCACCTCCTCATCCGCTTCGACAACGGCCTCGCCATCCACTCTCACATGCGCATGCAGGGTGCCTGGCACGTCTACGAGACCGGCCAGCGGTGGAGAAGACCCCAGTGGCAGGCGAAGGCACTCCTCCAAACAGAAGACGGAACACAAGCCGTGTGCTTTTCGGCTCCCATCATCGAGATCGTCAAGGACGAGAACACCAAACTCGGTCACCTCGGCCCCGACATCCTCACCGACGAGTGGTCGATAGAAGAGGTGGTCGCAAACGCACGAAAAAGCAACAACAACGCCAAAACCATTGGCGAGCTCCTCCTAGACCAGCGCGTCACCGCCGGCATCGGCAACATCCACCGCTGCGAGGCCCTCTGGCAGCGGCGCACGAACCCGTTCAAGCCCACCAAAGACCTCACCGACGACGATCTCAAACAGATCTTCGAAACCGCACGCCAGAACATGCAGCGCAACCTGCACACGACAGACACCACAACCACAGCAAGATCGAGACCAGCCGTCCATGCCCGGGCCGGCCGCCCGTGCCCCCGCTGCGGAACTCGAATTCAAGTTCGCGCCCAGGGCGAGCAGGCCCGACTCGTCTACTGGTGCCCAGCGTGCCAAACCTGAGCTAGACGTTGACGTAACGCAACCATGACAAGCGACCAGCGCGCCCATAGCGCCCACCACGTCGCGAACGAAGCGAACAACAAAGCGAACAAAGCCCAGACTGCCACCAAGAAGACCGTCGCCAACCCCGCCCTCGAGCTCCTCGAGCGCGCCGGTTACGTCGCCCGCGGCGTCCTCTACGCCGCCATGGGCACGTTCGCCCTCGGCCTGGCCCTCGGCGTCGGCGGCGCCGCGACCGACCAGTCGGGCAGCCTCGTCATCCTCACCGGCGGCCCGGCGGGCAAGCTCCTCCTGTTCGCGGTCGTGATCGGCCTGACCGCGTATTCGATCTGGGGACTCGTGCGGGCGATCTTCGATCCCCTCCACCGTGGCAAGGACCCCACGGGCATCGCCGAGCGCCTCGGCTTCGCGTGGAGCGGCATCGCCTACTTCTCGATCGTGATCTTCGCCTTGCACCTCATCGCGGGCACGGCGACGAAACACCAGGACAGCACGCAGATGGCGATCGCCCACATCCTCGGCTACCCGGCAGGCCAGCTCGCCGCGATCCTCATCGGCATCGTGGCCATCGGAGTCGGCCTTGGCCAGTTCGTCGAAGCCACCAAAGGGGTGTTCAAGAAAGACCTGAAGCGCGGCGAGATGAACGACGCCGAAAAGAAGATCGTCGACACCCTCGGAAGGATCGGTTACGTCGCCCGCGGCGTCACCTTCACGATCGTCGGCTGGTTCGTCCTCCAGGGAGGAGTCACCCGCGACCCCTCGCGCGTCCACGGCTTCGGCGGCGCGTTCATCTTCCTGCTCGAGCAGCCTTTCGGCCGCCTCCTTCTGGCCGCGGTCGCCGCAGGCTTCATCGCGCTCGGTCTGCACTCCTTCGCCTGCGCGCGATGGATCCGCCTCCTCAGCAGCAGGCCGCTGTGAACGAGGCCACGCGTCTGCTCGTCATCAGTCGCGGGGCGGCAGCGGTCAATCCAGACGTCGAAGAGAAGCTGCGCACCGCATTCGCCGACCACCTCATTGTCGAGTTCGACCCCAGGCAGCAGATCGAGAAGCTCATCACCCCACAGGCCCGCATCGTCGTCGCCGGCGGCGACGGCACGGTCGAATTCGTGGTCCGCAAATTCGCCGATCACACGCACCCGATCGGAATCATTCCCGTCGGCACCTACAACAACCTGGCTCGCGCGCTGCGCTTGCCGATCGACCTCGACAAGGCGATCGACGTCGCGCGCGACGGCCACGCCCGCGCCATCACACTCGGGCGCGTCAACGGTCACATCTTCGTCGAGGCCTGCGCGATCGGACTCTTCGGCGAGACCATCGCGCTTGGCGAGTCGGCCAAAGACATGGAGTTCGGCAAGCTCGCGGCCAAGCTCAAGGACGTGCTCACGGCGCGGCGCTTTCAGTACGAGCTGCGCGGCGACCTCGACGGCCACGGCTCCGCCAGGTCGCTCGTCTTCAGCAACACGGGGACGATCGGGCTGCAGCTCGCCGTCAGTGACTCGAACCCCATCAAGCCCTACCTCGAGTTCTCCGTCCACGCGGGTCGCAACCGCCTGGACATCTTGACCAGGGCGTTCAAGTCGACGGTCTTGCGCCAGCACGCGGAGCTGACCGACCAGGTATTCCGGTTCACCGATCTGCAGGTCAAGACCAGGCCTCGCGTGCGCGTCTACGCCGACAACATGCACATCGGCAGCACGCCCGCCACCGTCACCGCCGAGACCAGCGCCGTCAAGGTGCTGCTGCCGAAATGAGCCGGGCGCAGCCCAAACGCCAGCCCAAACCTCAGCCCAAGCCTGTCGAGAAAGCCGCCGAGCAGGTCCTCGCCGGCGACCCGCGCGCCGCCGCCCGCGCATGGCTGTGGCCGCTCGCGCTCGCGGCCACCATCGTCTTCGCCCTCGACACGTACCTCGTGGCCACCCGCCCGCTGCTGCCGTTCGACGTGCCCGTCGCCATGTTCGTCCAGTCCTTTCCTTGGGGACCGCTGACGTACGTCTTCAACGCGATCAACGTGACCGCCGGCTACCCCCAGGGTGCGGTCGGGGTGATCGCCGTCGTCCTTCTATTCCTGTTCGAGCGCCGCGCGGGCTACCTGATGGCGATCGGCGCCATCTCGAGCCTCCTCGACAACTGGATCAAGCTGCTCATGGCCCGCCAGCGCCCGAGCGCCGACCTCGTCCACATCCTCACCCCCGCGCCCGGCTATAGCTACCCCAGCGGTCACGTGGTGTTCTTCACCTGGCTCAGCTTCATGCTCGCGTTCTCGCTCGCGCCGCACCTGAAACCGCCTTGGCGATGGCCGCTGTGGCTCGGGGCGGCGACGCTCATCCTGCTCACCTGCCTCGCGCGGGTGTGGGCCGGCGCCCACTGGCCCAGCGACGTCGCCGGAGGCTTTCTTCTCGCGCTGGCCTGGTCGGCCTTCGTGGTCTGGCTCCCTGAGCGATGGCTTCCCAGCCCAAGCCTCAAATGGATCAGGGAACGTCGAAGCGCTTCGCGAGATCGGCGGGCAGCGTGAGCGCCGGGTCGAGATCCGTCAACAAGCCGCCTTGTTGAAGCGCGCGTACGACCAGGCTCGAGCAGATCTCGTGGTGCCGCCGCACGATTCGGACCGGCACGCCGGTCAGCAGGTACACCGAAGCGCCGAACATGTCGAGGAACCCGAAGGCCTGGCCGACCTGGCGCTCCGCGTAAGCCACCACGCGCTCGCGAGCCGGCGCGTCGAGCTGCTCGCCCAGCGCGACGGTGCGGAATTCGCCGGGCCTGTACTTCGTCAGAGGGCTGCGAACGATGCCATGGGCTTCGGCCTCGATCACGCAGTCACCCGGAACGATGATCCCGGCGTGGCTCCAGTGCGCGTACACGGCGTCACGACCGCGAAAACGGCGGGCCTGCGCCCGGCTGATGAGACGCGCGACGAAGTGATCGCGGTGAGCGAGGATGAAGTCGCCGGGAATCACGTCCTTTGGGTAACGCGCCGGCCATGAATCGGCGCCTGAACCGAGGATTGTTCGGGATCTCGATCGCCTGCGCCGCCATCGCCGTCGGCATCTCGGTCTACGTCTCCTTTCACCACTTCATCCCGCAGGACGCCTCGATCGAACGCGACATCCAGGCGACCCAGTGGGGCCCCCTCGGGTACACGTTCCCGTTCTTCGCCTGGATCGGCGACGCGAAGGGCTTCGTGGCCGAGGTGGTGGTCTTCCTCGTCATCCTGCTGGTCAACCGGCCCGCCTGGATCTTCGCCGCCGGCGCGGCGTTCAGCGGCGCCTGGTACGAGCTCGGCATCCACCTCGTCGAACGCCCACGGCCGAGCACCGCCCAGGTTTTGCACGTCACCGAGCATCCCGGCGCGTCGAGCTACCCGAGCGGCCACACCATCTTCATCGTCACGGTCACGACCGTGCTGCTGCTTGGTCTCGCCTATCCGTTCCTGCCGCGCTGGGGTCGCGCGGTCGGGTGGGTCCTGGTCGTGCTGATCGTCGCGGCCAACGGGATCGGGCGGATCTACACCGGCGCTCATTGGCCCAGCGACGTGCTCGGCGCCATCTTCATCGCGGTCGCATGGCTCACGTTTCTGCTTTCGCTACGCTGGGTGTCGACGAGAGTGTTCCGTCCCGCGCGATGACCGACGCGGTGTGGCTCGCGAGCGAGTCTGCGCTTCTGCCCAGCCGCATCCAGATGGCCTTCACCCTCGCCTACCACGTCCTTCTCGTGCCGCTCGGCGTCGCCCTGCCGACGCTGACCCTCCTGATGGAAGGCATCGGCATCTTCAAGAAGGACGAGACGGCGATCAAGATCGCCCGCCGCTGGTCCGTCGTCATGGCCGTCCAGTTCGCGGTTGGAGCGGTCACCGGCACGATCCTTTCCTTCGAGTTCGGCATTCTCTGGCCGCGCATGATGGGCCGCTTCGGCGCCGCCATCGGCCTCGGTTTCGCGATCGAGGGACTCGCCTTTTTCATGGAAGCGATCTTCATCGGCATCTACCTCTATGGGTGGAATCGCCTCAAGCCAAAAGTGCACTTTGCACTCGGACTGGTCCTCCCGCCCGTCGGACTCGTCGGCGCTTTCGGAGTGCTGGCCGCGAACGCCTTCATGAACACACCCGGCGGCATCACGATGGAGGGCGACAGGCTTACGAACGTCGACGTCATCCGAGCTCTCTTCACCGACGCGCTCGGTTACGAGTTCTGGCACTTCGTGATCTCGATCTACATGACGGCCGGCTTCATGGTCGCGAGCATCTACGCGGTGGCATGGCTGCGCGGACGCAGAGACCACTACCAACGCCTGGCCTTCGCCGTTCCGTTCACATTCGCGGCGCTCCTCGCACCGATCCAGCTCGTGGTCGGCGACGTGTCAGCGAGAGCTCTCACCGACAATCAGCCCGCCAAGTTCGCCGCCCTATCGCTCACCTGGGAGACGCGCGACCACAACCCCGAGGTCGTCCTCGGACTGATGGGCAACGCGGGCCAGATCTACTTCGGCATCGTCGTCCCGACGGTCGACTCACTTCTGGTCGGCTACTCGCCGGCCACTGTGGTCAAGGGCCTCAACAGCTTTCCGGAAGACACCCGGCCAACCATCGCCGAGGCGAACATCGTCCATACCGCCTTCGACGTCATGGTCGGTCTCGGCACGATCGGAGCGCTGCTCGCGCTCTGGCACCTCTGGTCGATGGCGCGGCGGCGCCGCCCGCCCGACAACAAATGGTTCTACCGCCTGGCGGCGCTCGCCGGGGTCGGAAGCTACGTGGCGGTCGAGGCCGGATGGGTCACGACCGAGGTCGGCCGCCAGCCCTGGATCGTCTACAACCTGATGCGCGTCTCCGACGCCGTCACGTCAGCGCCGGCCGGCTTCGTCTGGACCATGCTCGGCACGCTGGTCGTCATCTACGCGCTGATCGCCTTCTTCTTCATCTCGCTCCTGCTGAGGCTCGCCCAGCGCTGGCGCAAGGAAGACGAAGGCGCCCCTGAGGTCGGGGTGCCTTACGGACCGCGCCCAAAGGCATTCGAGGCCGGCAGTGCCTGAGCTCGTCGCCTTCGTCCTCCTGCTCGCGATCACCGCCTACAGCACCGCCGGAGGTGTCGATTTCGGCGCCGGCATCTGGGACCTCCTAGCGGGCGCCTCGGGCAAGAGCAAGGAGGCACGCGCCCTCATCGATCACGCGATGGCGCCGGTATGGGAGGTCAACAACGTCTGGCTCGTGCTCGGCATCGTCGTCTGCTGGACCGGGTTTCCGCTGCTGTTCCAGGAGGCCTTCCTGGGCCTGTACCCGCTGTTCGCCCTGGCCCTGATCGGTCTCATCCTCCGCGGTGCCTTCTTCGCCTTCCGACACATCGCCGAAGAGCCACGCCAGCACCGCGCAGCTGACCTCGTCTTCGGCATCTCCTCGGTGCTCACGCCCTTCTTCTTCGCGGCCACGCTCGGCGCGATCGCGTCCGGCAACCTCGCCTCGTTCAGCCCGATGTCGATCGCTTTCGGCCTGGTCTCGGTGGCGGCGACCGCGTTCAGCGGCGCCACGTTCCTCGTCGGCGACGCGCGCAGATACGGCGCGCCCGAGATGCTCGACTACTTCCGCAGGCGCACCATCGCCGCGGCGGCCGCGCTGATCGTCACCGGCACCGCCGCGCTCGCGGTCATCGCCGCGCAAGCACCGGACTTGCTCAAAGCGATGCTCGCCGGCAAGGGCCTGCCCTTCGCCCTGGTCACCATGGTCCTGACCCCGGCGGTCGCCTTCCTGGTCTGGCGGCGGATCTACGTCTGGTACCGCGTGCTCGCGGTCGGTGCGGTGGGCTCGCTCGTGTTCGCGTGGGCCTTCGCCCAGTCGCCCTACTTGATCCCCGGCAAGTTGACCATCGACCAGGCCATCGCTCCCCAGCCCACGCAGATCCTGCTCCTGATCGTCACTGTCGTCCTCGTGCTGGTGATCGTTCCGTCGATGGCCCTGCTCTACTACCTCGATCAGAAGGGTGCGCTGGAGTCGACCTACTAGCGGACTAAGATCACGTCACCCGTGCCTGATCACGAACACCCCGGATGAGCCGGCCGGGCGAGCTCGGCCAGGCGCGCGCAGAGCGCACTTCGATCGTTGACCCGGACGGGCTGAGCGAGCTCCTTCTCCGGCTGACGGTCAGCAGCACCGTCTTCTGCTTTTTCATGAGCGCGCCGTGGGGTTTCAAGGTGCCCGCGCGCCCGATGCCGGCCTTCCACATCATGACCACGGGCGGCGGCTGGCTCGAGGTCGAAGGGCTGCGCGAGCCCATCCGCCTCGGCCCCGGCGACCTGACGATCCTTCCCCGCGGACAGGGTCACATCGTCCGCGACTCACCACGGACGAGATCGCTTCTCCGGCTCGACCGAATCCTGGCGGAGGGCCAACCTGAAGACGGGCGCTACACCCTGGACGGTGGCGGCGCCGCCGCCGAGCTCCTGTGCGGTGGGTTCGCGATCGACCCGGTGGCGGGCAAGCCACTGCTCGCGATCCTTCCGGAGGTGATTCACCTCAAGTCGGCCGAGGGTCCGGCTCCCGAGTGGCACAAGGGACTGGTCGCGATGATCGCCGCGGAGATGGCGTCGATGGGTCCCGGCTCACAGGCCGTGATCACGCGTCTGACCGACGCGTTGCTCGCCCAGGCACTGCGCCACACCGTGGTGGAGGTCGACAAGTCGCTGGACAAGACGTCCGCGTTCAGCGACCCGCGCATCGCCCGGGCGTTGAGACTCATGCGCGATCATCCCGACCAGCCGTGGACCGTGCCCAAGATAGCCGCCGCGGTCTCGCTGTCGCGCTCCGCGTTCGCGCAGCGGTTTCGCACGGCGATGGGGGAGACGCCGATGCAGCACCTGACCCGCTACCGCATGTCGCGCGCCGCGGAGTACCTGCGCGTCAGCAATGCCGGCATCGGCGAGATCGCGCGCCTGACGGGCTATGAGTCGGAGGTTTCGGTTTCCAAGGCTTTCAGGCGCCAGTTCGGCGTTTCGCCCGGCGCCTATCGCAAAGGCCGATGAACACGCTGAACGCGTGGCACGACTACTTCATCGTCGTCGGTGGTGGGGCGGCGGCTCTGACGGGTCTGGTCTTCGTCGCGATGTCGCTGCACCTGGACGACATCGTCCACCACCCCGTCCATCGACACCGGGCGCGCACGATCCTCACCGGTCTGACCGCGGTCTTCATACGCTGCAGCCTGGTCTTGATGGGCAACCAATCGCCGCAGGCCGTCGCGGTCGAGATCTTCGCGGTACTGCTCATCGTCGAGGTCGTCCTCTACCGGAGCACGCGCGAAGCGCTCACCTCCGCCGACTCCGCGGCCATGTTGCGGTCGGTCGGCTCCTTCGCGACCCTTGTCGTCGAGCAGGCCGGCGCGCTGATTCTCTTCACCGGCGCGGTTTGGGGGCTTTACGTTGTCGGCCTCGGGATGATGTCTTCCTTCTTCTTCATGGTCACCGGGGCCTGGCTGCTACTGGTCGGGGTCGAGTCGTCACAACCCGCTCCGCAATCCGCTCCGATCGAGCGGTGAGCGCATACAACCCGGACGCCTGGGCCGCTCCATTCGCCGCCATCGCGGGCGCGTCCGCTGCGCTGACGGGCCTGCTGTTCGTGGCGCTTTCCATCAACCTCGAGAAGGTGCTCAAGGTGCCCGGCCTGACCGGCCGCGCGGTCGAGGTGCTGCTCTTGCTCGGTGCTGTGCTGAGCCTCTTGATCCTGCTGTTGATGCCGGGCCAGGGCGCGACCTCAGCGGCGATCGAGATCCTCACGGTCGCCGTCGCCACGATCGTCTGGCTTGGCTTCATTCACTCCCGCGCGCCGTGGCGAAAGCTCGGCCTGTCGCGGCAGAACTTCTTTCTGCGCGTCACCGGCGACCACTTCGGTCCGTTCCTGCTGCTCGTCGGGGGAATCAGCCTGTGGACGCAGACTGGAGGCGGGCTGTACTGGGTGGTCCCGGCGCTGATCGCGGCCATGGTGGCCGCGATCGTTGGCGCCTGGGTGATGCTGGTCGAGATCCTCCGCTAGCTCTTTCGAGCTGCGGTTGCCTCTTCCTTCTGTTCAGCCGGCTTGTCGACGGTCTCGATGATCTCACCCTCGATCGAAATGTCGATCTCGTTGCTGACCACGAGCCGCCCGTCGCGAAGCGCGTCGAAGTTCATGCCGAAGTCCTTGCGGTTGATGCGGGTCGTCGCCTGGTAGCTGATGCGGTGCCCCATCATCTCCGCGTCGTTGAGCTCTCCGAGCCGAACGACGTCGAGCGTCACCGGCTTGGTCGTGCCCTTGATGGTCAGGTCGCCGGTGACCTTGTAGGTGTCGTCCCCGACCTTCTTGATGTCCGTGCTCTGGAACTGCATCGTCGGGTACTTGTCGATCTCGAGGAAGTACGAGGAACGCAGGTCGTTGTCGCGCTGCTCGTTGTGGGTGCGAATGCTGGCGGTGTTGATGGTCGCCTCGATCTTCGATCGCGACGGGTCGTCAGGGTAGATCTCGCCCCCGGCCGTGACTTCGTGAAAGTTGCCTCTGACGGTCATCATCCCGAAGTGCTTGGCCGAGAACTCGACCTGGGTGTGAAGCGGATCGAACTTCCATGTGCCCATATGCATCTCTCCTCCGCAGGGTTATCCGATGCCCTCCAAACTAGATGGAGGCTCCATTTATTTCAAGCCGAACGGGTCTACCGTAGACTTCGGCCGAATTGAGCGACGACTTCGTCCCCGGTCTACGTTACCGATCCGACGCGCAGGAGCTCTGGGCCCTTCTGGTGGAGGCCATTGCCGGCTGGGAAGACCGCATGAACGCGGCTGCTGCTGCGGCCGACCTGTCGCCGGTCTCGGCGTGGGCCCTGGTCCAGCTCGATCCCGACCACGCGATCTCCCAGAAGGAGCTCGCCGCGCGCCTGCACTGCAATCCATCGACCGTGGTCGACCCCACCGACCGCCTCGAGGAGAAGGGCCTGGTGGTCCGCAGCCCGCGGCCCACGGACCGCCGGATCAACGTCCTCACCGTCACCCCGAAAGGTAGGGACGTCAGGGAGATGCTCGTCACCCGACTGTTCGATCCGCCCGAAGCGTTCCTCCGTCTGCCCGCGGCCGACCAGGCGCGGTTCCGCGACGCGATGCTGGCCGCCGTCGGCAGGGGGAAGGCCCCGGTCAGTTGAGGCTCGGCGCCCGGACCAACCTGGCGCTTCTCGTCCTGCTCGCCGCCGCGTTCCTCACCGGATGGCTCGCCTTCGCCTTCGCGACCGCGCCGGCCCGGTGGTCGCTGGTCCTTCACGCCGCGAGCGGCGTGGCGATCCTGCTGCTCCTGCCGTGGAAGTCGCTCATCGCGCGCCGTGGCCTGCGCCGTCCGTGGCGAGGAAGGTGGCTCTCCATCCTGTTCGGAGTCCTTGTCCTTATATCCCTGGCCGCCGGCTTTGCCCACTCGACCGGGCTGCTGGTCTATTTCGGTCCCTTCACGGCGATGGACTTCCATGTCGGCGCCGCGCTCGTCGCCGTGCCGCTCGCGATCTGGCACGTGGCCAAACGCAGGATCCGCATCCGGGGAGCCGACCTCTCACGGCGCACGTTCCTGCGCGGCGCGCTGCTCGCGGGCGGGGCCGTGGCCGCGTACGGGTCCACCGAGCTGGTGGTTCGCGCCGCCGGACTGCCGGGCAAAGATCGGCGCTTCACCGGCAGCTACGAGGCCGGCTCGTTCGACCCGACCGCCATGCCGGTCAGCTCGTGGATGTTCGACGCCGTCCCGGCGGTCGATGCATCGCGATACACGCTGCGCGCCGGTGGCCGGACCTGGACGTACGACGAGCTGCTCGCCTTCGACGACCGCGCCACGTGCACTCTCGACTGCACCGGAGGCTTCTACTCGACCCAGGAGTGGGCCGGCGTTCGAATCGATAGGCTGCTCGACACCACCGGCGGCTCGAGCATCCGCGTCGTCTCGCACACCGGCTACGACCGCCGGTTCCCGGTCGGCGAGGTGGGCAAGCTCCTGCTCGCCACTCGGTTCGGCAGCCAGACTCTCGACGCCGGCCACGGCTTCCCGGCGCGACTGGTCGCGCCCGACCGGCGTGGTTTCTGGTGGGTCAAGTGGGTCGTGGCCATCGAGGTCGACCGCCTACCGCACTGGCTGCAGTCTCCTTTCCCGCTGCAGTAGCCGGGCGATCAGCTTCGCCGCCCGCTCGGCGCCTCCGGGCGTCACCGGTTCGTAAGTCACCTTCGCCCCGAGCCGCTCGCGCATCTGAGCGGCGAGCCGCTCTGGCGTCGCGTCGTCGTAGTCGGTGGGCGGCGGCGCGCCATATCGCCTGAGCCGGTTCGCAACGTGCCAGTTCTGCTCGAAATGGTCGCGCAGCGGGATGTAGATGAACGGCCTCCGATTCGCGACCAGCTCCATCGTGGTCGACAACCCGCCCTGCACCACCGCGAGGTCGCAGCACGCGAGCGTCTTGAATCCTTCGTGCAGGTACCCGACGACGCGCATCCCCTCGACAGGCGCGAACTCCGCCGGATCGATGCGCGGGCCACTCACCAGAACCATCTCCGCGTCGGGGACGTCGCGACGCAGGATGCCGAAGGCTGCGGCGATCCGGTGCAGCAGGTGCGCGCCCACCGCCGAACCGCCCGCGCCGGCGACAATGAGCGGCCGCGACGGGTCATAGCCAAGCTCGCGGCGCAGCGCCGCCGTGTCGGCGACGTCGCGTGGATCGAAAGGCAGCACGTAACCGGAAAACTGGAAGTGCGAAGCCGTCCATTCGGGCACGAATGGCAGCCCTGGGCCAAACGACTCGCGCACCACGTCCTCGGGATCGCCGATGAAGATCGACACGTCGCGAATCTCGGGATGCTGCGCGACATGGTCCAGCACTTCGCCGTTGTAGTCGGCGGTCAGGAACGCTTCGCGTTGGCCGCCCGACGGCATCGGCAGGAAGCCCACGAAATCGCTCATCCATACGTAAGGCGACGTCTTCAGCTCGGGGTTCTCGTGCAGGAAGTGGTCGATCTCCCAGCCCTCGTCGGCGATCCACACGTCGAAGTGCTCCGACGACACGACGTCGTGGAAGACCATGAAGTTCGCGCAGAGGATCTCGTCCATGCGCCGGATCATGTTGAACGCGTGCAGGCGATGCTCACCCTGCTCGGCGTCGACGTGCTTGGCCTCCGGCGCGAGCTCCGCGCTCGCCGGATGCACCTTCTCACCCGCGGCCGCGAGCAGCGTCGTCAGCGGCGGCTGGGCCAGCCACTCCACCTCCAGCCCCGGCACCTGGCGGCGCAGCTCGCGCGCGATCGCGACGTCGCGCCACGCATGGCCGAGGCCTATGGGCGAGCTGACCATGATTGCGCGCGGATGGTCCGTCTTGCGCTGCACGTACGGCGCGAGCCCCGCAAACCGGCTGATCAGGGTGTTGACGCGCACGGGATGGCGCGCGTTGGGAATGTGGCCTGAGCCTGGCAGCAGCTCGTAGCGTCCGCCGGTTGCCGCCTCGAGAATCCGGCTGCGCTCGATCGGCTGGCAGTTGTCTCGGTCGCCCTGAATGATCAGCACTGGACATTTGACCTGGTGGCAGATCGCCTCGACCTCTTCCCTCGTCTCGACGTTCAACGGCTCCTGCATCAGCAGCTGCCCGGGGGTGGTGTCCAGGCCGTACGCGGCCGCGTCGTCGACCTGCTTGGTCGAGTGAGGTTCTGGGAACATCTGGCCGAAGAAAAACTCGAGGAACTCGGCGTAGTGCACGCGGACGAAGTCGTCGGCCATGTGCTTCACCCATTCCGGCTCCTGGCGATTCGGATTCCGTGGGGTGACGAGCGGCAGTCCGGGCGAGATGGCGACGACGCCGAGCACGCGGTCGGGGTGTTCTGCGGCCAGGCACATGGAGGGAAACACACCATCGACGCAGATCCCGACGATGTAAGCGGCCTTCGTGCCGGTGGCGTCCATCACCGCGAGGCAGTCGCCGACGCGCGCGCTGGTGGGCAACCCGACCGCGAGATCCGCGTCATCTGAAAGTCCGTTGCCGCGACCGTCGTAGACGACGACGCGGAAGTGGCGCGCCAGGTAGTGGACCTGGCCCTTCCACAGTCGCGAGTGGCTGATGGGGTTGGCGGGCATGAACAGGATCGTGACCGGGCCGTCACCGAACACCTCGTAATAGATCCGCACGCCGTCATTCGCGACCGCGTGCCCGGATGAGTCCGGATACCTCGCGCGTGTGCCGGTCTCGGTGACGCCCATGAAGACCTCCCAGTGTGAAAGAGGCGGGCGACTTGCGCCACCCGCCTCGGCAAGCTACGGCCGGACTTCGTAGACCAGGTTGAACGGCGTCTCGCCGACCTTGCGGAAGCGGGTGAACCCCGCCGCCGTAACGACGTCGTGGATCCGCTTTGGACCCGCCTGCGCGCCCAGCGCGAGACCGACATCCTGGGACAGCGAGTTGGGGGTGCAGAGGAACGTCGAGAACGCGTAGTACGCGCGCCCGACCGGGTTGAGGTTGGACTCGACCGTGTCGCCCGCGATGGGCTCGACGATCATCCACGTCCCATCCGGCGCCAGCGCCTGCTTGACGTGCTTGGCCACGCCGACCGGGTCGCCCATGTCGTGCAGCGAGTCGAACACGGTGATCAGGTCGTAACCGGTGCCCGGGAAGTTGGAAGCCGAGGCGACCTCGAACTTCAGACGGTCGCTCAGGCCGGCTTCCTGCGCCTTCTTGCGCGCCAGCTCGATCGACTCCTTGTGATAGTCGGAGCCG
>JAMXLM010000045.1 GCA_024280995.1 Candidatus Dormiibacterota bacterium
CCGACGCGAGAACCACCGACCGATGCCGGCCGCCTGTGCAGCCGAACGCGACCACGACGTGCATCCGGCCCTTCTCCTCATATAGAGGTAGTAGCTCGCCGACGATTCGCTCGATGTCGTCGAGCAGGCGGCGCGCGGCCGGCTGCTGCATGACGAAGTCGGCGACCTGCGGGTCGCGGCCGGACAGCTCGCGCAACTCGGGCACCCAGTACGGGTTGTCGAGGAACCGTGCGTCGATGAGCAGGGCCGCCTCCGCCGGCGCGCCATTCTTGTAGGCGAAGGCCAGGCAGGTGACCAGCGGCCGCTCACGGCTGCGCAGGTGCCTGGCCAACTCCTCTCGCTGGGCGGACTCGATGCGGTGATGAGCGCGTTCGTACGTGCCGCCCAGATGTCCGTCGTCCTCCCCGTCGTGCACCAGGACGTACTTGATGCCACGGCGGTCGGCCTCGCGAAGCAGCTCCGCGCCGCCGTCGTCGGTCCCCAGCACCATGTCGGTGTCGCGCAGGCCGTCGAGGTGATCGAGGCGGTCGAAGCCGGCTGACTCGAATGCTCCCACCGCGCTCTCCATCCGCTCGCGATTGGAAGCGCCGACTATGACGAGAGTCACGGACAGCGACCTCCGCGAGAGATTCGGTGGCGAGGTGGCCCGGATGGTAGGCGCGGCCGAGCAGCGGAGCGAGCGCATCCGTTGATGCGTGAGCGAGCAGCGGAGGTCGCAACAACGCAGACGGGCCGCATCGGCGCCGAAGATCCGTCGAGGGCCGCTGGCCGTGACTCTAACGTCAAAGGGTCTCTTTCAAACGGGCGGCGAGCCTCTCCGGGATGCCGAGCTTGACGATCTCGTCCACCGGCGCCTCGCGGATCGCCTGCACGGACCCGAAGTGTCGCAGGAGCGCGCGCTTGCGCGCCGGGCCGATGCCCTCGACCGAGTCGAGTGGGGACGTCAGCGCCTTCCGAGAGCGAACCTTGCGGTGGTGCGTGATCGCGAACCGGTGGGCCTCGTCGCGTATGCGCTGGACAAGGAACATGCCGGGCGAGTTGCGCTCCTGGACGATCGGCTCGGCGCGACCCGGGGCGAATATCTCCTCGCGCTCCTTGGCCAGGGAGAACGTCGGGATGTCGGCGTAACCCGCCGACTCGATGACCTCCAGCGCCGCGCTCAGCTGTCCCTTACCACCGTCGATCAGGATCAGGTCTGGCCGGCTCGTAAACGACCGGTCGCCGACGATCTCCGCCTCCTCGCGACGCTGTGACGACTCGAGCCGTTCCAGCCGCCGGCGCAGGACCTCCTGGAGCATCCCGAAGTCGTTCGGGCCTGGGGTGAACTTGATCCGGAAATGCCTGTAGTGGTCGTTGCGGGGCCGTCCGTCTTCGAACACGACCATCGAGCCGACCGCCGAGTCGCCCTGGATGTTCGAGATGTCGTAGCACTCGATTCGCTTCGGCGGGCTTTCGAGGTCCAGCGCTTCGGCAAGCGCCGCCAGCATGGGCTCGGTCCGGCTGCGGTCGTAATCGCTCTGGATGCGGAGCTGCTCGAGCTCCTGCTTCGCCGTCTCGGCGAGCTGCGTCACCAGCGCCCTCTTGCGGCCGCGGACCGGCACCTCGAAGGTCACCGGACGTCCACGTTTTTCGCTGAGCCAGCCGGTCAGCAGCTCGGGCTCTTCGACCGGTCCTGGAAGGATGACCGTGCGCGGGACGTGGGTGGCGCTCGAGTAGTACTGGAGCATGAATCCGCGGAGCAGCTCTGGCTCGGTCACGTCACCCGCGCCGTCGAGCGCGTGGCCGTCGTGGCCGACCATCTTGCCCTGGCGGATGTAAGCGACCTCGACGAACACGTCGCTGCCGCTGCGCGCGTACGCGACGATGTCCTGGTCGTCGCGGCCCTGGACCAGCACCTTCTGCCGGTCGGCGATGCGCTCGATCGAGTGCAACTGGTCGCGATAGCGCGCGGCGTTCTCGAAATCGAGACGGCCCGCCGCCGACTCCATGCGGTCCTGCAGCTCCCGCACCAGCAGGTCGGAGCGGCCCTCCATGAACAGGCCCACCTCGTTGATCCGCGCCTTGTAGTCCTCCGAGGTGATCCGTCTCTCGCACGGTCCGGGGCAGCGCTTGATGTGGAAGTCGAGGCACACCTTGCCCTGCTTGAAGATCTCGTCGCTGCACGTGCGGAACGGCAGCAGCTGCCGGATCGATTTGACCGTCGAGCGCAGCGACTGTGCCGACGTGTACGGGCCGAAGTAAAGAGCTCCATCGTTCAACACCCGCCGCGAGTAGTGGACGCGGGGGAACTCCTCGGTCACCGGCAGCTTCAGGTAGAGATAGTTCTTGTCGTCCTTGAGCCGGATGTTGAAACGCGGGCGGTAGTTCTTGATCAGGTTGTTCTCGAGGACGAGTGCCTCGACCTCGTTCGCGGTGGTCACGAACTCGAAGTCGACCGCTCTCTGCATCAGCTCGGCGATGCGACCCGCGTCCGAGTAGCCAGGCGTGAAGTACGAGCGCAGCCGGTCGCGGAGGCGCAGGGCCTTGCCGACATAGATCACCTGGGTCTTCTTGTCCCTGAACAGGTAGACGCCAGGGCTGTCGGGAACGGCCTGCAGCCGCCGCCTGATCGTGTCCTCGAGTGTTGCCGCCATGCAGAGGTCCCTGTCAGCCGATTCTAGGAATGCCTAGACTCGGCCAATGAGCGGCCCGCCCACCGACCTCCCGCCGCCGGTGCAGCCGGTGCAGCCGGTGCATCTGCCTCCAGGCGGCCCGCCGGCGCGCACCTACAACCCGTGGGCCGTTGTCAGCATCTCCTTCGCCGCGTCAACCGTGCTCGGAACCTGGTTTTTCGGCGGCATCGTCGCCGCGGTGACCGGCCACGTCGCCCGCCACCAGATCCGGCAGACCGGCGAGGCCGGCAGCTCGCTGGCGCTGGCGGGCCTGATCGTGGGTTACGTGGCGATCGGCCTCTCCCTCGCCTTCATCGGCGCGTACATCGCCTTCATCGGCCTGTTCTTCGCCTATGTGTCGACGCACCCGTTCCCCACGCCCACGCCGTCGCTCTCGCCGTAGCTAGACTCGCCCTGTGAGCTCGAACGACCCGACCCCGACCCAGATGGGAGGCCAGCAGACCACACCGTCTTCTGTTCCCCACACGCCTGAACTCCAGATGCAGGGCTCGGTGGCGGCGCCCGGGCAGACCAACAACCTCGCGATCGTGAGCCTGGTCGCAGGCGCGCTTTCGTTCTTCGCCCACGTCATCCCGATCATCGGTGGATTCACGGTCGCGATCATCGCCATCGTCACCGGCTTCATGGCCCGAGGTCAGATCAAGCGGACCGGCGAGCAGGGCATGTGGATGGCGAACCTCGGCATCGGCCTGGCCATCTTCCATTTCGTCCTCGCGTTCCTGCTCGTGATGCTGGTGCTCTTCCTGATCTTCATCGTGGGGATCGCGCTGTTCGGCATCTCGGCCCACAGCGGCTCGGCGCCGACACCGGTGCCCTCCGGCTAGAAGTGAATTCCCCGCATCAGGTACGCCATCGTCGCCGCCTCGACTGAGATCTCACCGTCCCCCGACGCCTCAGCACGCTGACCATCCCTGGAGGCCGTCTCCGGGAACAGGTGATAGGCGCCGGTCATCACGAACTGCAGCAATCCCGGGCTGACCGTGTTGGCCGTCTCGCCGAGCTTGCCCAGCCGCGTCGAGACCTCGGGCTGGCGGGTCAGGATCGCGGTCGCGACCATCTCCGCGGCTTCCTCCGGCGAGCTGGTGGGGAAGTTCTTGTAGATCCCGGTCGGGGCGATCATCGGCGTGCGCACCAGCGGCATGTGGATGTTGGTGATCGCGACGCCGTCGTCGACGACCTCCGGCGCGATGCAGCGACTGAGCGCGGCCAGCGCTGACTTGGACGCGACGTACGCTCCGAACCGCGGCGGAAACGCCTGCACGCCGATGCTCGAGATGTTGATGACGTGGCCGCGTCTTCGCTCTCGCATGCCGGGCAGCACGGCGAGGAGCAGCCTCACGGCGCCGAAATAGTTCAGCTGCATCGTCCGCTGAAAGTCGTGAAAGCGCTCGTATGACGCTTCGATCGACCGCCTGATGGACCGACCGGCGTTGTTGACCAGGATGTCGACCTGGCCATGGTCCTCGAGGACCTTCCGGATCATCGCGTCGCAAGCGTCGAGGTCGGACAGGTCCGCAGGGTAGACAAACGCGCGGCCACCGTCCTTCTCGATCTCGTCCCGCAGCGCTTCGAGCTTTTCCCTGGTTCGCGAGACGAGCACCACTTTGGCGCCGTTGCGCCCGACAAGTTGTGCAGTCGCGCGCCCGATCCCGCTCGAAGCGCCGGTGACCACGACCACGCGGTCCTGCAGCGCCCGCCGCAGATTGCGCTCGGTCGGGACCTCCGGGTCCATCTGCCGCTCCCAGTAATCCCAGACCTTCCAGGCGTAGGTGTGAAGGGGCGGGCAATGGATGCCGGTGCCTTCCAGGGCTGCCTGTGCCTTGTCACACGTGAACCTCGCCCGGCTGGCGGCGAACCGCAGGGCCTCTTCGGGAACACGCACGCCCTCGAGCAGCCGGCGCTTCAAGGTCTGCGCCACCTTCCAGTGCTCGAGCATCGCGCGCGCCTCCGGCGGCAGCATCGCGGCGGCGCGGGTATCGACGCGGAGCGTGAACTGCGGAGCGTGCGCGGCGCGGCAGAACTCGTTCGTCACGTCGCCAAGGCTCTGCACGTTGGGGTCGGTGAGGTGGAAGGTCATGCCGTCGAGCCCGTCGCGATGCGAGATGGCGTCCAGCGCGCGTGCGACGAAGTCGACCGGCACGACGTTCAGCTCGCCACCCTCGAAGCCGACGAGCGGAACCCAGGCGGGGATCGCGTTGCGCAGTCGCTGGATGAGCTTGAACGCGTAGTACGGCCCATCGATCCGGTCGGCCACGCCGGTCTCGGACGATCCGATCACGAGGCCAGGCCGGTAGATGCGGAACCTCTGGCCCGACTCGCGAACCAGCTTCTCGGCGTCGAACTTGGTGCGGTAGTAGGGGTGGTCGAGGACCTGACCCTCGTCGAACATGTCCTCGGTGAACTTGCCCTTCCACTTCGCTCCTGCGACCGCGATCGAGCTCATGTGGTGGATTCGCGCCCCGACCTGCTGCGCGAGCTCGACGACGCGCCGGGTGCCGTCGACGTTGGCGGCCTGGTTGGCCTCCGCCGGCGCCTCGAGGTCGTAGACCGCAGCGAGGTGGAATATGTCCGCGCCGCGCAGCCGCTCGTGCACCGAGGGCTGGAGACCGAGGCCGGGCTCCGTGATGTCGCCGGCGACCGGGGCCAGCTTTGCCTGCCCGCCGATCGAGTGGATGAAGGCCTCCAGGCGCTCCCTCGACGCCGGCCGGACGAGGACCAGCGTCGTGCCGTCGCGCCGGGCCAGCTCGCGGAGCAGATGGCGGCCGATGAACCCCGTGCCGCCGGTGACGAGACGGACCATCCCGGGAACTTTAGAACTGAACATCAACCGGAGGCAGCGCGGCTTACTATGCGCGCCATGACAGCAGACATACCTCCCTCATACACACCTCCTCCACCCCCGCCGGGCGTGCCCCCGCCGCCGGCCCAGCCGGGCTACGCGCTGCCGCCGAACTACCAGGGACCGACTGCGCCGGACTACCCGCAGCCGTACCAGCAGCAGCAGCCGTACGGCCAGCAGGGGTCGGCGGGCGTGATGGCCGCGGCCGCCGCCGGCGGAATCATGTACCAGCTCGGCGGGCCGGCCGCCTGGTCCATCGGCATCGGAGTCGTGTCCATCGTGGTGCCGTTCTTTTTCAACTTCTACTTCCCGCTGCTGCCCATCGCCGGCTTCATCAGCGCCATCCGGGCGTTTCAGCGCGGCCGGTTGATCGGCGGAGTGGTCGGGATCGTCGTCAACGTCCTCGGCGGCATCGTCAGCCTGATATCAGCGGGGTTGATCCTGCGCTAGTTAGGCACCCTACAGGGACTCGACCGGCGGGTCATCGCGAGCGGGAATTGCGACCATCGGGAAGATCGCGGCAACGAGCGTGACCGCGACTGCCACCCACAGCGCGACGTCGAGCGAATAGCCGATCAGCGGGCCCGCCAGCGCCGACCCGACCGGCGCACCGACAGAGTTGAGCGACATCGAAACGGCAAAGACTCGACCGAACCACGCCTGCTCGGTCCGTCTCTGGCGCAGCGTGAAGACCGACACGTCGAACGGCCCTGTGCCGAATCCCATCACGACGACGGCGACGACCAGGACCCAGACCACCGGCGCGAGCGGGAGCAGCGCAAGCGCAAGAGCGCTGATGAGCAACGCGACCAGGATCAGAGCGCGCTCGCGCCCCTGGATCCTCGTTCTCCCAACCAGCAGCGAGGACACCAGCGCGGCCGCGCCGAACAGTCCCCACAGGATGCCGACCGCGGCCGGGCCCTGGTGAAAGCGGGCGAGCACGAGAACCGGTAGGGCGACCACGACGATGCCGTTGCCGACGTTGGCGATGCTCAGCGTCAAGGCGAGGCCGCGGAGCGAGGCGTTGCGGACCACGTACCTCAGGCCCAGCCATGCGTTGCGGACCACGCTCCCATCGCCGCCACGCGATCGAGTCGGTTCGTTCAAGCCGGCGATCAAGCCCGCCGCGGCGACCAGGAGGAACCCGGTTACGCCGATGGTCCACCCTCCTCCGATCCATCCCACGAGCGCGCCGGCGACCGGAGCGCCGCCGAGTGTCGCGACGAGGTAGGTCGCGTTGTCGAGCGCGTTGGCGCGCTCCCACAGGTGCCGGGGCGCGACGAGCGGCACCAGGGATCTTGCTCCGGCGAAGCTCAGTGGAGCGGACAGCGAAGAGAGGGCGACGATGATCAGCAGGAGCGGCGCGGGGAGCCAGTTGAGCGCCGCGAGGACCGCGACCGACAGGCTCGTCAACGCACCGATGCCGTAGTCGAGGGCGATCAGCCTCGACTTCCGAGCGCTGTCGAGCAGGGCCCCGGCCAGCGGCGCCACGACAAGGCCGGGGATCGTGGCGAGCGCCACCGTGACCCCCGCCAGCTGGGGAGAGTGGTAGCGGCCCAGGACGAAAAGGACCAGGGCGACCACGACCATCTGCCCGGATACGCGGGCCAGCAGCAGAGAGGCGAACAGGCGCGCGACGCCTGGCGAACGCAACAGTCCGGAATAGCCGAACGCCGTGGCGGGTGATGCTTCCACGGTCACGCCACGTCTCGGGCCGGAATCGCAAGCAACGGAATCATTGCCGCCACCGCCGCCAGTGCCACCGCAGCCCACAACGCAGCGTCGAGCGACCAGCCGATCAGGGGACCAGCGATCGCGGAGCCGATCGGATTGCCGACCATGTTGAGAGAGACCGAGATTGCGAACACCCTCCCGAACTGGGCGGGGTCGGTGCGGCGCTGCCGGAGCGTCAGGAAGGCGATGTCGAACGGTGTCTCGACCAGCGCCACGAGGATCAGTGCCACGCCGACCAGCAGCACCGACATCGCGAACGGCAAGATCGCCAGCGCGATCGCAACACCGAGCATCGAGCCCGCCATCAGCTGGCGCTCGCGGCCTTTTGTGCGTATTCGTCCCGCGATCAGCGTCGCCACGAGGCCGGCCGCACCGACGGCGCCCCAGACGTAGCCGACGACGGCCGGCCCCTGGTGCAGGCGGCCGAGGACGAGCACGGGTAGCGCGATCGCCAGGCCTCCCCAACCGACGCCGAACGCGAAGAACGTCAGCGCGAGGCCGACGAGCGTGCGGTTGCGAAGAACGTAGACAAGGCCGGACCACGCGTCGGCGAGCACTCCCCCGGTGCCTCGGGCGATCACCGGGTCGCGCACTCCGAGGATCGTCAACCCCGCCGCCGCGAAGAGAAGTCCGGTGGCGGCGATTGCCCACTCGGGACTTGCGAATCCGACGAGCAGTCCCGCCAACGGAGCTCCCATCACCGTGGCGAGAACAAACGTCGTGTTGTCCAGCGCGTTGGCCCTCTCCCAGAGGTGGTCGGGGACGATGGTCGGCATGATGGCTCGTGCGCCGGCGAAGCTCAGTGGACCCGTCAGCGACGACAGGGCGCAGATCACGAGAAGCAGCAAGGGCGGGAGTAGATGGCCGGCCGAGAGCACGGCCATCGAGAGCAATCCCGCGGTGGCGACGAGGTAGTCGACCGTGATCAGGCGCGCGCGGCTGTAGCGGTCGAGCATCGCCCCGGCGATCGGCGACAACGCCAGGCCAGGGACGAGCAGCAGGAACGTCGCGACGCCGGCGAGCTGCGGGGAGTGGTAGCGCGCGAGGACGAAGAGCACGAAGCCGACGCCGAGCATCTGGCCGGCGACGCGGCCGAGCAGCAGGCTGACGTAGAGGCGCGGAAACCCCGGCACGCGCAGTAGCGCGCGGTAGTCAGTCGCCGGCGTCGGTTCCTGGATCAATTCGGGGCCCCCGCGAAGTCACGGCGAGCCGCTCAGCGGTCCGCTCCGCGGCCCGCGTTGCGGGTCCTCTGACTTCGTGGGGTATTCAGCCGACGGCGACTTTGGCGCGGCGGGCGCGGACCGCGCCGTTCGAACGCTCGGACTTTCTCGCTCTGGCAAGCGGCTCCCGCAGATAGTGGCCCGTCGCAGAATCGCTGTTCGCCACCAGCTGCTCCGGAGTCCCTTCGGCGATCACGTAGCCGCCCTTCTCGCCGCCCTCAGGACCCAGATCGACAAGCCAGTCCGCGGTCTTCAGAACGTCGAGGTTGTGCTCGATCACGACGACGGTGTTCCCATGATCGACCAGGCGGTGCAGGACCGCGAGAAGCCGCTCCACGTCCGCGTAGTGCAGTCCGGTGGTCGGCTCGTCGAGCAGGTACAGCGTCCGGCCGGTGTCACGGCGGGAAAGCTCCGACGAGAGCTTGACCCTCTGCGCCTCGCCGCCAGACAGCTGTGTCGCGGGCTGACCGAGCCTGATGTAACCGAGGCCTACGTCGTGCAGCGTCCGCAGCTTCGCCTTGATCGACGGCACGTTCTCGAACACCTCGAGGGCTTCGTCGACGGTCATCTCGAGCACGTCCGAGATCGAGTGCCCGCGGAACTTCACCTCCTGCACCTCACGCGAGTAGCGCGTGCCATGGCACACCTCGCACGGCACGTAGACGTCGGGCAGGAACTGCATCTCGATCTGGATGATGCCGTCACCCTGGCAGTTCTCGCACCGTCCGCCCTTGACGTTGAAGCTGAACCGTCCGGGGCCGTAACCCCGCATCTTCGCTTCGGGCAGGCTCGCGAACAGGTCACGAATGTGCGTGAACATCCCGGTGTAGGTAGCGGGGTTGCTTCGGGGAGTCCGGCCGATCGGCGACTGGTCGATGTCGATCGCCTTGTCGAGGTGCTCGAGGCCATCGACCGCCCGGTGCGGCCCCGGCCGTTCCTTCGCGCGATAGAAGTGTTGCGCGACCTTGCGGCTGAGGATGTCGGTGATCAGCGACGACTTGCCCGATCCGCTGACCCCCGACACGGCGACGAACGTCCCGAGCGGAATCTGGACGTCGATGTTCTTGAGGTTGTTGGCCTGCGCCCCTCGGATCACGAGTCGCTTGCCGTTGCCCTTCCTCCGGCGCGCCGGCACCGGGATCATGCGGTCGCCGCGCAGATACGCCGCGGTGATGGAGTTCGGGTCACGCAGGACCTTCTCGACCGGACCCGCCGCGACGATCTCGCCGCCGTGCTCGCCGGCCGCCGGTCCGATGTCCACCATGTAGTCGGCCGACCGGATGGTCTCCTCGTCGTGCTCGACCACGATCAGCGTGTTGCCGAGGTCGCGCAGGCTGACGAGAGTGTTGATCAGGCGGCGGTTGTCGCGCTGGTGCAGTCCGATCGAAGGCTCGTCGAGGATGTAGAGGACGCCCATCAGCTTGGAGCCGATCTGCGTCGCGAGCCTGATGCGTTGGGACTCGCCGCCGCTCAGTGAGTTTGCCCCGCGGTCGACCGTCAGATAGTCGAGACCGACGTCGATCATGAACTGAAGCCGCTCGCGGATCTCCTTGAGGATGCCTCGTGCGATCAGCTGCTCTCGTTCGGTCATGTCCATCTTGTCGAGGAACGCGATCGCCTTGCTGACGGAGAGCCGGCAAACCTCCGAGATGTTGTGCCCGCTCACCGTGACCGCCAGCGACTCCGGCTTGAGCCGGCTGCCCTTGCACGCGGGACACGGCTTGTCGGACATGTACCGCTCGAGCTCGGCCTTCAGATACTCCGACTGCGTCTCTTCGTAACGCCGCTGCAGGTTCGCGACGACGCCTTCGAACGGCGCCTCGTACCAACGCGAGTGGCCGTACTGGTTCTTGTAGCCGAACCGGATCTTCTTCTCACCGGTGCCGTTGAGAAGAAGGCTCTGCTGCTGCTTTGTCAGCTTCGACCACGGCTTGTCCATGTCGATGCCGAAGTACTTGCTGACCGACTCGAGCAGCTCGGGATAGAAGAACTGCGACTTGCTCCACGCGGCGATCGCGCCCTCGCGCAGCGACACCGACGGGTCCGGTACGACAAGATCGGCGTCGACGACCAGCTGCGAGCCAAGGCCGGTGCACACCGGGCACGCGCCGTGCGGGTTGTTGAAAGAGAAGTTGCGCGGCTCGGGTTCGGGCACGCTGATGCCGTCGATCGGACACATGAAGTCCTGCGACATCCGGATGTCCTGACCTCCGTCAGCGGGAGCGATGATGACCGAACCGTTGCCGAGCCGCGTCGCGGTCTCGAGCGAGTCGACCAGGCGCGTGCGCTGCTCCGGCCCGATCGCGATCCTGTCCACGACCACCTCGACGTCGTGCTTCTTGTTCTTGTCCATCGGGATGGTCTCGCCGATCTCGTAGAGGATGCCGTCGACGCGCACCCGTACGAACCCCGACTTGCGCACGTCTTCGATCAGCGAGCGGTACTCGCCCTTGCGCCCCTTCACGACCGGACCGAGGACCATGATCCGCGTGCCCTTCGGCAGCTTCTCGACCTGGTCCGCCATCTGATCGACCGTCTGCCGCCGCACCTCGTGGCCGTTTGGACAGTGAGGATGTCCGACACGCGCGTACAGCAGGCGCAGGTAGTCGTAGACCTCGGTCACGGTGCCGACCGTCGACCTTGGGTTCTTGGAGGTCCCCTTCTGGTCGATCGAGATCGCCGGTGAAAGGCCGTCGATGATGTCGACGTCCGGCTTCTCCATCTGGCCGAGGAACTGCCGTGCATACGCGGACAGGGACTCGACGTAGCGGCGCTGGCCCTCGGCGTAGATGGTGTCGAAGGCAAGCGAGGACTTGCCGGAGCCGCTCAGCCCGGTGAAGACGACGAGCTTGTCCCTCGGGATCGAGAGGCTGACGTTCTTGAGGTTGTGCTCGCGCGCCCCTCGGATCGTGATCTGGTCGGTGGGCATTAGAGTGTCTCGGTTTTCCCCTTCTCTCTGCTGATCGCAAACGTACCGCTCGCGGTGGCGATGAGCCTCTCGCCGGACCCCTCGACCCTGCACTCGGTCACTGCCGTCCGGCGCCCGGCATGGACGACCCGGCCGGTGGCGCGGAGAGTCTCGCCAATCCTGGCCGCCGAGATGAAATTGAGCTTCAGGTCGAAGCTCACCTGGCGGACGACCGCGGGTTTGATGGTACGCAACGACCGGCCCATGGCCGAGTCGGCGAGGGTGCTGATCATGCCTCCGTGGACGACCCCGATGGAGTTGGCCATTTCCGGAGCGGCCCTCATCTCGATGACGGCAACGCCCTCTTCCTCGGATACCTCCTTCAACCCGAACCAACGCCAGGCCGCCGACCGCGCCGGGCTGGAATCACTCACGGCCCTGGCCCTCCGGCACCGGCATGCATGTGGAAGAAGCGCGAGCGACAAGGCGGTCCTGGGCATCGAACACGTCCGCTTCGCCGAACAGGAGCGTCTGGCGCATCTCTATGACTCGGCCCACGGCGCGCAGGCGACCCTCCACCGCCGGGCGGATGAAATTGATCTTCAGCTCGATCGTGGTGTTCCAGACCTTTTCCGGCTGGAAGGTGGCCAGCGACATCCCCATCGCGGCGTCGGCGATCTGGGTGATCACGCCGCCCTGGACCACTCCACCGCCGTGCCTGTGCTGCGGTCCGGCCATGAGCTCCACGACCACCCGCCCCGGCTCGGCCTCGACGATCCGGGCGCCAAGCGTCTCCATCCACCCCTTGTCCGGGGCCGCGAGGAGAGCCTTGACACGATCCCAGTTTTGAACACGTTCTAATTGTCTTGACATTGCGGAGTCGGTCATCTAGGCTTCAACTTGAACATGTTCAAATTAATAGAACTGGGGTGAAATCAACATGGACCTTCGGTTTCCGGACTACCTGATCTACCTCGTCGCCAGCGTCGCCCTGACCATATGGGTCGGCAACACCCTCTATAGAAACGGAAGGCCGTTCCTCGTCTCGGTTTTCAAGGAGGACGGCCTGGCAGACTCCGTCAACCATCTTCTCGTCGTCGGCTTCTATCTCGTCAACTTCGGCGCCGCCGCCATCCTGATCAACGCCGGCGATACGCCGCCGACCATCCCCGACATGGTCAAGCAGACCGTCACCCGCATCGGAGCCGTCCTTCTCATCCTCGGCTTCATGCACTTCAACAACCTGCTGATCCTCCGCGCGATCCGCCGACGGCCGAAGCCCGCGCCGCCGGTCAACTACAACCCCTACCTCGGCGCAAGCGCCGGTCCCGCGCCGAGCGCCTAGGCGGGCAAGGTCCCAACCTTGGCCATCGCCTCCCCCCAAGAGATCAAACGGACGCGGCGTGGAGAGACCTCGAGGGCGGCCATCCTGAGCGCCGCCCTCGACCTCTTCCAGGAGCGCGGCTACGAAGCCACGACGATGCGAGCCATCGCCGAACGCGCCGGTGCGTCGCTCGGCAGCTCGTATCACTACTTCCCTTCCAAGGAGCACCTGGTGCTCGAGTTCTACCGTCACACCCACGAGCTGCACCTTGCCGCGATCGCGCCCATGCTCGCCCGCGAGAAGGACCTTACCTCGCGCCTTCGCGGCACGGTACGCGCCGTCGTCGTCACGTGCGAGCCGTTCCACGCCGTGGCCGGCTCCATCTTCAGCACCGTGGCCAACCCGTCCAGCCCGCTGAACCCTTTCGGTGGCGCCGCGAAACCGCTGCGTGAAGAGGTGGTCGCCCTCTACGCCGAGGTGATCAAGGGCTCTGACGCCCGCATCCCCGGCGACATCGCCGAGATGTTGCCGCTGACGCTGTGGCTGTATCAGATGGCGATCCTGTATTTCTGGATCTTCGACAAGTCCCCCGGCCGTCTGCGCACGCTCGAGGTGATCGACGAGACGGCGGAGCTCATCGTCCGGCTTCTGACGCTCGCGAACCTGCCGGTGTTGAGAGGATCGCGAAAGCGCATCCTCGGTCTGATCAGGAGCGTCGTCGAACACTAAGGGCCGCGGCGCGTCCTTCGCCAGTTCCTGACTTGCGTCTTCTGCTTGGGTGCGGCCGCGATCGCCATCGCGACGTCCGCGTCGTCCTCCTTGGTCTCCAGCTCGCCTGACAGCCGCCGCCGCAGCAGGATGATCCGGTCGCGCACGCGTGCAGCGTCCTCGAACTGCAGCTCCTTCGACAGCCGTCGCATCTCCTTCTCCAGGTCGCGCACGATCGCCAGCAGATCCTCGCGTGGCACGCCCGCCCCGGCCATGATCTCGATCGCATCCGCCTGGATGTCGTTCTCGTTGATCTCGAGCGCGTAGATCGCCTTCTTCACCGTCTCCGGCGTGATGCCGTGCTCGGCGTTGTACGCGATCTGCCTCGTGCGCCGCCGCTCGGTCTCGTCGAGCGCCTGGCGCATCGAGTCGGTGATCGAGTCCGCGTACATCACCACGTGGCCTTCGACGTTGCGCGCGGCCCGGCCGATGATCTGGATGAACGACCGATAGGCGCGGAGGTATCCCTCCTTGTCGGCGTCGAGGATGCCGATGAAGGCAACCTCCGGAAGGTCCAGTCCCTCGCGCAGCAGGTTGATGCCGACGACAACGTCGACCTCTCCCGTCCTCAGCGCGGTCAGCACCTCGATGCGCTGCATCGCATCGAGCTCCGAATGCAGATAGCGGACCTTCACGCCGTACTCGCGCAGGTAGTCCGCGAGGTCCTCGGCAAAACGCTTCGTGAGCGTCGTCACGAGCGACCTCTGTCCGAGCTCGGTGCGCTTCTTGACCTCGGCGAGGAGATCGTCGATCTGGCCCTCCGTCGGCCGAACCTCGACCGTCGGATCGACAAGTCCGGTCGGCCGCACGACCATCTCCGCGGTGCGCTGCGAGCGCCGCATCTCATACGGCCCGGGCGTGGCCGAGACGTAGACCACGTTGCTCGCGCGCTCCTCCCATTCCTCGAAGCTGAGCGGCCGGTTGTCGAATGCGCTCGGCAGGCGGAATCCGTACTCGACCAGCGCGGCCTTGCGGGAGCGGTCGCCGCCGAGCATGCCGCCGATCTGCGGCACCGCGACGTGCGACTCGTCGACGAAGATCAACGTGTCGTCCGGCAGAAAGTCCATCAGGGTGTAGGGGGCCTCGCCGGGCTGGCGGCGGGTCAGGTGGCGCGAGTAGTTTTCGATCCCCGCGCAGGTGCCTGTCTCGCGCAGCATCTCGAGGTCGAAGTTGGTCCGCTGCCGCAGGCGCTGCGCCTCGAGAAGACGCCCGTGGTCCTCGAACCACTTCGTGCGCTCGTCCAGCTCGGCCTCGATGTCCGCCATCGCCAGGCGCAGCTTGTCCGCGGGCGTCACGTAGTGCGACGCGGGAAAGATCGTGAACTCCTCGCGCGAGCCGAGGATCTCGCCGGTGACCGAATCGAGCTCCTGGATCCGCTCCACCTCGTCGCCGAAGAACTCGATGCGATACACCTTCTCTTCGGCCGCGGGCACGAGGTCGACCACATCTCCGCGCACCCGGAAACGGAGACGCCCGAGGTCGTAGTCGTTGCGCTCGTACAGCATCTCGGTCAGCTTGCGAAGGAAGACCTCGCGGCGAACCGACATGCCTTTCTCCACGTGCAGCGACTCGCCCATGTAGTCCGTGACCGCGCCGATGCCGTAGATGCAGCTGACGCTCGCCACCACCAGCACGTCGCGGCGCGTGAGCAGCGACTGGGTCGTCGAGTGACGCATGCGGTCGATGTCCTCGTTGCGGCTCGAGTCCTTTTCGATGTACGTGTCGGTGCGGGCTATGTACGCCTCGGGCTGGTAGTAGTCGTAGTAGCTGACGAAGTACTCGACCGCGTTGTCGGGCAGGAGGCGCCGGAACTCCGCGCACAGCTGCGCAGCCAGGGTCTTGTTCGGGCTCAGGACGAGGACTGGCCGCTGCATCTGCTCGACGACCCAGGCCATGACGTTGGTCTTGCCGCTTCCGGTGACGCCGGCGAGAACCTGCTGGGTCAGTCCCGACCGGACTCCCTCGACCAGCTCGGCGATCGCCTGCGGCTGGTCGCCGGCGGGCTTGAAGGATGCGTCGACACGAAATCGGTTGGGCATCAGAGTGTCGCGCCCCCGAGGCTCCGCGCATCTTCGCGCCCTAGGCGGCCGGGCGCCGCCGGCGCTGAAGCCTGCGTCAAGGGGCCCGGCGCTGCGTCGTCGCGCACTGGCAGTGCGCTCCTAGCCGCGCCACCCTTTCCTTGGCTCCGGCCGCCGATGGCGCGAATCAACATCGGATCTCGGGGGCGTGACACTCTGGGGTCACTAATTGTAGGGCGCACAAACGTTCGTGAGCGGTCTACGGAAGCGAGAGGATCATCGCCTCCACGACGGTGCCTTTGGCGATCCCGACCTCACCCGCCGGCACGCGAACCAGGGCGTGGGCTCCCGCCAGAGACATCAGCCGCGACGAGGATTGGGAGCCCGTCGTCTCGGCCACGAGCTCGCCGTCCTCGCGGTGCAGCGTCACCCTCTGGTACTCGGTGCGCTCCGCCGTCGGCTTTGCCTCGTAGCCGAGGCGGACCGGCAACGTCGGGCGCTGGAGCTGCGCGAAACCCTGCATCTTGCGGAGCGCAGGCCGGACGAAGACCTCGAAAGTCACGAGCGACGACACCGGAAACCCCGGCAGGCCGAACGCGACCTTGCCCGCTTCGAGCGTGGCGAACGTGAAAGGCTTCCCGGGCTTGAGCTTCACCCGCCCGACGTGGACCGTGCCGAGGGACTCGAGGAGCGGCTTGACCAGGTCGTGCGTGCCGACCGAAACACCGCCCGACGTGACCATCGCGTCGGCGGTCGCCAGCGCGCCGGTGACGAACCGGCGAAGCGGTTCCGCCTCGTCGGGCGCGATCCCGAGCAGGTCCACATCGGCGCCGGCCTCGCGCAGCGCCGCCAGCAGCGCCCAGCGGTTCGAATCGGGGATCTGCCCCGGGCCGGCGCTCGTCCCCACCTCGACGAGCTCGTCACCGGTCGACATCAGCGCGATGCGCGGTCGCCGGTGCACGGGCAGCCGCGCGCGACCGGTCGCCGCAGCGATTCCGATCTCCGCGGGACCAAGCTGTGTACCCGCGCTGAGGATCAGGTCTCCAGGCCGCAGGTCGGACCCGACCTTGTGGAGGTTTGATCCCTCGCGCAGCTGCGCCGGCACCGTGACCTGGTCGCCGGTGACGGTCACGTCCTCGACCATCACGACGACGTCGGCGCCCTCGGGCACGACGCCTCCCGTGAGGATTCGCACGGCTGTGCCGGCCACAACCCTGCCCTCGAACGGCCGGCCGGCCGCCGACTCGCCCAGGATCCGCAGCGCTCGCCCCGCATCCTCGGTGCGGACCGCGAAGCCGTCGACCGCGCTGGAGGGAAACGGCGGGAGCGGCGCCTCACCGACCAGGTCCTGCGCCAGGACCCGACCGGACGCGTCGGCCAGGGCCACGCGCTCGACGCCCAGGACCGGCGTGAGCTCGAGGACCAGGGCCGCCGCCTCACCGGCGTCGATCAGCGGGTAGGTGGACGCTCGCAACAGGTGCTTATTCGTACCGCAGAGCGCGAGCGGGGTCCTGCCTCGCCCCACGCAGAGCCGGGAGCAGGCCGCTCACCATGCTGAGCACGGCGGCCAGCACCACCGCTATCAGTACGACCGGCACGGAGATCCGGAACACGTCGAACCCCGTCGACGTGACCGACTGCGTCAGCCGGTCGACGGCCGCATTGCCCAGCCGGCTCAGTCCAACGGCCACGAGGGCGCCGACCAGGCCACCCGCCAGGCCGATGCCCAAAGCCTCGGCGAGGAACAGCAGCATCACGTCGCGCGACCGGGAGCCCAGCGCCTTGAGGACGCCGATCTCCTTGGTTCGCTCCAGCACGGCCGTGTACATGGTGTTGGCGATGCCGAGACATGCCAGGAGCAGGGCCACGATGGCAAGGCCGAGCAAGGCCACCCGCAGCTTGCCGAGGAGGTCCTCGAAGTTGCGGAACTGGTCGCCGAACGTCTGCGTCTGGAAGCCGAGGTCCTGCACGCGCTGGCGCAATGGCTGAACGTTCAGCCCGGAGTCGGCGAGAAGAGTGATGCTCGAGTACTCGCCGCCCTTCCATCCGTTGGCGATGGCCAGGTTGTTCCAGTAGGCGCGCATCAGGCCGTACGGCGCGAGCGCGCCGGGTGCACCGGCGGGCACGTAGTTGTTGGAGACGATGCCCACCACCGTCAGATTGAGGACGATCGGTCGCGCGACCGAGTTGTGGATGAGGGCGGGCACGAGGCTGCCCGACGTCGGGCTGAACAGCAACCCCTTGCCGAGCGCGCCGGCGGGCGAGGCATAGCCCAGCGCGACAGCCTCGCTGTCGGTGAGCAGGATCTCGGATGACGAGTCCGAGCTCGGGAGGCGGCCTGCGCTCACCGTGGGGAGAGCGCTCGAGCCTGAAAGCAGCGGGAGGGAGACCAGCGCCCCGGTGGGTGGCGTCGCCGGCGCGGTCGCACCCGCCGGCGGAGTGGCCGCGGCGTAGGTGCCGTTCATCCCGAGCTGACCCCACGCAGCCTTGACGTGTGGCAGCTGCGCGAGGGTCGACAACGTCCCGTCGCTGAAGGCGGGGGTGGCGCTGTCGGACACGGGGTAGACGGCGACCTGATGCACCTGGCTCGTCACCAGCGCGGGCGAGCTCAGCGCGTCCTGAAGTCCGCCCGCCAGAGCCACGATGAGGCTGAGGGCCGCGATGCCGATGGCGACCCCCGTGGTCGTGAGGATCGTGCGAAGCGGCCGCCGGCCGGCGCTGCCGAGGCCGAGCTTGAGAGTGTCCTTCCAGTGCATTCTCGGCGCCGGATCGACCGGGTCCTGGCTGCGCACGGTCGGCTTCCCGGAGTCGATCTCGATCGCTCGACCGTCGATCATGCGCACCACACGCCGCGCGTGGCGGGCGACCTCGGGGTCGTGAGTGACGAGGACGACCGTGGCGCCGCGTCGGTTCAGGTCGTCGAGCAGCTTGAGCACCCCTCCTCCCGCGACCGAGTCGAGGCTTCCGGTCGGCTCGTCGGCGAGGATCAGGCCAGGCCGGTTGGCGAGCGCGCGGGCGACCGCCACCTTCTGCTGCTCCCCGCCGGAAAGACGTCCGGCACGAGTACGTGCGCGATGCGTCAGGCCGACGAGGTCGAGCAGGTGGCGCGCGCGCTTGCGCCGCTCCTCGATGTCGATGCCCGCGATCGTCAAGGGCAGACCGACGTTGTCCTCGACTGACATCGAGGGAATCAGGTTGAAGGTCTGGAACACGGTGCTCACGCGCTGCAGGCGGTAGTCGGAGAGGTCACGGTCCGGCAGCTCGCCCAGCGGCAGGCCCGCGCCGTACACGTGGCCGGTCGTCGGACGATCGAGGCCGCCCATCAGTGAAAGCAGGGTGCTCTTGCCGCAGCCGGATGGGCCGACGATGGCGACGAACTCGCCAGGCCCGATGTCGAGGGTCACGTTCTCGAGGGCCGTCACGTGATTCTCGTTGCGGCCGCCGAACTCGCGCGAGACGGCGTCCAGTCGAAGGCCGACCGCCTGGCCGACCGCGTCGCGGAACTCGTCCGGCCCTGGCTCCTGGCTCGGTGGCGTGGAAACGATGGCCACCACCGAAGGTCCGCCGTTGTGGTGGGCATCGCCGTTGTGCACGACCTCGCTCGCGGACGCCTGAAGGGACGTGGCGACAGCCGCCGCCTCAGCCTCGCGGCGCGCGCGCCGGCGGCGACGTCTGGAGCCCCCCGGCTCGATCGGGTCCGTCACGGCGGTGGCCACCCAGCCCTCCTTTTCTCGCAGTCTAAGCGTTGGCGACCGACTTACTTAACGCTCAGCGACCCGGTTTCGCTACCTGTTTCTCCAACCAATCCAGGTAACGGGACGAGCCCCCGTCGATCGTCAGCTGGAGGACCTCGGGAAGCTCGTACTCGTGGTGGCTCAGGACGTATTCCTGGACCGCCTCGGCCCGTGATTCCAGCGTCTTGACCACGAGCAGCGCCTCGTGCTCGCGCTGGAGCTGACCTTCCCAGTAGTAGATCGAGTGCACGGTCGGCACGACGGAGCAGCAAGCCGCGAGGTGCTCGACCACCAGGGCTTCGCCAAGGCGCTCAGCATCGTCGCGGCCCCCTGTCGTGACCAGGATCAGGACCGCCCTCTCCCCCATCCGTCCTCTATTTTCGGGCAGGTCGCCTCGGACGGTCCAGCCAAACGGTTCCGGCCAGCAGGGCGATCGCCCCGAGGAGCAGGCCGCCGACGACGTCGGACTCCCAGTGGACGTCGAGATACAACCGGTCGAAGGCCACCAGGACGATCACGGCGATCGCGCCGACGACGGCGGCCAGCCGCACCCACGGCGACGGCGACAGGCGCCTGATCACGAACGCGATCAACCCGTAGACGATCACGGCGCGCAGCACGTGGCCGCTGGGAAAGCTGTTGCCGACTCCAGCCTGCGAGGTGAAGGCTTCGGTGAGGCTGGGACCGTCCACCTCCGCGACCGTGTGCGGCGGTTGCGGGTGGTAGAGGTTGAACTTGTAGAACAGCTCGAAGCCCTGCGCGGCAATGAAGACGACGAATACGAACGCGTCACTGCCAAAGCCGCTCCGCCATAGATAGAAGGTCAGGCCGGCCATCAGCACCGACGTCAACTCGATACCCCCGAGCTCGGCTATGACCTGGAACAAGCCGTGAAGCTGGGGCCTCCACGCGTCGTGCATCGCGCGCGCGACCTGCAGGTCGAGGTCCTTGAACACGCCCGCCGTGATCGCGATGGTCAGCCCGACGAACGCGACGCCCAGGACGACGATCGCGACGAGGCGGGTGGTCAGCGCCGGGGATGGCGCTAATGCTGGCAATTGCGGCAGAACACTGTGGTGCGCCCGGCGATGCGCACGGAGCTGAGAGGCCGGCCGCAGTTGTAGCAAGGCTCGCCCGCGCGGCCGTAGACCAGCAGCTGCTCTTGCTGTCCGCCGATCTCGCCCCACGCGTCGCGATAAGTGTCGACGGAGCTGCCGCGGTTGGCGATCGCGAGCACCAGAGATTCGCGGAGCGCGTCGTGGAGCCGGCGCGCGGATTGTTTGCTCACGGTGTTTGCCAGTCGGGCCGGTCGCAGGCGCGCGCGGTAGAGCGACTCATCCGCGTAGATGTTGCCCACACCCGCGATCGCCTTCTGATCCAGCAGCACGGCCTTCAACGGCGCGCGGCGCCGGCGAAGCTCGCGATAGAGTTGCTCCGCCTCGTACTCGGGGTCGATCGGCTCGGGGCCGAGTCGCGGCATCTTCTTCGCGTGCAGCAGAGCATCTTGCGTGCCGAGGAGCAGGCGCCCGAACCGCCGCGGATCGCGATAGCGCAGCTGTTTGCCGTCGTCCAGGAAAAAGATCGCGTGCGTGTGCTTCTGCAGCGGCGCAGCAGGATCGACCAGTCTCAGCTGGCCGCTCATACCGAGATGGACCACCAGCAAAGGTCCTCCCCCTTCATGGAGAGGTGTCGGCGCAGCCGACGGAGGGGCAAAGGCGATCAGGATGTACTTGCCGCGACGGCCAAGCGATTCGATGCGCATGCCGGTGACGGCGTCGACGAATTCTTCGGGCTCGGGGTGCCGGACGATCGTCGGAAAGCTGAGCTCGCAGCGCTCGATCGTCCGCCCGACGAGGTGCGGTCGTAAGTCGGCGACGATCGTCTCGACTTCCGGCAGCTCAGGCAACCGGTTACGCGCGCACGACGGCGAGCTTCTTCATGTCCGCCCAGTTCGGACCGACCTTCGTCTCGACCTCGATCCCGGTCTCGAGCTCATACGCGCCGGTCATGATGCGCGGAACCTTCTCGGCGAACTGATCAAGCTCCCCGCGCGGCACCTCGAACAGCAGCTCGTCGTGCACCTGAAGCAGCATTCGGCCCTCGATCTGGTCCGCCTCAATCTCGCGCGACAGGCGGACCATCGCGATCTTGATGATGTCCGCGGCGAGCGACTGCATCGGGAAGTTGATCGCCATGCGCTCGGCCGCGCTGCGCAGCTGGAAGTTCGGCGACCTGAGATCAGGGATCGCGCGGCGCCGGCCGGTGGCGCTCACCACAAACCCTTCCTCTCGCGCCTTCCGCCTCACTCCGTCGAGGTATTCACGCAGGTGCGCGTACGTGGACCAGTACTGGCCGAGGAATTCGCGAGCGACGTCGCCGGTGATGCCGAGCTGCTGCGACAGGCCGTACTCGCCCTGCCCGTAGATCGAGCCGAAGTTCGCGACCTTCGCGAGGCGTCGCTGGTCAGGTGTCACGGTGTCAAACGGCACTTTGAAGACGGCCGCCGCCGTCGCGGTGTGGATGTCCTGGCCGGCGGCGAACGCTTCGAGCAGCTTCGGGTCGCCGCTCAGATGCGCGGCGATGCGCAGCTCGATCTGCGAGTAGTCGGCGGACACCATCACGTGGTCGGGCCGGCCCGCCTTGAACGCTCGCCGGATCCGCTGTCCAAGCTCGGTGCGGATCGGGATGTTCATGAGGTTCGGGTTCGACGACGACAGGCGGCCCGTGGCGGTGCTCGCCTGGCCGAACGACGTGTGCACGCGCCCACTCAGGGGATCCACCAGCTGCGGCAGCGCGTCGACGTATGTCGACTTCAACTTGGAAAGCTGCCGGTGCTCGAGGATCAGACCGATGATCGGGTGCTTCTCGCGCAGCGATTCGAGCGTGTCCGCATCCGTCGAGTAACCGGTCTTCGTCCGCTTGCCCACGGGGAGGCGAAGGTCTTCGAACAGCACTTTGGCCAGCTGCTGCGGCGCGTTGAGGTTGAACTTCTGACCCGCGACCTCCTCGACCTCGGACTCGATCGCCGTCAGTTGCGCGCCCAGCTCATCCTGCATCTGCTTGAGGTAAGGCACGTCGATGGCAACGCCCTCTGTCTCCATGTCCGCAAGCACGCCCGCCAGCGGAAGCTCGATCTCGTGGAACAGGTAGTCCACGCCAAGGTTCCGCATCTCCGCCTCCAGTCGAGGCCGCAGGTTGACGATTGCTTCAGCGCGGCGAGCCGCAAACTCGGCGGCCTCGTGCTCGGCCACCACTGACGGCTTGCGCGCCGCGCGGCCGGTGCCGAGCAGCTGCTCGGTGCTGACCAGGTCCATGGACAGAAACTCGTGCGAGAGGTCCTCAAGTCGTGGGTCGCGTGAGCCGGCGCCCAGCAGATACGCGGCGAGGAATGTGCTGAACTCCCACTCACGCTTACCACCGCCGAGAGAGCGGAGCGCCAGCTCGGTTTCCTTGGCGTCGTGTCCGGAGATGGGCCGGCCCGACAGCGTGCTCGCCACCGTGTCCATCGCCTCGGGCCGCGCGACGTAAAAAGTGCTGCCGTCCGTCGAGACGCCAAGCCCCAGGATTCGGCAGCCGCGACCGGTTCCCTCGGTGAAAGCGAAAACTCCGACGTCGCCCGTGGTCTCGAGCAAGCTCGCGGCCTCCGTCGGGTCCTCGACGATGCGCAGACCCGCCGGCTGCGGCGCGGGCTCGAAAGCGAGGCTCGGCTGCACCGGCACCTGGTCGGGTGGCGGAAAGCGGGTGAGGAGCTGCCGGAACTCGAGGTCGTCGAAGACCCTTCGTGCCGCGTCGTAGTCGTAGCGCGTCCATCGCGCCTTCTCCAGCTCGAGCTCGACCGGCACGTCGCGGACGATCGTCACCATCCGCTTTCCCAATCGCACCTTGTCGACGTTCGCCTTCAGTGAGGTCTTGAGTCGCCCTTCAGGCAGCTCGTCGAGATGGTCCAGCAGCCCTTCGACGGAGACGTAGTCCTGGACCAGCCTGGCGGCCGTCTTGTCCCCCACTCCGGGTACGCCGGGAATGTTGTCGGACGTGTCGCCGCGCAGCGCCTTGAAGTCGATCAGCTGCGGCGGCTCGAAGCCGTAACGCTGCCGGACCTGGTCCGGCCCGTAGACGAACGTGTCGGTGATGCCACGCCGCGGCACCAGCGCGTCGACCGACTCGCTGACGAGCTGGAGGCAGTCGAGATCGCCCGAGACGATCGTCACCGAATGGCCGCGCTCCTCCGCGATCCTGGCGAGCGTGCCGATGACGTCGTCGGCCTCGAAGCCCTCGACGCCGTGGATCGGGATCGAGAACGCTCCCAGCACCCGTCGCACCATCTCGATCTGGGGTCGGAGGTCGTCTGGCATCGCCCGCCGGCCGGCCTTGTACTCCTCGTACTCCTGGGAGCGGAACGTTGGTTTGCCGAGGTCGAAGGCGGCGATGGCGAACTCCGGCCGCGAAGCCAGCACGATCGCCAGCATCGAGGTGAAGCCGTAGACCGCGTTCGTCACCCTGCCGTCCGACGTGCTCATCGGCGGGAGGGCGAAAAAAGCCCGGTAGATGAGGCTGTGGGCGTCGATCAGAATCACACGCCCGCGCCGACCCTTCGCCACTAGAGTGCCTCGCCCGCGAAGTGCCTTGCACCTTGGCGGCCGGGGGCCTCCGGCGCCAATCTGCGCCGGCTTCGGCGTCGAGTCACTCCCAAATGTTACGTAGCGTCCAAACGACACCCGAGCGTAGGCTCGCGCGTTCAAATAGCAGGGACTTGGAGGACCGAAGGCTAGAATGGATCCGAGGATGAAAAACCTCATTGAGGTGTCCGTGGACAGCATTCGCATCCACATGCCGACGGCGCAGCACCTCGTGATCCTCAAGGAGAAAGAGGCCGACCGATACCTGCCCATCTGGATCGGTTCCTTCGAGGCGCAGGCCATCGCCACCAAGATCTCAGGCAACGCTCTCGGCCGCCCGCTGACACACGACCTCATGGCCACCCTTTGCGGTGACCTCGGCATCAGCATCAAGCAGATCGTCGTCACGCGGCTCGCCGACCAGGTGTTCTACGCGCGGCTCTACGTGAAGCAGAACGGGCGCGACCTCGACTTCGACGCGCGGCCGTCCGACGCGATCGCCCTTGCGGTGCGCGCCGAGTGCCCGATCTTCGTGGCCACCGAGGTGATGGACAGCGCGGGCATCATCCCCGAGGCAGACGAGCTCGAAGGCGACAAGGACAAGACGGAGACAGTGGTCGACGAAGAGCGGCTCGCCGTCTTCCGCGATTTCGTGAACAGCCTGGACCTCCCCGAGCTTCCCGACGAACCGGGTGCCAAGGACGAGCCCGGAGCGCAGGACAGGCCCGGAGGACGTCCCGGCCGAGGCTGACCGTTACGGCGGGCGAGCTCGACCTCGTCCTTCGCGTTTTCGTCGCACTCGTCATCGGCGTCGCGCTTGGCTTCGAACGCGAGCTGAAAGGTCAGCCCGCCGGCTTGAGGACGATGGGACTCGTAACCGCCGGGTCATGCCTGTTCGCGGGGCTTGGCGCGATCCCGTTTGACGGGCGAACAGACCCGACTCGGGTCGCGGCACAGATCGTGACCGGGATCGGATTTCTCGGGGCGGGCGCGATCCTGCGCCAGGGCGTCGACATCAAGGGCCTGACGACGGCGGCGTCGATCTGGACGGCCGCGGCCATCGGCATGGCAGTCGGCTTCGGCTACTACGTGACCGCGATCGCGTCGACCGCGCTCGTGCTGCTGACCGTGTTCGGGCTCGGCTGGGTCGAGGCTCGCTTCTTTCCGGCGAAGCGCGATCGCCGCCAAAACGACCCGCACACCGAGGCACCCGCGACGTGACAGGGTCACGGGTGGCGATCGTCACCGATTCGACCGCCGATCTTCCATCGCAGCTGGTCAAGGCGCGCGGTATCACCGTCGTGCCGCTGACTCTCAACTTCGAGGGTCGGTCGTTGCTGGACGGCGTCGAGATCAGGCCGTCGGAGTTCTATCGCAAGCTGCCCAACGCGACGACACACCCGACCACGTCGCAACCTTCGCCCGGCCGCTTCGCGGAGGCGTACACCGAGCTGCTCAACGATCACGACGCGATCGTGTCCATTCACATCTCGGAAAGGCTGAGCGGCACGTACGCGTCAGCGGTGCAGGGCGCGGAGATGGTGGACGCAAGCCGCGTGCACGTCATCGACTCGCAGCTGGTCTCGATGTCGCTCGGACTTCTGACGCTCGCCGCGACCGAGATGGCGGCGCAGGGTTCGGACGCTGCGGCCATCGCCGAGCGCATCACCCGGATGCGAGAGCAGGTGCAGACTTACTTCTCCGTCGCGACGCTCGAGTTCCTGCGCCGCGGCGGACGGATCGGGCGGGCGAGCGCGATGCTCGGCTCGGTGCTGCAGGTCAAACCGGTGCTCTGCATCCGCGACGGTCTCGTGACACCGCTCGAACGCGTGCGGACGTTCGACCGCGCGCTGAATCGCGTCGTCGAGCTGACGCGCGACGTCAATCACGGCGAGGGCCTATGCGTGATCGTCGGCCATGCGGACGCGGAGTCGGATGCGGAGCGCGTCGCGCGCGAGCTCGAGCCGGTGACCGAGACGTTGATGATCCAGCCGCTCGGCCCCGTCGTCGGCGCGCACGCAGGACCGGGAGTGGTCGGAGTCGGGTGCTACCCCGCGGACCTGCTGCCGCTGCGAATCAAGACAGCCGCCACCGCACAGACCCGGGCGTGACCGTCTTCGTCACGCGGCCGTCGACTGCCAGTGCCTGCAGATGCGCAAGTCCTTCCTGGAGCGCAAGCCTCTTTTCGTAGAGGTTGTCGCGCCGGCCCCACAGCTCCAGCGCGACCTGCCAGCCGCTCTTCTCTTGCTTGCCGACGATCTCGAGCACCTGGTCGAACCTGCGCTCGTGGTGCGCCGTCAGCGCTTCGACCCGCTTCTTGATGTAGTCGAAAGGCCGGCCATGGGCGGGCAGCACGAGCTGCGGCTCGAGCGCGACCATGCGCTGCAACCCCTCGAGGTAGTCGTGCAGCGGATCCGGCGTGCTCTGCGGATGCAGGCCGATGTTCGGCGACAGCTCGGGCAGGATGTGGTCGCCCGCGAACAGAAGCCTCTCGGTCGTGTCGTACAGGCAGATGTGACCTGGTGAGTGCCCGGGCGTCCACTCCACCTTGAGCTCGCGATCGCCCAGCGTCAGAAGCTCCGCGCCGTCGAGCTGCACCGCCGGGTCGGCCGGCTTGACGACCTGGCTCAACGCGCGCTGCGAGTTGCTGAGAACCTCGGCCTCGTCTTCGGGGACGCCGTTGACCAGCAGGTAGCTCTTCACCTCGGCGACAAGCACCTCGAGCTCCACGTAGCGCGGGTGCACGAGCGGGACCTCGAGGCGGTGCATGTACAGGTCCGCGCGCCCTTCGCCCGCCAGCGCACCCGCGGCGCCGTAATGGTCGGGGTGGATGTGCGTGATCACAAGCCGGCGGAGCCGGCGCGCGCCGAGCTGTTCCAGCGCGCGACGGATCGCCTCGAGCGATTCCTCGGAGTTCATGCCGCAGTCGAGAAGGTCGATCTCCTTGCCCGCCCGAAAGAGGAACACGTTGACCAGGCCGTCCTCGAACGGAATGGGCAGACGGAGCTCGAACACGCTCGCCGCCACCTCGCTCAGCGCCGCCGGCGTGACGGTCACTGTTTCACGCCTCGATACGCTGATCCACGCCGGGTCTCAACCGCCACTCCGGCATTCTCGCTGACCGAACCCGGGTGCCACTAAGATGGGTAGCGCGCCGTACGTCAACGTACTGATGACGAACACTCTTCTATGGAGGACCCGATGTCCGAAGTCCAGATGACCCCTGACCAGATCGTCGACGCCATGCCCGGCTTTCTGATCCCGGAGAAGGCGGGCAGCACCAACGCCACCATCGTGTTCGACCTGAGCGGCGACGGCGGAGGCAAGTGGTGGGTTCGCGTCAAGGACGGCAAGGCCGACTCGGGCAAGGGCGACCCGCCCGAGGAGCCGAAGCTCACCCTGATGGCGAGCGTGCCCGACTGGGTGAACATCATGACCGGCAAGCTCGACGGCACCGCCGCCTTCATGCAGGGCAAGCTCAAGACGAAAGGCGACCTTGGGCTGGCGATGAAGATGCCGGCGATGTTCAGGCGCCCGAGCTAACTTCGACCTCTAGAACGAGAATTTCCACGTGGCGAGGCGAGATCCCATCTCGTCCTCGAGGTCGAGGAGCCCGGAGTGCAGCTCCATGATCACCACGTGGTGTGGGGTCAGGGCGATCCGCCGTCCGTCCTGAAAGCGCCCCGCCTCCTGGGCGTTGCCCCACTGGATGGGCTGGAGCGGCGCGGTCGTCTTCAGGTTGGTGGACAGCCAGCCGGCCAGGTCGGATGACGTCCCCCGCTCGTAGGTCGAGACGATCATGAAGGCGAAGTCGCCGGGGCACGGGCTGGATCCCGGCGGTCGCGAGCTCGCGCAGGGTTCGGGCGTGGGCGGCGCGTAGGTGATGTCAAAGGTCAGGTCCAGGCCGGTCGGGTCCACGCTCGACTGCGCCCGCTCGGTGTACCGCCAGGTGGCCGGGTAGCAGAAGCCCCAGCCCGCCTGGGCGTCCTCGTAACCGTGGTCGCCGGAGCCGCAGTTGAGATCGGCCCCGATCTGCGGTACGCTCGGCACCGGTCGCGGGCCCGAGCCCGGCTGGCAGCCGGCAAGCGCGGACAGCGCCAAAGCGGCCATGAGGATTGCGGGGATTGGTACCGGGGGTCGCATTCGGCGCCTAATTGTGCGGGAGCGAGTACGCATCCCGATGCAGGCGTTCACTCGTCGGAATCCAAACGTCGCCGAATTCGGTACGGACTTTGGAGGGGGGTTTTTTAAGAATGGCAATCAGGAAGAACGCAAAAGCGCCGGAGGAACGGCTCGAAGCGGACAAGGCACGGCTGGAGCAGCTTGCCGCGCAGTGCGGCGAGGAGGCCGGGCTGCACCGACCGCTCAACGACGTGACCGGCGGGGTCATCACCGGCATCCCGGAGGAGACGGACCTGGCGCAGGCGCTCTCAGACCGCGAGACAAGCGACCTTCTGGTCCACCTCCTGGACGAGAACCGGGAGCAGGTCGAGCGGGCGCTCGAGAAGCTCCGCGACGGCACGTACGGGATCTGCGAGGGCTGTGGCCGGCGCATCCCGGAAGCCCGGCTGCGATACCAGCCGGCGGCCACGCGGTGCGTCGAATGCCAGGGCCACTGGGACAGGATCAACGGAAGGACGGCGTAAGCCTGGTCAGGCACCCTCTCCCTCCGGGGCCGGTGGCGTAAGGGGTCTGAGCAGCCCCTAACCTTGCGCCTTGATGGCGCGCGTCCCCTGGCGATGGATCGGCCTGTTCGCCGCGGTGAAGCTCGCGGTCACCATGGCCGTCGCCAATCGCTACGCGTGGCACGGCGATGAGCTCTATTTCGTCGCCGCCTCCAGGCACCTCGACTTCGGCTTCGTCGACTTCCCGCCGATCGTCCCGCTGATCGCCGCCGCCGACCAGGCGCTGGCTCCGGGGTCCCTGGTCGCTCTCCGTTTGCCGGCCGCGCTTGCCGGAGCCGGCGTCCTCGTCCTCACGCCGCTCATCGCCCGCGAGCTCGGAGCGTCGACCCGCGCCCAGGCGTGGTCCGCCCTCGCGATCCTCCTCACTCCCGTGCTGCTGGGGTCCAACGCCCTCTTCCACACCGCGAGCTTCGACCAGCTGGCCTGGGCGGTGGCGCTCTGGCTCTTCGCGCGACTTCTGCGGACCGGAGAGTCGCGTCTGTGGATCGCCATCGGGCTCGCGGTCGGGGTCGGGCTGGAGACGAAGCTGACGATGGCGGCGCTGCCTGTGGCGATGTTCCTGGGACTGCTCGCATCCAGCCGGCGGTCGATGCTCTTGTCGCCATGGCCGTGGCTCGGCGTCGCCATAGCGTTCGTCATCTTCCTGCCGTACCTCGCCTGGTCGGCGACGCACGACTGGATAAGCGTCCAGTACGTGATCTCTCACCGCGGTCACACCGACGGTCCGTTCGCCTACTGGTGGCAGCAGCTGCTCGTTTTCTTCAACGTCGTCTTCGTCGTGCCGGCGATCGCGGGGACGATCGCCCTGCATCGCGACCTTCGCTTCCGACCGCTGGTCTACACGTCGATCGCGGTCCTGCTGCTCTTCTTCGCCCTGGGCGGCAAGTCCTACTACGCCGCGCCGATCTATCCGGTCGTGTACGCGGCGGCAGCGATGTGGCTGGACCGGCTCCTGACGACCAGGGTCCGAGTCGCCGCCTTCATGGCGCCGTCGGTCGCGGTCGGGCTGTTCCTCGCGCTGGCGGTGCTGCCGATCGCGCCGGTGCCCAGCGGGCTGTTCCTCGACGAGGTCGGCTGGCCGGACCTTGCGCACCAGACCGCAACCGTGTACGGCGCGATTCCGGCGGGCGACCGCGCGAACACGACGATCGTCGTGCACTACTACCAGGAGGCGGCCGCGATCGATTTCTACGGGCCGGCGCTGGGCCTGCCCCACGTCGTCAGCCCGCACCTGAGCTACTGGTACTGGGCGCCGCCGCGCATGGATCCCAGCACAGTGGTGATGATCGACTTCAGCCTCGACGACGGTGACAAGCTGTTCACCACGTGCCGCCAGGTGGGCACGGTGACGAACTCATCCGGCCCTCACAGCAACTTCTACGGAGCGCCGATCCTCATTTGCTCCGGACCGAGGAAACCGCTCTGGCAGGCCTGGCGGTCGCTTCAGACCCTGGACTGACTCGGCCCGCCCCGCCCGCGAAGCCCGCCGGCACCGAGCACGACCCCGACCACGATCATGCCGATCCCGATCCAGAACCATTTCATGTCACCGGTCATGAAGCTGCCTTTGATGTAGCCCAGGCCCTGGCCGACCCAAACCAGGCCGACCAGGAGAAGCAGCACGCCGATGACGACGAGCCCGTTCTTCACGACTACCCAATACCGGAAGGGGCTACGTCAGATTCCGCCGTAGACGACCGACTTCTCCTCCGTGTACTGCAGGTAGGCCTCGACGCCATGCTCCTTGCCGAAGCCCGACTGCTTGGTGCCGCCGAATGGCAGCTCGTCGTGCGCGATCTGCAGCGCGTTGACCCAGGTGTAGCCCGCCTCCAGCTCCTCGACCCCGCGATGCGCGGCCGCCATGCTGGTCGTCCAGATCGACGAGCCAAGTCCGAACGGCGAGTCGTTGGCCAGGCGAAGCCCCTCGTCGAGGTCCTTGATCTTGCGCACGGGAAGCGCCGGGCCGAAAACCTCTTCGGTCCACATGCGCGCGCCGTCGGGCACGTCCTCGAGGATCGTCGGCTCGATGAACCAACCGCGCTCGTAATCGCCGCCCTGGGGCCTGCCGCCGCCGAAGACGACCCTCGCGCCGCGGTCGATCGCGTCCTTGACCTGCGCCTCCACCTCCGCGCGCTGCGTCTCGGTGTGCATCGGGCCCATGCGGCTGTCCTTGTCCATGCCGTTGCCGGGCTTGAGCTTGGAGGCACGCGCGACCAGCTTCTCGAGAAGCGCGTCGTAGGCGCCCTCCTGTACGTAGAGGCGCTTGACCGCCAGGCACGCCTGGCCGCAGTTGAAGAATCGGCCGACCGAGATCGCCCGGGCCGCACCCTCGAGGTCGGCGTCGTCGAGAACGATGCACGGGTCGCTGCCGCCCAGCTCGAGCGTGACCTTCTTGAGCCCCTCGGCCGCGCGGGCCATCACGTTCTTGCCGGTCGGCGTCGAGCCGGTCAGGGCGATCTTGCGGATCAATGGATGCGACACGATCGCCTCTCCAGTCGCCTGCCCGAGCACGACGTTGACGACGCCCTCCGGAAGGCCGCCCTCGATCAGCGCCTCGATGCAGGCGAGGGTCGACAGAGGCGTCGTGCTGGCCGGCTTGAGGACGACGGTGTTGCCCGCCGCGATCGCCGGCGCGACCTTGTTCGCCGCCAGGGTCAGCGGGAAGTTCCACGGCACGATCGCGCCGCAGACCCCGATCGGCCTGCGGAGGACCAGCCCGTAGGTCGTGAGGTCCGGCAGCCGAACGTGCTCGCCGTGGATCTTGTCCGCCAGGTCGGCGAACCAGGCGATGTTCTCCCCGAAGCGCTGAGCCTCGATGCGCGACTCGAGCAGGGTCTTGCCCTGCTCCTTGGTGAGGATCGGCGCGATGTGCTCGACCTTGGTGAGCATGTGCTGAGCGGCCTTGTGCAGGATGTCCGCGCGCTTGTTGGCCGGCAGCCGCGACCACGTGGTGAACGCCTTCGCCGCGGCGTGCGCGGCCCTGTCGACGTCGGCGGCGTCGCCCGCCGGCACCTCGTCGACGACCTCGCCTGTCGCCGGGTTACGGACCTCGTAAGTCTTGCCGGACTCGGCCTTGGTCCGTTCGCCCTCGATGATCATCGTCGCCATGCCATACCCCCGTCGGTTGTTGAATTCGTTGCTTCGAATAAGGTTAGTTGGAAATGTCGGTGAGGCTCGAAAAGGACGGCGCCGTCGGCGTCATCGTGCTCGACCGTCCGCCTGCCAACGCATACGACTTCGAGTTCCTTCGCTCGCTCGCCGGCGCCATCGACGACGCACGCGTCGACGACGACGTACGCGCGGTCGTCGTGACCAGCGCGTCGGAGAAGTTCTTCTCCGCCGGAGCGGACTTGAAAGCGTTTGCCGCGGGCTCTGCTCGGCGGCGCTCGATGACAGCGCTCCTCGGCAACGAGGTCTTTCGCAAGATGGAGGTCACTCCGCTGATCTTCGTCGCGGCGGTCACCGGGCACGCCCTGGGCGGCGGTCTCGAGCTTGCGCTCGCCTGCGACCTGCGCTTCGCGTCCAAGGGCTCCTACCGCATCGGGCTGACCGAGACCAGCCTCGGTCTCTTCCCCGGCACCGGCGGCACGCAGCGACTGCCCAGAATCGCGGGGCTTTCGACCGGCATCGATCTGATCGCGCGTGGGGCGACGTTCGGCCCGGAGGAGGCTCATTCCTACCGGATCGTCGACCGCCTTTACGACGACGCCGAGACGTGCGTTCGCGAGGCGAAAGCCTATGCACGCACGGTTGCGGAAGGCGCGAGCGAGGCGATCGGCCGCGCCAAGGTCGCCGCACAGATGGGATTCGGCTCACCACTCGACCTGGGGCTCGCGATCGAGCGCGAAGCGATCACGCGCGTGTTCGTGTCCGAAGACGCCGACGAAGGCATCAAGGCGTTCGGCGAGAAGAGGAAGCCAGACTACAAAGGCAGGTAGTGGTAATCTCGCGGCTGCGAATTCTCGATAGGAGGTGGCGACCAATGGCCGAAGTTGTGACCGTGAGCTCCCGGCCGTCGGCCGTCTCTTCCGGAGCTTCCTTCTAGAAGCACCTCCGGCGCGGGCGGACCGATACGCCCACCCGTTTCTAACCGGAGGTTTCGCGTTGCCATCTCGTGTCATCGCCGATTTCGGCGCCGAGTACCTCGTCGACGTCGACGGGGACATGCGGCGCGCCATGACGCGCGGTTGTGACCCAACCGTCGGCGACTGGGTCGTCATCGAGGACGACCGGATCGTCGAGGTCCTGCCGCGCCGCACGGTCATCTCACGTCGCGCCGCCGGCGACGCGAACCGTGAGCAGGTGCTCGCGGCCAATGTCGACGTGGTGTTCGTCGTCGCGGCGGCGACTGATGTCAACCAGCGCCGCCTCGAGCGCTATCTCACCCTCGCGTGGCAGAGCGGCGCCGCGCCCGTGGTCGTGCTGACCAAGGCTGACCTCGTCGACTCTGTGGACCTCTCGTTCGCGGCCGCCCCGGTCATCGTGACGAGCAGCGTCACCGCTCAAGGCATAGATGCGCTCGAACAGGAGCTGCTGCCCTCCAGGACCGGTGTCTTCATCGGTCCCTCTGGTGTTGGCAAGTCGAGCTTGATCAACCGCCTATCCGGTCAGGAGGTGATGCGCACGCGACTCGTCCACGAAGCGTCGGGCGAGGGCCGGCACATGACGAGCCACCGGCAGCTCATCACCCTGCCCAGCGGCGGCATGATCATCGACACGCCCGGCCTGCGCGAGGCGCAGCTGTGGTTTGGCGAAGATGCCCTCGGCAACGTATTCGAGGACATCGAGGCCCTCGCGCTGCGGTGCAAGTTCAGCGATTGCGCACACTCATCGGAGCCGGGCTGCGCCGTCCGGGCCGGCGTCGAGCCCGACCGCCTGCGCAGCTATCACAAGTTGAGGCGCGAGCTCAGGGCGATCGCGGCAAAGAGCGACGCTCGCCTCCGCCAGGACGAGCGCCGCAAGTGGAAGAACATCGCGGTCGCAAACCGCGTCAGGGAGCGCTACTTGCGCCGGTGAATTCCGTCCCAGAAAGGCACGTGACCGTGCGCGATACGGTCGAGGACCTTGTCGGCCTGAGCCTGCGTGATCTGCTTGTGGTCGACGAGCGTCTCGAGACGAGGCTTCAGGTTGGCGACGAGCCGGTCCGCGAACTGCTCCTTCGTCATTCCCTTGTCCTTCGCGAGGTCGGACAGCTTCTGCCCGGCCTTGAGATCCTTGACCAGCGTCTCGGGCTTGATGCCGAGGACGTCCGCCTCCGCCTCGATGACTGCGCGGCGGACGAGCCGGCGATCGGCGTGGTTGTCGGCCGCGGGCTTGTTCGTGCTCGCGGCGGCCGTCGGCGTCGGGGCCGGCGACGGGCTTGCCGCGCTCACGACTCCGGCGCCCAGGAGCGCGGCCACGCCGGCGGCGCCGGCGGTCTTGACGACGATTGCTGCTAACGGATGCATCGTTCTCACCTCAACAATTGGATTTGAGGTAGAGCTTCGGTCTCGGCTGTCAGCGCCTCGTTGCCGAACGATCAGCTTTGTGTACGCGTCCAGAAACCGTCCGGGTCGAAGCGCTTGATCGCGGCAAGCTCGGCGTTGCTCGGCGCTGATGTCTCGCTTACATGTTCGGCGAGCCTCAGGTCCCAGCCTGTGTTTGCGCGCACTTCGTCGACCGTGTGCCCCGGGTGCACCGAATCGAGATACGCCTCGCCGCCACCGTCGGGGAAGCGAAGCACGGCGAGAGTCGTGATGATCGCGACAGGGCCGCCCCCCGGCAGGCCGTTGCGCTTTCGCCAAGACGGCGTTCCGTCGCCGTAACCGGGCGATGTGATGAACGAGACCTTCTCGACCAGGCGCCGTCGTTCGTGCGTCATCAGCGTGACCCAGCGCCGGCTCAGGATCGCGATGTCGGCCCCTCCCCCGCTTCCGGGCAGCTTCACTTCCGGCTTCTTGGGATCGCCGACATATGAGGTGTTGAGGTTGCCGAAACGATCGACCTCCGCGCCGCCGATGAATCCGAGATCGACCTCACCCTGCGCCATCAGCGCCATGGCGTTTGACATCCGGGTGGCCCAAAGCGCGCCGGCGACGTTCGGCGGGTCGCCCATCGTGCCGAGGAAGCCGGACGCCGGCTGATCGCGCATGAGGCCCACCTCGAACAGGCCACGAGCGGTCGGAGCGTGGGAGTTCCGCGCGACCGCGTAGGCGAGGATGGGCAGCCGCATGCCGACGAAGACGAGGTCGCCATCGCGGATCTCACGCGACGCGACAGCGACCATCAGCTCCTGTGGCGTGAAGTCGCTCATTCGCGAATCCGCAGCGCCTCGGTGTCGATCCGAGCGAGGTACGCCGATCGGTCGGGAACATCGAGGACCCACCGCTTCAGCCAGGCCTCGAACCCTTCGCGGGTTCGCGAAGCCGCGGCGTAGTCACGAAAGAACGCATGGTCGCGGTTGAAGTAGCCCTGGACCGGAGAGGGATGCGCGCCACCAGGCGCGTGCACCACCGCCACCACCTTGGTCTCAGGGAACAGGATCCGGTTCGGATGCTTGAGGAGCGGAGCGCTTTCCGCCAGCTCTTCGCAGGATATGATCACGCGCCCGGCAGCCAGCCCCGCCTCCTCGGTTATGCCGAGCGGCCCCCATGCATGCGCGTGGCCGTGCTCATCGCACCGTTGCACGTGAACGATCGCGACATCGGGCCGAACCGCATGCACTCGAACGACGTCCCCATCTCGCTCGAGATGCGGATTCGTGTTCAGGATGTCGCTCCCCAGCAGCGTCCGCGTTGGGATGTACGGCGCGTTCCATGCGGCGGCCCACAGCGCGAGCGCGATGGAGAAGTTCGTGTGGTCGTGGATCGCGATCGAGCGCGGGACGCCTTCCTCGGCGGCGCGGCGGTAGCAGTGGCCGAGACCCTCGGAGACGTTTCCCACCCATGCCGCGGTGACCTGTCGTACGCAGCCGGCGCCGATCAGCTGATCGAACAGCGCGTCGGAGATCGGCCCCACCAGCTCGAGGTCGCGACGGGACTGGCGGATGAGCTCATGTCCGGCGGCGAACGGTATGAGCGGCTCGAGCGCCGTGCCGAGCGCAACGGTCGCGCCGTCGGGCACGAACCGCTCGATGGCGTTCGCCATCGACATCAACTTGTCTATTGGGCGATCGACTCCATGTACGAGCGGTAGTTGCGCTCGAGCTCGGCCATCGAGTCGCCACCGAACTTCTCGAGCATCGCGTCCGCGACGACCAGCGCCACGACCGCCTCGCCGATCACGCCCGCGGCCGGCACCACGCACACGTCGCTGCGCTCGTAGTGCGCCTCGGTCTTCTCCTTCGTGTTCAGGTCGATCGAGGGCATCGGCTTCTTCATGGTCGAGATCGGCTTGAGCGCGACGCGCAGGTCGATCGGCTCGCCGTTCGTCACTCCCCCGGTCAGGCCTCCCGCGCGATTGGTGAGGTGCTTGAAGCGTCCGCCCTGGTAGTCGATCTCGTCGTGGTACTCGGACCCAGGGCGCGCGGCGCCCTGGAATCCCGCGCCGAACTCCACGCCTTTGACCGCGTTGATGGAGAGGATCGCCTGGGCGAGCCTGCCGTCGAGCTTGCGGTCCCAGTGCACGTAGCTGCCGAGCCCGACCGGCACCCCTCGAGCCACCACCCGGAACGTTCCTCCCAGGGTGTCGCCCCGCTCAGCCGCCTCGTCGATGGCCGCGATCATCCGCGCCGAGGCGTCGGGGTCGGGGCAGCGGACAGGCGAGGCCTCGACGTCCTCGAGCCTCACCGTCTCCGGATCGCAGCCGTCGAAGCCGATGTCGATCGTGCCGATGGACTGCGTGAACGACATGACCTCGATGCCGAACTGGCCGATGAGCCTGCGTGCCACCCCGCCGGCGGCCACTCGAGTCGCCGTCTCACGAGCCGACGACCGCTCCAGAACGTTGCGGATGTCGGTGTGGCCGTACTTGAGCGTCCCCGCGAGGTCGGCGTGCCCGGGCCGCAGGCGCGTCACGACCTTGGGCTCGAAGCCCTCCTTGGAGGCCGTCATCTGCGCCGTCCAGTTGACGTGGTCCTTGTTCTCGAGCACGAGCGTCACGGGGCTGCCGATCGTGTACCCGCCGCGGACACCGCTGACGATGCGGGCCACGTCGGTCTCGATCTTCTGCCGGCCGCCCCGGCCATGGCCACCCTGCCGGCGGGCGAGGTCGCGCCGGAGGTCTTCTTCCGATATCTCCAGACCCGCGGGCAAGCCCTCAATCACGACGGTCAGCTGCGGCCCGTGCGACTCCCCCGAAGTCAAAAACCTCAACATCAGAGTGTCCCGGCCCCGATGCTCCTTGCATCTTCGCGATCTAGGCGGCCGGGCGCCTCCGGCGCTGAAGCCGGCGTCAAGGGGCCCGGCGTTGCTTCGTCGCGCACCCCCGGGTGCGCTCCTAGCCACGCCATCCTTTCCTTGGCTCCGGCCGCCGATCTCGCGAATCTGCGTCGGAGCCCGGGGAGCCGTGACACTCAGGCGATGATAGTGGGCCGTTGAAAAGGCTCGAGGTTGCCCTGATCGACGTCGGCGGCACCCTGTGGCCGAACTCCTGGCCGATCCGGCAGGGAGACGCCGGCGGCCGCAGCAACCGCCTGATCGCGGCCATGGACGGGCATGACCGAGCGGTCGTCGAAGCGCTGGTCGCCGATCTGCTCGCCAGCAGCAAGCCGGGTGACGAGGCCAGGTCGATCACGACTGAGCAGCGCATGGTCGTCGGGGCGGATGAGCTGATCGCCGGCTGCCTGCACCGGCAGGGCCTGGTGCCCGACCCGAGCACGATCTCCCGGATCCGGCGCGCGATGGCCATCCCGGTCGACGAACGATTCCAGCCCTTGCCCGGCGCGGGCGAGCTGTTGAAGGCAATACGTGCGCTCGGCCTCCGCACCGTGATCGCCAGCAACACGTACTGGCGCGACGCCGACAGCTACTGGGACGATTTCAGGCTCCTGGGCATGGCCGGCGACATCGACGGCATCATCACCTCGGTCGACGCGGGCCAGCTCAAGCCACATCCGGCGGTGTTCCAGATGGCCATGCGGACGGCCGGCGTGCCCGCGGACCGCTGCGTGGTGATCGGCAACCGCGAGGACAACGACATCGAGCCGGCCCTGGCTCTCGGCATGTGGACCATCCTCGTCTACCCCGACGACCCAAAGCCCGAGCACAGCCGCGCGCACGCGGTGGCGCCCGACCTGTGGGCATGCGCGAAAGCGCTCGAGGATATGCTCGAAACCGAGTGAAAGAGGAGATCCTGCGGGACGTCGAGCGAGCCGTCCTCACCCTGAACGTCAACGGCGAGCCGGCCCAGCTGCTCGTCCCGGTGCACAAGACGCTGCTCGAAGTTCTCCGCGAGGACATGCAGCTGACTGGAACCAAGCACGGTTGTGAGCTCGGCGAATGCGGCACGTGCACGGTGCTCATCGACGGCAAGCCGCACCTGAGCTGCCTGGTGCTTCCGATCCAGGTCGAAGGCCGCGCGATCACCACGGTCGAAGGGATGGCGTCGGGCTCGGACCTCGATCCGCTGCAGACGGCGTTCGCGGAGATCGGCGCCGCACAGTGCGGCTACTGCACGCCGGGCATCTTGCTGTCCGCGCGCTCACTGCTCGAGGAAAATCCGCGGCCGTCACGGGGCGAGATAAAGGAGGCGCTCGCCGGCAACCTGTGCCGCTGCACCGGCTACACCAAGATCGTCGAAGCGATCGAGCTCGCGGCCGGGCGAATGGCATGAAGGTCGTCGGCAAGCCGCTCCCCAAGGTCGACGCCGCGCCCAAGGTCACCGGCCGCGCCGTTTACGCCGACGACATGCTCCCGGCCCGGACCCTGCACTGCAAGATCCTGCGCAGCCCGCACCCACACGCGCGCATCGTGTCGATCGACACGTCGGCCGCGCGGCGCATTCCCGGCGTTCTCGCGGTGATCACCGGCTCGGACCTGCCCGTCAAGTTCGGCATCCTTCCGGTCACGCAGGACGAACGCGCTCTCGAGCATGAGAAGGCTCGCTACGTGGGCGATCCGATCGTCGCGATCGCCGCCACCGATGAGGAGATCGCCGCCGCGGCATGCGACGCGGTCGCCGTCGAGTACGAGGTGCTCGAGCCCGTGATGTCGATCGACGCCGCGCTCGCGACGCCGAAAGACGAGCGGATACAGGACTACGGCGGGCCGAACAACGTCCACAAGTTCGTGGCCCTCGAGTTTGGCGACGTCGAGGGTGGTTTCGCGCGCGCGGACCACGTGCGCGAGGACGTGTTCTTCTACCAGGGCAACACGCACCTGCCGATGGAGCAGCACAGCGCGATCGCCACCTATGTCGACGGGAGGGTGACGCTGTGGTCGTCGACGCAGGTCGTCCACTACGTCCACCGCGCCCTCTCCAGGGTGCTCGAGCTCCCGATGCACCGGATCCGCGTCATCGGCGCCGCGCATGGCGGCGGGTTTGGCGGCAAGACCGATCCGTTTGCGCACGAGATCATCGTCGCCAAGCTCGCCATGATCACGGGCCGGCCTGTGAAGTGCACCCTGACCCGCGAAGAAGTCTTCTACGCGCACCGCGGTCGCCACCCCGTCCTCATGTGGGTCCGCACTGGCGTGACGCACGACGGCCGGATCACCGCAATGCACTTCCGCACCGCTCTTGACGGCGGAGCGTATGGCTCCTACGGCGTCGCCTCTACCTTTTATACGGGAGCGCTCCAACCGGTCACCTACGACATCCCCGCGTACCGCTTCGAGGGCTGTCGCGTGTTCACGAACAAGCCGCCCTGCGGTCCGAAGCGCGGCCACGGCACGCCCCAGCCCCGCTTCGGGCTGGAGCTTCACCTCGAGAAGATCGCGCGCGACCTGGGCCTCGACCCGGTCGACATGAAGAGGCGCAACTACGTCAAGCCGAACACTCGGACTGTCAACTGGCTGCGCGTCACCTCGTGCGGGCTCGAAGAATGCACGCAGCGCGTGCTGGAGGCGTCGGGATTCAAGACCCGCGAGCGCCGCCCCGGGCGCGGCATGGGCTTTGCGATCTCTTCATATCTCTCCGGCGCAGGCACGGCGATCTACTGGAACGACATGCCGCACTCCGAGGTCCAGATCAAGGTCGACCGCGGCGGAGTGACCGCGTACTGCGGCGCGATGGACATCGGCCAGGGCTCCGACTCCGTGCTTGCGACGGTCGTGGCCGAGGAGCTCGGCCTGCAGCCCTCCGACGTGCGACTCGTGACGGCGGACACGGACACGACGCCCATCGACCTCGGCTCGTATTCCTCGCGCGTCACGTTCATGGCCGGCAACGCGGCGCTGGAGGCGGCGCGGAAGATGCGCGAGCTGTTGGTGCAGGCGGTCGCGGGCGCCGGCAAGAGATACGAGGAAGTCAGCTTCGAGGAGGCGAGCGTGCTCGCCGAAGCGCGCTTCGGCACGCTCACGACGGCGGGCAGCTACACGCCGCCGAAGATCGCTGGGCCGTACAAGGGATCCGGCGTCGGCCCAAGTCCCGCATACAGCTACTCCGCTTGCGTCGTCGACCTCGACGCCGACGCGCGCACCGGGTTGATAAAAGTCAACAAGGTCTGGATAGCGCACGACGTTGGGCGCGCGATCAATCCGCTGCTGGTCGAAGGCCAGGTCGAAGGCAGCGTGTACATGGGCCTCGGCGAAGCGCTGATGGAGGAGCAGGTCTTCCGCAAGGGCCTGCACAAGTGGCCCTCGATGCTGGAGTACAAATCGCCGACGTTTCTCGACATGCCCGAGGTCGAGACGTTCATCGTCGAGACCGACGACCCCGAAGGTCCATACGGAGCGAAGGAGGCGGGCCAGGGCCCGCTGCTCCCAGTCCCGCCCGCGGTAAGCGCCGCCGTCTACGACGCCCTCGGTGTCTGGATCGACGAGGTCCCTGTCACGCCCGAGAAGGTGGTCGAGGCGCTCCGCCGCAAAGACAAGGGCGAGACTCCGCGATACGGCCCGCAGCGCTTTCCGGCCATCCCCTATCCAGAGACGATCAAGGTCGATGGGCCCGTTGGGCACCAGGATGGGACTTGCTGAATGCTCCGCCTTCCGCGCTTTAAGTACCTCAGGCCGCGCTCCGCGCGCGAGGCGGCGGGCATGGCCGCCGAAAAGGGCGCCCGGGCGATGTTCGTCGCCGGCGGCACCGACCTCTATCCCAAGCTCAAGCGTCGCCAGTTCGAGGTCGACACGTTGATCGGCCTCGACTTCCTCGGTCACGACATTCGCAATGGATCGACTGAATGCGTCATCGACGCGGGCGTGACGCTGAGCGCCGCATCACGCGACTCCCATCTGAAGGGCGGCTTCGGCGGCTACGCCGAGGCCGCGGGCCTCGTCTCCTCGCCGCCGCTGCGCAATGCGGGCACCATCGGCGGCAACCTCTGTGTCGACACGCGATGCAACTACTACGACATGACGTACGAGTGGCGAAAGGCCGCGGGCTTCTGCATGAAGAAGGACGGGGACATCTGCCTCGTCGCGCCATCGAGCCCGCGGTGCTGGGCGGTGTCGTCATCGGACACCGCGCCGATGGCGATCGCTCTCGGCGGAGTAGTGACGCTGGTGGGACTCGATGGCGAGCGCGAGCTTCCCGTCTCCGCGCTCTACCGCGACGACGGCATCGAGTACATGGCCAAGCGACCCGACGAAGTCGTGACGAGCCTTCGGCTTCGCGCCGAGCCCGGCCTGAGGTCCGCGTACGTCAAGCTGCGCAGGCGCGGCTCGATCGACTTCCCCATCGCGGGCGCCGCGGTGGCGGCGCGGATGGAAGGCGACACGATCGCCGCGTGCCGGATCGTCCTCTCGGCGGTCGCCTCCTATCCCCTGGATGCGGAGGCGGCATGCACATTCCTGAAGGGCAGGCGGCTCGATCGCGAGACGGTCCAGGAGGCCGCCGAGCTGGCCGCCAAGCCGGCCAAACCCCTCGACAATGCAGACCTCAGCCACTTCTGGCGCAAGCGAATGGTCAGGGTGGTGGTGGAGCAGGCTCTTGAACGTCTCAGCGACCAACCTGGGGGGTTCGATAGTTAAGCTTTCAGGTCGGTATATCGCGTTGATTCATCATCCATACATCCAGAAGGGCCAGGGAATGGTCGAGTACGCGCTCATCCTTGCCCTGATCGCGCTGATAGTGATCATCGCGTTGATCGCGACCGGCGGCCAGCTCATAAACACGTACTCGAACATCACCGCGACAATGTGCAACTACCACGTAGGTTGCTGACACCCGCCCAGCGCGGGCAGGGGATGGTCGAGTTCGCGTTGATCCTCGCCCTCATCGTGTTGGTGGTCATCGTCGCCCTGCTTTTGACCGGCGCCCAGGTGACCAACCTCTACTCGAACATCACCGCGACGATGTGCAACTACCACGTCGGCTGCTGAGATCTAGATAGCGGGAACTCCCGCAGCGGCCTGCACCGCGCGCATCGCGTTCTGCCTCACGGTCTCCATGTCGTTGCGGGCCAGCGCGTCGGCCGGGAACAGCGCGTCGGTCAGCCCGATGGCCTTCACGCCGAGCTCCAGGTATGCCGCGACGTCTTCGATCTTGACACCTCCTGAGACCCAGATCGGCACGCCGCCCATCGGTCCGGCCAGCGCCTTGACGTAGCTCGGTCCGCCGACCGGCGAGATCGGGAACACCTTGACCAGCGTGGCGCCCTCCAGCCGCGCCTGGTAGATCTCGGTCGGCGTCAAAGCCCCGAGGACGCACAGGATGTCGTGCTCGCGGCAGGCCTGGCCGACCTCGGGCAGGAGAACCGGGGTGACGACGAACGATGCGCCGGCGGCCTTGGCCTCCTTCACCGCGCCGGGGTCCCAGACCGTGCCGACACCGACCGGGTAGCGGTTGCCAGTCGTCGCGATCAGGCCCTTGATGAGCTCGAAGCAGGATGGCACCGTCTTGGTGATCTCGATCGAGCCGATGCCGGCCTCGAGCGCGGTCAGGCAGGCCTGGAACCCGGCGGCTTCGTTCTCGGTACGCAGCACGCCGCAGAGTCGGTTGGGAAAGGCCTCGGCGATGCTCCGCACGGAGGATTCATTATCCCCGCCCCTCACCCTCGATCCCTCTCCCCCGAGGGGGAGGGTCCTACCTGTTCGAAGGACTCTTTATGCTGGTACATACGTATGACCGGGGCCACCGCGACCGAGAGCACCCGCGATCAGATCATCCACGCGGCGGCCGACTCCCTCCTCGAAAACGGCTACTCCGGGACCAGCGTCCGAGCCATCGCCTCCAAGGCCGGCGTGGCCATCGGCAACCTCCAGTACTGGTTCCCCACCAAGTCGGAGCTCCTGGTCGAGGCATGGCGCTACCTGACCGCCAAGTCGGTCGAGGAGCTGCGCCAGACCTTGAACCAGCTGACCGACCCGCTGGTCGTCCTGGAGATCGGCGTCGAGTCACTGTGGGATTCGCTCCGCCGGCTTGGCGACGTTCAGCTCGCCGCGTTCGACCTGCTGGTCCAGGCGCCGCGCACAGAACGCCTCCGCGCCTATCTCCCAGAGCTCTTCACCCGCTACCGCGAGGTCATCCAGGAGCAGCTCGACCGCCTCGAGGACGATGGGCGGATCCGGCTCACCGTGCCTCGGGACGTCCTCGTGCCGCTGGTCCTGAACACGGTGCTCGGCTTCGGTCTCTACTACGTGGTCACGCGGGACGACGAGTCCTGCGTCCGCGCGCTGTCGGCGTTCCGCCAGCTGGCCGGCAGCATGATCGAGCTCGCCCCATGAGCGCGCAGCTCCAGGTCCTTGAGCCCGAGCTCGACCGCCTCGAGGGCCTCTGGGCCGACGGTCTTGCCGACACCTATCACGACTACCTCGACACGACCGCCAAGGCCAAGCTGGCGCTCGCGGCGGCGCTGATCGAGGTCGGGCTGAGGCTGCAAGGCCTTGGCGGGCGCGCCGCCCCGCCGGCGACGCTCCTGATGGGCGACCTCTGCCTCGCCCGCGGTTCGCGGCTGCTTGCCGACAACGCGTCCCTGGACGTGCAGGTGGCCTTTGCGCGGGCGATCGAGCTTCTCTCGTCGAAGGCGGCTTCTTCCGAGCCCGCACCGGCTGCTCGCCAGCTGCTCAGCGCCGCGCTCAGCGCAACCCGGTGAGCGGCAACCGCCTCGAGTTCGCGACCACCTCGTCGACCGAGTTCGTCGACATCACCTCGGCGATCCAGGAAGAGATCAGGCGCAGCGGGCTTCGCAACGGACGCGTCCACCTGCAGTCGCTGCACACCACGCTCGGCCTGGCGGTCAACGAGAACGAACCGCTGCTGCTGCAGGACTTCAAGGGGCTGCTCGAACGCATAGCGCCGGCCGGTGGGACCTACCAGCACGACGACTTCACGCGGCGCCTCGACATCCCGCTGGATGAGCCGGTCAACGGCCACGCCCACTGCCGCCAGCTGCTGCTCAGCGCTTTCGCGACCCTGATGGTGGAGGACGGGCAGCTGGTCCTCGGGCGGTGGCAGTCGGTCTTCGCCGTCGAGCTCGACGGACCCCGCCATCGCCGCCTGGCGATGCAGCTCGAGGGCGAGTTCGCGACCAGCCGCCGCGAGGGAACCGAGCCCCTTGTCGAGCTCGAGCTGGCGCGCCAGCTGGCGGTCGATCCGGAACCCATTGCCTCGCCCATGCGCCGCCTGGTCGAGGCGGGCGGCAAACGCCTGCGGCCAAGGCTCGTCCAGCTCACCTCTGCGATCGGGCCTCGAAACGATCCACTGCGTGCAGCGGAGCTGGCCGCCGCCGTGGAGCTGCTGCACAACGCGACGTTGATCCACGACGACTACGTCGACGAGAGCACTCATCGGCGCGGCAGGCCGACAGTCGCCGCAGCCGAAGGTCCGGAGCGCGCGATCGCCGTCGGTGACTACTACTTCGCCAAGGCCACGCGCCTCATCGCCCAGATCGGAAACGCGGGCGTGACCTCCGCCGTGGCCGAAGCCCTCGAGGCGATCTGTGCCTCGCAGATCGACGACGTCGCGTTGCGCGGGACGTATCCCGGCGACCGCGAGTCATACATGCGGGTCATCCGCGGCAAGACGGCATCGCTGTTCTCAGCGGCATGTGCGTCGGGCGCTCTGCTGTCGGAGGCTAGCGGTGAGGTCGTCGGGGCGCTCCGACGCTATGGAGACCTCGTCGGCACCGCATTCCAGATGGCCGACGACGTGATCGACTTCAGCCCGACGTCCGGCAAGACCGTCGGCCTCGACATCAAGCAGCGCGTGCTTTCGCTGCCGCTGATCTACGCCGCCGAGGACCGAGTCGTCGGACCAGAGGTTCGCGCTCTGCTGGCGGGCTCGCTGGGTGACGCGGAAGTTGGGCGCGTCGCCGACCTGGTCATCTCGACCGACGCGCTGCCGCGAGTGCGCGAGGAGGCGATGATGCTCGTCGAGGCCGCTGTGCGCGAGCTCGACGCCGTCGAGCTGGACGGCCTGCGACCGGCGCTGGTCGGCGTCGCCCGCTCGGCGGTCGACCGAAACTCGTAGTCGCCCCTAGGTCGCCAGCTCGTACGTCACCGCGACCGTTACCGTCACCGTCTGGGTGCCCGGCGAGACCTGGAAGCCGCCACCGCCGCTGCCTTTGCCTCCGCACTGGTCGCACGCGAAGCCGCCCGTGGTCGAGATCACCTCGGACACGCCAATCAGGCCTCCCATGTGATGGCCGGACAGGCGGGCGTAGTCCTGTGCCTTCGTGTTGGCGTCGGCCATGGCCGCGGACCGCGCCGCCTTCAGCACGGAGCTCTGGTCCGCGATGTAGAGGTTCACACCGTTGATCTGAAGGTCGTTGCCGACCGCGTCAACCGCAGCCTCGGTGAGGCTCGTGATGTTGCCGACATGGTTGACCGTGACCTGGACCGATTCCGAGGCGCTGTACCCGTTGACGACCTGCGGGCAGCAGTTCGTCTGCGTCTGCAGATAGATGGAGGTGGTTGCGATGTCCTTGTCCTGGACGCCCTGTCCATGTAGCGCGCTCATCAGGTGCGTCATGTCGGTGCTCGTCGCCGAGACCGCGTCGCGCACGTTCGATCGGGTGGTCGTGACCCCGAACATCAGCGCGGCTCTGTCTGGGATCGCGCTCCCGTTGCCGACGCCGACAACGGTGATGGTGTTGCCGTTCGTCGACGCGGCAAGCGTCAGCGTCTGCACGGGGGGAGCGCTGAGCTCGGCCGCATGCGGACGAGAGACGACGAGTGCGGTCACGGACGCGGCGAGCGCCGCGATAAGGACCCCGCAGACGATCAGCAACCGAGTCTGGGCCGACATTTGCGACATTTGCGACATAGAACGTCAGCCGCCGCGGACGGTTACTGCGCGCCTGAGAGCAGTCCCACCGTACCCATCGCAAGCGGCTGGAAGCGGACGTCCTTCCAGCCCGCCCGGGCAGCCATCTCCTGCAGCTCAGCGGGTGTCCGGTATGAGTCGACGGTGTCGCTCAGGTAGCGATAGGCGTTGCGGTCGCCGGAGATCGCGCCGCCCACGAGCGGCAGGAGACTTCTGAGATAAAGCCGGTAGGCGCCGCCGACCAGTCCTTTTGGCGGGCGCACGAACTCGAGCACCACCCCGCGCCGCGCCACGCGCGTCATCTCGCTCAGACCCGTGATCGGGTCGGCCAGGTTGCGCAGCCCGAAGGCGATCGTCGCGGCGTCGAAGCTCGCATCGTCGAACGGCAGCTTGAGGGCGTCTCCCTCGATGAACTCGATCCCGGCGTGATCGCGCCGCGCCACGTCGAGCATCTGCGGGCTGAAGTCGAGGCCGACCACACGACCACCGCGCGCGATGCGTGCCAGCTCCGCCGTGAGCTTGCCCGAGCCGCAGGCCACATCCAGCGCCGAGCCTCCGGCTTGTAGGCCCGTCTCGCGAGCGGCCCGGCGCCGCCAGCCTCCGTCGGTGCCCGCCGACAGGATGGTGTTGACCAGGTCGTAGCGCCGGGCGATGCGGTCGAACATCGACCGCACCGCTGCGGGATCTCGTTCGGACGCGGTCAGAGTGCGGCACCGCTGCGGTCCGGACCCGGTTGTACGGCCCGGACAGTCGGTGGCGCCGGACTCAAATCCTCTGCCAGATCGAGGCGATGCCCTGCCCGACGCCGATGCACATGGTCGCCAGGCCGTATTCGGCGTCGCGGTGCTCCATCTCCCGCACCAGCGTGCTCACCAGCCGTGCTCCGCTGCTGCCGAGCGGATGGCCGAGCGCGATCGCGCCGCCGTTGACGTTGACGATCTCTTCGTCCAGGCCGAGCAGCCGGATGCATGCGAGCGACTGGGAGGCAAACGCCTCGTTCAGCTCGACCACGCCCATGTTCCGCGGCTCCAGGCCCGCCTTCTCCAGGGCCTTCATCGATGACGGCACGGGTCCGATGCCCATGTAGTCCGGATGCACGCCGGCCGGCGCGGCGGACACGAGGCGGGCAAGCGGCTTGAGACCGCGCTCTTTCGCTTTCGCATCCGACATCAGCACGAGCGCCGTGGCACCGTCGTTCAGGGGCGACGCGTTGCCGGCCGTCACCGAGCCGTTTTCGGCGAAGGCAGGCTTGAGCTTGGCCAGCGCCTCCATCGACGTGTCTGAGCGCGGTCCTTCGTCCTCTGCGATGCCGTCGAGCGCGACGATCTCCTCCGCGAGCCGGCCCGACCTCTGCGCCGCGAGCGCTTTCTGGTGGCTGCGCAGGGCGAAAGCGTCCTGGTCCTCGCGCGAGACCTCGTACTTCTGGGCGACGCGCTCGGCGGTCTCCCCCATCTGCAGCGTCCCGTACATCGCCGCCATCTTCGGGTTGACGAGCCGCCATCCGAGCGCGGTGTCGTAAACCGTCTGCGGTCCGCGCGCGAATCCGGCGGCCGGCTTGGGCATGACCCACGGCGCGCGGGTCATGCTCTCCACTCCTCCGGCGACCATGATGTCCGCCGCGCCCGACTGGATCTCCCGGGCCGCCGTGATCGTGGCTTGCATCCCCGAGCCGCACAGGCGATTGACGGTCTGGCCGGGGACCTCGACCGGGAACCCTGCGAGCAGAAGCGCCATGCGCGCGACGTTGCGGTTGTCCTCACCTGCCTGGTTGGCGCAGCCGAGGATCACGTCCTCGACCTCATCCGGCTTCACGTGCGCGCGCTCGCACCCCTCCTTCAACACGATGGCGGCGAGGTCGTCGGGGCGCACATCCTTCAGCTGGCCGCCATAGCGGCCCATCGGCGTTCGCGCCGTCGCGACGATTACGGCCTCAGGCAACTACTTCTTGGCGCGGGCCGCGAGGAACTTCTCCACGCCCGCAGCGAACTCACCGTTCGCGGCCTGAGCCTCCTGCAGGTACGACTCGAACTCGACCGCCTCTTCGTAGCTCGACTCGAGCCCGCGGTTGACGGCCTTCTTGATCCCGGCCAGCGCGTGGCGAGGCTGGGAGGCGATGCGGCCCGCGAGTTCGCGCACCTCGTCCTCGAGTCGCTCCGCCGGGACGATTCGGTTGATGAGGCCGAGGCGGTGCGCGTCTGCGGCCAAAAGTGGTTGACCCGTGAAGAGCATCTCGAAAGCCACGCCGAGGCCGGCCAGACGCGGAAGCAGATAGCTCGCGCCGCCTTCCATCACCAGGCCGATGTTGATGAACGCCTCGGTGAGGTAAGCCTCGGGCGTGCCGATTCGGATGTCGCAAGCCAACGCGAAGCTCGCACCGATTCCTAGCGCGGGGCCGTTGAGCGCCGCGATCACCGGCTTTGGCATGTTGCGGATGCGCAGGAACATCGCACCGTACTCATCCCGCAGGACGCGGCCGAGGTCTTCGGGCGTGCGCGTGCCCATGCCGCTGTCCATCTCGCTGATGTCGCCGCCCGCCGAGAACGCCCGTCCGGTGCCGGTGATGACGACCACCCTGACGGCGTCGTCGCGCTCGGCCTGCTTCAGCGCATCGCTCAGCTGCTGCCGCATCACGGAGCCGATCGCGTTCAGCTTGTCCGGCCGGTTGAGCTGGATCAGTGCGATGCCCCCGTGGGAGTGGACGCTGACGTGCTGCTCGACAGTGGTCGCCATCTCTCTACCTACCTTTGAAATTGCCCTTCCGCTTCTCGAGGAACGCGTGCATTCCTTCCTTCTGGTCCTCGGTCGCAAATAGAAAGTAGAAGCTCTTGCGCTCGGCCGCGAGGCCCTCTGTCAGCGGCGTCTCGAACGACTTCAGCACCGCTTCCTTCGCCATTCGCACGGCGAGTGGCGGCTTGGCGGCGACCTGGCGCGCGAGTCGCCTGGCGACCTCGACCGTCATCTCCGACGGCACCACTTTGTTGACCAGGCCGACCTCGTATGCGCGCTGCGCGGTGATCGGCGCGCCAGTGAGCATCGCCTCCATGGCCACGTACTTGCCGGCGGTCCGCGGCCATCGCTGCGTGCCGCCGGCGCCGGGGATGATCCCCAGGTTGATCTCCGGCTGGCCAAACCGCGCGGAGTCTCCGGCGATGACCATGTCGCACATCAGCACGACCTCGCATCCGCCGCCGAGCGCGTAGCCGTTGACCGCCGCGATCAGCGGCTTCCTGAAGCCCGCCAGCGGAGCCCAGCGGCCGGTCTGATCGCGCAGCAGCTGGTCGACCGGGCCCTGGTCGGCCATGTCGCCGATGTCGGCCCCGGCGGCGAAGACCTTCGGGCCGCCGGTGAGCACGACCGCGACGACGCTGTCGTCGGTCTCGATCCGGGACAGCTCACTGGTCAGCTCGCCGATCAAGGCGGGGCTGAGCGCGTTCAGGACCTTGGGCCGGTTGAGCGTGATCGTGGCGATCGGGGATTCGATCTCGACGAGGATGTGCTCGTATGCCATCCGACCTATCATCGGTCAAATGCAGCGTCGAGCCCGAAGCCTCTGGGACTCCTATGGGCGGGTCGCCGACGACCTGCGGATCTCGGTCACGGACAGGTGCAACTTCCGCTGCATCTACTGCATGCCGGCCGAGGGCCTCAAGTGGCTGAAGCGCGAGGACATCCTCCGGTACGAGGAGATCGTCCGCCTCGCGCGGATCTTCGTCGAGCGGTACGGCGTGCGGACGATCCGGATCACGGGCGGCGAGCCGCTGGTGCGGGTGAAGCTCGAGGAGCTGATCGGGATGATCAACGCGATCGACCCGACCCTCGACATCACGATGACGACCAACGGGGTGCTCCTGCGGCAGAAGGCGCAGGCGCTGAAGGACGCGGGTCTCAATCGCATCAACATCTCGCTGGACACGCTTCACGACGACCGCTTCAAGGAGATGGCGCGCAGCGATCAGTTCACCCGCGTGATGGACGGCATCACCGCCGCGCGTGAGGCCGGGCTGTGGCCGATCAAGCTGAACATGGTGGTGGTGCAGGGCCACAACGACGACGAGGTCGTCGACTTCGCCCGGCTCGCCCACTCCGAGGGCTACGAGGTGCGGTTCATCGAGTTCATGCCGCTGGACGGGGACAACATCTGGACCAACGAGCAGGTGGTTCCGAGCCGGCGGATCATGGAGCAGATCGAGGACCAGTTTCCGCTGGTGCCGTTCAACGACACCCGGCCCGGACCGGCGACCCGCTACACGTTCGCCGACGGCGCTGCGGGCGGGATCGGGTTCATCTCCTCGGTGAGCCAGGCGTTCTGCACGTCGTGCAACCGAGTGCGGCTGACGGCGGAGGGCGGTCTGCGGACGTGCCTGTTCTCGCTGCAGGAGACGCCGCTGCGCGAGCTGATGCGCTCGGGCGTGTCCGACGACCACCTCGGGTCGGTGATCGAGGGGGCGATCTGGCGGAAGGAAGAGGGGCACCTGATCAACAAGCCGGGATTCATCAAGCCGGCCAAGTCGATGTCCCAGATCGGGGGCTGATTTTCTAGCCGGCGGTCTCTAGCGCAATCTTTCGAGCCATCGAGCTCGCCCAGCCGCCGTCACGCAGCGGATGGACCTTGAGCCAGACCCTGTCGGCCGATTCGCTCAGTTCGAGAGTTCCGCTTCGACCCGGACGGTACAGGTGCCAGTGCCTGCCGCCGGATGAGCCGGCCAGTCGACGCTCACTCCGCGCCACCAGCCCGCGGCGCTTGCACTCGGCTAGAAGCTCGCTCGCGGTCAGGTCGACGTCGAGCTCGAGCACGTTACCGCTGGATCAGCAGGATCGCGAAGGCGATGACCAGGGCCCCAGTTATCCCTATAGCCACCGTCACGTTCTGGTGACGGCCGATCCAGGTGGTTGCTCGAGGGAAGGCGGCCGCGAACGCGGCTCTCGTCATGGGTTCGGGCTGCTCCAGGGGCCTCCCCGTGACCTGCACGATTCGATCGATGGCGTCTCCGCTCCATGCGTTGGGATTCAGCATGAGCAAGGTGCGACCGTCGGGCCGGAGGAAGTAGATGACGCGCTGTGCACTGCCGCCCTTCGCAGTCGGCAGGATTCTAACGTCGACCAGTCGGCCAACCTGGTCCGGCGTCCAAACGTGTTCGCGGCCGAACGCATTCCGGACGCCAAAGCGATCGACGCCGATCAGCAGCCGGCCGTTCCTCGTCCAAAGCCACAGATAAGCGTCGCCGAGAGCGCCCAGCAGGAGCAAGGTCGCGCCGAACACGAGTGGGCGGGTCGCGGCAGGGCTTGACCCGCGTGCCGCAAAGCCCGCCCATGTGACGATTGCTCCGAGGACCGCCAGGCCGGCAAAAACCCACCTGATGGGCCGCACCCTCGTGGTATTCGGTTCGATCGCGTCCAAATCACGACATGGTAGTCACGGGGTCGCCGGCCAGCATCGTTTTCACGTGTTGCACGAGAGTGGCAGGGTCTTGGAGAACGTCCGTCGCCGTGAAACGCAGGAGGCGTACGCCGGCACCTAGGAGGTTGTTCTGCCGGTGATTGTCCTCAACCATCGAGTTCCGGTGCGTGCCTCCGTCGTACTCGATGCCGAGCCTCGCCCGTTCGAAGTAGAGATCAGGTCGCCCGACAAATCGGCCGTCGGCGTCATAGATCGGGGCCTGTGCTCGGGGTGCCGGTAGACCCCCGAGCCTGAGGAGCATCCGGAGACGCGTTTCCATGGGTGACTCAGCCGCGGGTTCGGCGAACTCGATGACGCGTCGGAGGCGGCGTATGCCCCGCCAGCGACTGTGAGTCGCCGCCCAAGACATCAGTTTCTCGACACTTGTTCGCCTCGAGTGCAGTGCCGCATCTGCAATGACCACCGCCTCGGTGAGGCTGATCCGGGCCGCGATGTCCGCGATCGTCCGGACGATCGACGTCGCTCGCAAGCGTCGTACGCACTGAACATCGCCGTCGGGCAGAAGGGCTCGGTGGACGCAGATGCCTCTGGGGCGATAAACGCCGATATGCGGAGGGACGGTGACCTCGATCGGGTCACAGGGACGGACGTCGATTCCATGCAACCAGGCCGCGGTCAAGCCGGAAAACGCCGCGGTCGCCGGAAATCTGCCGGACAGCCTCCAGCGTCGAGTGCGTCGTTTCGGCCCCGGCCCCGACATAGATGCCCCGTGCGAGACGCGTCCAGCTGGCCCCTTCAAGATGCCATCGTTGCAGCCCTGCCTCGCGCGCTTCGGCAAGTGTGAAAGGACGTTGCATGAGAGAGGCAGCGGTCCGCGGTTTTCGTGGCATGCCGGCGAGGATGGCTGGCCAACGCGCGAGAAACAATCCAGCCTGTTAACCGCGACGATTGGTCGAGATTGCGGGACTAAAGGAACAGCTCAAACCCGCCAAGTCAACCATCTGATGAGTGTCCTCGAGCGAGCCCTAAGCTAGACCCCGTGCTCAAACCGGACGAAGCCCTGCGGCCCTTCACAGTCACCGAGCTCGCCAACGAGATCAAGCGCGAGCTGCGCCCGCTGACGGCCGTGCTTGTCAAGGGCGAGGTCAGCGGCACCAGACGCGGCACGACCGGCAACTACAACTTCACGATCGGCGACGGCTACAGCAAGCTCGAGGCTCTCCTGTGGGCCGACGCATCGCGGCGCGTCACGACGCTACCCGAGGACGGGCAGGTCTTCGTCTTTCGCGGCAAGGTCGACTTCTTCCACAAGAACGGTCGCTTGAGCTTCGTCGTCGACCAGGTCGAGTTCGACGACATGGGCAAGCTCCGCGCTCGGCTCGAAGAGCTGAAGCGAAGGCTCGAGCTGGAGGGCGCCTTCGACTCGCGGCGCAAGCGGCGACTTCCGTTTCTACCGGGCACGGTGGCGCTTCTCACCTCGCCGACCGGCGCGGTCATCAACGACCTGCAGGAGACGATCTGGGATCGCTACCCCAACATGGGCATAGTCGTCTATCCGATCCAGGTCCAGGGAGCCGGCGCGCCGATGAGCGTCGCTCGTGCCCTTCGCCGCTGCAACGCCGAGCTGCTCGCCGAGGTCATCGTCCTCGCCCGCGGCGGCGGAAGCTTCGAGGAGATGTATGCCTTCAACACCGAGCTGGTCGCCAGAGCGATCCTCGACTCGCGCCTGCCTGTCGTCACCGCGCTCGGGCACACCTCGGACCGCACCGTCGCCGACCTCGTGGGCGACGCCGAGTGCAGGACGCCGACCGAGGCCGGCGCCCGCGTGGTGCCGAAGAAGTCCGACCTTCTCGTCCAGCTGAGCGAGCGCCGGCGCCGGCTCGACCGCGAGCTCAAGCAGCGGGTCGCACGCTACGTCGAGCGGGTCGAGAGGGCGCGGAAGGATCTCGCGCGCCTCAGCCCGGTCGCCCAGGTGGCGCGTCGCGAGGAGGCGCTGCGCGATCGCCGCCGGCGGCTGGACAGCGTGGCCGCGTCGCGGCTGTCGCGAAGCGAGAACGCGTTGACGGCCCGCCGAGCGGAGCAGAGGCTCGAACGCGCCCTGGCCGAGAAGTTCTCCGGCGCGACGCGCGCGCTGGCCCATCGACGCGAGCGATTGAACGCCCTCAGCCCCGACGGCGTGCTGGCGCGCGGATACAGCATCACGCAGGACGCAGAGTCCGGCGCGGTCATCCGCGACGCGAAATCCACCACATCAGGCCAGAACCTGCGCATCCGCTTCGCGCGCGGGCGCGTGGGCGCGCGGGTCGAGGAGGTCGAGCCGTGAGCGCAGACCTGACCTACGAGCAGGCGCTGGAGAAGCTGGACAACCAGCTCAAGCTCCTCGAGGACGGCAACCTGTCCCTCGAGGACGCGCTGAAGGCGGTCGACGAGGCTCGTGTCTACCTGAAGATCTGCACCGAGCGGCTCGAGGCCGCGCGCAAGAAGATCGAGGTCCGCGCGGAGACCGAACCTACGGAGTAGGCACCGCTTCCGGCGGTGTGGACTCGAGCTTTGCGTCCATCGCCCGCAGCCGCCGGCTCAGGTTCTTGATGAATTCGAGCAGCACCTCGGGGTGCTCGTGGACGATCGACTGCAGCCGGTCTCGGCGCAGCACCCGAACCGTCGTGTCCGAGACCGCCTGCGCGCTCGCCGAACGCGGTTCGTCGTCGAACACCGACATCTCCCCCACCACGTTGCCCGGTCCGTGACGCGCGAGCGTCACCTCGCGGCCGTCGTGATCGAGATGAACCCGGAGCTCGCCGTCGACGATCACGTAGAGCTCCGCGCCGACGTCGCCACGGCGAAAGACCGACTCGCCGGCGGCGTAGTGACGGGTGACCATCAGCCGGTCGACGCTCGCAAGCTGGTCGAGGGTGAGGGTGCTGAACAGAGGCACCTGCTTAAGCGCGATCAGCTCTTTCATCTGTTCGTCGAGTCCTTCGGCCGCCGCCGCCGCCGTTTGGCGAACCCACCTGTCGGGATGCGAGGCGAGGCCCGCCAGCTCCGCCTGCGACAGCGGTCGCACGAGAACCGGATCGAAAGACTCCGGTTCGAGAAGGCGAGCCAGCGGGCCGGCGAGCCAGCTCGGGCCGAAGTTTAACAACGTCTCCAGCGCTTCCACCCTCGTCTGCGGTTGCGTCGAGGAAAGCCCTCGCTCGACGGTCGCGAAGCCGCGCTTGCCGTGGAGGGCACGCATCGCGGCGATGCCAGAGCTCGCGGCCGAGCCCACGTAATCGTCGAGGCCGATGCGCAAAAGCGCGTAGCCCGCCGCCGCGTCACCATCGAGCCTCGTCATCGCGCTGGAGAGGCGAGCTGACAGCTCGGCTAGATGCACGGCGCTGGCCAGCTGTGTCTGCACGTGCTCGCGGGCGTGCTGGAACAGCTCTGGACGGCCGCTGCGGACGAGGGCCTCGACCGTGGCGGTGGAGCCCTCGTTTCGCTCGAGCAGCAGCGGCAGGGTCAGGGCCAACGCGTCCGGCGCCTGGGTGGCCATCGCTTCGGCGGAGTGATGCCGGACGTCACGGTCGCCGGCGGCGAGACCATCCGCCAGCGCTCTTGCGAACCGGTCGGCAAACGCATCCGGCGGGGTCCAGCGGACCGCCTGCCGTAGGGCCTCACGACGCACCTCGACGTCCCGGTCGACAAGGCAGGCGATGAACGGGCCGGCAACGTCGGCGACGGCGCCCTTCCGCCGAGCGAAGCTGCGAAGCGCCTCCAGACGCACGCCGGCATCCGCATCGCGCATTGCTTGGACGATGGCCTCGTCGTCGCCGGTCGATCCCGCCGCCCATGCTGCCGCGGCCCGGTCGCGGGCCACCGCGGAGGCTGCCAGACCGTGCAGTCGCTCCGTCTTTCTGCCGGCCACCGCGGCCGCCGCGCGCACCCATCCGTCCTCGTCGTCGCTCGCGCGGGCGAGCTGCGTCGGGGAGATCCGATCAGACGGCGCCATCTGGAGCGCGAGCCGGCGCAGGACCGCGTCTTCGGACTCGAGCAGCTCGGGCAGCATCGTCGCGAATGCGTCTGGAGCCGACCGGGCCAGCGCGGCGGCGGCAAACTCCCGCGTCCTGGTCTCGCCCGAACGGATGAAGCCCTGCAGCTCGGCGACCTGGGCCGGGGTCGGGCGGCCGACCGCCTGCTGGAAGTCGGCCAGGCTCAACGCGTGGGTCCGCAGGCGCGCGTAGATCGCCTCCACGTAGAGGCTGCGCACCCGCCAGGCGGCGACCAGAAAGAACCCGGTGACGGCCATCCCGGTCAGCGCGAGGACTTCGATGTTCGCGCCCGTCGCCCACTGGACGAACAGCAGACCGACGCCACTGACCAGCGCGGCGCCGGGCAGGGCGACGTTGTCGAGGAGGAAGACGAGCCTTGGCACGACCTGGGCAGGCAGCGCGCCCCCGAGCACGTTCTGCGCCGGGTCGTCCAGGCCCGTCTGAAGGCCGTTTCGGACGATGAAAAGGAACAGCGCGGTCGCCAGCACAGGGTTTACCGCGACCGCGGCGAAGCCGGCGAGCGCGAAAAGAGGGAGCGCGAGGATCGCATTCTTCACGCCGAGTCGGTTGAGCACCCATGGGGCGACGAAGAGGCTGACCAGTAGCTGGACCACGTAGGTGGCCAGCCAGGCGTTGCCGATCAAGATCGTCAACGACTGGAGGTTGTTGTGCGTTGCGGCGACGAAGACGACGGCGACCAGGTAGTCGCCGACGCGGCTCGCCACCTGGAGGACGAGCGCCAGCAGAAGCAGGGCCAGGACCAGCCGGCTGCCGGTCGCATGCTGGACGGCCCGCTGCAGGGCTGCCGGCAGGCCGTGCCGCTTGCGCTCCACCTCGTGCTCGACCAGGAGGATGTCCGCGTCGTCGACGAACGCGGGCCGGAACAACGTCCTCTCGAGCCCGACGGACATCATGGCCGCCGCAAGGGAGCCGAACGCCCAGACGAAGACGAGCGGCTCGGTCGCGAAGACGGCGACCAGGGTCGTCGTCACGCCGGAGAGGATGTAGCCCACGCTCGAGCCGGCCGCGATCACCGGGAAGATCCGCTTGCCTTCCAGGATGTTGAAGTGCTGCGTGGCGAAGGCCCACAAGTTGAGCATCACCAGCTCGAAGGCGACCGAGTAGACGACGTATGCGGTGAACGCGACCGTGGCGTTCTCGTTGACGGCATACGCAACGAAGATCGCGATGGCGGCGAGCGCGTTCACGACGAGCACGATGCGAAACGCGCCGCCGGCCCCGAACCGATGCGACAGCGCGCCCTGCACGGTGGCCATGGGCCACACGGTCAGCGCGAGGACGATGAAGAACAGTGGGTAGGCGTGCGGGCCTGCTTTGTTGAGGAAGATCGACTGCGTTGCGCTGAAGGCCGTGTAGAGGGCCCAGCCGACGACAATCGCAAAGCCCGCGACCTGCAGCGTGCGTTGAAGCTCGGTGCGGCGGACGTGGAGGACCCGTGCGAGCAGAGGCGAGACCGCCTCTCGACGAGTGGCGGCGCCCTTAGGTTTGCTGGACGCCGGCGATCCTCTGCAGGGCGGCGATCCGTTCCGCGATCGGCGGGTGCGTGTCGAACAGGTGACTGAAGAAGCTACCGTGGTGCTCTTCGGGGTTGTCGATCATCATCGCCGCGACAGCGTGATTGAAACGCTGTGGCGGCTTGTCGTTGACGGCGATCTTCTGGAGCGCATCGATCAAACCCGTCGGGTTGCGTGTCAGCTCGACGCCGCTCACGTCGGCCAGCGACTCGCGCTGTCGTGAGAGCGCCAGCTGCATCAGCGGCCCGACGATCACCGCGATCAGCGTGAAGATGATTCCGATCGCGAAGAGGACCAGTTGCGCCTGCCCGCTGTCCCGGCCGCCGCCGAGCCGCATCCTGCCGACGCCGTTCCAGAACGCGCTCGAGATGAGCGCCGCCATGCCGATCATCGTCGTCACCACCAAGAGAAGGCGGACGTCGAAGTTCTTGATGTGGCTCATCTCATGGGCCAGCACGCCCTCGAGCTCCTCGCGGTTCATCATCGCGAGCAGGCCCGTCGTCACGGTTACGGCTGCGTGGTTGGGGTCGCGGCCTGTCGCAAACGCGTTGGGGCTCGGATCCTGGATCACGTACACCTTCGGCATCGGCAGGCCGTCGCCGATCGCAAGCGCCTGGACGATGTTGTAGAGCTGCTGGAACTGGTGCGGGTCCGCCTCCTGGGCGCCCATCGCCGAGAGCACGGTGGCCGAGCCGAAGTAGTACGCATACAGCGCCGCCACGACGCCGAGAAATCCGAGGATGATCGCGCCGCCGATGGCGCCGCTCTCGCCCGAGGCGATGGCGCCTATGAGCAGCCCCGCCGCAAGCCACACCGCGAGAAATCCGACGATGACGAAGATGCTGTTGCGCTTGTTGCGCGCTATCTGGTGATACATGTCCCTCTACGTAGCTTGACGGCCTCGGAGCAAGCTCCCCACACGGCCCGCCGCGTAGCCTCCCCAGATCTGCGCCCACACGAGCCCGTTGCCGAACGCCGAGGTGTCCTCCGAATGGTGCTTGAAGTGATAGGTCCACATCGCGCGGTGACGCTCGTAGGAAAGCTGTCGTTCGCGGTCAGGAGAAACCGGCTTGACGCTGTGCGTGGCCCGCGCGGTGGGCGCGAAGAAGACCTTCCAGCCGCCCTGCTTGAGGCGGTAGCACAGGTCGAGGTCCTCGCCGAACATGTAGTAGCGCGGGTCGAAGAATCCGACGCGGTCGAGCGCCGAGCGGCGCAGCATCATGCAGGCCGCGGTGCCGGCGTCGATCTCGTGGACCTCGTTGTCCGGGAGGTAACCCATGTTGTATCTCCCGAACCGCGCGCTCTTCGGGAAGAGCCTGCTCAGGCCGACCGTCTGATAGAAGAGCGTGCCCGGGCTCGGAAAGGCCCGACGGGCGTCGGGGTCGAGCTTGCCGTCTGGCAGCGTGAGGCGCGGTCCGACCGCGCCGGCGTCGGGCCGGGTCAGCAAAAGGTCGGCAAGCCGGCCGACGCACTGTGGGTCGAGCGTCACGTTCGGGGCGACAAGCAGAACGAACCGTCCCTGGCAGCGTTCCAGGCCGGCGTTTGCCGCACGACCGTAGCCCAGGTTCTTCGACTGCACGAGCACCGTGGCCTGTGGGAAATCGTCGGTGACCGCGGCGGGGGAGCCGTCTGAGGAGTCGTTGTCGACGACGATCGCCTCGACCGGCACATCGGCGCTGGCATAGAACGATTTCAGGCACCGCAGAAGATCGTCTTTCGAGTTGCGGCTGACGATCAGCGCTGAGACGACCGGCTTACCAGAGTCAGGCATCGTCCAGGAAATTATCCCGTTAGGGGCCCTAGAATCGCCCAGAAGTGCAGCGAGTGGGACCAGGGCGCCGGCTGGCCCAACTGCTGCAGAACCGCCTGATCCGGCAGAACCTGGTCCTGTTCTTCGGCGGCCTGGTGGCGGGCGTTGGAGGCTTCGTCTACCACGCGATCGCCGGACGCATCCTCGGCCCCGACGTGTACGGCCAGGTTGCATTCCTCATCGCGGTCTACGCCGTCGGCACCGGCCCCGCGCTGATTCTCATCGTGGTCCTCGCCCGATACACCGCGATGCTGCTGGCTCGCGGCGACCCAGGCGTCCGCTCGCTGTTCACCCGCACGGTGCGCCTGATCGCGATCCCGTGCCTGTTCTTCATCCTGCTCACCACGCTCTTCGCGCGGCCCGTCGCCCTTTACGCCCACGTCGGGTCGACGATCCCGATCCTCGTCCTCGGCTTCTCGATCGCGCTGATCTGGCAGGTCGCCATCCCGCGCGGAATCCTCCAGGGCCTGCAGCGGTTCACCGCGCTCTCACTCAACCTGTCCCTCGAGCTCGTCGTCCGCACGGTGGTCGTCTACCTGCTTCTGCGCGCGGGCTACGCGGTCTCCGGCGCGATGGCCGCGGTGTTCGTCGGCCTTGGCTTCGTCTTCCTGCTCGGGCTCTTCTCGCTGCGCGATCACTTCAGCGGTCACGTCGGACGGCGGGTGCGACTGCGCGCGATGGCGGGCTTTTCGCTGACCGCCACGGCCGGGATCATCGGGGTTCTGATCCTCTACAACCAGGACGTCATCCTCTCGAAGCACTTTCTGAGCGACCACGACGCCGGCATCTATGGCGGCCTGAACAAGATCGGCACGATCCTCTACTTCCTGACTTTGAGCGTCAGCCAGGTTCTGTTCCCGCGGGTGGTCGAGGCTGTCGCCAAAGAGCAGCACCCGGGCCGAATCCTCCTCTCGTCGGCCGGGATCCTCGCCGCCCTGGGCGCCGGCGCGTTGATCGTGTTCGCGGCCGTCCCGCAGCTCATCGTCGGCGTGCTGTTCGGCCCGGCCTTCGACGATGCGATCCCCCTGGTGTTTCCGGTCGGGCTCATCGGCCTCGCCCTTTCGCTCGACAACCTTCTGGTCCAGTTCTTCATGGCCGTGCACGACCGGGTGTTCGTGCCGATCCTCGCCCTCGGCGTGGTCGCGGAAGCGCTGCTGATCGTCCTGTTCCACGCGTCCGTCAGAGACGTGGTGTTCGATGTCCTGGCCGCGCTCGTTGGACTGCTCGTGCTGCTGAGCGCACGATGCTACGTGCTTCTGCCGCGCCTGCGCGCGTCCAGCGTCGCCGAGCCCGAGCCGGCGCTCTGACACCGGTTACGCTCAGGCGCGATGGCTGAAGTGCTCCTCTTCCACCACGCGCAGGGACTTACAGAGGGCGTCCACCAGTTTGCGGACGACCTTTGCGCCGCGGGCCATACCGTGCACACGCCCGACCTCTACGACGGCAAGACGTTCCGGACGCTCGACGAGGGCATCGCCTACGCGAAACAGGTCGGCTTCGACAACATCGTCGACAGTGGCGTGGCCGCGGCCGGCCGACTGCCGGACGGCCTGGTCTACGCCGGCTTCTCGATGGGCGTGATGCCGGCCCAGAAGCTCGCCCAGACGCGGCCCGGCGCACGAGGAGCGCTGCTCATGTACAGCGCCTTTCCCGCCTCGGAGTTCGGATCGTGGCAGGAGGGCGTCGCGCTGCAGGTCCATGCAATGAAGGACGACGAGTGGTTCAAGGAAGACGAGCCTGGAGCGCGGGAGCTCGTGGCCGGAGTCGAGGGCGCGGAGCTGTTTCTCTATCCGGGCGACAAGCACCTCTTCGCCGACAGCAGCCTGCCGGATTACGACGAGCCGGCCGCCAAGCTGCTCATGGAACGGGTGCTGGAGTTCCTCGAAAAAAGCTAAGTCCTCGCCCAGACGAGCGAGGACTTAAGGTGCTCGGCAACGACCTACTCTCCCGCCGCGTTACCGCGGCAGTACCATCGGCGCTGGAGGGCTTAACTTCCGTGTTCGGAAAGGGAACGGGTGTCTCCCCTCCGCCATGATCACCGAACGCCGGCGATTATACCGGCGCTAGCGGGTCCGGCGTCGCCGGGCGCGAAGGCTCTTGATCTTCCGAGCCTCAGCCGGCGGAACGTAGTGCGAACGGCGTCGCATCTCGCGCACGAGGCCCTGCTCCTGGACCTTGCGGCGGAACTCGCGCAGTGCCTGCTCGAACTCCTCCGGATCCTTGACGACTATTCGCACAACCCGACAAGGATACAGGCCGGACGAACTCGCTCGCCGGCTTAACGGCTACTCGAGGACGTCTGGCCGCACGGTGCGGACGACCGCGATGGTGGCGAAGATCAGCGCGTACACCCCGATCACGAGCAGCGCGTGGGTCGCGTCCACCGCCGCCAGCGGCTGAGCGAAGGCCGGTCTCGCTCGGTGGCTGGGCTCGAGCAGCTCGAGGACGACGTTGAGGTTCGCGCCCAGCTGATACTGGCTGATCGCCGTCCAGGGCTGGGTATGCCCCGTGGCGCGGATGCCGAGGATCAGGAGGATGTTCAAGAAGTTGTCGACCGGGAAGAAGGCAAGGGCCGCCGCGATCGCAAACGCCAGCGACCGTCCGATCCCGGCCGCGGCCGCGACCAGCAAGATCGCGACCCCGATGCTGATCGCCTGTACCAGTGCCCAGCGGCCGACATCGGCCCAGAACGCGCTCGAGATGTGCCCGATCGGATCGAAGCCGCCGCTGAGGGCCAGGATCATCAGGGCGAGGATCGTCCCGACGAGCAGGGTGAAGCCGATGAGGAGCACCGCCCCGACCGCAGCGAGCGTGAGCATCTTGGCGAGCAGCAGCTGCATGCGCCCGGTCCCGCGCGCGTAGATGATCCGGATCGTGCCCGAGGAGTACTCCATGCCCAGGAGGCGCGCCCCGAAGATCAGGATGAAGATGCCCGAGCCGATCTGGAACACGGTGCCGAACGTCTCCAGCTTGTCGTAAGCCCAAACGGTCGGATCCGAGAGCAGCAAAGGCTTGAGGTTGTCGGCGCCGGAGATCGCGAGCACGATCACGCCGAGCAGCAGCGTCGCCCCCGCCAGAGACAACCAGAAGCTCAGCTGCCGCGAGAGCTTGAGCGCCTCGCCGCGCACGGCGCCGGTGAAGCGGGGTCGAAGCACCGCAATGCTCAATTCGCCTTCTCCTCGGTGAGGCTCAAGAACACCTCCTCCAGGTCGTGCTCGCGGGGGCTGACGAAGTCGGGCTGGTGGCCGTTCTCGACGAGGAACTTGATCAGCTCGCGGCCGCGCCCGTCCGGCGCCGGCGTCACCACGAGCCCGTCTTCGGCCCGCGCACCGGCGGCCCAGGACTGCGCGCGGAGCGCCTGGAGCAGGTCAAGAGGCGAGTCCACCTTGACCTCGTACTCGCCGGGAGCCTGCACGAGGTCGGCGACTTTCGCAACCCGCACCAGCCGGCCGTGGTTGATGATCGCCACCCGGGTGCATATCTGCTGCACCTCGCTGAGGACATGGCTCGAGATGAAGACCGTCTTGCCCGCGGCCGCGAGCTGGCGCAGCAGATCGCGCATCTCCACGATGCCGGCCGGGTCCAACCCGTTCGCCGGCTCGTCGAGGATCAGCAGGTCGGGATCGTTCAACAGCGCGATCGCGAGGCCCAGGCGTTGCTTCATGCCCATCGAGTAGGTCCGGACCCTGTCACGCTCCCTGCCCTTCAAGGAGACGATCTCCAGGACTTCGTCGATGCGCCTGGGCGCAACCCCGCCGAGCAGGTCGCCGACGGCGCGAAGGTTGTCGCGACCGGAGAGGTAGCCGTACAGCGCGGGTGATTCCACCAGGGCGCCAACCCGAGGCAACACCTCGGCGCGATGCGCCCTGACCTCGCGACCAAGGATCTCGACCGAGCCGCTGCTCGGCGCGATGAGGCCGAGGGCCATCCGGATCGTGGTGGTCTTGCCTGCGCCGTTCGGTCCGAGAAAGCCGAAGAGCTCGGCGCGGTCGACCTCGAGATCGAGGTTCTCCACGGCGAGCCGCTCGCCATACGACTTGTGTAAGGCGCGGGTGCGAAGTACCGGCGGGGCGGTGCTCACGCACTATCGAGCACCGCGCCCGCCGACTTTGTGACTTTTTAGGGGTTGACCGCTCCGAGCGTGACGTCTGCCGTCCGCCGGCTCCCATCCTGCGTGGTCCAGCTCACCGACACCCTCTCGCCGGCCTGGTGGGACTTGATCGCCGTGCCGAGCTCGTCGGCCGACGCGACCGATGTGCCGGCGATACCGGTTATCACCGACCCGGCGCCGATGCCGGCCTTTGCCGCCGGCGATCCGCTCTGGACGCCGACGACGAGCGCGCCGGAGACGCCCGCCTGGGCCGAGACCGAGACTCCGAGATACCCGACCTGGCCGTACGTCAGGTCGGATCCCGTCTCGTGGCCGCGGATTCGATTGGCCTGTGCGACGGCATTGTCAGAGGAGACGGCGTAGCCAACATCGGAGGCCGAGGAGCGGAAGCCCTGTGCCTGGCCGGCGGTGATCATGCCGATGACCTGGCCTGAGCTGTTGACGAAAGCGCCGCCCGAGTCACCCTCGTAGATGACGGCGTCGCTCTGCACCATCCCGCTGAGCGTCTCAGAGTCGTTCTGGCCGGTTCCAGCGGTGATGGTCTGGTCCAGAGCCGTGACGTGGCCCTGGGTCACTCGTGGCGTGCCGCCCTGTCCGAGCGCGTTGCCGATCGCGAGGATCGCGTCGCCGACATGGACCGACGACGAGTCGGCGAAGGTCACGGTCGGCAGGTCGGAGACCGACTGGTCGATCTGGATCACCGCAACGTCCTTGCTGACGTTCACCCCGACCACGTGGGCCGAGTACGTCTGTGACTGGCCTTGGACGGTCACCGAGATACTGGTCGAACCGGTGACGACGTGGTTGTTGGTGAGGATCTCGCCGGTCGAGCTGATGATCATCCCCGTGCCCGCGGCCTCGCCATTGCCGAGCCGCGTGTTGATGTCGACCAGCGCCGGGATGACTTTGGCCGCCGCAGCGTCGGCCGACCCGTTGCTGGACGAGTTCGGTGACGGCGAGACCTGCGTAATCGGGGCTTCGGGCTGCAGCGGCGCCAGCGCGGAGGGGTGCGAGTTGCTGACCGCGCGCGCAAGGCCCCACCCGATGCCCGCGCCCGCGCCCGCCGCGACGACGGCGATCAAGACGACGTAGGCCGCGATCCGATTCCACATCGAGCTGTCGGTGGGCGGAGGAGGGGGCGGTGGCGCCCACATCGGCGCCTGAGGAAGCGTGGACTCCTCGGGCGGGGTCAGCGAGTTCTGCTCCGGCTGGACAGGGTTCTCTTCAGACATTCTCGTGTTGATAACCTCCGCGTCCCAGATTCGACGCGGCCCCTGGGAAGTGCATCGACGAATGCTTAGCGTTTGCTGAGAGGTCTACGTTACGAGCCTTGTCCGTCGTTGCCAGGCAACGATTATTTTGTTGACGCCTTTCGAAATCGTGTGAAAGGATGGCATCGGCCGGTCGATTCGAAAGGCGCAAGCCAGACGGATCGCCCGGTCACTTGTTTAAGTGGCCGCATCCTCCTGGTCCGGGCGTGGTCACGGGCGGCTCCTTGTGGCCGGTGCCTCGCGGTCCGACGGGAGTCGGAGCTGGAGCGCTGGTCGGGTTGCCGTGGCAGACCCTGGTCGAGGTCACGATCGGCGTCGAAGCGTCTTTGGTCGCCGCGTCCTTCCCCTTCGCCGTCATTGCAACGTCGATCGCCTGGGTCAGCGGCTGATTCAGATCGACGACCGCGGAGGGCAGCACCTGGCCTTGTGGCAGCAGATGCACCCTGTGGATGGCCGCCGGCCCGCTGACGGCGGTCACACCTGGGACTGAGGGAGGGGCGACCACGAAAACGACCGCCACGCTCGTCGCCGCGCCGGCCGCCACCATGGCGACGGTGCTCGGCCAGCGGTTGTTGCGCACGTAGTGGAACAGCCGCTCGTAGGCGGCGAGGGCCAGGAGCAGGAGCGTCGTCATCCACACGCCCGCCTTGCGCATCGAGTCCTCGAGCCGCGCCAGGGCGACGGACAAACGGCGGCTCACAGTGCGAACCGAGATCTGGAGCATCGCGGCGATCTCGCTGTTCGTGTGGCCGCTCAGATAGGCCAGGGAGAGGATGTTCCGGTCGTCCTTTGAAAGCTGCGCCAGCTCGCCGTGGACCGTGTGACGCTGCAGCGCCGAGACCAGGCCCTGCCACGCTCCGTGGCGGTCCGCGCCGTTGACGCCGTCGGCGGCGAGCATCTTCCGGGCGCCGCCGTGCTTTCCGAGCCGGCGACGCGGGTCGACGACGAAACCGCGGGAGCCGGTTCGCAGCCAGGTCCGCATCATGCCCGCAAAGCCCAGGTTCGGCGCTCCGTTCGCGTCGCTGTCAGGCCATTCGGTCTCGATCCGGGCTCGCAAAGCCTGCAAACGCTACAACAAGCTGTGGAAAAGTGAGCGGCTACGTTGTGTAAGTTGCCGCTGAGTGGGCGGAAGATGGGCCATTACCTGGGCGCGGAACCTGGCGTTCGGGCGGTCATGAGGGCGCTGACGGCCGCCCTGCGTGTCGCTTAGCCGGCGGTGTCAACCTTGCGTTTGTGCGCAAGGTCGACGCGTTCGCCCACATCCTGCCTCGCCCGTATCTCGACCGGCTCGAGAGGCAGCTCGAGTCGTCGATGCCTGCCGCCCGGCTCAACTACTACCGCGAGGGCGTCTTCCAGTTCGATCCGGCGCTGACAAACCTCGACGCCAGGTGGCGTGCGCTCGAGCCGTTCGGCGATTACGTGCAGATCCTGGTCCTGGCCGTACCTCCGCTGGAGGAGGTTGGCCCGCCGCGCGTCGCCGCTGAGTTCGCCAGGCTCGCGAACGACGAGATGGCGAACCTTGTCGCGAGGCACCCCGACCGGTTCGCCGGCTTCGCCGCCGCCCTTCCGTTCAACGACATCGAGGCGGCTCTGCGAGAGCTCGACAGGGCGACGAGCGATCTCGGTGCCCTGGGCGCGCAGGTGTACAGCAACATCCAGGGCTTGCCCCTGGACGATCCGCTCTTCGAGCCTCTGCTCGCCAGGGTCGAGCTGTTGGAGCGGGCCCTGTGGCTGCACCCGACCCGCAGCGCGACGTTCGCCGACTACCCGTCCGAGGAGACCTCCGACTACGGTCTGTGGTGGTCGTTGGGGTGGCCCTACGAAACGGCCGCGGCGCTGTCCCGCCTCGTCTATTCGGGGCACATGGAGCGGCACCCCAACTTGAAGGTCATCGCCCATCACGGAGCCGGGATGGTGCCCCACTTCTCCGGCCGGCTCGGCATGGGGCCGGGCTACCGGCAGGTCAAGGACTCGCTGCCCCGCCCGCCGATCGACTACTTCAAGCGCTTCTATGCGGACACGGCCCTGTTCGGTGCCCCGCACGCGGTTCGGTGCGTCATCGATTTCTTCGGCCGGGACCACGTGCTGTTCGGAACTGACATGCCGCTTGGGCCGGCGGATTCGATCGCCAGGACGCTGGATGACATCGACGCGTGCGGGCTCGACGACATGGATTGCGCGCTGGTTTACGCGGGCAACGCGGCGCGGCTTCTCAAGCTCTCATGACTGGAGTCCCGTCCGGGTGCGGTTTGCCGCCCTGCCCCACGCTCTGTCCCGGCGCCGCTAGGCCGAAAGCCCCGTTGCTCGCACCCAAGCAGCGAGCCAGTCTGTAGCTGCCTGCCCGAGCCAGGGCCGGGTCGCGAGGAAGGTGCCGCCTTCCCGGTCGTGACTCGGGCGGGCACCAGATGGAGCCCACGCCCGGATTCGAACCGGGGACCTTCTCCTTACCAAGGAGATGCTCTACCGCCTGAGCTACGTGGGCGCGGGCGCAGCCAACGATACTAGAGCCCCTTCGGAGCTCCTCGACCGCCGGCTACGTCGCCGCGCTCAATCGTCCGAGAAGAAGATCCCGTTGCGCTCCCGGCCGAACACGCTCTTCACATTCGTCACGCCGGGGCTCGAGGTGAACTCGAAACCTTCCTCCATGCCCGACCAGGCGATGTCGACGTTGGCGAGGAAATACCGCCCGGCAAAACGATGCACCGGGTCGGAGACGTTGAACGCGTCTCCTTTGGCGGTCCAGCTCATGTTGAAGGAAACCGACGCGTCGACCTCTGGCCCATCTTTCAACGCGTTCTCGAGGTTGCCGTAGTCCTCGAGGTCGAAGTCCGACAGAGCGAGCGTCGCCCTTCCATCTTCGAAGTCAGCCTGGAGAGCACCCTCCTTGACCGGCACCGTCCAGAACAAACCGGAGCTTCGGATGCCAGGGTTGAAGTCGTGGACCTGGTTGGTGCCGACGGCACCGTTGAAGAGGTCCATTCAGATGAAAGCGAAGGTCCCATGGTGCATGAGGCCGTCCTCTCCCCGATAGAGGCCACTCATGAAGCCGTTGTCGACCTGGAAGCTCAGCGGTCCGGTCGTGCCCACGCCCTTGCCGGTCACGCGACACAGTCCGACCAGGCCGTTGAAATCGGTGATCTCCGAAGGCTCGCTTATCGGCAGGCCGTCGTTGGGCACCACCGTGGGGAAGTGGTGGACGAAGACGCTCGTCGCGTCAGGAAAATGCACCGTCACGCCCTGGGGAATCGGGACTGGGAAGGCCGTCGCCAGGTTGTCTGTGTCGGCCAAAACCCCGGGGATGCGCAGGCCCGTCGCCAGTGCTCCAGCCGATGCCGCCGCGGCACCGAGAAACTGCCGTCGGGAAAGGGAATGCCACAAGCGGTGTTCGTGGCTGCCAGAGAAACCCATGGCGCGGACCTCCAGCTGCAACCGCCTCGCCCCAAGGCGCGTTGTCCGCGCCGGGCTTAACACACGGCGGACCGCCTGTCAACTAAACAGTTCATACTCCCCGGACATGGCGGCGATCGACGAGCTCGTGCGTCGAGCTCGACAGCGGTTCAAGCGTCTGACTCCGCCTGAGGCGCAAGCGGCGCGCTCGCGCGGCGCGCTTCTCGTCGACACCCGGACTGCCGACCAACGAGGCAGCGGAGGCAGCATTCCCGGCGCGCTGGTCATCGACCGTACGGTGCTCGAGTGGCGCCTGGACCCGACGTCGCCGACTCGCGTGCCGGAGGCGGCGAACACCGAGATCCACGTCATCCTGATCTGCCAGGAGGGGTATTCGTCCAGCCTCGCGGCGGCATCGCTGCTCGACCTCGGGCTGGTCAACGCGACCGACGTCATCGGCGGGTTCGAGGCCTGGCGGGCTGCCGGACTCCCCGTGAACCGCTAGAGGCCGGACGACACCTTCCCGACGTCGGTCATTATCTCCGCCTTCCCGCGGACCTTGATCGCCGCCGTCAGCTGCGTGAACTGCGCGACCAGCACCTCGCCGGCGTCAAGCCGCTCTGAGTGATGAGATCGCGTGTCCTTGCCTCGGGTCAGGCCCATGATCACGACGCCATCCTCGAGCGCCTTGACGACGATGTACCGACTACTGGCCTCTTCGTCCTCGGTCACCGTTCCAACCACCTTTTCCGTTGCCATTGGATTGCGCCTTGGGCCGCACTGTCTCGAGCCTCGTCGCCGCCTGGCCCATCAGGTCGTCGATGTCGGCCGTCAGCGCCGGACCCGCGAGCACATGGTAGCGATCGCTGTTCACGACCACCTCCCGGCTTCCGACCACGACGTGCAGCACGACGTCATCGGTCCCGGGGTGGCGCGCAAGCACCGATTCCAGCCGCTCGGCCAGGCCGGCGTCGCCGCTCGGCAGGCGCACGTGGACGAGCTGCCGGCGGGCGACCGGCACGCACTCGGGATCGTCCCAGAGCCACGCCATGTCGGCCACGACCGAGGCCGTCTCGACCTCGGCCTCCATCTCCGGATCGACGGGCGCGCCCGCGCCGCCGGTCGCGCGGGTGCTGCCGGCACGCGCGTCGACCTTGCCCTGCACCACGACGACCTTGTCGGGCTCGAACAGCAGCCGCGTCTGCTCGAAGACTCGCGGGAAGAGGACGACGTCGACCGAGCCGGTCAGGTCCTCCAGCGTGGCGTAAGCCATGATCTGGCCCTTGCGCGTGACCACGCGCCGCACCTCGCGCACCAACCCCGCGACGCGCACCTCCGTGTCCTGCAGCGCGCTGGTGACCTCCACCGCCTGGGTATCGGACAGCTTGGCCAGCTCGGCGGAGATGCGACGCAGCGGGTGGTCGCTGAGATAGAGCCCAAGCAGCTCCTTCTCCAGCCGAAGCTTTTCGTCGCCCGGCATCGGCGCGACGTCGATGGTCAGGCCGTAGTCGTCGGCTTCGACGTCGGGCGAGCCCACCATCTCGAGCAGCGAGGTCTGCCCAGACTCGCGGTCGCGGCGTGCACGCTCGGCCCGCGCGAGGGCGTGGTCGAGGGCCGCGATCAGCCGCGCACGCTCGCCGAGCGAGTCGCACGCGCCCGACTGCACCAGCGCCTCGAGCACGCGACGGTTGACGTCCTGGATCGCCGACGTGCGCTCGCAAAGGTCTTCGAGCGAGCGGTACGGGCCGTCGGCGCCGCGCAGCTCGACGATGCTCTCGACGGCGTGCCTGCCGACGTTCTTGATCGCGGCGAGGCCGAACTGAATCCGTCCGTCGGTCATGGAGAAGTCGACGTTCGACTTGTTGACGTCGGGCGCGAGGACATCGATGCCCCGAAGCCGGCAATCGACGATCGCGGTGGCCACGCGATCGAAGCTTCCCTCCATGTGGATGAGAAGCGCGGTCATGTACTCGAGCGTGTAGTTGGCCTTCAGGTAAGCCGTCTGGTACGCGACCAGCCCGTATGCCGCCGAATGCGCTCGGTTGAAGCCGTACTCGGCGAACTTGGCGATGCCGTCGAACAGCGCCTCGGCGGTGGGCTTGGCGATCCCCCGCTCGACCGCTCCGTCGATGAACTTGGTGCGGAGCCTGGCCATCTTGACCTTGTCCTTCTTGCCCATCGCCGCCCGCAGGATGTCGGCTTCGCTGAGCGAGAAGCCCGCGATCTCGCGCGCGGCCATCATCACCTGCTCCTGGTAGATCATCACGCCGTACGTGTCGCGCAGGATCGGCTCGAGCCGTTCGTGCATGTACTCGATCGGCTCACGACCCTGCTTGCGCGCGATGAACGCCGGGATGTTCACCATCGGGCCCGGGCGGAACAGCGCCACCGCCGCGGCGACGTCCTCGAAGCCCTGCGGCCGCATGTCCGTCAGCATCCGGCGCATGCCGGCCCCTTCGAGTTGGAACACGCCGTGCGTATCCGCGTTGGCCAGCAGCTCAAAGGTCTTGGCGTCGTCGAACGGGATCTTGTCGATGTCGATGTCGATCGCGCGCCGTTCCTCGATCAGACGCAGGCACGTCGCGATGATGTCGAGGTTCTGGAGGCCCAGGAAGTCGATCTTCAGCAGCCCGATGTCGCCGACCGCCTTCATGTCGTACTGCGTGATGACCGCCTCGCGACCGGGGCCGTACTGGAGTGGCGTGTAATGGACCAGCGGCTCGGGCGCGATGACTACGCCGGCGGCGTGCGTGCTGACGTTGCGCGACACGCCTTCGAGAGTCTTGGCGACATCGACAAGCCGCTTGTTCTCTTCGCTCGACTCGACGGCCTCGCGGAACTCAGGCACCTCCTTGATCGTGTCCTCGAGCGACTTGGAGCGGCCCTGCCAGACCGGCACCAGCTTGGCCAGGCGGTCTGTGTCGCGGAGCGGGACCTCGAGCACACGGCCGACGTCGCGAATCGCGGCCTTCGACGCCATCGTCGTGAAGGTGATGATCTGCGCCACGCGGTCCGCCCCGTACTTCTCCGACACGTATCGGATGACCCGTTCTCGGCCTTCGACCGAGAAGTCGCAGTCGATGTCAGGCATCGATACCCGGTCGATGTTCAAGAACCGCTCGAAGATCAGACCGTGCTCCAGGGGATCCAGGTTGGTGATGCCCAGGCAATAGGAGACGAGGCTCCCCGCGGCGCTGCCGCGGCCCGGTCCGACGACGATCCCATTCTTGCGCGCGAAGTTGTAGAAGTCCCAGACGATCAGGAAGTAGGACGCATACCCGGTCTGCCCGATGACCGAGAGCTCGACGTCCGCGCGCTCGGTTGCGGCTGAAGGCGGCGCGTCTCCATACCTCCACTCGAGACCTTTGATCACGAGCCGGCGCAGGTACTGGTCCGGAGTCAGGCCGTCGGGGACGTCAAACGGCGGCAGCAGCGTCGCGCCCAGGCCGATCTTGAGGTCGCACTGCTCGGCCACCTCGACTGTGCTGAGGAGCGCCTCGGGCATGTCGGCGAACGTTTCCGCCATCTCCTGCGGCGTCTTCAGGTAGTTCTCCTGGGTCGAGAATCGCCAGCGGTTCGGATCGTTGAAACGCGCGCCGGTCTGGAGACACAGCAACACGTCGTGCGCCTCCGAGTCGTGGCGGTGGACGTAGTGCAGGTCGTTCGTCGCACAGAGCCGAAGCCCGAACTCCTTGCCGAAGCTCGTGAGAACCTCGTTGACCTGGACCTGCCGGTCGATACCGTGGCGCTGGACCTCGAGCAGGAATCGGTCCTTGCCGAAGATGTCGCGGTAGGAGGCGACCGCTTCACGCGCGCCGTCGACATCGCCTTCGACGATCCGGCTGGCCGCCTCACCTTGCAAGCAGCCTGAGAGCGCGATCACACCCTTCGACCGCTCGGCCAGGACCTCCTTGTCGATGCGGGGCTTGTAATACATGCCCTCCATCTGCCCGACCGAGCACAGGTGCATGAGGTTCAGGTAGCCCTCGTGGTCGGCGGCCAGGAGCGTGAGGTGGTTCGGGTCGCGGTCGACGCGACCTTCACGCAGCAGGCGAGAGCGCGGCGCTACGTAGACCTCGCAGCCGATGATGGGTTTGATCCCAGCCTCTTTGCAGGCCTTGTAGAAGTGGATCGCGCCGTACATGACGCCGTGGTCGGTGAGTCCGATCGCCGGCATCTCGAGCTCCGCCGCCCGCGCGACCATTGCCTGGATGCGGCTGGCGCCATCGAGCAGCGAATACTCGGTGTGGTTGTGGAGGTGGACGAATGTGTTGGGGGCGTGCGGCATCGTTTGGCTCGGGTTGGCGGTCCCCGGAGATAGTTTAGGTTCTCCGTGTTGCCCACTGACTCACCCGGGGAGCGTCTGCTCGACCGCCTCGAAAAGGCGTGGCGCGAGCTGGGTGACTCTTACGTGGGTCTATCCGAGACCGAGCTCACACGCCCGGGCGCGGCCGGGAATTGGTCGGTGAAGGATGTCATCGCGCACGTGACGACCTGGGAAGAAGAAGCCCTGAAGCACTTGCCGACAGTGATCAGCGGCCGTCGTCCGCCGAGGTACGCGAGCGAGGGGGGCATCGACGCCTTCAACGCCCGGACCGCGGAGCGCAAAGCAGGCCTTTCACTCGATGCGGTTCTGGAGCAACGCGACGACACCCACAGGCGACTGGTCGAGTTTGTTCGCAGTCTGCCAAGCGCCGGCGTCGCGAGCCCACGCGTCGTCCGGCGGCTGAGGCTCGACACGTTCGGGCACTACACGCTGCACGCCGAAGCCATTCGGGCATGGCGTGCACATAACCTTTAATACCGCTGTGGCTCGATTAGCACTGCCGGCGCTCGCCGAGGGACCCGCGGAGATGGCTCACTCGGGCATCCGCGAGATCGCCAACGAGGCGCTCCGCCGGCCGGGCACGATCCGGCTCGACGTCGGCCAGCCGGACTTTCCCACTCCGCAGCACGTCAAGGACGCGGGCAAGCGAGCGATCGACGAGAACATGACCTTCTACACCCACACGCAAGGGCTCCTCTCGCTGCGCGAGAAGCTCGTCGACAAGCTGGCCCGCGTGAACGGCATCAAGACCACGCCCGAGGCCATCGCATGCGGCCCCGGCGGCGTCGGCGCCATCGCGGCGACGCTCGCGGCCATCGTGGAGCGTGGAGATGAAGTCCTTCTTTCCGACCCGGGCTGGCCGAACTACCGGATGATGCTGCCCTGGCTCGGCGCCCGCGCGGTCTTCTATCCATGCCCGCCCTCGGCGGGCTTTCAGCCGGACCTCGAATCGATCGAGCGGCTGATCTCGCCTCAGACCAAGGTGCTGGTGGTCAACAGTCCCAACAACCCCACGGGCGCGGTCTACCCGCCGGACACGATCGCCGCGATGGTCGAGCTGGCGCAGCGCCACAACCTCTGGCTTATAAGCGACGAGTGCTACGACCAGATCGTCCTCGACGGATCGTGGACCAGCCCGGCGCACATCGCGCCGGACGACCCACGCATCGCGAGCGCCTTCACCTTCTCCAAGACCTACGCCATGACCGGCTGGCGACTCGGTTACGTCACGGGGTCGAACGAGCTGATCGACACCGTGACCAAGGTCCTGGAGTCCAACTCGTCCTGCACCTCGACGATCACGCAGGTCGCGGCCGAAGCCGCGCTGGCAGGCCCGCAGGACTGCGTGGCCGAGATGGCTTCGGCATACCGGCGCCGGCGCGACCTGGCCGCCGGCATCCTCGAGGAGGCGGAGCTCTTGATAGCCAGGCCGAGCGGCGCTTTCTACATCATGGCCGACGTTTCGCCGACCGGCCTACCAGCGCGTGATTTTGCCTTCAGGCTGCTCCGTGAGCGCGGGGTCAGCGCCGCGCCGGGTACCGCATTTGGGCAGCAGGCAGCCGGTGCGGTGAGGATCAGCCTTGCCAGCTCGGACGCCGATCTTCGAGAGGGAGTGAGCCGGCTCGCGGAATTCGTACACCGCGGTATCTAACCGGTCCCCATCGGTTATCCTGCCGCAGTTGAACTCGGGCGTAACCGTCACCGCCAACGTTCCGTTTGCCCAAACATGCAGCTTCTAAGACCCATCCTCAAGCTGATGGTGAGGAACCTGGGCCCAGGCAAGCTGCGGCTCACGCTCCTCAAGATCGGGCACGGCATCGACGCCTTCTAGGGCTCGGTTCCAGGCAAGCCACGCCCGGCGTGGTGTCGCCCTCGATCACGCTGAGGAAGAGGTGGTAAGGCGCTGGGCACGCACGCCCATCGCGATCAGCCACAGCAGGAAGACCGCTTCCGCGAGGCCGCCGGCCAGACCGAAGTACGTTGAGAGTCCCGATTCGAGGCTCGCGCCGGCAAACGAGACCGCCACGCCCGAGACGTAGGCCGCGCCACCCACCGCCAGCGCGACACCGAGCGCCCTTGGGAGCGACCCGGACCGGTAGACGAGATAGCCGAGGGGCAGCATGTAGCCACCGAAGAAGATCTGCGCGACCAGGTACCCGATGCGGTGCATGTCGAGAAGGAAGAGCACGGTTCCCGGACCACCGACACCGAAGCTGCCGTTGGTCGCGACCAGCAGCGCCGCGGCGTGAGTGAGCATGTTGATCGCCTGCATAGGGATGCTCACGGCGTTGAGGATGAGCATCGCGAGGGCCGCCGGCTGGTTGACCGGTCGGAGGACAACGTACAGGATGATGCCGACCGCCAGGTACAGCGGCAGGTCGGCCAGGTCGGCCGCAAACGCGACCTGAAACAGAGTTGCGTGGCGGGCGACGTTCGCCGCAGTCGCCGCCGGGTCTCCCGAGACCGTGTTGCTGGTCCGAACATATTCAGCGAAGCCACCGACGATCGCGTCGGCGAGGTACAGCAGACCTCCCACCCTGGCGAGATTCCTTATCGACATGTCGACTACCTCCATCCGGGAATTTAACTTACACCGTAAGTTTACGCCGTAAGGTACACTCGCGTCAAGATGCCTCTGAGTCGCGCTGTCGTGTTGAAGGCGGCGATGGAGGTCGCCGATCGCGAAGGCCTGGATCGCCTCAGCATGCGGAGGCTCGGCGCGGCGCTGGGCGTCGAGGCGATGTCCCTCTACAACTACTTCGCCAGCAAGGACGAACTTCTCGCCGCGCTCGTCGACGTCGTCTTCAGCGAGATCGAGCTACCGCAGCGTGGAGGATGGAAGAGCGCGATGCGCAGGCGCGCGATCTCCGCGCTCGACGTCCTGATGCGACATCGCTGGGCCGTGGGCTTGCTGGAGTCGAGCACCCGGCCCGGGCCGGCCAACCTCGGCCATCACGAGGGGGTGTTGAAGCGCTTGCGCGAGGCGGGTTTCTCCGTCGCGCTCACCGCTCACGCTTACTCGGCTCTCGACAGCTACACGTACGGGTTCGCCCTGCAGCAGATCAGCCTGCCGTTCGGCACGGGTGAGCAGGCCAGCGAGGTGGCCGAGAGCATCCTTGGCCAGAACGTCGCCGACCGCTATCCCTACCTCGCGGAGATCGCGACCGAGCATGTCATGAAGCCTGGGTACAGCTACCGCAACGAGTTCGAGTTCGGGCTCGACCTGATCCTCGATGGCCTTTCAAGAGCGCTCGAGAAGCGCCACTGATTCGATGTGGTACGTCTGCGGGAACATGTCGACGATCGCCGCGCGCCTGACGCGGTAGCCGCCTCTCACCAGCGCGACCAGGTCGCGGGCGTGCGTCGACGGTTCGCAGCTCACGTAGACGAGGCGGTCGAGGCCGAGCCGGATCAGCTCCGCGACCGCGGCAGGCTCGCACCCGGCGCGTGGCGGGTCGAGGATGGCCGCGTCGTGCCGTCCGATCCGGACGCGTCGCAGGACATCCTCCACCTTGCCAGGCATGTAGTCGACGCGGGCGGAGTTGATTCGGGCGTTGAGCCGGCCCAGCTGCACCGCCCGGGGATTCTCCTCGACGGCCGTGACCGAGGCGCCGCCGCGGGCGACCGCGACGGAAATGGTGCCGATGCCGGCGTAGAGGTCGAGCACGCGCGCACCAGGCTGGGCATCCAGCATGTCGAGCGCCGCCCGGTAGAGCACCAGCATCTGCCGGTAGTTCGTCTGGACGAACGTGTCGTTGCGGACGCGAAACGCAAGGTTCCAGAACTCGAGCGACATCGCGTCGTCGAGCAATGTGAGGTCAGGCAGGAGCTCGGCGACCCTTTGAGCGAACGGTTCGCGTGGCCAGTGGGCCTCGCGACCGGTGAAGCGCAGGCGCCACAACAGGCCTCCGCCTGAAGGCTCCACGGTCAGCATCAGGTTCTGCAGTGCGGTCAGGCCCATCTCGGTCGCAGCGGCAGCGAATGCCGGCAGCGCGCGCTCGATGCGTTCGTCGTGGATGAGGCAGCTGTCGATGGGCAGGAGCGAGTGGGAGCGGAGCCGGTGGAAGCCGAACGTCCACCGGTCGCCATCCCGGATCGCCTCGAACTCGCCGCGGATCCTGTACCGCCATGGATCGTCCATGCCGAGAACGGCGGCGTCGGGCGGGAGTCGGAGACCGGCGCGCGACCACGCTTCTTCGACCACCTGGCGCTTGAGCTCGAGCTGGTAGCCGTAGGACGCGTGCTGGAGCTGGCACCCGCCGCAGATGCCGAAATACGGGCACGGAGGGGCGACGCGATGCGGCGACGGCTCGATTACCTGCGTCGCGGCCGCGACGGCGACTCCGCCCTGGCGGCCGCGCGGCTCCGCTTCGACGACCTCGCCGGGCAGGGCGTAGTTGACGAGCCACACCCTTCCCCCGCTGCCCGCCTCGCGCGCCACGCTCGCACCACCGTGCGCCGGCGAGGTCGGCCTGAGGATCAGCGGCGCCACACCGAGACCGGGTCACGTGCGGGCTTGAAGCCGGCCGACTCGACCATCTGGGCGGCGACCTGGAACCCTTCGGCCACCTTGTCCGGGCTGTGGGCGTCGCTGCCGTACTGGACGGCCTGGCCGCCAAGCTCGCGCCACCAGCGGACGACGGAGAGGTCCGGGCACAACACGTCGCCGCGCGTCGTGTTCACCTCGAGCACGCGCCCGGTGCGCACCGCCGCCTTCAGCACGGCGCGGATCTCCTCCTCGTAGTCCCTTTCTTTGTAGCCGGGCCAGTAGCGCTTCGGGTAGTCGAGGTGCGCGAGGACCTCGAAGCGCAGGCCGGCCTCGAGCATCGTCAGCATCTCGTCGAAATAGCTGCGTGTGGCGGCCGCGACGTCAAGGCCCTCGCGCTTGTTGAACTGGCTCGCGTCGACCAGTTCTCCGCCCACCTTCACGCAGTGCACCGACCCGAGAACGTTGTCCAGCGGACCGGCCGCGAGGACCGCCGCCGTCTCCGCGGGAAACCAGTGCGGCTCGCCGAGCTCGACGCCGCTCACGATGCGCAGGCCGGGAAACCTGGCCCGGCACCGATCGACGCAGTCGAGGTAGCCCGCCACGTCGACGGAGTGCTGCTCGGCGTGGACCTTGACGAAGTCCGCGTGCTCCGTGAACGCGATGGCCGGCAGGCCGAGCTCGACTGCGCGCTCACAGCTCCTCTCCATCGCACCGCGTGGCGCGTCCCACGACCATTCGGTGTGCACGTGAAGGTCCGCGGGAAGAGGCACGCCCAAAGGCTAGCCGACGCTGAAGCTGCAACCTCCACAGCCGTCAGGACCCTCGGGCAGGACCGCTGTGCCGGTCGAGCCTTCGATCAGCCCTGCGTGGACGGCGCAGACCACGTCCTGGGCGCCCTCGCACACGGCACCGAAGATGCATGTCGCGACGTGCATGAGCGCGCCCTCGCGCTTGTAGTCGCCTCCGAGCGACTCGAGCTGCACCGCGGCGCCGGCCTCGCGAGCAACGGCACGAGGCGGCCTGCCCGTGTTGGCGGCCCGGGCCAGCACCTGCGCCAGCAGCCTTGTCTGTCGCGGCGGATAGGAAAGCTCGATCGCGTTGCCCGAGTAGCGGTAGGCGTTCGCCGGGCGGCCGCGCCCTCCACGCACGGACACCTTCGTCGCCAGCCCCGCCTCCACGAGTGCCTCGAGGTGCTCGAAAGCGACGGTGCGATGAGTGCCCTCGCGTTCCGCGATCTCGTCGACCGTCCAGAAGCCGCGCGGCCGGCTCCTGAGTATGTCGGCCACGCGTCGCCGGGGCGGGGCGAAAGCGGAAAGGGTTTTATCTGACTTCATGCGATCAAAAATCGAATCGGCCTCCGAATTATGCCGACAGGGGAATTGAGTGTATCCCGGACCAGTATATCTTGGAGATCCGGCCAATTAAATCGTCGCAGGGAGGCTTTTTGCCCATGGCGAGCACCACCATCGACCAGGTCTGGTCCGTTCGTTCCTCGCTCCGCAGGCTCTGGACCGACCACGTGGTCTGGACCCGCATGTACATCGAGCACGCCGCCGCCGGACAGGACGACGACGCGGGCGCGGCCGCCGGACGTTTGCTCAAGAACCAGGAAGACATCGGCAACGCCGTCGTCTCCTTCTATGGCGCAGACGCGGGCAAGGCACTGACCGACCTCCTGAAGGAGCACATCCTGATCGCGGTCGAGCTTGTCGCCGCCGCCAAGTCGGGCGACCAGGCGAAGTTCGAGAAGGAGGACGCCCGCTGGACGAAGAACGCCGACGACATCGCCGGACTGCTGGCGGGAGCCAACCCCAACTGGCCCAAGGCCGACGTGGTCGACCTCCTCGGCCAGCATCTCGCTCTCACGAAGAACGAGACCGTCGCCCGCCTGCAGCAGAATTGGGACGCCGACGTCGAGGCGTTCGACCAGATCTTCACGGAGATCCTGACCGTCTCGGACGTGCTCACCGACGGACTGGTCAAGCACTTCCACGACCGATTCGCGAGCGGAAGGTCGAGCGAAAAGGCGACCTCCCTGCGCCTGGCGCTGGCACGCCTTTGGTCCGACCACGTCATCTGGACGAGGCAGTACGTGATCTCCGCGATCGCCGACACCGCCGACACCGGCAAGGCGGCCGAGCGGCTGTTGAAGAACCAGGAAGACATCGGCGGCGCCGTCGGGTCCGTATACGGGCAGGCGGCGGGCACGCAGGTCACCGACCTGTTGAAGCAGCACATCATGATCGCGGTCGACATCATCGACGCCGCCAAGAAGGGCGAGGACGCGCGGTTCAAGGCCGAGAACGACAAGTGGGACCGAAACGTCGAAGAGATCGCGGCTCTGCTGAGCTCAGCCAACCCCGACAACTGGCCGAAGGGGGACGTGACCGACCTGCTCATGCAGCACCTCAACCTCACTCGGAAGGAGGTCGTTGCGCGCCTGCAGAAGAAGCACGATGATGACATCGAGGCCTTCGACCTGATCCTCACGGAGATCCTCACGGTCGCGGACGTGCTCGCGACCGGCATCGTCAAGCAGTTCCCGGACAGGTTCTAAAGATGGTCGACGTGAAGTCCCTGGTCGGCACGAAGGGTGCGGTCGTCGTCTTCGTCGCCAACGGTTGCCCGACGGCACGGGCATACGAAGACCGGCTCAACGCCCTGGCGGACAAAGCCCGCGCCAATGGGATCGCCATGGTCGCAGTCAACTCCAACAACCCCGCGCTGTCTCCCCCCGACAGCGCGGAGGAGATGTCGAAGCGGACCTACCGATTTCCCTACGTGAAGGACTCGGACGGTTCGCTCGCGAAGGAGTTCGGTGCGGTGTGCACGCCGCACGCCTTTCTCCTGGACGGAGACCGCCAGGTCCTCTACGCGGGGCGCATCGACGACTCACGCCTGGGTGACCGGATCACCTCCACCGATCTCGAGAACGCGATGGGCGACCTGATAGCCGGGCGAGACGTCCGCGTCTCGCGGACAGAGCCGTTCGGATGCAGCATCGTCTGGTAGCCAGAAGCGCGCCGGCCGTTTACGCGGCGGCCGGCGCGTGGCTCCTGCTGGTCGTGCTCGAGCTGGCCGGCGAGGGAGGCGTGATCCGTCACGATCGTCTGCTTCAGGGCGGGCCACCACTGTGGCTGGCGACGCTCCTGTTCGTCGCCGGATGGCAGGTCATGGTCGTGGCGATGATGGTCCCGTCGTCGGCACACGCCTTCGCTCGCGTGGATTCCGCGCGCGAGCTCATCCGCTTCACCAGTGGCTACCTGGCGGTGTGGACCACGTTCGGGCTCGCGATCTTTCTCGGCGACGTGGGCGTGCACTGGCTCGTGAACAGCTGGGCGTGGCTGGCGTATCACACATGGTTGATCGCCGGAACGGTGCTCGTCGCAACCGGTGCCTATCAGCTCAGCGGCCTCAAGGATCGTTCGCTCGAGGCGTGCCGCGTAGGCCCATCGAGAAACGGTGCGGTCCACGGGCTGCAGTGTCTCGGCGCGAGCGGCGGGCTGATGCTGCTGACGTTCGCGATCGGGGCCGCGAGCCTGGTCACGATGGCGGCGTTCGCGGTCCTGATGCTGTTCGAGGTCAGCCCGCTGGGCCGGACCATCGTCAAGCCGGTGGGCTACGTGCTGATCGCGCTCGGCGTCGTCGTCCTGTACGGCCCGATCGCGATTTAGCATTCGCCGCCAGTTGACCCGGCTTCGGGCCGCTGTGGGCAGCGGCCTCTTCTTCGCGTTGGCTCCCAGCGTCGTCGCGGGTTTGATCCCGTGGTGGCTGACCGGATGGCGATTCGAGCCGATCTGGCTGCCGTTACGAGTGTTGGGTGGCTTGCTGACCGCTACGGCCGGTCTCGTCCTCGTCAACGCCTTCGTGCGGTTCGTCGTCGAGGGCGTCGGGACGCCCGCGCCGGTGGCGCCGACGCAACACCTCGTCGTCGGCGGGCTCTACCGGTACGTGCGCAACCCGATGTACCTGGCCGTCATCACTGCCATCGTCGGCCAGTGGCTGCTCCTCGGGCAGGTCGGCCTCCTCGTGTACGCCGCGATAGTCGGACTGGCGATGTGGGCGTTCGCGACCTTCTATGAAGAGCCCTATCTCGCCGAAAGGTTCGGCACGGAGTACGAGGAGTACCGCCGCGCGGTTCCCGGCTGGTGGCCGAGGTTGCGCCGCTAGCCGAGCAGCTTCAGCAGCAGCTCGCTCGCGATCTTGGGGTTGGCGCTGGGTGCGCGCTTGCGCAGGTCGGCCATCAGGGCCTGCATGGCCTGCTTCTTCCCCGCGCGGTAGTCGCTCGCGGCCTTTGGGTTGGCGTCGATGACCGCCTCGGCCAGGATTCGGAGCTCCGATTCATCGCTCGACTGCCGGAATCCGCGCCCGGCCACGATCTCGGCCGGGCTGAGTCCTGAATCCGCCGCCTCCATGTACGTCTCTCGCGCCTGGTCGCGGGTGATCGAGCCGGAATCGACGATCTTCATCAGCTCAGCCAGGTACTCCCCGGAGATGAGCTTCCCGGTCGGCGCGACCTCGTTGACGATCCAGTTGGCGGTAGCGGCATCCGGCGCGCCATTGTCGACTGCCGACTCATAGAGGTCGGCGAGGTCGCGGTCGCCGCCGATCAGGGCTGCCACGCGCGGCGGCAGCTTGGCGGCAAGCCGCGCCCGCCGCAGCGACGGCAGCTCGGGCAGCGCTCCGCGGATCGCCTCGATCCACGCGCGGTCGAGCTCCAGCGGCGGGATATCAGGCTCGGGAAAGTAGCGGTAATCCTCGGCGAACTCCTTGGTGCGCTGCGAAAAGGTGCGCTGCTCCTGCTCCGACCAGCCGCGCGTCTCCTGGACCACGGCCCCTCCAGACTCGAGGACCTGCTTCTGCCGCTCGACCTCGAACGCGATGGCTCGCTGAAGCGCCCGAAATGAGTTGATGTTCTTCAGCTCGGTCTTCACGCCAAGCTCCTCGCTGCCGGCGCGGCGGATCGAGATGTTCGGCTCCGCGCGCATCTGTCCCTTCTCCATGTCGGCGTCAGAAGCGCCGACAGTGCGAAGGAGAGCCTGCAGCTCCATCGCATACTCCCGCGCCTCCTCCGCCGAGCGGATGTCGGGTTCGCTCACGATCTCCATCAGCGCCACGCCCGCGCGATTGAGGTCGACATACGACTCCCAGGCCTTGTGCAGCTTGTCGCCGGCATGCAGCAGCTTGCCCGTGTCCTCCTCGAGGTGGACACGGCGGATGCGGACCTTGCGCTCCCCCACCTCGATCCAGCCGTTGACGCTCATCGGCAGGTCGTACTGGCTGATCTGGTAGCCCTTGGGCAGGTCGGGATACATGTAGTTCTTGCGGTCGAACTTCGTGTGCCTGGGGACCTCGCAGTTCAGCGCGAGCGCGGCCTTGAGCACAGCTTCGACCGCTGCCTTGTTTGGCACGGGCAGCACGCCCGGCAGGCCAAGACAGACCTCGCAGACGTACGTGTTGGGCGCGGCATTCAGCGGCGCGATTCCGCAGCCGCAGAACATCTTCGAGCGGGTGCGCGGCTGGGCATGGACCTCCATTCCGATGACCACTTCCCACTGCGTGTCAGGCAACGTCTGCAACCCGAGACTTGATCTCGCTCGCCTCTTCGTAGGCGCGCGCCACCCGGAGGGCGACGTTCTCGCCCCATTGCGGCGCAAGCACCTGCAGGCCGACCGGCAGCCCTTCCGACGTCCCGCACGGAACGCTGATCCCCGGAAGGCCGGCCAGGTTGCCACCGAGGGTCAGCACGTCGCACAGGTACATGGACAGCGGGTCCTGAGTCTTCGCGCCGATGGGAAAGGCGACCGTCGGCGAAGTCGCGCTCACGATCGCGTCGCACTTCTTGAACGCCTCGTCGAAATCGCGCTTGATCAGCGTGCGTACCTTCTGCGCCTTCAGGTAGTACGCGTCGTAATAGCCGCTCGAAAGAGCATACGTGCCGAGCATCACCCGACGGCGGACCTCACCGCCGAACCCCTCGCGCCGCACCTCCATGTACTCGTCGGTGATGTTCGGGGCGTCGACCTCCGACAGCCCGAACCGCACACCGTCGAAGCGCGCGAGGTTGGATGAGCATTCGGCCGGCGCGATGATGTAGTAAGCGGCGAGCCCGTAGTCGGTGTGCGGCAGCGAGACGTCGACGATCTCAGCCCCTTCTCGCTGGAGCACGAACAGCGCGGCATCGATCGCGGCCTTGACGCCGGGCTCGATGCCCTTGACCTCGTTGTACTCGCGCGGAAGGCCGAGGCGCATCCCGTTGACCCCGCCGGCGTAGTTGTTGAGCACCTCCATGCCGGCGCGATCGGAGGACGTCGCGTCGAGCGGATCGAGCCCGCTCATCAGCGAGAGCACGACCGCGGCGTCGTCGACGCTGCGCGCAAAGGGACCGATCTGATCGAGGCTCGAGGCGAAGGCGATCAGGCCATAGCGGCTCACCCGGCCGTAAGTCGGCTTCATGCCGACCACGCCGCAGAGGGCGGCAGGCTGGCGGATCGACCCACCGGTGTCCGTGCCGAGGGCGATCACAGCTTCGCCCGCCGCCACGGCGGCGGCGCTGCCGCCAGAGCTTCCACCCGGCACACGCGCGAGATCCCATGGGTTGCGCGTCGGGAAGTAGCTCGAGTTCTCGGTCGAGCTGCCCATGGCGAACTCGTCGCAGTTGGTCACGCCGAGCATCACCGCCCCGGCGTCGAAGAGGCGCTGCACGGCCGTCGACGTGTACGGCGGCTTGAAGCCGCGCAGGATCTGCGAGCCCGCGGTCGCCTCGACGCCGCGCACGCACAGGACGTCCTTGATCGCGAGCGGGATGCCGTCGAGCGGGCGGCCCTCGCCCATGCGGATTCGGCGGTCCGCCTCATCGGCCTGCGTCTCCCAGAGCTCCTGCGTGAGCCGCAAGTACGCCTTGACCTTCGGATCGACACGCTCGATGCGCTCGACGTGCGCGGTGACCAGGTCGCCGGCTGAGATCGAGCCGAGACGCAGCAACCGCGAAGCTTCCGTGATCGTGAGCCGGGTCAGGTCGTCGGAGGTCATGTCTCTTCCTGGATCGCCGGCACGCGGAAGAACCCGTCGACCGTCGCCGGTGCGTTGGCCAGCGCTTCCTCCTGGGTCAAGGACGGCCGCGGTTCGTCGTCGCGCAGGCGGCTTGCGATCTCGACCACCTGCGCCGTCGGCGGGATGTCCTCGGTGTCGAGCTGCTGAAGACGGTCGATGTGGCCGAGGATGCCGCTCAGCTGCTCGGCGTAGAACTCCTCGTCACCGGGTTCGAGACCGATCCGAGCGAGCAGCGCGACGTGGCGAACCTCGTCCTTCGATAGGGCCATCAGAAGAAAACTTTAGGTTCGGCGGGCGATCAGCATCCGCACGCCGAAGAAGGCGGCAACGGCAGCGGCCAGGATCAGCGCGCCGCCGATCATCTCGATCGCCGCGCGAATCCGCCCCACCGCCGAAGGCTCGCCCAGAAAGCCGAGCACGTACACGCCGCCGATGAGAAATATCACGCACGCGGCGAGCCACCCTAGCGCTCCCCATACGTGCTCCCTCACTTCGGCAACAGCGCCTTGAACTGGTCCTCATCGAGGACGCTCACCTTCAGCTTCTGCGCCTTCTCGAGCTTCGAACCGGCGCCTGGACCAGCGACGACGTAGTCGGTCTTGGCGCTGACGCTGCCGGCGGCCTTGCCGCCCAGCTTCCGGACCATCGCCTCGGCGTCGGGCCGGCTCATCGTCTCGAGAGTTCCAGTGAACACAAACGTCTTGCCGGTGAACGGCCCTTCGCCAATCGCCTCGGCTTCCTTCGGCACGACGCCGGCGCCCAGCAGCCTGACGACCAGCTCGGCGCCCGGACCGTGGAAGTAGGCGAAGACCTCGTGGGCCATGCTCGGCCCCACCCCTTCGACGGCGCGCAGGCTCTCCTCGCCGGCATCCCGCACGCGTTCGACGCTGCCGAACTCGCCGGCAAGGAGGTCCGCGGTCGCGCCGCCGACCTGGGGGATGCCGAGCGCGAAGAGAAAGCGTCCGAGCTCGGGGTGTTTCGCGGCGGCGATCCGGTCGACAAGGTTCTGCGCAGACCTGTCCGCGAATCCCTCGAGCTCCTTGATCTGATCGGTGGTGAGGCCGAAGAGGTCGCTCGGGTCCTCGACCATGCCGCGGTCGATCACCTGCGTGAGGGTCGCGTAGCCGAGGCCCTCGATGTCCAGCACCGCCGCGAAGTGGCGCAATCTCTCCAACCTCTGAGCACCGCAGAAGGGGTTTATGCAGCGGTGCGCGATGTACGGCTCCTCGCGGACCACCTCTCCCCCGCACACCGGGCACTTCGCCGGCATCCTCCAGCCAGGCTGCGGGTCCTTGACGCTGACGATCTCTGGGATGACGTCGCCCGCGCGATGGATGACGACTCGGGCGCCGACGTACACGCCCTTCTCGTTGACCTGCGCCTCGTTGTGCATCGTCACGTTCCGAATCGTCACGCCGCCGACGACCACCGGCTTGACGTGCGCGACGGGAGTCAGGACGCCGGTGCGACCGACGTAGCAGGCGATCTCCTCGACCTCTGTCTCGGCTTTCTCGGGCGCGTACTTGAAGGCGATCGCCCATCGCGGCGAACGCGACACGAAGCCGAGCTCCAGCTGCTGCGGGAAGGAGTCCACCTTCACCACCATCCCGTCGATCTCGTATTCGAGCTCATGCCGGCGGCGATGCCACTCGGCGTGGTACTCGATGACGTCGTCGATCGAGTGGAGCCGGCGGCGGTTCTTGTTGACTCGAAAGCCCATCGACTCGAGCGTGTTGAGGACGTCCCACTGCGAGTTCGCCGGCCCCGCGGGATCGAGCGTGTACATGAAGGTCTGCAGGTCGCGGCTCGCGGTCACGTTGGGGTCGATCTGGCGAACGCTGCCGGCCGCTGTGTTGCGTGGGTTGACGAAGCGCGGCTTGCCCGCCGCCTCCATCTCGCGGTTCAGCTTCTCGAAGCCGGCGATCGGAAAGTACACCTCGCCGCGGACCTCGAACAGATCGGGTAGACCACTGGCCGGCGTGATGGTCAACGGGACGCTGCGGATGGTGCGCACGTTGGCGGTGACGTCCTCGCCGGTCGTCCCGTCGCCGCGCGTGGCCGCACGCTGCAGCCGGCCCCTGGAGTAGGTGAGGCTCATGGCGAGGCCGTCGATCTTGAGCTCCGCGCAGTAGACGACCTGGTCGCCGACCGCGGCCCGCACGCGCTTGTCGAATGCCCTTATCTCGGACTCGTCGAACGCGTTCTGGAGGCTGAGCATCGGCGACCGGTGGCGGACCTTGGCGAACTGGTCGGAGGCTTCGCCGCCGACCCGCTGGGTCGGGGAATCGGCGGTGACCAGGTCGGGGCGCTCGTCCTCGAGCGCGCGCAGCTCGAGCATCAGCGCGTCGTACTCCGAGTCCGAGACCTCCGGTGCGTCGAGCACGAAATACGCGTGCTCGTGGCGGCGAATCTGGTCGCGCAACGCGTCGGCGCGGACGGCGGGATCGACCGCTGCCTTCTTCCGTTTACTCACTTCGTCAGCGGCGCGAGCATGCCGGACAGGATCTTCAGCCCCGACTTGTCGAACTTGATGACTAGCTCTTCGTCCGTGCGGGTGAGCGTGCTCTTGACCACGGTGCCGGCGCCGAAGGCGGGGTGGTTCACGCGGTCGCCGCTGGCAAACCTCTGCACCGGCGGTGGCGCGGGCGCGGCCTCGACCTGGCGCTCGATGTAGCGTTCCTTGTAGCCCTGCCGCGGAGGCGCCACCGGCGCGCTGCCCCGCGGCGCGGCCAGGAGCGTTTGAGGGATGTCGGTCAGGAACCGGCTTGGGAACGCGGGCTGTGAGCGGCCGTACAGGTGGCGGCGGAAGGCGCAGCTCAGATACAGGTGGTCCTTCGCGCGCGTCATTCCTACATATGCGAGGCGCCGCTCCTCGGCCATCTCCGTCTGCGCGCCGACCGCCCCGGGGTTCTCTTCGCGCTCGTCCAGCGCCCGCTGGTGCGGCAGCAAGCCTTCCTCCATCCCGACCATGAACACGACCGGAAACTCGAGGCCCTTGACCATGTGCAGGGTTATGAGCGTGACTCCCTCGCCGTTCTCGTCGTAGGCGTCGACGTCAGAGACCAGCGCGACCTCGGCGAGGAAATCCTCCAGGCCCTGGGCCGGATCGCGGTCGTCGAAGCTCTCCGCAAGGCCGCGCAGCTCGTTGATGTTCTCGAGGCGAGCCTCGCCTTGCGGCGTGCCATCGAGGTAGTGCGCGCGCAAGCCCATCACCTCGACGATGTGGTCGATCAGCTCGCTCGGCCTGAGCACACCCATCGTCGAGCGGACCGATTCGACCTGGGCGCGGAAACCCTGCAGCGGGCCGACGGCGGTCTTGGGCACGCCGGGGACTCGAGCCGGGCTCTTGAGCATCTCCAGGATGTCCGCTTGCCCGTCGCGCGCGTAGGAGTTGATCGCCTCGACGGTGACGTTGCCGATCTTTCGCGACGGCACCGACACGATCCGGCCGAAGCTCAGTGCGTCCTGCGGGTTGAAGCAGAAGCGAAGGTAGCCGACCACGTCCTTGACCTCGCGCCGCTCCCAGAAGCGGATGCCGCCGACCAGTCGATAGGGAATGCGTCGGCGCGCGAGCACGTCCTCGAAAGCCCTCGACTGCGCGTTTGTCCGATAGAGCACGGCGTAGTCGGAGTAGCCGCGCCGCTCGGTCTTGCGGAGACGCTCGATCTCGTCGGCGACGAACTCCGCCTCCTCGACCTCGTTGTATGCCTGCGTGGCGACCACCTTGTCGCCTCCCGCGCGGTCGGTCCAGAGCCTTTTCTCGGCGCGCTCCGGGTTGCTGCGAATGACGCTGTAGGCGGCGTCGAGGATTGCCTGGCTCGAGCGGTAGTTCTGCTCCAGGTGCACCACATGCGCGTCCGGATAGTCCTTGCGGAAATCCAGGATGTTGCGGATGTCCGCGCCGCGAAAGCGATAGATCGACTGGTCGTCGTCGCCGACAACCGCGACGTTGCGGTGCTCCGCGGCAAGCAGGTTGACCAGCACGTACTGGGCGTGGTTGGTGTCCTGGTACTCGTCGACCAGGACGTGGCGGAAGCGGTCGCGCCACTTCTCGAGGGCCTCGGCGTCGGTCGAGTAGAGCTCGACGAGCTTCATGATCAGGTCGTCGAAGTCGAGGCCGCCCGAGCGCCGGAGCACCTCTTCGTACGAAGCGTAGACGCGGCGGAGGACCTCGTCGGCGTACGAGCGGTTGGGAATGTCGTCCGGTCGCTTGAGCTCGCTCTTGGCTTGCGAGATGCTGTTGCTCAGCCCCCCGATCGGATAGCGCTTGGGGTCGAGCCGAAGCTCGTCGAGCACGCGCTTGAGCGCCGCGCGCGTGTCGTCCTCGTCGAAGATGACAAAGCTCGAGGTGATGCCCAGCCGCTGGGCCTCGCGACGGAGGATCTTGACCGCCGTCGAGTGGAAGGTGCCAACCCACATCTTCTCGGCGCGCTCGCCGACCAGCGTCTCCACCCGCGCACGCATCTCGCGGGCCGCCTTGTTGGTGAAGGTCACGGCCAGCATGCGGTCCGGCCAGACCTTGCGGGTGGCGATCAGGTAGGCGATGCGGGCGGTCAGGACACGGGTCTTGCCGCTGCCCGCGCCGGCGAAGATCAGGAGTGGTCCCTCGCCGTGCGTGACGGCTTCCTGCTGGGGTGGGTTCAACCTCGCAAGGAGCTGTTCGACCTCAGGCTGGGGAGACTCAGAAATCACCGGAATAAGGAGTCTACCCATGGCTGGAAATGCCGACCCGCGCCGTTATGCTCCACAAGGCTTTGGCACAGGAAGTCGAATTCGGCACGCGTGATCACCTGCTCTACGAGCTGGCTCGTGACCTCAGCTCCTCCCTGGACCTGGACACGGTGCTCCTCAAGGTCATGGAGCGCGTGATCACCCTGATGAAGGCTTCGCGCGGGTTCATCGTCCTCGTCGACCCGGTGGACGGCACGTTGTCGGTCCAGATGTCGGGCGGGTCGGACCCCGAAAAGGCGCGCGAGTTCCTCGGCTCGCGGACGGTCATCGAGCACGTCGTCCAGACGGGCGAGGCGGTGGTCGCCACCGACGCCAGCCTCGACGACCGGTTCAAGGGCAGGCAGTCCGTGATCATGCAGAACCTGCGCTCGATCATCGCCGTGCCGCTGGTGACGAAAGGCAACGTGATCGGCGCCCTGTACGTCGACAACCCGTTCCGCGCGTCGATCTTCGAGGAGAAGGACAAGGAGTTCCTGCAGGCAATCTCCGACCTGGCCGCCATCGCCATCGACAACGCCCGCCAGTACGAGCGCTCCGAGTTCCTCCGCCAGCTTTTCGAGGCGCACGTCAACAAGCAGGTGACCGACTACGTGCTCACGCGCTCGGGCCGAACGCTTCGTTTCCTGCCCGGCGAGCGGCGCGAGGTCACGATGCTCAACTCCGACATCGCCGGCTTCTCGACCCTCTCCCAGAGCATGGACGCGGAGGAGCTGGTGCGGTTCCTGAACGACTACTTCCAGCGCATGATCCGGGTCGTACTCGAGCACGGCGGCAACATCGACAAGTTCCAGGGCGACGGAATGCTCGTCGTCTTCGGCGCCCCCAACCCGGTCAACGACCACGCCGAGCGGGCGCTGAACGCAGCTCTGGCGATGATGCGCGAGATCGAGCTGTTCAACCGCGAGCAGCTGGACGCCGGGCACAGCGCGATATCGGTCGGCATGGGCCTGGACACAGGCGAGGTCGTGGCCGGGCACGTCGGCTCGGACGACCGCATGGAGTTCACGCTGATCGGCGTACCGGTCAACAACAGCGCCTACCTGTCGAAGGTCAGGCCGGCGCGGGTGCTGATGTCAGAGTCGACGCGCGTGCGAGTGCCTGAAAACGGGTTCCAGGTCGCGGACTACGAGCCGCTTCACCTCAAGGGAGCGAAGGGACCGCAGGCGATTTTCGAGCTGGCGGCGACGTACTCCCAGCTGGGCGGATAGTCCCGACTAAGCGCCCGAGCTCAGCCCTGGCACTGCCACTGGCTTGGGCCATCCCGGTTGTAGAGCCAGGCGGCAGCCAGCGAGTTGTACTTCGGATCGAAGGGTGAGTAGCTCGCGTAGGGCGTGAACGCCCACGTGCTGGGCAGGAACTGGAACAAGCCCTCAGCTCCGCTCGACGAGTTCACCGAGTTCGGGTGGTATCGCGACTCGCACCAGGCGACGTTCAGCGCCCACTGCACGGCCGCCGGCCCCAGCGGGGTGAACGCGTCGATGATGTCCTGCGTGATCGAGGTGGGGGGCGCGGGATGGTTGTTGCGCGCGGCGTTGGCCGCCGCCTGGGCCTGGGCGGCCGCGAGCGCCTGCTGCTTGGCCTGGTAGTCGGCGAGGCCCTGCTTCAGCTCCCCCTGCCACGAAGCGACCTGCGCCATCTGGTCGGCCTGGACGCGCTGGGAGTGAGATTGCTGGACGAACGAGTTGCGGTCGAAAGAGCTGAGCTGCGTGACCGCCACCTGCACCGGGTGCATCGCCGGCGGGTCAAGGCGCGGCAGGAGCACGCTCACGAGAAGCACGACCCACACCAGCACCGCTCGGAACAGCGGCAGCAAACCCCTTTCTTCGCTCCTGTCCTTGAACTCGCCCTACCCCTGGGGCGGTCAGGCCTGAGCTCGGAGCGTGACGTGAGAAGGACGCGCTCAGGTTTCCGGGAAAGGTGCACCTTACCACACGGTCGGCAACTATCCGTAGCCGTACGCCCCGGTACCAAAAAGGTCGGTTTCTAGACGGGCGCCGCAACCCCGGTCGTCACCCGGTATGCCATGACCGGGGCGGGAAAACCTTTGAGCGTGAGTGTCGCCTGCTCGACTGCAAGGCGCCTCCCCTCGAGCCATTCGCCGACCCGGCGATACGCCTCCTCGCTGAGCATCACCTCACCCGCGCCGGCCGCTGACTGCAGTCGCGAGGCAAGGTTTGTGACCTCGCCGAGAACGCTGAGGTTCGCCGACTCGGCGAGGTTGCCGACGACTGCCGGACCCACGGCAACCGCCGCCCCGACCGGGAGCTCGGCGAGCGCCGCCTTGTCGATGATCGCGATCGCAGCTCGGAGCGCATCCAGCGCGTGGTCGACCGTTTGCCCGCTGACGTTGAACGTGGCCATCACCGCGTCGCCGGCGAACTTGTCGACGACGCCGTGCCGCCGCTCGACCTCCTGGGTAGCCCATCGCTGCAGTGAAGCGATTCGGCCCGCAATCTCCGAGGGGACCGATCGACCGGTCAGCTCCGTGTAACCGCGCACGTCCGCGAACATCACGGACACCATCCGCTCGCCTGTCGCAACTCGCACGGCGCCGCGTGCGGCGACGTCCGCTTCGGGCGGCATGGCGATCTGCAAACCAAGCCTGTTTGCCACGTCCAGCGCCAGTCGAGCGGCGAGGGCGGCGCCCGCGGCGGTGGCATGCGCGACGATGCGCGTCAGACGGTCCTCGGCGGCCTCGACGTCGCCGGAGGCGTGCTCGGCCTCTGCCAGCGCCCGACCCGCGTGCCACGCGTCGAGGTTCAGCCCAGCCTCCTCGAACGAGGTCACCGCTCGGCCGAGAAGGCGAATCGCGTCCGCGGTCTTTCCCTCGAGCAGCGCCAGCCGTCCGCGCGCCGAATCGTATCGAGGAGATGCCAGGGCCTCACCCTGCGCGGGAATGGATTCGATGTACTTGCGCAGCCAAACTGCGTCGCCGGCCGTCTCCGCGACCGCGTCGGTGGGCGCAACGAGCAAGCAGGCACGGGCCGGGATGGCTGCAGCCTCCTCGAAGGCGCCCACTGCGTCGCCCGCCGCCAGCCGCAGGCGGATTCTTCCCTCGCCGTCGTAGACGGCGTCCTGTGAGTCGACGCGACTGGAGCGCGGCGGCATCACCGCCGCAGCCTCGGAACTGCGCATGTTCTCGGCCAGGGCGCTTCCCAGCACCACCGAAGCGCGCCACAGCATCTTCGCGAACCCACCATCGCGCGCGCGCTGCACGGAGCCGCGAGCGTGAGCGATCGCGTCGACGACCTGGCCCCGCTTGAGCGCAATCAACGAGCGGATGTAGTAAGGCCAGGGGTCGGAATCCACGTTCACCTCGCGAGACAAGCGCTCGTACCAGACGTCCACCTTGTCGCCACGCGCCAGGTGAACCGCTCCCCAGGCGGCGTTGCCGGTCACGTTGCCCACCTGGTACCTCTGGCCGGCGGCGACCGCGGCGTTGTAGCTGTCGTCGTTGTGAGCAAAGCCTTCCTCGACACGGCCCAGCTGGATCTCGCATCCGCCGACGAAATTCAAGGCCCACGCCAATGTGAGCTCGGCTCCGACCTGCCTGGCGACCTCGACCGCCCGAGTCGCATGCTCCAGGCCCACCGCCGGCCTCTGGTCGAACATCGCCAGGCCGGCGAGCCGTATGTAGGCGATGGCAAGCTGCTCGCTGGGTCCCGCGGCCTCCAGAACGTCACGCGCCGCCTGGTATTCGCGTTCCGCAAGGTCCGAGCGCTGGAGCTCCCACCAGCATCGCCCGAGCAATACTCGTTGCTCCGCCGCCTCCTGGCGGAGGCCTGCCTTCTCGAGACCCGCGATGCCCTCCTCCAGCAGGCGCTTGGCCAGCCCCGGCTCGTTGTTGTTCCAGTAGCCGTCCGCGGCCCGACACAGCACACGCGAGCGCTCGATCGAGTCGACGATGTATGGCGCGGCACGCTCGAGCAGCTGTGCAGCGTCCCTGTACGCCTGTGCGTGAAGCGCGTCATCCGCCGCGGTGATGCACATCGCGACCGCCTCCGCGTTGCGACCGGCCATCAGGAGGTGGTGCGCCAGGTCGACGGCGACTCGGTCCGGACGTGAGGCAAGCAGGTCAGCGATCCGTGAGTGCAGCTGCTGGCGGCGGGGCACCACCAGGTCCTCGTAGATCGCCTCGCGCGTCAGGGCATGGCGAAACCGATACCGGCCGGAGCTGCGATCCTCGGGCTCGATCAGCTGCGCGGCCACGCTCGACTCGAGCGCGGAGAGCGCCACGGCCTCATCCACTTGAGCAACCTGCGCCACCGCATCGAGGTCGAATGACCGCCCCATCACCGATCCTGCCGCGAGGACGGCGATGTCGTCGTGGCCCAGACGCTCGAGGCGCTGCAGTATGGCGTCGCGAACCGTTGGCGGGATGCGGATCTCCGCCAGCGACTTGCGGTCCCAGCCGGTTTCGGTGCGGTAGATGTCGCCGCGGTCGAGCGCGTCGCGCAGCATTTCCTCCAGAACGAACGGGTTGCCCTCGCTGCGCTCGCGGAGGAAGTCGCTGAACTCCTCGGAGACCGTCTGCTCTTCGAAGATCGCGCCGACCATGTCCGCGACCTGAGTCGCGTTGAGGGGCTTCAGCTCGATCAAGTCGACCTGGCCGCTCCGGCGCCAACCCTGGACGGTCGGCAGCAGCGCGTGCTTTCGGTGCATCTCGTCCGAGCGATAGGTCGCGACGACGAGCACGTTGGTCGAGCGAAGCCGGCGAGTCGCGTAGTCGAGCAGCTCACGCGTCGCCGGGTCCGCCCACTGCAGGTCCTCGAGGATCACCAGGAGCGCACGCCGGCTCGCGGCGTCGCGAAACAGGAGCAGCATCGATTCGAACAGCCGGAGCTTGGCCTGCGTCGCATCGCCGCCGGTTGACGCTGGGCGCCCCATCTGCGGGAACAGCTGCGCGAGCTCATCCGCCGCCGGACCCAGCCGGTCGCGCAGAGACGCCAGGTCGGCGCCGGCCAGGTAGTTGCCGATCGCCTCGAGAAATGGCAGATAGGGGAGCGCAAGCTCGGCTTCGCTGCATCCTCCCGCGAGCACCACGCAGCCCAGGCGCCGCGCGCGGCCGGCAAGGGCATTGACGAGGCGCGTCTTCCCCATCCCCGCCTCGCCGCCGACGATGACGACGCCGCCATCGCCCCGGAGCGACGAAAGCAGCGCGTCCTCGAGCGCGGACAGCTCGGTGTCACGACCGACGAGGACCGGGGACAGGACGCGAGAGAGCGCCACCGTCAGAAAAGGTGGGTCAGCTGCTTGCGGAGCAATCTTGGTCCAGGCGACTCGGAGTACGCCGGCATCAGCTCGCTGATCGTATGGAACGCCAGGTCCGTCAGCGCGGCCGGATCCTGGCCGGCCGACGAGATGGCCGGCCCGACGATGACGCGGATCCTCTTGCGGAACCACAGGTCCTTCGTGCCCGAGAGCGCGACCGGCACCACCGGCACTCCGGCCTTGATCGCGAAATGAGCGAAGCCCTTGTGAAACTGCATCAGCTCACCTTCTTTCGCACCGTAGTTGCCTTCCGGGAAGATGGCCACAGCCCCGCCCACCTCGAGGCAATCGTCGACGTGCTTGAACAGGACGTTGTCGCCGTGTCGCTCGCGGACGACCGGGACGTAGCCACCTGTGGTCCGCACCAGCCACCACTGGAACCGGCGCGTGACAAGGAGTGTTGGATCGGCAAGGAAGTGCAGGCGCGGCTCGACCGGGAACAGGAGCAGGAGCGCGAACTCGTCCAGCCAGTTGAGGTGGTTGGCGATGACGACGTAGTTGCCGCCGCGAGGTCGCGGGATGTTCTCGCGTCCCTGGACGTCGAACTTGAAGCAAAGGCGCAGGAGCGGCACGCCAATCAGGCGGACGATTCGGTACGGGATGTTGGCCCGTGGGCCAACCGGCAAGAGATCAGCGGCGGGAAGAGCTGCGCCGGCGTCAACCGCCATCGTTTGGCGGAAGTCTAGATGCCTAGCGGCCACCACCCCAGGAATCGGTTGTACGTGCCCAGGGCGCCCTGCACCGTGTGAGCGGCGCTGGTCAGGTTCGCGGCCTGGGTGGGCGAGAGCTTGCCGCTGTTGGCGTCGGCGCGGACCTCGTTGAGGAAGGCGTCGAGCTGGTTCGATGAAGCCTTGGGGTCGCCGCGGTCCTCGGAGGCGGCGGCCGCGTCGAGCTTGGCGATCAGGCTGTTCTTCTGCCCGGCGTTGAGTCCTGACAGCCCCCGAACGTAGTTGGCGAGGGTGCCCAGCGCTTGAGATGGGGTCTGCACGGTGACGTTGAAGGTCGCCGTGCCGGTGGCGAGGTCCTCGCCCTCCGAGACCGTGAGCGTCACCGAGTACGGGCCGGCGGTGGCGAACGCATGGCTGACCGTCCACCCGGTGGCGGTGGGCGAACCGTCGCCGAAGTCCCAGGTGGCGGTGTGCGGATCGAACGTCCCGGGGTCGGTGAAGCTGCCGGTGAAGGTGATCATCTCGTTGGGCAGGAACAGCGCCGGGGCGGTCTGTGCCGGCGTGACGCTGTCGATGGACGCCGTCGGCGCCACGTCGAGCACCACGGCGGTTGTCGAGGCGGTGCCGGTCATCGACCCGTCGTCCGTGGCCGCGAGGGTGACCACGTAGGTGCCCTCGTCGTTTGGCGTGAAGGTGAAGGACGTGCCGGCGCCCGACGCGTCGTAGGCGGCTCCGTCTTTGGTGACCGACCAGCTGTAGGTGAAACCGGCCTGGTTGTCTGACGCCGAGGCGCTGAGAGCAGAGCCCGTGAACGAGAGCGCAGTGCCCTCGGACGTCCCGGAAGTCGTGCTCGACGCAGCCCTCGGCGTGGTCGACGCAATGGTCACGGCGGGCGCTGTCGCGGCGACGTCGACCGTGAACTGGGTCGTCACGGCGGCGTTGTGGCCATCGTTGGCGGTGATGGTCACGGTCTGGGTCGGGGCTTCGTCCGAGGCCGGCTGCGTCCAGGCCCACGACCCGATGTTGGTGCCGGACCGGGTCAGCGTGCCGGATGAGGCTGACAGCGCAACGTTGTCGCCGTCACCGTCGGAGTACGTGCCGGTGTTGGTCGGCGCGGTGCCTTCGTTCGTGTGAACGGCCGCCTGCGCCTCGGTCACGGACGGCGGGGTGTTGGACGCGGGCGGTGTGCCGCCGGTCACGTAGGTCTGGTACGCGAAGTTGGTGTTCGCCACACCGGCCATCCACTTGTTGCTCAGGTCGCAGCATGTCCACTGCGCGCTGCCGGAGTACGGCCACGCGGTCATGTACGACCACTTCACCGTGAACGAGCGCACGGCCAGAACGACGATTGCGTACTGCGTCCCGGCAGTGACCTGCACGGCGGGGCTGAGGTCGAAGTTGCGCCAGTTCGGGGTCCCGGTCCAGCTCAGGAACCGGTACGAGGCCGGTGTGCCGGACGCCGTGAGCGTCGGCTGGGAGGTATCCACCTTCCAGATCTGCAGGGTGAACGCCGGGCCGTTGGCAACGGTGCTCGGCACGCCGCTTGCCCCCTCGAAGAGCGCCACGCGGTCCAGCTGACCGGTGCGCGAGGGGGTGAAGGTCTCGGCCATCTGCTGATACCAGAACCAGTTGCTGAATCCGGGGAGCGTGCCGTTGTCGGGGATCGCTCGGTCGATGGTGCCGGTCGCACCCGCCGGGCTCGCAAAACCGAGTGCGAGCACGGCCGCGGTTGCCGCCGCCGTCGAGATCCGCAAGACATTCCGCCGCAACGAAGTCTTCACTTGACCCGATAGACGTGCCTGAAGACGAATTCCTGCGCGAGCCCGGTCGGAACGTCCATGCCGCGGTTGGCATACTTCGCCGGTGACCCTCGCGCGTCTTGCGTTGATCGACCTCGCGCGCAAGAAGGCGGTCGCGGGCGTTCAGCTCGTCGGTCTTGTCACGGCGATGGCTCTCGCCGTTGCGCTGCCGCTGATGCAGGCGGTGGCCGCGGAGCAGGGACTCCACACCGCAATCCAATCGCTGGGCCAGGGCGCCAACCTCGAGATCGAGATCGATCGCGTCGCCGGACCGGGCGACTTCGACGCCTTCCAGGCCGACGCGAGCCGGCGGGTCAAGACCGACCTCGGCGCCGTCGAGGTCCCTGGCGCGCGCTTTGTCCGCTCCAACCAGCTGCTGCCGGTTTCGATCAACGGCCAGGGTCTGGTCCACGACCCGAGCGATCCCCTTCCCGTGATGTCCTACTACGAAAACCTCCAGTCGCACGTCAACATCACCTCCGGCTCGTGGCCACAGGACGCCGTGATCGGCGGCGCCTGGCAAGCAGCCGTCTCGGATACCGCGGCCGGGCTGCTGGGCCTGAAGGTCGGCGACCTCTACTGCCTTGCGCCCAACGGCTCGTCCCGCCGGCCGCCGGGCCTGATGTTCTGCATGACGATCACCGCGATCTGGCAGGCGAAGAGCACCGCGGACCCTTACTGGGCGGGCCAGTTTCTCGGCACCGACCTGTCGATCGGACGGAACAGCCTGTTCCAGATCGCCTCAGGCAATCCGTTCGTGACCCTGCACATGGCCCAGCTCTACGTGACCGATCTGTCGCAGGTACATGCCGCCGACGCGGCGTCTCTGCGCGATCGCCTGCTCAGCCTGCAGGGCGATTACGCCGTCATCTCCGACGCGACCTTCATCACAGGCCTCGCCGACGAGATGAAGGTCTTCTTGAACAGGCTTGCCGTGCAGCAGGCGCTGGCGGTGAGCGTCGAGTTCGCGCTGCTTGCGGTCGCGCTCTACGCCATCGGCCTCGCCGCGCTGCACTTCCTCGACGGACAGAAATCCTTGATCGGTCTCTGGCGCGCTCGCGGGGGCTCGCGCCTGCGCGGGTGGCTCTTGCTGATGATCGAGATGGGAGTGCTGGCGCTGCTCGCGGTGCCGTTGGGCGCGCTGATCGGCGTCTTCGTCGTCAGCCTCGTCAGCTCGCGCCTCTTCGGCGCCTCGCAGGTCCTCGAGCGGGGCACGCTCGTCTCGGCGACCCCCACCCTCGCGCTGGTCCTGCTTGCCGTGTTCGCGACCCTCGGGGTGCTCGCGGCCGGCGCGACCCGGCGGTCGGTCGCCGACGTGCGCCGGGCGTCGTCGCAGCCCGCGCTCACCGCGTGGTGGCGGCGGCCATGGGTCGACGCAGCCTTCGCGGTAGTAGGCATCCTGCTGATCGTTCAGTTCCAAACTCAGGCCGGGCGGCTGACGGCGGCGTCCGGCCCCGATCCATTGACGCTGATCCTGCCGGGCATTGCCCTGGCACTGCTCGCGGTCGCCGGGCTGCGCCTGCTTCCGGTCGCGGCGACCCTGCTGGCGCGAGGCGGCGACCTCGGCAGCCGGCTTGCAAAATGGCGACTCGAGCGACAGCCGCTGCAGCACGCTCGCGTCGCGCTGCTCCTCTCCTTCGCGCTCGCTTTGAGCCTCTTCACGAGCGCCTACCTGTCGACCGACCGCAGCAACGCTCTCGATCGCGCCCGCTACGAAGCGGGCAGCGACGTCCGCTTCACCTACGGGTTCGGAACAGCTCCGTCGACCATCGACCAGGCCGCGGCCGCGGTCCCCGGCGTCGTCGCCAGGGCGGACACATTTCGCGACATCGGCCGCCCGGGACGCGCCGACCTGACGGCAGTCGTGCTCGGCCTCGACGAGTACGACGTCCCGGCCGTCGCGTCATGGCGGTCCGACTTCGCGCGGCAGTCGCTGCCGGACCTGATGTCGCTTCTCGCCCGTGGCGACCCCGACGGCCTGCTCGTCCCTGGCCGGCCTCAGTCGCTCTCGGTGTGGGTCTACAGCACGGGTTTCAACGCCACGCTGACGGCTCAGCTGCGAGGGGCCGACGGGCGGGCCGTCGACGCGAGCTTCGGCAGCCTCGCATCGAACGGATGGACCTCGTTGCAGGCGAGCCTGAGCGGCGTAGGGGCCAACGAATATCCGTTGCGCCTTCGCACGCTGCTCGTCACGCCCGCCGGGCCGAACGACTCCGGAGACATCTCCCTGAGCGACCTGCGTGCCGGTCCCGCCGGCGGCTCGTCCCCCGTTGTCGAAGCGTTCGCGACGCCGGACGGATGGTGGCACGAGGCGGTCGGTCGTTTCGGCGGGCAGGGATCCATGGCGATGGGGTCGCGTCAGCACGACGGCCGGCCGGCTGTCGAGATACCAACCGACGTCGGGGGCGGCGCCCTGGCCATGCACCCTGGCGCGTCGTCGGCGCCGCTGCCCGCGATCATCTCTTCGCAGACCGCGGCACACCTCGGCGTCGGCGTCGGGCAGACGTTCCCTCTTCACATCGAGGCGAATGACGTGGACGTGAAGCTCGTCGGCACCGTCGACTACTTCCCCACCCTCTATCCCGGCCAGGACGATTTCCTGCTGGTCCCGGGCGAGTCGCTGACCGAGCGGTTGCGGTTGGACGACGCCTATGCGTACGCCAACGAGTCGTGGCTGAAGGTCAGAGGCTCGGCTGCCGCCGCCGCGAACGCGGTTCAGCAGGTGTCGCGCGGCGAGGCGAGCATCGTCGATCGCGAATCGCTCGAAAACGCCGCGCTGACGAACCCCCTTCGCCTCAGCCTGGACGCCGCGCTCGTCATCGGCCTGGTGGCGGCGTTGACCCTGGTGGTCGTCGGCTTCGGAGTGCACTTCCTCGCCGTGGCGCGAGGACGTGTCAGCGAGTCCGCGATCATGCAGGCCAACGGCCTTCCCTGGCGCGTGGTGGACCGCGGATTGTTCATCGAGCAGCTCGTCGTCGTCGCGTACAGCGTCATCGCAGGGGCGGTGCTCGGAGCCGTGATGGCGTGGTCGATCCTCCCCGTGCTCCAGACCAGCACGCTGCCCGACGAGCTGATACCTCCGACGATGGTCACGCTCGATGCGCGCACCCTTCTGATCGCCGCGGCCGCGCTGCTGGCCGCGTCTTGGGCGGTAGGCCAGGCAGGCATTCGCTCAGCCAGCCGGTTCCGTCTGCACGACGAGCTGAGATCGCTGGCGTGAGCGATCCGCTGGTCGACTGTGAAGGCCTCGTCTACATCTACAAGGCGCGCACGCTCGAAGTGGTCGCGCTGCAAGGGTTGGATCTGCACGTGGAGCCTGGCGAGATGGTCGCGATCGCCGGGCGGAGCGGCAGCGGCAAGACCACGCTCATGAACATCCTGGCCGGGGTCGACGTGCCGACGGCGGGCAGAGCGGTTGTCGCCGGCCACGACCTCACCCGGATGAGTGAGCGGGAGCGCGACCTCTACCGGCACCAGACGGTCGGTTATCTGCTGCAGCGGTCGCAAGCCAACCTCCTGCCGGAGCTCAGCGCGCTCGAGAACGTCGAGCTCGCGACGCTTACAGGTCCCGGCGCGCGCGACGGGCGCGCGGCGAAGTTGATGGATCGGCTCGGTCTCGGTCCGCGGATGCATGTCCGGCCCGCCGGGCTGACGGGCGGCGACAAGATCCGGCTCGCGCTTGCGGTGGCGCTGGCCAACGGTCCGCGCCTGCTGCTCGCCGACGAACCCACCGCCGAGCTCGACACCGCGACCGCGCATTCGGTGCTTGGCGACCTGGCCGAGCTGCTCGAAGAGCTGGACACGACCGCGATCTTCGTTACTCACGACCCCGAGCTCGAGCGGTTCGCGCGGCGCGTGATCCAGATCCGCGACGGCAAGACGTCGACCGAGACGCGATGGACGGGCTCGCGCGAGGCGCTGGTCGCTGACGAGCTCGTGATCATGGACCGGGCGGGCCGGATCCAGCTCCCGAAGGCGTATGTCGAAAAGCTGGGCCTGAAGGAGCGGGTCCGCCTGCGTATCGAAAACGACCACATCGCCATCCTGCCGCCCGAGTCAGGGGACACCGACCATGCCTGAGGCGGCCGTCGTCCAGCAGGTGTCGAAGCACTTCAACACCGGGCGGCGCGTCGACGCGCTGGTCGGCGTCGATCTCGCGGTCGATGAGGCCGAGCTCGTCGTGCTGCTGGGCCGTTCAGGCGCGGGCAAGAGCACGCTCTTGAGCCTGATCGGCGGGCTGGACCAGCCGGACAGCGGCACCATACGCGTCGGCGGCCAGGACGTGGCAAGCCTGCACGGCGCGGAGCTCGACCGTTTCCGTCAGCGGACGATCGGGTGGGCGTTTCAGAGCGCGGGCCTGTTGCCCCTCCTCACAGCCCTCGAGAACGTCTGGCTGCCTCTGACGTTGATGGGACGAAACGAAGGCGAGGCCATCACCGAGGCGCGTGCAGTGCTGCGTGCGGTCGGGTTGGAGGAGCGCGCCGACCACCGCGCGTACGAGCTGTCCGGCGGTGAGCAGCACCGCGTGGCGCTCGCGCGCGCGCTCGCGAAGGCGCCGCTGCTGCTGCTGGCGGACGAACCGACGGCGCAGCTGGACTCGGAAACGGCGCGGGACATAACCCGCTTGATCAGGTTGGCGGCGGACTCGGGCACCGCCGTGCTGTTCGCCACGCATGACCGCGCGGTGACGGAGTTCGCCGACCGGGTTGTGACGATCGAGGACGGGCGGGTCGGGGCATCAGGCTGAAGCGGGACGCCTCACGTTGCCGAGCCAGACAACGGCGGCGCAGACGATCAGCATGAAGATCAGCACCGCGACGCTGTAGAAAAGCACCGCGCCGTAGCCGCCGTGCGCCGGGCTCATGAACGGGTAGTGGTACTTGCCGGTGATCGCGCCACGGATCTGCTCGTATGCGACCCACGCCACCGGGAATGCGAGCCACACCGCGCCTTGCCGAAGCGTGATGCGGTTCTGGGGCGGGTCGAGCAGCCAGTCGGCGAGCACGACCATGGGCATGATCTCGTGGACGACGCTGTTGACCCACGGGATCGCGGTGTCGACGTTCGTGCCGCCGAGCAGCACCGCGAACACGCCGCCCGTGACGGCCATGTAGACGACGGCCGCGCCCCGCAACAGGTCAAAGCTTTGCGAGCGCGGCGAGCGCCATCGGGCGGCGCCGACCAGGAAGAGCACCACGGCGATCGTGTTGCTGAGGATCGTGAAGAAGGTCAGGTAGTGGACCGGGTCGAGCGTTCCGGCCTGGGCGAGATTGACCATCTGATAGGCAATCGCGACGAAGGTGAGCAGGCCAAAGCCGAGGCGGTAGAGCGGAACGACTGTACGAAAGGCCATGCGCCGCGAGAGCTTAGCGGCTGGACGGAGAGTTGCACGTAGGTGCTTCGCAAGGAGTTGGTGCCGGCGACAGGATTCGAACCTGCGACTGTCGGTTTAAAAGACCGCCGCTCTGCCAGGCTGAGCTACGCCGGCACGTCATCAATTCTCACGATTTCGGCCGGTCCAGCCCGAGGCCTTGTCAGCGGGCTCACCCAATTCGGTGCCAGGTGAGGCGTGATCCAGGCACAAGGACTACGAACTGTGCATGCGTTCCTACCGTTGTGGACGCCGATCCAACCTCCCACGAATACGATGTACTTCTGCCGGGCGAAGCCAGCTCGATGGTCAACCCGTCGAAGCGCGACATCGAGCACTGGATTGAGGTGTACGACGAACTCTGCCGGTTCAAAGAGACGATTCTTCGGACCTTGATAGAGCAACGGGACAAAGTTGCCCTGGCAGGCCGAATCGAAGTCGATCACGATGACATGGTCCTGAGGAGCGAGTACGAACGCCTGAGGCGCCGGCTGCAGTATTGGCAGCGCGTGAGCAAGGCGGGACGTCAGGCGCCGTAGCGAGGCTCACTCGCCTCTTCCTTCGTCGTCGAGCTCATGTGGTCAAGGAATGATTGCCGAGGTGGCAATCAAGGTTGGATCGACTTCTTTTAGTAGGCCGCCCTGTCTCTACGTGATCGTGTAGTTGATCAGCGCGTAGACGTCGTACTGCGCCCCCGAGCCCTGTTGCCGCGCGTACACGACCCATGAGTACGTGCCCTGCGTGAGCCCTGCGGTGTTCCAGCTCAGCGTCGCCGTGGACGAGTAGTCCTGGACCATCGTCCACGGGCCGCCGGGCGCGTAGACCCAGAACTGATACTGCGGCGTCCCGGTGGCCGCGGCGGTCAGCGTCACACCGCTTCCCGCGGCCTGTGGCGACGACAGGTTCGCGTTGAGGTTCACGGCGGGGATCCAAGCGAGCGTGTACGCCATGAGCGCGTACGTGTCGTACGCGGCGTTCGAGCTCGACTGCTTGACGTGGACGACGATGCTGTACGTCCCAGGCGACATGCCGGCGGTGTTCCAGTCGAAGCTCGCCGTCGAGCTCCAATCGCGCAGCAGACCGTACTGGTTCCCAGGCGCCGGGTAGTAGTAGTAGCGGTACAGCGGAGCAGTGCACCCGGGCGCGGCCGCTGAAAGATGGACGATGCCGCCGACCGATTGCGGCGACGCGTTGGTCGCGGAAGTGGATGGCGCACCGCACGCGCCCTTCGGCAGCGCGCTCAAGGCCCACGTCTCGTAGGCGAGCGGCGAGCCCTTCTGCTTGACGTGAACGACGATCGAGTATGTCCCCGCGGCCAGCGCGGCGCTGTCGGTGCTCCATGTGTTGGTCGAGCTGAAGTCCTGTTTCATCACGTAGCCGGACGAGGCCGACCACAACCAGAACCTGTATTGAGGCTGGTTGCAACCTGTGCCGCCGGCGGTCGCAGTGAACGTCACGATGCCCGAGCTGGGCGCGGGGTTGGGCGTCATCGACGCGAAGTCGCAGCCGCCCACAGTCCACGCCTCGAGCGCGAACGTCTCGTAGGCCCCGGCGCCCTGGATCGAGCCAGACTCCTCCACCCACACGTCGACGCTGTAGGTCCCAGGAAGCATCCCGCTCGTGTCGAGTGCGAGCGTCGCGGTGCTGCTGTACGCCTGGCGCAGGGCCCATCCGCCGGCGGCCGACCACAGCCAGAACTCATAGACCGGACTCGTGCAGCGGGCGCCGGTCGCACTCGCGGTGAACGTGATCGCGGTTCCAGCCGGTTGGGGAGACGTCTTGCTCGAAGTGACGGCCGCCGCTGAGCAGTCGGGTGGGGCGTAGGTGTACACGTCCGCGGCCGACGTGGCGCTCGTGCCGCCGGCAGTGGTCACCGTCACGTCGACCGGACCGGTCGAATGAGCCGCGCTGGTCGCGGTGATCGTCGTCGAATCCACGACCGTGAACGAGGTCGCGGGGGCGTTGCCGAACATGACGCTCGACACGCCCTGGTCGAAAGCGGTGCCGCTGATCTTCACGGGGGTCCCTCCGGTCCACGGGCCGGTCGCCGGCGTCAAGCCGGACACCACCGGCGGCACGGTCGCCAGCGGGCCGACGTTGAAGGACCACGTGTAAGCGGTCCCGTTGACCGTCATCGACACCACGTACTTCACGCCGGACTGGAGCGGCTTCTGTGGGATGAGGATCACACCGCCCCGGTCGATCAGGTCGCTCCCGAGCGCCGTGTTGTGCGTGTCGATCACGCAGTGCGCGAGCGCGGTTCCGTTGCCGGTGAACGAGTGGGCGGTCACGGTGGTGGCGACGTTGGTGCCGAGCTCGATGAAGGCCGGGAGGCCGGTCGGGACGCTGTATCCCGGACAGCCCTGCAGCGGGTCTGGAAACTCGCCGCCGCCGTAGCTGGTCAAGGGCTCGGTCGTGCCGTCACCGGGAAAGCGCACAGGAAACGCGCCGCCGGTGAAGGGGTTGCCGCTCAAGACGTCGACCGCCGCACCCATGTTCCAGCCCGACTTGACCTCTCGGTAAGAGCCGAAACCGGTCTGTGCGAGTCGTGGGTCGAGCATCCCCATCGCGTGGAACGGCGCCTGCATCCACCAGTCGATCGCCTGCACGTCGGTGGTCGCTGTGCTGGAGCTCACGTAGATGTTGCTGTTGCGCGCGGCCGTGTCGCCGGCCGCCGTGTAGAACGGCGTCCCCGGCGTCTCGTAGTGCGTGACGAGATCGTTCTTGACCATGTAGACCGCGTGGTCGTAGTCGCCGGCGCTGTAGGTCGCGTTCTCGGTCAAGGTCGGCACCCGCGCCTCCAGGCGCCACGCGTTGAAGCGATTGAGCCAGGGGGTGGACGCGACCGGCCGTGATTCGGGCTGGTGGCGGAGCGGCTCCGACGCCGGCAGCTGCGCCATCGCGATCAGCAGCACCGGCGGGAGAGTGAGACGGAGAGTTCGGGCCGCCAGACCCAGCCCGCGGACGATCCTGGTTGGCACCACGGCCTTTAACGAGGCGGGCGGCCCGATCTTGCGTCACCGATCGTGTAACGTGCCGGGCCTGGTGAGGAGACTCCTCGTCGCCCTCGTGGCCGTCGCCGCTGCCTGCAACCCGGTTCCAAGTCCCGGACCGTCGCCCGAACCGCTCGCCTCAGATCAGACCCTGAGCTTCCCCATCGCCCAGGACGTCGCCGACTTCGACCCGGCGATGATCTCCAGCCCGGCCGACGTCGACATCCTGCGCAACGTCTTCTCCGGCCTTTACCGCTTCGACTCCCAGCTCAGGGAGGTGCCAGACATTGCCGCAGGCCTGCCGGCGATCTCGGCCGACGGACTGACTTACACGTTCCACCTTCGCGCCGGCGCGACCTTCTCGAACGGTGACGCGATCACCGCGGACGACTTCATCTACAGCTGGAACCGCGCGGCGGCCCTGCAGGGCGACTACGCCGGTCTGTTCGCCGTCGTCGCGGGCTACCAGGCCGTCGCGTCGGGTCGAGCCGCCGCGATGACCGGCCTCGCCAAGGTCGACGACACGACATTCACCGCCACGCTGACGAAGCCCGCAGGCTACTTCCTTGCCGAGGTCGGACTCTGGCCGTTCTGGGTGGTCGACCAGAAGGTGATCGCCGGCGCCGGCGAAGACGTGTGGTCAACGAAGCCCGAGACATTGATCGGCAGCGGTCCTTTTCGGATGACCGCGCGCTCACCTGGACAGTCGATGGACTTCGCGCCGGTGGCGAGCTGGTACGGCGGCAAGACCGGGCTCCTGACGCACGTGCACGTCGCCGTGATGCAGGACACCAGCACCCAGGTCGAGCTGTACGAGGCGGGCGTGTTCAGCCTCATCGGCTACGCCCGCCAGGGGCTGCCCGCAAAGGACGCGAATCGCTACACGACCGAGGCCAAGCTCAAGGGCGAGCTGGCCCTGGTCCCGTCGGCAACGACGTTCTGGGTCGGCTTCAACCTCCGGTCCGGCCCTTTCGCCGGGGTCGACGCAGGTCGCGGCGGCCGGCACGCCTTCAGCACCGCGATCGACCGCCATGCGCTCGCCGACGCTGTCTGCGACGCGATGACGAGCTGCCGCGAGGAGACCGGAGGCGTCATCAGCAAGGGACTCACCGGTTACCTCGGCGACGGACAGGACCCCAACGTGAAGTTCGACGCGGCGGCGGCGAAAGCCGAGTACGCGGCATGGGATCCGACCGGCGCGAAGGTCAGGGGCCTGAAGTACACGTACGACTCGAACCCCTTCAACAAGGCCGTCTGCGCGAACCTGCAGCAGCAATGGCTGAAGAACCTTGGGGTGACGGTCGGATGCGTCGAGATGGACCGCAAGACATTCTTCGACCAGCGCGACGCGTGCGCGTATCCGATTTTTCGCCAGAGCTGGTCGGCGGATTACGACCATCCGCAAGACTGGTTCGACTACCTCTTCGTCACGGGCGCGAGCTCAGGGGGTTCGTGCTATTCGAGCTCAGCCGTCGACAAGGCGGTCACCGGCGCGGATGCATCGACGGACCCATCGTCACTCGATGACTACAAGACCGCCGGAATGGACCTGATCAGCGACTCCGCGTTCGCGGGACTGCTCTACGGCGTGCAGCAGTACCTCGTGCATCCGTATGTCAAAGGCGCGGGCGGTAACGCGCTGTACGACAACTCCTGGACCGAGGTTCGCATCCTCCAGCACTGAGCTAGGAAACCGCGGCGGTCGTCCCCAGCACCTGAGGGTCCATCGTCGACGCAAACGGCCCGTCGGGGTTGTCGATCAACCAGACGTGCAGCATCTGGGGCGTCGGCTTGAGCGTGCTCCCGCGTGGGCACGACCCGCTCTTGTCGGTGGAGTCGAAGTCGGCTGAGTGGATGAACGCGACCGCGATCCCGGTGGAGTCGTCGAAGCAGATGTTGGAGTGCTGGTGCCAGATCGTCAGCGGGCCGCCGATATCAGGGCCGTCCTCGGCCCTCGTCGGCATGATGAACATCGCGCCGATCAGCTGCGGACCGTTCTTGCCGTTGAAGTAGATCAGCGACTGCACGTGCTGCGGATCGAGGATGTACAAGTCGGCCATGTAGTCGGGGTTCACGTAATGCACGATCTCGCCGTCGGGCGGCTCCATTGGCTTGTACCCGGCGGTGATGGCGGTGCTGAGCAAGGCGTATTTCGCGACGGCCGCCCTGGTCTCGGTCACCAGCCGTGCGGCCGCCTCGAGCTGCGCCTCCGTCGGCTGCTTCGCGGTAGTCGCCGCGCCTCCGTGCTGGTGGGCTGCCGCCGCGGAGGGCGAAGTCGCCGCCGACCTCTCGACCGAGGCCGCCCAGCCCGCGAAGTCACCTGAGACGATGATCAGCAAGAGTGAGCCGCCGAGCAGTCCTCGTCTGACCCAGACCCCATACGGCAATGACGTGTAGGCCGCCCCGACGACCCCGACGACCACCAGGCCGATGCCGATGCCCAGGAGTACGTGGCCGGGATTGCTGAGCGTGAATATTCCTTCACGATGGGCGAGCGTCGGGTCCTTGGCGTGGAGGTAGGAGTCGAGGGCGAGACCGCTCAGGAGGGCCACGACGCCCATCAGGCCGGCCGCCAGGAACGCCGCCAAACGCCTCATTCGAGAGGGGCCTGGAGGCGTCGCCGAGCGAGTTGGCGACGAGGTGGCCCAGATGCCAGGCGCCGGCGAGCGCCGGAGCGAGCGCACCCGTCGGTGCGTGAGCGAGGAGCGGAGGCGGCAACAACGCAGATGGGCCGCATTCGGCGCCAAGACGCCGGCGAGGATCTCCGGGCCCCTCTCATACGCTTCATTCAACCACCGGAGTAGGTCGAAATTGTCATCGGGAACTTGACTTCGGCCCCCCAAAGCCCAAAACTGATCATGGAGTAGCGGGGCCACCCCGGTGTGTAGGGGTGGCATCGTCCGTCGCCGGCGCACTCTCGCCCCGGGAATCTCCGGGAAGAGGGCGATGGACGTCGAGGATGGCCAAGTTTCTGTGGTGCGCCCTCCTCGAGACCGTGTTCCGTAGGAGGTGGTATGACTCGAATCGCCGTGTTCCGTTCCCTCGCCGTGGCGTTGGGAACAATTTCGATGGTCGCGGCCTGTGGAGGAGGCTCTAACAGCAACTCTTCCAACCTGGCCTCCGACCAGACGCTCAGCTTCCCGATGGTCGACGACGTTGGGGACCTCGACCCCGCGCACATGTCGGCCGCGGTCGACATCGACATCTTCCGCAACACGTACTCGGGCCTGTACAAGTTCGACGACCAGCTGAACGAGGTTCCGGACATCGCGACCGGACAGCCTCAGATCTCGTCTGACGGGTTGACGTACACCTTCTCGCTGAAGCACAACGTCAAGTTCTCGAACGGCGACCCCGTCAAGGCCGACGACTTCATCTTCAGCTGGGACCGCGCGGCCGCCATTCAAGGCGACTACGCATCGGTCTTCCAGCCCGTGGTCGGCTACGACGCCGTCTCGAACGGCAAGGCCACCCACATGGACGGCCTCAAGAAGATCGACGACTACTCGTTCTCCGCGACGCTGACCGCCCCGGCCGGCTACTGGTTCACCGAGACCGCCCTCTGGACGGCCTGGGTGGTGGACCAGAAGGTCGTCCTCGCCAACGGCAAGGCGACCGACTCGACGTGGGCCAGCACACCTGACACGGCGATCGGCACCGGGCAGTTCAAGATGACCGCCCGCACGCCGAAGCAGTCGATCGACTTCGCGCCCGTCGCCAACTGGTGGGGCGGCTCGACCGGCACCTTGACCAAGGTGCACATCGAGATCGTCGCCGACCAGAAGGCTCAGCTCACCAAGTACGAGTCCGGCGGTTACAGCCTGATCGGCTTCGCCAACCAGAGCCTCACCCCGGAGGACGTCATTCGCTACAACTCCGACTCGCAGCTGAAGAAGCAGCTGAACCTGCAGCCGTCCGCTCGCACGAGCTGGATCGGCTTCAACCTCTGCGACTCGAGCAACCAGTCGACAGCCTGCAAGGGCCAGAAGCCCAGCCCGTTCGCCGGTAATGGCAACGGCAAGCTCCTCCGCGAGGCGTTCAGCCTGGCGATCGACCGCAACCAGCTCGTCGATATCGCTTGCTCCAAGGGCACTGCCTGTACGCCGGCGACCGGCGGAGTGATCACCAAGGGGCTGAAGGGCTACCTCGGAGACAACACCGACCAGTGGGCCAAGTTCGACGCGACCCAGGCCAAGTCGCTGCTTCAGCAGGCCGGTGGCGCTGCTGCCGTCGGCAACCTGACTTACACCTACAACGCCAGCGCCATCAACAAGGCGGTGTGCGACAACCTGGCGTCACAGTGGCGCCAGAACCTCGGCGTCACGGTCCAGTGCGCCTCCACTGACCGCGCGTCGTTCTTCAACGCGCGCACGAAGTGCAACTACACGATCTTCCGCCACAGCTGGGGCGCCGACTACGACAACCCACAGGACTGGTTCGACTTCCTGTTCGACACGAACGGCGGTTCTTCCGGTTCCTGCCTCTCGGACCCCAACATCGACAAGATGTCCCAGGACGCCAACCAGAAGCCGCTCAGCCAGTCGCTCGACGAGTACAAGGCGATGAACAAGATCCTCGTCGACAACTGCTACACCGGCAACCTCTTCTACGGCATCCAGCAGTACCTGGTTCACCCGTACGTGAAGGGCGCTGCGGGCAACCCGCTCTACGACAACTACTGGAGCGACGTCAGCATCCTTTCGCACTAGTCCGACCGTTACCGCGACAATTAGGGGGCCTCGCCACTCGGCGGGCCCCCTTACCTCAATCCGTGAAATGGGAAGTGATTTCTAGATGAGGGGAACCCTCCTCTACATAGGGCAGCGTCTGATCCTCATCGCGATCACGACCGTCCTCGTGTCGTCGATCGTGTTCGTGCTTCTCCACCAGATCCCCGGCAACGCGTTCCTGAACGAGACCCGGACGACGCCACAGGCCCTGGCCGCCGACCTACACCATTACGGCCTCGACCTGCCCCTGCAGCAGCAGTACGCCAACTGGGTGAACGGTGTGATCCACGGAAACCTCGGCGAGTCCCTGGTCAACCGCGGCGTCCAGATCACTCCGCTGTTGATCCGCGAGACCTCGGTCAGCGCCACGGTGGGTTTCTTCGCTCTGTTGGTGACCATCGGCCTGGGCTTGACGCTCGGCGTGATCGCGGCGCTGCGGCAGAACACCTGGATCGACTACATCGCCTCGAGCACGGCGGTCGTCGGCTACAGCATCCCGAGCTTTGTGATCGCGATCTTCATGCTGCTCGTGTTCGGCCACTACTTCTATGACTGGACGCAGGGCACGGTGTACTACAACGTCGGCTGGGGCGACTGGACCCAGGTACCGGTGCCCGCGATCGCCCTCGGCCTTCCCTATGCGAGCTACGTCGCCAGGCTGACGCGGGCGAGCATGCTCGAGACAATCCGCACGGACTACGTGCGCACCGCGTGGGCCAAGGGTCTCAAGGCTCGGATCGTGGTCCTCCGTCACGCGCTGCGCAACGCGCTTATCCCGGTAGTTACCATCCTCGGGCCCCTGGTGACCGGCATCATCACCGGGTCGGTGGTGATCGAGAACATCTTCGGCATCCCCGGGCTGGGCAAGGAATTCGTGACCAGCATCCTGGCCCGCGACTACAACATCGTGATCGGGGTCTTCACGTTCTACGCCGCGCTGGTCGGGCTCGCCAACCTCACGGTGGACGTCATCTACCCCGCGCTGGACCCAAGGATCCGTTACTAGTGGCCCAGGCAGCCCCCGTCTCCCAGCCGGATGTCGAGCTCACTTATGAGGTCCCCGAGCAGGTCACGCTCCTCAGCGACGCCTGGAGGCGCATCCGGCGCAACCGGCTCGCGCTGCTCGGCGGCGCCATCATCGCCGTCCTCCTCGTCGTCGCTCTGATCTCGATCTTCTGGACTCCCTACCCCGTGTGGCTGCAGGCGGTCGGCCCGACCTACCAGCCGCCGAGCGCGCAGCACCTGCTCGGACTCGACCAGGCGGGTCGCGACATTCTCAGCCGGATCATGGGCGGCGCCCTGATCACGGTCGAGGTCGGCATCGGCAGCGCGATCATCCTGAGCCTCATCGGCATCCCGCTCGGTCTGCTCGCCGGCTTCTACCGCGGGAAGGTCGACACCGTCGTCTCGTTCTTCATCAACATCTGGTACGGGATCCCCGACCTGTTGGTCGCTCTGATCCTCGTGTTCGTGCTGTCCGACGCACTTCACCTCATTCCGCGCGGCGTGCTGGTCATCATCATTGCCTTCGCGCTGACGCGCTGGATGGACGTCGCGCGCCTTGTGCGCGGCCAGGCCCTCGCCCTGCGGGAGCGCGAGTTCGTCGAGGCCGCGCGCATGGCCGGCGCGCGCGATTTCGGCCTGATCTTCCGGCACATCTTCCCGAACGCTCTCGGCCCGATCATCGTCCAGGCGACCTTCGCCATCCCGGCCGCCGTGCTGTTCGAGGCGTTCCTGAGCTTCCTCGGCCTCGGCCTCCCGCCCCCCACTCCCTCGTGGGGCGCGATGGCCAGCGATGGCTATCACGGTATGGACTTCGCCCCGCACATCGTGCTTGCGCCGACCATCGCGCTGTCGATCACGCTCATGGCCTTCAACTGGCTCGGCGATGGGCTGCGCGACGCGTTCGATCCGCGGATGAGGAGATAAGACATCCCTTCTCTCCTTAGGGTTCAAGACCTGAGGGTTCAGTTCGCCACGTCCGGCGGAACCGTGACCGCCGTCGACGGGATCGACTTCGACATCGACCGCGGCGAGATCGTCGGCATCGTCGGAGAGTCCGGGTCGGGCAAGACGATGACCGCGCTCTCGATCCTCCGGCTCATCCCGGAGCCGGGCAAGATCACTTCGGGACGGATCCTGTTCGGCGAGAAGGACGTCGCCCAGATGACGGACGAGGAGATCCGCGAGTTCCGCGGCAACGACGTCGCGATGATCTTCCAGGATCCGATGACGTCGCTGAACCCGGTCCTGCGCGTGGGCTTTCAGGTCGAGGAGGCGATGGCCGCCCACAAGCGCTTTTCCACACAGCAGTCCCGCGACCGCGTGATACCGCTGCTGCAGCGCGTGCGCATCCCGGCGGCCAAGGATCGCGTGCGCGACTTCCCCCACCAGTTCTCTGGAGGCATGCGCCAGCGCGCAATGATCGCGATGGGGGTCTCCAACCAACCGTCGCTGCTCATCGCAGACGAGCCGACGACCGCCCTCGACGTCACCGTTCAGGCATCGATCATCGAGCTGGTTCGCGACCTGAGCCGCGAGCTGCGCGCCGCGGTGATGCTGATCACGCACAACATGGCGCTGGTCGCCAGCCTGTGCAACCGCGTGATAGTGATGTATGCGGGCCGGATCGTCGAGGAAGGACCGACTCGCTCCATCTTCAAGAACCCGCAGCACCCGTACACGTGGTCGCTGCTTCGTTCGATGCCACGCCTGGACGAGACCGAGAAGGAGCGACTCATCTCGATCAAGGGCCTGCCGCCGGACCTCGGACGCATGCCGCCGGGGTGCAAGTTCCACCCGCGCTGCAAGTTCCGCATCGACCGGTGCATGACCGAGGAGCCACCGCTCGGCGAGGTCGACCCCGGTCAGATGGCGCGCTGCTGGGTGCTGATGAAGAACGTGCAGGACCCGGAGGCGGTCGCGCAGAAGTGAGCGCTGAGGCCGCCCAGCCCACGCAACCCACCCCCCAGGCAACAATCACCGCCGCCACTGACCCGACCGTCAAGAAGCCGCTTCTCCGGATCGAGAATCTCGTCAAATACTTCCCGGCCGGTGGCGGGCTGTTCACCCGCAACGTCGTCCACGCGGTCGACGGAGTCGACCTGGCGATCGCTTCGGGCGAGACGCTGGGGCTCGTCGGCGAGTCGGGGTGCGGCAAGTCGACGCTCGGAAGGGTGATCGTGCGCCTCCAACCCGCGACGTCAGGTCACGTGTACTTCAAGGACGTCGACCTCACCGCCACCCGCGGGGAGAAGCTGCGCCGAACGCGACAGCAGATCCAGATGATCTTCCAGGACCCGTACGCGTCGCTGAACCCGCGCATGACAGTCGGAGACATCGTCGCGGAGCCGCTGAAGAACTTCGGCGTCGCGCGTGGACGGAAGGCCGAGCAGCGGGTGCAGGAGGTCATGAGGGTCGTCGGCCTCAACCCGAACTTCGTCAACCGCTACCCGCACGAGTTCTCAGGCGGTCAGCGTCAGCGCATCGGCATCGCACGGGCGCTGGTGCTGAACCCGACCTTCATCGTCGCCGACGAGCCGGTGTCCGCCCTCGACGTCTCGATCCAGGCCCAGATCGTGAACCTGATGGAGGACCTTCAGTCGAAGTTCGACCTGACGTTCCTCTTCATCGCCCATGACCTGTCGGTCGTGCGCCACATCAGTGACCGGATCGCCGTCATGTACCTGGGCAAGATCGTAGAGATCGGGCCGGGCAACGCCATCCGGGACAAGCCGCTCCACCCTTACACGAAGGTGCTGGAGAGCTCGGTGCCGGTGCCTGACCCGGACCTCGAGGCGGCGCGCAAGCCGATCCTGTTGAAGGGTGAGATTCCCTCGCCGGTCAGCCCACCGGCGGCGTGCCGGTTCCACACGCGATGCCCGATCGCGCAGCAGATCTGCTCCGAGGTCGAGCCGCCGCTGGAGAAGAAGGCGGACGGCCGCTTCGCGGCGTGCCATTTCCCGGGACAGCTATAGCTTTCTACCCGACCGGGCCGTTTGTATCCAAAAGCACCGGTCGGTGAACCGCCCTGGGTTTGCTGGAGACTCCATTCCTTGGGAGGATGGAGCCGATGTCAACGCAGCAGCCAACGTCTCAGCCAGGAGCAGCGAACCAGAAGCGTTATCCGAAGGAACTCCGGCAGCGTGCAGTGAGGATGGTCCGTGAGGCCATCAAGGAGCAGGGCAGTCCGCACGGCGTCATAACCCGAATCTCGATCCAGCTCGGCGTCGGCTCAGAGAGCCTGCGCCACTGGGTCAAGCAAGCCGACGTCGACGACGGCCTGCGAGCGGGCACCCCGAGCGAGGAGCGGAAGCGGATCCTCGAGTTAGAGAAGGAGAACCGAGAGCTGCGCCGGGCCAACGAGATCTTGAAGGCAGCAGCGTCTTTCTTCGCGCGGGAGCTCGACCCGCAGCCACCCAGTTCGTGAGCTTCGTCGACGCCCACCGCGAGCGCTGGGGAGTCGAGCCGATCTGCCAGACGCTGCAGATTGCTCCCTCGACGTACTACGCGGCCAAGGTTCGGCGACCGAGTCGGCGCCGGCAGCTGGACCAGCAGTTGAAGCCAGCGGTGAGCCGGGTTCACGACGAGAACCTCGGCGTCTATGGGGTCCGAAAGGTCTGGCGACAACTCGGCCGGGAGAGCTTGCCAGTAGGTCGTGACCGAGTCGCCCGTCTAATGCGCGAACTCGGTCTGGCCGGTGTCGTACGCGGGAAGGTGAAGCGGACGACACTGCCCGGACGCAGTCCGGAGCCAGCCCACGACCTCGTCGAACGCAACTTCAAAGCAGTCGCTCCGAATCGACTCTGGGTCGCCGACCTGACCTATGTCAGCGCCTGGCCGGGGTTCGTCTATGTCGCTTTTGTGATTGACGTCTTCAGCCGCTATGTGGTCGGTTGGCGCGTCTCAAATTCGCTGCGTGCCGAACTCGCCGCGGATGCGCTCGAGATGGCGTTGTGGACCCGTCGCGGGAGCCAGCTTGAAGGGCTGGTTCACCACTCCGACCGTGGCAGTCAGTACGTCGCTGTCCGGTACACGCAACGCCTGGTAGAGGCCGGAGCAGTTCGCTCCGTCGGGTCACGAGGCGACAGCTACGACAACGCGCTGGCCGAGTCGGTGATTGGCCTCTACAAAGCCGAGCTGATTCGCCGGCGCGGACCCTGGCGTTCGCTCGAACAGGTCGAGCTTGCCACCGCCGAATGGGTTGACTGGTGGAATCGGCGTCGACTCCATGGCGCAAATGGGAACGTGCCGCCGGCGGAGTTAGAGACCGGCTACGCTCTCGCCTGCGACGCGTCAGGTGTCGCGTGATTCCAAGCCGCCGAGTCTCCATCGAACCCAGGGCGGTTCACGGTGCATGCCGACCGGGCCGTTTGTATCCAAACGGCCGTCAGGAGTTTCAGTGTGAGACCAGCTGGATCTGGTCCCACCAGTAGTCGAACATGTTGTTCGACCCCGCGCCCAGGACGTAAGGCTTGATCACGAACGCCTCGACGGCATAGAACAGCGGCACGTAGACCACGTCGTCGATCAGCTGCCGGTTCAGCGTCTTGTAGTCCGGGATCGACCCCGGTACGGGCTCGGAGTCGGCCTTGGCGAGCAGCTGGTCGTACGCGCGCGTGTCGTACCCCGTCGTGCAGCTCGAGTCCGGGCATCCCGCGACCTTTCCCCACAGGTTGTCGAACCAGTCCTCGGGGTTGTTGTAGTCGGCGGCCCACCCGTCGCGTGCCAGCTCGTATTCGCCACGCAGGCGCTCCGTCACGAACCTCGTGTGCGGAACGGCCTGGAGCGTCACCGACACGTCGAGGTTCGCGAGCCATTGAGCCACGAGGAATTGAGCAACGGGCTCGTTGAGCGGATTGTCCGGATCGTAGGTGTAGACCAGGCCCCTGGTCTTGGCCCCGCTGGGATCCGCCGACTGCAAAAGGCTGCGCGCCCTGGCCGGATCGAAGACGGCGAGTGGGTCGGAGCCATCGCCCAGGTAGCCGAGCATGCCCTTCGGTATCAATCCGCCGGTCGCCGCGACGCACGAGACGCCGCTGCAGACCGTCTTCGCGAGCTTGTCGCGGTCGATCGAGAGGGCAAACGCGAGACGGATGTCTCGGGCGGCGCTTCCTCCGTCGAGAGTGAAGGGCCCGCCGGCCGGGCGGTGCGCATCGGACACCAGGTTGAAGCTCACCCAGTCCGTCTTGTTCTTGACCGCGAGCAGCACCTCGGCCTTCTGCGCCGACTGGAGCCTGACCACGTCCGCCGCCGGCAGGCCATAGGCCCCATACCCGAGCAGGTCGAAAGCGCCTTGCTGATAGCGCGATTCCGCCTCCGCAGCGTCGCCGACGACCTCGACGTGGACCGCCTTCAAGGTCGGCCTCGGCCTGCCCCACCAACCGCCCGCCGCGGCGAAGTCGTAGGACTTGCCCTGCGTATGGGCGGCCAGCTTGAACGGGCCTGTGCCGACGAGCGTCGACGGATTCCTCCACCAGTTGTCGAAGTCGGTCTTGACTACCTTCTGGTCGACGATCATGCCGGCCACCGACGGCTGGGCGATTGCCGCCCCGAACCATCCGGCCGCGCCCGTCAGCTTGACCTGGATCGTGTGGTCGTCGGGCGCGGTGAGGCCGGACATCGTCACAGACGGGTCCTTCTTCTCGAGCAGAGTCTCGAGCGCAGAGCCGGCGGCCTGGTTGGCAGCGACGCGGTCGTATCCGGCGATCGCGGCGAGGTTGGTCGCGAACGGGCCCTGCATCGCGACGGCGCGGTTCCACGAATAGAGCACGTCGGCGGAGGTCACCGGGTCGCCGTTGGAGAAGGTGACATCCGTCCGCATCTTGAACGTCAGAGTCAGGCCGTCGACTGACACCGAGGGCATCGCGCTTGCGATGTCGGGCACGACATTCAGGTTCCCGTCAAACTTCAGGAGCCCGTCGAAAAGGTTCTGTCCGATGGCCGAGTCGGTCTCCGACTGAATGAGCGCGGGATCCAGCGTCTCGATCTCCTGCGCGATCGGAAATCGAAGCGTCTGGTTGCTCGCCAGGGCCGTTGGTGGGCTTCCCACCGGGGTGTTGCTCGAGCACGCGAGCAACAGCAATCCGGTGAACGCGGAAAACCGCCGCCCCCTTCTGATGGGTAGCATCTCCGTTTGATGAGCGTATCCGCCAGGGCGGGGAGGCGGCGCCAGGAGGGGTCCGAGAAAGTCCGAGGCTTGACTCGATTCACGGCGGACCTCGAGCTTCCTGGCCTGCTGCACGTTCGCCTCGTTCTTTCACAGGTCGCCAGCGGGCGAATTCGCGGGGTCGATACGAACGCCGCCCGCGCGATCCCGGGCGTCGTGGACGTCGTGACGGGCGCCGACCTGCCTGAGCTCAAGACATCTGCACCGGAGCTTCCGCTGGCCACGGACCGTGTTTTCTACACGGGTCAGCCCGTGGCAGCCGTGATCGCCGACAGCGAGGTCGCCGCGGCGGACGCTGCGCAGCTGGTCGCCGTCGACATCGACGAGACGGGCTTCGTGCTCGACCCGACCTCGGCGATCGGTGAGAACGCGGCGGTGGTGCTCGAGGAGGACGAGGTCGCGAGCGAAGACGAAGCGTCGCTCCATGGCGGATCGACGGCGGCCGAGGAAGAGCCGGCCGACCGGCCTCGCAACGTCACGGGCGTGGTCAACCTCAAGCGCGGCGACGTGGAGGCCGCGCTGAAGGGCGCGGACTTCGTGGTGAAGGCGTCCTACAGCATCGGCCGCGCGCATCACTCGTTCATGGAGCCGCACATCGCCGTGGTCCGGCCAGAGCCGGATGGAGGACTCACGGTTTGGGCGCCGACGCAAGGTCCGTTCGTCGTCCGCGACGACATCGCATCGCTCGTCGGGCTGGCACCGCACCAGGTCCGTGTCGTTCCGATGCCGGTCGGCGGCGGTTTCGGAGGCAAGATCGAGTTCCTCGAACCACTGGTCGCGCTGCTTGCGCTGCGCGCGGGCCGTCCCGTACGGCTTGCGCTCTCGCGGTCGGAGGAATTCGTGTACGGCAAGCCCGCCCCGTCCGCGAGGTTCGACCTCGAGCTCGGCGCGAGACGCGACGGGACGCTGACCGGCCTTCGCGCCAACTTCCAGTACGACAACGGCGCCGGCCCCGGCTGGCATGGCGGATTGACCGCCAGCTTCCTGGGCGGAACCTATCGCCTTCCCGCTTACGAGCTCAGGGGCATGGACGTGGCGACCAACAAACCGCCTGTGGACGCCTACCGGGCGCCGGCAGGGACCCAGGCGTACTTCGCGCTGGAGACGGCGATGGATGAGCTCGCGCTGGCGCTTGACCTCGACCCGGTCGAGCTGAGACTCAAGAACGTCTCCCGCGAGGGTGACCAGACCGCCGACGGCCAGCGCTGGCCGCGGATCGCCTCGGTGGAGGTGCTGGAGGCGGCGCGCAACCATCCGCTCTACAGATCAAGCCTCGGTGAAGGCGAGGCGGTGGGCGTCGCGCTCGGTTCGTGGGGCGGCGCGCGAACACCATCCGCCGCAGGCTGCCGGGTCGAGCCGGACGGCACTGTGTCGGTGACGGTCGGTTCGCCCGACATCAGCGGAACCGCGACCGGACTTGCCATCATCGCCGCCGAGGCATTCGGAGTCTCACCCGACAAGGTCCGAGTCGACGTGGCCGACACCGCGGCAGCGCCACGCAGCTCGACCTCGAGCGGCAGCCAGGTGACGTACAGCGTTGGTCCCGCGGTCTACGAGGCCGCGCGTGAGGCGCGCCGGCAGCTGCTCGAGATCGCGACCGAGGAGCTGGAAGCGGCCATCGAAGACCTCGACATCATCGACGGCAAGGTGGCCGTGCGGGGCGCGCCGAGCCGTTCCATAGAGATCACAAAGCTCGTCAGTCTGAGCACCGAGTTCATGGGCCGCTACCGACCGATCGAGGCGACGGGCCGCGCGGCGGTCCAGTCCGCTTCGCCGATGTTCACCGTTCACATCGCACGCGTGCGGTTCGACGGAGAGACCGGCGCATACAGGTTGACCGGCTACGCCGCCATCCAGGACGTCGGTCGGGCGATCAACCCGCCCGAGATCGAGGGACAGATTCACGGAGGTGCCGTGCAGGCGCTCGGTCGCGCCCTGGGTGAGGCCCTTGTTTACGACGCCGGCGGGCAGCTCAGGACCGCGTCCTTCCTCGACTACGAGGTCCCCGCGGCGGACCAGATCCCCGACATCGAGGTCACGATGGTCGAGGTGCCATCGCCGTTCGGGCCGCTCGGGGCCAAAGGGGTTGGCGAGCCGCCCGCGATCCCGGGCACCGCGGCCCTCGCCAACGCCGTCTCGAGGGCGGCGGGAATCCGCATCCGTGAAGTGCCCATCGACCGCGCGCTGCTGGTGACGAACCACGTCGGGTAGGGACGGAGCCGCGTCCCTGCGCGGTTATGTCGCGCGGACGCTGCCTGCACAGAATTCAATCCTGGTGAGCAACCGCGGTCCTCATGAGCCGCGGGGCGACGGCACCTTCCGCCGCGGCGCCGGCGGCGTCATCACAGGCCTGCTCACGCTCGCGGAAGCGACCGGCGCGACGTGGGTCGCATGCGCTCGCAACGATCCCGAGCGCGAGCTGGCCGCCCGGCATCCGACCGGCATGACCGTGCCCCTCGCCCACTCCCGCGGCCGGCTTCACTACGCGACGCCTACGCGCGATCAGTACGAGATGTACTACTCCGTGATCGCCAACCCCGTCCTGTGGTTCCTGCAGCACTACCTGTGGGACCTGGGCAACGAGCCCGTCATCGACGAGCGGATCCACCAGGCGTGGACCAAGGGCTACGTCGACGTCAACAGGCAGATCAGCGACAAGGTCATCGAGCTCGCGAGGTCGGGTGATGGCGCGCCCCTTGTGCTCGTGCACGACTACCAGCTCTACCTCGTGCCTGGAATGGTGCGCAAGGCGGTGCCCGACGCGGTGATCCAGTTCTTCCTCCACGTGCCGTGGGCCACGCCGCAGTACTGGAAAGTCCTGCCGAAGGAGATGCGCGACGCCATCCTCGAGGGCCTGCTCGGCTGCGACGTCATCGGGTTCCAGTCGAGCCTCGACGTGCGCAACTTCCTGCTCACGTGCGAGCAGAACCTCGGCCTGCAGGTCGACGAACGGGAGCGCGCGGTGGTCGCCGGCGGACGCATCGTCTACGCCCGCCACTACCCGATCTCGGTCGATGTCGCCGCGACCATGCGGCTCGCGGCCTCGCGTGGGGTGAAGCGCCAGGAGGAAGACCTCGCGACCTGGCGGCCGCCCAAGCTCATCGCGCGCATCGACCGGACCGACCCGTCGAAGAACATCGTCCGCGGCTTCCTCGCGTACGAAAAGCTCCTGCGCTATCACCCGGACCTTCGCGGCCAGGTGCAGTTCTGGGCTTTTCTACAACCCTCGCGGCAGGACGTGGCGGCCTACAGCCGCTACCTCCGCCACATCCGCCAGACGGCGGGGCGAATCAACAGCGAGATCGGCAACCAGGATTGGCAGCCCATCCGGCTGGAGATCGCCGAGAGCGAGCGCAAGGCGATCGCGGCGATGAAGAACTTCGACGTCCTGCTCGTCAACCCCGTCTACGACGGATTGAACCTCGTGTCGAAGGAAGGCGCCCTCGTGAACGCCAAGGACGGGGTCATCGTGCTGTCGGAGAACGCCGGCGCGCACGAAGAGCTGCGCGAGCATGTCCTGTCGATCAACCCCTTCGATGTCGAGGCGACCGCGGCCGCGATGTACGCGGGATTGACGATGGCGGCCGAGGACAGGCATCGCCTGAACGACGGCGCGCGCCACGTGGTGCGAACGAACGACATCGCGAGGTGGATCAGCAACCAGGTCCAGGATCTGCGCGACCTGACGAGGCTGCCGGCGCTAACTTCCTCCTAGCTGTTCTTTCGCGCCCACTCGACGATCTCCCACTGGACGCGGGCGGCGCCTGCGGGTCCGGGGACGACTATGTCGCACCGGTCGAACAGGTCGTGGGGCGCCTCCGGCGACCAAACGCCGACCGCGAAGTGCGGGATGTCGATGGCGCTGATGTATTCGAAGAGCGAGCGGTCGTTCTCGTCGTCGCCGAACGCGACGACTCCGCCCGGGTCCTCGTGCGGCAACAACGCCGCCATCGCGCTGCCTTTGCCCGCCTTCGGCGTATGAACCTCGACCACCTTGCGACCCAACGCGGCCGCGAGACGCGCGCCGTCGAGCAGCGGTCGCAGCAGGGCGAGCATCTGCTCGCCGTCCTTGTCGGTGTTGCGGAAATGGATCGCCGTGCTCGCCGGCTTCGGCTCCAGCCACGCGCCCGGGATGCCTTGCAGCAATCGCGCGGCCTCGGCGTTGAAGCTGTCCAGAGCCTCCTTCTGGGCGTGGCGGGGCAGAGCAAGACCGCTGTCGCCGATCAGCCTGACGCCGGAGATCGGCATCAGCGACTCGAGCTGCGAAAGGGGCCGGCTGCTGAGCACGATCACATCCGCGAGCAAGCCCACCAGCTCCTGCACGGCCTCGAGCGCCTCCGGTCGGGCCCTGGCGGCGCTCGGATCGGGCACGACGTCCGCGAGCGTTCCGTCGAAGTCCGTGACCAGGATCAGCTCGCCGGGCGGAACTCGCGCAGTTGGAGAATCCAACCAGGCGTGCGTCAGTTCTTTGGTTTCTTGAAGCATCATTAATGAATACGCGGGCGGTGCCTCTCGATCACCGATCTGAGGGATTTGAGGTCCGACCCTGTTTTCAGGCTACCAAAGGAGTGGCCCCATTCGCCTGCGAGGCGGGATTCGCAGAAGATCTCGCTCACCTCGGGGTCGCCGTGGCGGAGCAGGAGCGAGGCCTGCAGGAGAACGGCCATCCGCTCGACGATCCGCCTCGCGCGGGATTCGAGGCCCTCCTGCTGCGCAAGCTCGCGCCGCAGATCGCTCACGGCGCGGTCGAGCCGCGCGTCGCTGGGGCCTGACTCCACCTCCGCGAAGTAGGCGTCGACGCTTTCGGGCTCGCGCTGCATTGCGCGCAGCACGTCGAGTGCGTTGACGTTGCCCGAGCCTTCCCAGATCGAGTTGAGCGGAGCCTCGCGATACAGCCGCGGGAGTATCGACTCCTCGACGTATCCGTTGCCCCCGTGGCACTCGAGAGCCTCCGCGACGACGGCGATCGCTCGCTTGCACGTCCAGTACTTGGCGACGGCGACGCCGATGCGACGCAGGTTCGTCTCGCCGCGGTCGAAGGCGCCCGCGAGCCGCATCATCAGGATGGTCGTCGCCTCCGACTCGACCGCAAGGTCGGCCAGCACATTGACCATCAGCGGCTGCTCGCTCAGCAGCTTGCCGAACGCGCTTCGGTGCGCGGTGTGATGCGTCGCTTGCGCCACCGCCTGGCGCATGAGAGAAGCGGAGCCGATCACGCAGTCGAGCCGCGTGTGGTTGACCATCTCGATGATGGTGCGCACACCGTTTCCCTCTTCGCCCACCATCACCGCCCATGCCCCGTCGAACTCGACCTCGGACGACGCGTTGGAGCGGTTGCCGAGCTTGTCCTTGAGGCGCTGGATGTGGAAGCGATTGCGGGTCCCGTCGGGCAGCACCCGCGGCAAGAGGAAGCAGGACAGTCCGCCCGGTGCTTGCGCGAGGACGAGGAACGCGTCGCACATCGGCGCGGAGCAGAACCACTTCTGACCCGTGATCAGGTGCTCGCCGCCCGTGCCCAGCGGCACGGCCTGGGTGGTGTTCGCACGCACGTCGGACCCGCCCTGCCGCTCGGTCATGGCCATGCCGAACAGCACGCCTCTTTTGCCGGCCGGCGGCCGCAAGCCCGGGTCGTAGTCGAGCGCGGTCATGAGCGGCTCCCACTGAGACGCCAGCGACGGATGCTTGCGCAGCGTCGGGACGGCGGCGTAGGTCATCGAGACGGGGCAGCCGTGGCCGCCCTCGACCTGCGACCAGACGTAGAACCCGGCGGCTCTTGCCGCGTGGGCGCCGGGTCTCGCCTCGCGCCAGGGAAGGGCGTGGAGGCCATGGCCGATCGCCACCTTCATCAGCTCGTGCCAGGCCGGGTGGAAGTCGACCTCGTCGATCCGCTCGCCGAACCGGTCGTGCGTGCGAAGCCGGGGCGGGTTGGCGTTCGCCTCGAAGCCCCAGTCGATGGCCTGCTGCGTACCGGCGAGGCGGCCGAGCCCGTCGACAAGATCGTGCGCCCACGACGCGCCTTCGCGCTCGAGCCCTTCGCGCAGGACCGCGTCCGACTCGAAGAGGTTGTAGTCGACGAGCGGCGGCGGCTGGTTGGAGGGGCGCCCGACGAAGGCCTCGGCCGCGCCTCCGCTAGTCGAGCTCACGGTTCAGCTCGGCCAGCATCGTGAGCTGCCTTAGCCGCTCCTCCTGGTCGGGCATGACCGGCCAGACGATCAATGTCTCGACGCCGGCCGCTCGAAAGTCGCGGAGCTTAGCCTTGACGCGATCACGCGGCCCGACGATGGCGACGAGGTCGATGAGCTCGTCGGGCAGCGCGAACATCGCCTCCGTCTTCTGTCCGGCGAGATAGAGCTCCTGGACCTTGCTCGCCTCGTCCTCGAAGCCGTAGCTCGAGACAAGGCGGTTGTAGAAGTTCTGCTCGCGCGAACCCATGCCGCCGACGTACAGGGCGACGATAGGGCGCATGACGTTGCGCGCGCTCTCGAGGTCGTCGCTGATCATCACGTTGACGGATGGGCAGATCCGGAAGCCGTCGAGCGAGCGTCCGGCCCGCGCCGCGCCCTCCTCCAGCGGCACCCGCAGCTCGTTGGTGTGCTCCGGTGAGAAGAAGACCGGCAGCCAGCCGTCGGCGATCTCGCCCGCGAGGGCCACGTTCTTCGGCCCGAGCACTGCGAGGTAGATGGGGATCTTGTCCTGGACCGGCCGGATGGTGAGCTTCAGCGCCTTGCCCGGGCCGTCAGGCAGGGGCAGCTCGATCGTCTCGCCGTGGAACTCGATCCTCTCGCGGGCGAGCGCCTTCCGCACGACGGCCACGTACTCACGCGTCCGCTGCAGCTGCTTGCCGAAGCGCACTCCGTGAAAGCCTTCGGAGACCTGCGGCCCGGACGACCCGAGGCCGAGCAGCATGCGACCGCCGGACAGGTTGTCGATGGTGGCGGCGGTCATCGCCGTCATCGCGGCGCTCCGGGCCGGGATCTGGAAGATTCCCGAACCGAGCTTGATCGTCGAGGTGCCGGCGGCCAACCAGGCGAGGATCGTCGCGGCGTCGGAGCCGTATGCCTCGGCGGTCCAGACCGAGTCGTAGCCCAGCCTCTCCGCTGCCCGGGCTAGCGCCAACTGGTCGGGGATGGTGAGTCCGAGGCCCCAGTAACCGAGGCTGACGCCGAGCTTCACTTAGAGTGTCTCGCCCCTGACAGTCCGGGCATCTTCGCGCCCTCGAATCTGCGACGGCCTGCGGGAGCGTGACACTCCGCCAGATTAGAAGGTCTGGTAGAGCAGGAAGACGTTCAGCCCGATGATCAGGGCGGCCACCGCGAAGGCCGCGTAGTTGGTCAGCCTGCCGTTGGCGAGGCCGTTCATCAGCCGCTTGTCGCGCGTGAACAGCACGAGGGGAATCATCGCGAACGGGATCCCGAAGGAAAGGAAGACCTGGCTCAAGACCAGCGCCCGCGACGGGTCGAAGTGGATGCCGATCACGATCAGCGCGGGCACCATCGTGATGGCCCGGCGGAGAAAGACCGAGATCTTGCGCCGGATGAAGCCCTGCATCACGACCTGGCCGGCCAGCGTCCCTACCGATGACGACGAGATGCCTGACGCCAGAAGGGCGATGCCGAATATGACACCGCTGTGTGTGCCCAGGTACTGCTCGAAGCCGCCCGCGACCTGGGTCAGGTTGCTGCCGGTGTCGAGCAGACCGCGCGAGTTGAACACTGCGGCCGCCGTCGTGAGCATCGCCAGGTTGATCACGCCCGCGATGCCCATCGCGATGACGACGTCGACCAGCTCGAAGTGGAAGATCTTGCGCTTCGCCTCGGTGTTGGCGCCGACGATCCGCTTCTGCGTGAGCGCCGAGTGCAGGTAGATGACGTGCGGCATCACGGTCGCGCCGAGGATGCCCGCGGCCAGCAGGATCGACTCGCGGCCATCGAGGCTCGGGATGAACGTGTTGCGGGCCACCGAGCCCCAGGACGGGTCCGCGCGGAAAACCTCGAGTCCGAAGGCGATGACGATCAAGCCGACGAGCCCGGTGATGGTCGCCTCGAGGCGGCGGAATCCCCAGGCCTGCAGGCCGAGGATCGCGAACGCCGCGACGCCGGTCAGCAGCGCGGCGGCGAAGAGCGGAATTCCAAACAGGATGTTCAGACCGAGGGCGGCGCCGACGAACTCCGCGAGGTCGGTGGCCATGGCGATGAGCTCGGCCTGAACCCAGAGGAAGTAGACGACGGGCAGCGGGAAGCGGTCGCGGCAGATCTCGGGAAGGCTCTTGCCGGTGGCGATGCCGAGCTTGGCGCTCATCGCCTGGATGAGCATCGCCATGAGGTTGGCGGCCAGCACCACCCACAGCAGCATGTAGCCGTAGCGCGAGCCGCCGGCCATGTTCGTGGCGAAGTTGCCGGGGTCGACGTAGGCGACGGCGGCGATGAACGCTGGGCCGAGGAACGGGAGGACCGCGCGGATGCCGCGGCGCTCACCGGTGATGGAGCGCTCGGCGGCGCGAAGCACGCGCAGCTCGCCCGGGAGGGCGTTCTCCGCGCCGACGACGACGGACTGGGCGACGGTCGTTCGGACGAGCTCCGCCACTAGCGGCCCTCGGTGACGAACACCGCTCGGGCCAGGCCAAGCGGCACGCTTTCGCGGCGACCCTTGACACGCACCTCGACCGGTCCTTCGAACTCGCTGCCGCCGACCACCGCGATCGAAGTGCCAGGGACGAGGCCGCGGCGCTCGAGCTCCCGCAGCTTGACCGGGTCCTCGTCGGACACACCCTGGACCACGAGCCTCTCCCCCGCCTTCGAATCGTCCAGGCCTCGGCGACTGACCGCCCGCACCCTGCCGCCCAGGGTGGGGATCGCGTGTCCGTGCGGGTCGAGCTCAGGCCGGCCGAGGAGGTCGAAGATCCGCTGCTCCATGCGCTCGGAGATCACGTGCTCGAGGCGCTCGGCCTCGTCGTGGACCTCGTCGAGCGAGTAGCCGAGGACCCGGACGAGGAACATCTCCAGCAGGCGGTGGTGGCGGACCAGCTCGAGGGCCACCTTTCGCCCTTCCTTCGTCAGCTGCTGACCGCGGTAGCGGTCGTGCTCGACCAGCCCCTGCGCGCTCAGCCGCGTGACCATCTCGCTCACGCTCGGAGAGGAGATTCCGAGTCGCTGGGCGAGCTCGCGGGTGGGAACCGGCCTGTCGTCGCCGCCCAGGAGGTAGAGGGCTTTGAGGTAGTCCTGCTGCGAGCGAGTGAATGCGCTGCGGCGTTCGAGTGTGGGTGTGCCTATCACTAAAGATAGGATAGCCTAACTTTTAAGCAAGCCGCTACGTCTTAGGTGAGATTGTTTCCCGCGGCCTAGCCGGCGCAGACCCCGGTCAGCTTGCTGGCCGGGTTGTAGGTGACGCTGATGTTGGGCTTCACCGTGATGTCGGTCGCGGATGTGAACACCGCCATGTAGCCCGCGCAACCTTCGGCGAGATGGAAGTCGTAGTCGATCTGCTTCGTGTTCATCCAGGCGATCACCGACCCCGAGTAGTTCATGCAGTAGTAGGCGCTCCCGCCCCCCGCGGCCAGGCACTGCGTCGCCTTCGCGTAGTCGGAGAAGGTGAGGATGCTGACCGACATCGGACCGGTCGACGTCGCGTGCAGGTGGTAGGTGAACGTGTCGGGGATGCCGCCCTCGAGCCAGTAGTTCGATCCCTTGATCTCCTCCGGCAGGGTCCACAGCGTGAGGTTCGGGTGCTCGAGGTCGGCCTTGGCCTGCGCCAGCTGTCCGAGGGTCGCCGTCAGGTTGTCCTGGGTCGTCTTCAGCTGGCCGTTGAGTATCTGGTTGCGGCCGTTCAGAGACTCGGTCTGCAGGGTCAGTGAGCGGACTTCGTTCTGGTTGTTGACGTCATCGTTGTAAAGGAGGCCGACACCCCCTGCCGTGACGATGAGGGCTGCCGCCAACGCCACGGTCCACCACCGCCTGCGCTGCATCTCGAACATCGGCGCCCAGGTCCTCGTCCTCGGCGGCCGAGGCGCGGGCGGGACGTAGGGTTCGGGCGACTCCACCTCGGCCTCTGGGCCGGGCGTCGTCATCTGTTCCATGTCAGTCGGCGTCATGATCCCACCGCCAGACCGCCGGTGATCAGATTTGGCCCGGTCTGGGCCACGAGCCGTACACCTGGCTGATCTTGCTTGCCGTCTCGGCCTGGGCGGCAAGGTCGAACGTGAACGTCTTGCCGTCGGGCTGCCAGGCGGGGCCGATTCCGCAGTTCGTAGAGCAGACCGCCTCCTCGACGTAGAAGAAGGTGGTCGTGTTGAGCCAGGCGGGCGAGGACCTCACGTTGGGCAGCTGGCCGCCAGAGCGACCGCCGTGCCCGTACAGCCAGACATGCGGCGTGCCCGCGGTGTCCCGGACGGTGAACGCGATGTTGTCATCGCCGGCGTCGGCGCGCGGCCGGATCCACGCCAGCTGCTGGGCGAACGCCCTCGAGACGCCTGCGGCGGAGTCCCAGACCTGGATCACGCTAGAGCTGGGCTGGCGGTAATAGAGCTTGCTGCCGGAGGTCCCCCACGTCGCCATCGTGGCTTTGGAAAGGCTGAAGGCCAGGCTGCCGTCGAGCGTTCGCCGGACCTGCAGCTGGTCGCCTGAGCTCGCGAAGGTCTGGACGAGCGCGAAGTAGGCGCCGTCAGGCGAGAAGGCGAGGTACGAGTCGTCCTCGTTGGGGTTCAGCCCTCTCCCCGGTACCGCGCCCAGGGTCGCGACCACACGATCGCCGCCTCCGCTCAGAAGGTGGAGCTGAACGCCGCTCGCGTCCGACGCGACATACGCGAGGAAGCCACGGTCAGGGCTCCAGGCGTGGAGGCCATCCATGAAGCTGCCGCCCGACCAGCTCGCGGCGACTGTCGACGTGCCGGTGAAAAGGTCGAGCACGGCGATGACGCTCGTCCCCGCGGCGCTAGGCGAGCCCTGTGTCGCGTACCACGAGATCATCGTCTGTGTCACCAGCTCCGGCTGGAACGCGCCGCCGCTGATGCCACACAGCGTTGCCGGCGCCTTGGGGTTGGCCACGTCCGCGAGCACGGGGTTCGGCGCCCCCTGGAGCAGCAGAAGCGCCTCCTGGGCCGCTGGCTGCCCGGAGCAGGTCGCGTGCAGGGCGGCCCAGGCCGGCACGGTGGTGAGGGCCGGCGTCGAGGTCGGGCTCGGGCTCGGCGAAGGGCTCGCCTCGGAGCTCGGGCTGGGGCTGGGGCTCGGACTCGCCGACGGCGAGGCCTTGGCCGATGGGCTGTGGCTGGGAGCGAGTGGGCCGTTCGGCGTGCAGCCGGCTACGGCAAGCAGGGACAGGAGGATGACTACCCCGTTCCTCACGGGAGATTGAAACGAGGGGCGCCATGGACTCGTTACGGGCCTACCGAGGCGGTGCAAGGTCGCACAGGATACCCCAGGTAACCGGATGCCCGCCCGGCCGTTGTAAGGGCAACCGAATTACCCGAATTCACGGAGGTGGTTGCCGGCGGGTCTGCGAGCCGTGCCGTGGCTCACGCTCAACAGGGGGCTTGCGTCTTAGCAATGGAGTTCGACTGCGATGCGCGTGCGCCGATTGGTACTGGCCTTCTCGATATTCGTCACGGGATCCCTGGCCCTCGCGGCTGCCGGAATCGCCGCCGGCGGCGGGCTGGGCCCAGGGAATTACAACTTCACGAGCCGCAACGCCGATGCGTTTTTCGGCATGGGTGGCAAGGGCGGACCCGGCGGCCCCTCGTGGCAGGTGTCCGTCTCCCAAGGCCTCAACTCGTTCAAGCCGACGCATCCGGGCGGTCCGGCCATCGTCATGCAGAGCACCGTCGTCAACGTTTCCGAGTTCGACGGCCTTGGCAACGGCGGCTTTGGATGCTTCGTCGTCCCGGACAGCAGCTTCTCAGTGCACACCGACCTGTCCGCGTCGCTTCACGCCACGCTGACGGCCGATGAGGAATGCGGCGGGTACGTCGGGCCGATCGACGGAGGCAAGGCCGGCGTCGACGCCGGCGGCTCCGGCGGGCTCGTGCTGCCGATCACCGTTGACGTCACCTGGTCCACGACGGGCGCGGTCAACGAGTACAGCAACGTCTTTCAATTCAGGTGCCTCACTTACGGAGAGGCCGGCAACAGCAAGTTCTCTTCGGTGAGCTCCGCCGCGGCGGGGTCGATCTCGGCCCTGCCGGGTTCGTTCAACAGCGAGTTCGCGGACGTGAACTCGGGGAACGGGGTGGTGAACGTGCACAACGTTCCGCTCGAGGCGTGTCTCGCGTAGGCGTCGATTCGCGGCCGGCGCGCGGGTGGTTTCCATTTGCGCGCCAGGCCCTACCTGTCTACTCTTTAGGTGAGCGTTAACCGATGATGCATGTCTACGCGAGCTCGCGTGAGAAGCGGATCGACATGTGGGTCGGGTTCGCGGTCTGGATCGCGCTGACCATCGCGGTGGTGCTGGTGGCGACGCTGCTTTCGCAGGCGGGTGTTTCGCCTTGGTTCGCGATCTACACGACCGCCGGGGCGGCCATCCTGCTGGGGCTGACCAGGCCGTACGCGGCCTTCGGGTTGCTCCTGGCGGCGGCGACCGTCGCGGCGGTGGCGGTTGTCGAGGTGCCCTTCTTTGTCGCCGGCCTCGTGGTCGACGCCGCTACCGGCGGCGCGCACGCCGACATTCCCTTCGGCCCGTTTCTCGCGACACCAGGCACGGCCGCCGCGCTGGCGGTCGGCTTCCTTGTGTTTCTGGTCGTGGCCTGGCTCTCACTTCGGGGAATCGACCGCCGGCTTCGATGACCCAGCCGCCTCGGTGGCTCGGGATCGCGGGCGTTGTCGAGCCCACCGCTTACCTCATTGCGTTGTTTCTTTACCTGCTGCCTTTTGTTCAGCCGATCCCGGGGGCTTTTGTTCAGGCGGTCCCGGGGGTCCTGTTCGCACTCTTGAGTCTCTTCCTTCTGGTGGTCTCGTTCTGGCCCAGTGGTCTGCTGTTCTTTGGGGCATACGGCCTACCGCTCGTCGCCGCGATCAGCGGTCTTTCGCTCCAACGCGCCGCCAGGTTGAGGGGAGCTGCGTGGCGGTTCGTCGTGGCGCTGGTCGGCTCGACTTCGATGTTTCTCGGAGTACTTGGACATCCGAGCGGGTGGGCCTTCGCCTACTACGCTGCTGTTGCGGCGCTGGCCGTGGCGACAGTCGCGGCGGCGGTTCGCTTGTTCGGGGCGCTGAAGGATCGCCGCGTTGCGCGCTGGGAACGAGATGAACCCATGCCCGCGCCGTCGGCACAGCAGGAGCTGATGCGAAAGTCTCGAAGCTAATCGGGCGTCCCAGCAGACGTGTTTCGTACGGAACACGTGCGTTCGGAGATTCTCAGGGGCGCAAGTGTTCGCACTTGTGCCGGTTGGGTCCTCGGCGGGACCACAAGTGGTCGCACTTGTCGAAAGTGCACCGGGCGCCCCGTAGGCGAGTGGCTGGTAGCCCCGGCGGGATTCGAACCCGCGATCTCAGCCTTGAGAGGGCTGCGTCCTAGGCCGCTAGACGACGGGGCCGCGATCTGGTGGGCGGCATTGGGTTTGAACCAATGACCTCTTGCGTGTGAAGCAAGCGCTCTCCCACTGAGCTAGCCGCCCGTGGGAGGACTCATTCTACCCACCCTCGTACGATCTCAACGGATGGCAACGCCCCTCGCCGAACGCCACTGCGTGGCCTGCGAGCCGGGAACGCCGACGCTCTCCAGGGAAGACATCGACCGGCACCTCCAGGAGCTTCCAGGGTGGAGCGTTGTCCAGGCCGAGGGCCACCTGCAGCTCGCCCGGACCTACAAGTTCAAGGGCTTTGTCCCTGGCGTAGAGCTCGTCGACCGGATCGCCCCCATCGCCGAGGCCGAGGGACATCACCCCGACCTCCTTTTGACCTACGGAGCGTTGAGGGTCAACCTCTGGACGCATGCCGCCGGAGGGCTGACCGACAACGATTTCATCCTGGCTGCGAAGATCGATCAGCTCTTGACCACGGACGGCTGAGGACCAGGGCGGCAAGCGCCAGTCCCAGGCCGCCGAGGGCCGCGACCAGGGCCGCGATGATCCCATCGTTGAAGGCGGCCTCAGAAGCCGCGTCGATCGCGGCGCGCAGCGGCGGCGGCTGCGCTTCGACGTAGGCGTCGCGCTCCGCCGGCGTCAGGGTCCGCAGGTCGTTCTCGAGTCGCTCTTCGGCCTGCTGGCGCACTGAAGCCGGCAAGCCTGCCCCGCCACCCTGGACCAGCTGCCGGTCCATGTCGCTGACGATGGCGTGGGCCGCCACGCCGACGAAGACCGCGCCCAGGACGGCGATGCCAAGCGCATACGCGATGTCGCCCGCCCCGGAGTTGATCGCGCTCGCCTCCGGCTGCCGGTTCGATGACAGCGTCGACAGGGTCAGGCTTCCAGCTCGGTTCAACGCCAGTCCGTTGCCGAGACCGAGGACGAACAACCCCGGGACAGTTCCCCAGCCTCCGCCCCACCACCTGACGCCCACCAGGTCGGCGGCGATCCCCACCGCGCTGATGACGATGCCGGCGGCGACGAGGAGCCAGGCGGCAGGCGGCCTCTTCACTAGGAACATCGCGGCGCTCGCGAGCGTCGCTCCGACTCCGAATGGCGCGAGGGCCAGGCCGGTCGCGAGCTCGTCGAGGCGAGGCCCGATCGCAAAGTAGAGAAGCAGCGCGTAAAGCGCGCCCATCGTCGCGGTGCTCAGCGCGACCGTGACGACCACGGACCCGACGAATCGCGGCTGAGCATAGTCGCCAAGCCGAACCTGCGCGGCACGCGAGAGTCCAAGAACGATCACTACCACTCCGGCGGCGATCAACAGCGGCACGACAGACAGCCCGAACGGCTGCACCTGGAGGGGACCCACCGCCAGAGGCCGCGCGGCTCGCCACCAGCCATAGTCGTCGGCCAGCGCGACGCCACCGAGAACCGCGGCGCCGCCGAGCGGGATCAGAACAACGGCCCACCAAGATCCGATTGCTTCTCGCTGCGTCCTGATGGGAGTCCCGGGAGGCTGATGGAGCGCGGCCCACAGGACGGCGACGACCACCACCTCGAGCAACAGGCCGAGCCGCCAGGTCGTCTCTTCGGCCACCAGCCCGCCGATGAGGGGACCCGCGACAGTGCCTGCCAGCGGAGCGATGCCGAGCACCGCCGTGCCGGCGACGCGCGACTCGGGGGTGCTGGCCTCCTGGACCAGGGACCAGGTCGCCGCGAGCACCACGGCGCCGGCCGCCCCACCGACGATTGCGTAGGCGGCAATCACCAGCCCGATCCAGGGGCTGGCGGCCGTCACCAGGAGGCCGGCGCCGAACCCCGCCAGCGCCCACCGCGCGGCGCGCTCACGCCCATATGCGTCCACCAGCCGCCGCCCGGCCGGCACGCCGAGCCCCGCCAGGAGAGGGAACAAGACCAGCGCCGCCTCGACCGCACTGACCGACGTCCCGAGGCTTCGGACCGCGGCCGCCATGTCGGTCGCGAGGAGGTATAGATTGCAGGTCAAAAGAAAAGCCGCGACCCACAGCACGACGGCGGTGCGGGAGCGCCATGGCGGGTCCAGCAGACCCGAGCGCCGGAGGCGGTCATGGAAGAATCCGAGCCTCACGGCGATCAGCCAGCCGCGGATTGTCACCATTACTCGGCCCTAGACGCCGCTCTCACAAATTCTTAACCGCCTAACTTGTGTTTTGTCGGGGAATTCTCGATACAGTCGTCCGGCTTGATGCACTTCATCCTTTGTTGGCTGCTCCACCAGAAGGAGCGCGAGGTGCTGCTGACGGGAGTCCTGCCCGGTGGGATCGACGCGGTCGTGTTCTGCTGGCGCTGCGATCGCATGCGCGGCCGGGCCGTCCGGGTCCTCCAGCTGACGCCCAACGGCATTCACGCCTGCTCCGCGACCCACTAACGACGTAGTACCACCGCCGGGTAATAGGCCGGCAGCGTCGTCAAGCCAGGGAATTCCCGCGCGGCCTCGTCGCGCAGGGCCAGGTCCACTCCCCAGCTCACCACCACGACCGCATCGCAGCCCGAAAGCTGGTCGGCTGACGTGACCACCTTGAAGTCGCTCGTGTAGGCGGAGAGGACCTGCTCGTCGCTGTGCACCACGCACGCCGTCTGTCCCGACGCGTGGATCTTCTCGACCGCCGCCGCCGCCTGCGGCAGCGCCAGTGGGTCCTGAAGGTACGTGGGCGCCTGGCCGACAACCGCGGCGACGGCTCCGGCGACCACGACCGGCGCCAGCACCCACCAGCGCTTGATCGCCGCCGCCATCAGGTAGGCCAGCCCCGGGACCAGAAAGACGAAGAAGCGCGGGTAGAGGAACGCCGGTCGCAGGCCGAGCCACAAGACGGCGACCACCGCGGCCACCACGGCCACAGTGGTCCACAGCCACAGCCGGCGCCGCTGCGTCCACGCCCCCAGGCCGGCGGTGGCAAGCCACAGCCCGACCGGCAGGAGGACAGGAGCGCCGACGAGGAACAGGATGAGGTCGCGCGGGAAGGTCGGGTTGAAGAACGGGGGCGGCAGGCCGTGGCGGGTGAGCTCTTCGAAGTAGATCGCGGCGTTGGCGGCAACCCCGATCGCCACCGCGACAAGTCCCGCGGGAAGGAACTCGCGAAACCCCTCGCGTCGAGCCAGCAGCCAGGCGACGTGGCACGCCAGCACGACCACCGCGAACAGCTGGGCGGCGATGGCCAGGCCCATCACGATCGCGTACGGGACGAACCGGCGGCGATCCAGCGCCAGGGTGCCGACAACCGAGCCGAGGGCCGCAAGGCTGTATCCCCTCAGGTCGCGGCTGTTGTCCACGAACAGCGGATTCGTGGCGATGAAAAGCCCGGCGCAAACGCCGGCAAGCAGTCCGAATCGGCGGGTCAGCACCGTCGTCGAGATCCCCACGACTCCTCCTGCTGCGAGGGCTGGGATGACCCGGTAAACGACCTCGCTGCGCGACCCTGTGAGGGAGAAGATGACGTGACTGACCAGCGAGATCAGCACCTGGTCGTTGGTCGCGACCTGCGTCACGGGGATGGTCGGGATGACCGAGCGCACCGCGAACGCGTCCCAGATCGACGAGGTGCCGATGAAGTTCGCAAACGTGGCCGCGGCGTCGTAGCCAAAGGAGCGATTGGAGCCGACCATGTAGACGGCGAACGTGGCGGCGCCGAGGACGGCGCCCGCAATCGTTGCTTTTCTAGCCGACGTCTCCCACAAGCGCCTCGATATCTTCGCCCGTGTACGCCGCGGCTTGCATGCGGAAGAGCCTCGCGTAGCGGCCACCGAGGCGCATCAGCTCCTCGTGCGTCCCCTCTTCGACCAGCCGACCGTGCTCGAGGAAGATGATGCGGTCTGCTCGCCGCACGGTCGAGAAGCGGTGCGAGATGTAGACCGCCGTGCGCCCGCGGGTCAGTGAGCGCAGCCGTTCGAAGAGGTCGTACTCCGCCTGCGCGTCCAGAGCGGAGGTCGGCTCGTCGAGGAGCAGGATCCTCGCGTCCTCGCGCATGAACGCACGCGCAAGCGCAACCTTCTGCCACTCGCCGCCGGACAGGTTGACGCCGGCGTCGAACCACTTGCCCAGCGCCGTGTCGTATCCCGCCGGCAGGTTGGCGATCATGTCGTCGGAGCCCGCCTGCTTGCTCGCGCTGACGATCGCATCGCGGTCGTCGATCTCGGGCACGTTGCCGAGGCCGATGTTCTCCGAGGCGGTCGCCTGGTAGTCGACGTAGTCCTGGAACATCGCGCCGATCTGGCGCCGAAGCTCGACGGGTTCGAAGTCCTTGATGTCGACCCCGTCGATGAGGATCCGGCCTTCCGACGGGTCGTAGAGCCTGCAGATGAGCTTGAACAGGGTCGTCTTGCCCGCTCCGTTCCGGCCCACCACCGCAAGCGTCTCTCCGGGCTGGACGGTGAACGACACCTGGTCGAGCGCCTTGATCTCGCCGCCGGGATAGACGAACGTGACGTCCTCGAAGCGAATCTCTCCGCGCATCGGCTGCGGCACCGGAGCCGGCTTCGCGGCCACAGGCAAAGACGGCTGCTTGGCCATCAGCTCGACCAGGTTGTTCAGGTAGAGGTTGTGCTCGTACATGCCGGAGAAGCCGCTCAGGACGCTCTGGATCGAGTTCTGGACCTGGATCGCCGCCTGCGTGTAGGCCGTCAAGGCGCCAAGCGTGAGCCTCCCGGCGATTGCCTGTAGCGCGATGTACAGGTAGGTGACGGACGTGACGATCGTGCTGATGTTGCCGAGCGCAAACCCGGTGAGGTAGCGGCTGACGACCTGCGACCGCTGGGTGTCGTAGAAGGCCTTGGCGATGAGCCGGTAGCGCTCGATGAAGTACGTGCCCAGACCGAAGAGCTTGACCTCCTTGGCGAAGGTGTCGAGCGTGACGAGGTTGACCATGTAGGTCATGCGGCGCAGGAGGCGTGAACCCCAGCGGGCGATGTTGTAGCCGCGCCACCCATAGCGCGTGTCGGCGATGAACGCCGGCACCGGTGAGATGAGCACGATCACGGCCAGCACCCAGCTCACTCCGAATAGGAAGGCGATCATCGTGACCAGGGTCAGCAGCGTCTGCAGCAGACCGAACGCCGTCGCGATCATCAGCACCGGCCGGTTGACGGAGTCGTTCTGGGCGCGACGCAGCAGGTCGTACGACGCCGGGTCCTCGTAGAACTGCAGGTCGAGGGACGCGGCCTTCTCCATGACCATCAGCTGGATCCGCATTGACACCGAGTTCTGGAGCAGCTGCTGGGTGATGTTGCGCAGGGTGTTGAGCAGCGCGGAGACGGCGAAGATCACGAACTGAAGGACCGCGAGAAACACGATGGTGCCGGTGGAGGTGAAGACCAGCGCCGGGACCCATGGCACGCCGAGGGTGTTCAGCGTCACCTGGTCCGGCAGGTGCTGGGCGTGGATCACGATCCCGCGGACCACGGCGTTGGTGAGCATCAGCGTCAGTCCGACCGAGACGGTCGGGATGATTCCGGCGAACGCGGTGGTGATGAACAGGCCGATCGTGATCGGCCGGCTCGCCTCCCAGACCAGGTTCAGGACCTGCGGCAGGGCCGCCGTCGTACCCACGACGGACTGCTTGAGGCTTTCCCACCGGCCGCGCAGGTCTCTGGGCCCCTCTGGCTGCTGAGGTGGTTCGAGCGTCGGGTCGCCGGTGAGGCCGCTGTTGGCGGGTCCGCTCTCCGGCTTCCTCCGGCCTCGTCCCCACCCGCCCCACCAGATGACGGGCCCGTGAGAGCCCGGCGGCATCATGCCCATGGGAGAGTCACTGTGTCGGTGAGCTTACGCGAGGTCATACGGCAGAGCCTTTCTCCCCCTTGATGGCATTCGTGAAACGGTGTAATAATGTAATGCATGGATGACAAAGAACTCGGTTCGATCAAAGGTTGGTTTGCCGGAAGGCTCCCGGACGGCTGGTTCACGGGAGTAGAGGTCGCCGTCGAGGACGACCAGATCGTCGTCATCGGCACGCTGCCCGAGCTGAACCTCGGCTCGACGCCCGAGGAGAAGGAAGGCGCGGCCTCCGGCCGGATCGCCCGCTTCCGCGAGGAGACCCGCGGTGAGCGCATCGGCATCGCTCGCGAGGCCGAGGAGCGGTTCAAGAAGTACGTCACGTGGGGCGCGAAGCTCGATGGCGTGACCAAGCGCTTCAACCCCGGCGGTGGAGGTGGCGGATGGTCCGGCAACGACCGGCGCAGCGTGATGATCCGGCGCTGGATGCGCCGGCACCGCGGGCGCGGCCGTTACGAGCAGCCCCAACAGCCTCAGGCGCAGTCGCAGATCTTCTGACCTCGCCCCTCACCCTTCATCCCTCTCCCCTGCGGGGGAGAGGGACATGGCCGAGTACATGGAACCCAGCCAGCGGCTCGGGATGGTGCTCAGGAGCCTTGTGCTCTCGAACCCCGCCTGAGCCGCCATTTTTTCCCAGCGCTCATACGTGAACGGATAAGGCACCCACGGGTTGCCGCGGTCGGCTCCGTACTCGACGATGATGAGCCGCCCCCCTGGCTTGAGCATTCTTCGCACAGACTCCAGCACGGGAGCCTTTTCGCGCACGAAGTGGAGCGAGTTCGCCATCACCACGCCGTCCAGGTGGTGAAGGCCGAGCGGTCGCGTGAAATCTCCGACCAGCGTCTCGGCGCGACCGTCGAGCGCGCGTAATGCCCGGGCGTCCCGGTCGACGGCCACGACGTGCGCTTCGGGGCCGACCAGGTCCAACAACGCCAGCGTGAAGGCTCCCTCACCCGCTCCCAGGTCGGCCCAGCTGCCGCCCTTTCCCGGGACGCCATCCCTAATCAGCGCGACGAGATCTGCGTGATTCAACTTCTTCCCGCACCCTCGGCGCGACCTCGGACATGAACGCTCGCATGTCGTCGGGTTCTTCCCCGACGAGGAACGTGTCAATCCCCGCCTCGACCGCAAGGCCGACCAGCTGCTCCGCCTCCATGAACCCGGCGTTCAGCACCCGCCGGATCGAAGCGGGATCACGACCGGCCGCTCGCGCGCTTGCGTCGATGAGCGCAGCGCCGGCAATCAGCTCGGGCTCCTTCATGTAGCCGTACGACGGCACCCAGCCGTCGGCGAGCCGGCCGATGAGCGACAGCATTCGCGGCTTGTAGCCGCCGATCCAGATGCCGATCGGGTGCGCGGGCACAGGACCGGAGTGCGCGCCTTTCAGGTGATAGAACTTGCCTTCGAACCTGTTCCCATGCCGGCCGCCCCACATGAGGCGGATGACCTCGATCGCCTCCTCGAGCGCCGACACGGACTCAGGGCCAGTGCGCACCGGCCCGTCGTAGGCCTTGATCGCGTCCCAGAACCCGCCCGCACCGAGGCCCAGCTCGAAGCGGCCGCCGCTGATGATGTCGATCGACGTCGCGGCCTTGGCCAGCATCGCCGGTGGGCGCAGGGGCAGGTTCGCCACATCGGGGAACAGGGTGATGCGCTCGGTGCGGGCGGCGATGGCGGCCAGGAGCGCGAAGGTGTCGAAGAACCGGCGCTGGTAGGGGTGGTCCTGGATGCCGACGACGTCGTACCCCAGCTCGTCGGCGAGCGCCGCGACGCGGAGTGGACGCTCGGTCGCCTCCGGTGTGACAAACAATCCGAAGCGAATGGGCTGCCCGTAGTCCATCAAGGGACTAGAAGGCGATCGGGCTTGCGGCTATTTCCCTCGCCGGAACAAGAGGCGCCAGATCAGGAGCAGGATCACCGCTCCGATGAAGGCGATGATGATCTGGTTGATGATGTCGGCGAAGCCGAGATGGATGTGTAGCTCGCCGGCGAGCCACCCTCCGAGGATGGCGCCGAGGATCCCGATGATCAGGTTCCAGAACCAACCCCGGCCACGGCCCATCACGACCAGGCTGGCCAGGAATCCGGCCACAAGCCCGACGACGATGAAGATCACGACGCCTGACAGATCCATGGCCGCTATTTAAGCGTCAGGCGCGCGTTTTCTAGCTATGCCAACTGACCAATATCACGAGCCGCCGGCCGATTTGAGCCCTGAGATCCGCTCCTTTGCGCGTCTTGCCGCGTCATTGCAGGAGGAGGCCGAGGCGATCGGCTGGTACGAGCAGCGCCTCTCGATGGAGGGTGACCCTCAGGCCCGGGCGATCATGGAGAACGCGCAGGAGGAGGAGTTCAAGCACTTCGCCATGGCGCTCGAGTTCCTATCGCGACGCAAGCCGAAGTGGCGCGCCGTGCTTCAGTCGGTGCTGTTCAAAGAGGGCGACATAGTCGAGAGCGGCGAGGAAGGCGAGGAAGCGGAAAAGAAAGCTCGCTAGATCGCCTCCATCAGCCTGCGGATCGTCTCCAGCTCCTCGATACCGACCATGTGGCCCATGCCCGGGTAGAAGCGGACCGCGACCTCGGCGCCCATGTTCCTGATCACCTCACCTGCGTCGACGACGCGAGGCATCGGGATGAAGGGATCGATGTCGCTGCAGCCGAGAAACACCGGCGTTCCGGCAAACGACCCGGGATAGTCCCGAGGCGTCCCGTCTGGACCGATCAGGCCGCCGCTCAGGCCGACGACCGCGCCGTATCTTCGTGCGTTGCGCACCGCCCACTCCAGAGCGAGGCACGCTCCCTGTGAGAACCCGAGCAAGACCAGGCGTTGCGTGGGCAGCTTCGCTTCGACACGTTCGACGGTCTGCGTGACGATGTCGAGGGCGGCGCTCAGGTAAGGCTCGTTGCTCTCGAGCGGCGCTGTGAACGGATTCGGGTACCAGGCGTTGCCTGCGGCCTGGGGCGCGAGGTATGCCCATCCTGGGCGCTGGACCTCGGAGGCGATCGTCATGATGTCCTCCGCGGTCGCGCCGCGGCCGTGCAGCAGGATCATCGCCGCGCGCGCGGAGCGCAGATCGTCGCCCGCCTCGACGATGCGCTGCCCGTGGGGAATGCTCAAGCTTCCGTAGTATGCCGACCTCGGTCTTCACGTATGGGAACCCGCGCGTCATCTACTGGGGCGCAGGATCGATCGCCCAGCTCGGCGCGGAGCTTGAGCGTCTCGATTCGCCGAGGGTCGCGCTCGTCACCACGCGATCGCTCCGCCCGGTCGTGGAGCGGCTTGGCCTCAGGCCCGTAGCCACGGTCGAGGTCGGGCAGCACTCGCCGATGCCGCAGATCCGGGCCGGGGCCGAGGACGTCGGGCTGGCGGGCGCGCGCGCGATCGTGAGCTTCGGCGGAGGCAGCGCAATCGACGCGGCCAAGATCATCTCGGTGCGCCTGGCCCGCGGTGACGGCGACGCTCTCCCCCACATCGCGGTGCCGACCACGCTGTCGGTCGCGGAGCTCGCGGCCGGTGCCGGGTATACCGACGACGCGGGTGACAAGGCCGGGATGCGCGACCCGCGCCTTATGGTCGCAACCGTGATCTACGACGCCGAGCTCGCGCTGGTGACTCCGCTCGAGCTGTGGCTCTCCACGGGGATTCGCGCCCTCGACCACGCGGTCGAAGGGTTTCTCGCCGACGGTGACCACCCTTTCAATGACGTGATGGCCCTGGACGCGATCAGCCGGCTGTTCGACTCGCTGCCGCGCGCGAAGGCGGTGCCGGACGACGCCGGCGTCCGCACCGAAAACCAGCTTGCTGCCTGGTTCTCCTACACGCTGCCGGGCCCATCGGCGGCGGGGTTGAGCCACACGATGGGCAAGCAGATCGGGGCGCGCCACGGCATCCCGCACGGAGTGACGTCGTGCCTGATGCTCCCGCATGTGATGCGGTACATGACAACTAAGAAACCGGAGCGGACGGCGATGCTCCCCTCGCCCGACGAGGTGTACGAATTCATCGGCTCGCTCGGCTTGCCCCAGCACATCGCGGCATATGGCATCGGCGAGCAGGAGCTGCGCCGGGCGGCCGCTGAGCTTGCGGGCAAGTTCCCGGCCGAAGACCTGCTCGCGATCTACGTCGCCGCGCTGTAGTCGAGACCCGCAAGTGCGACCGCTTGTGGGCTTTCCGACCATCACAGGTCACAAGTGCCACCACTTGTGCGCATAGCCACCCGCTAGTGGGCGCGGCGCGTGATCGTGCCGGCATGGCCGTGACTCGGACGCAGGACCGATCGCGCGTCGCGACCCAGCTCGCTCTTCGGGTAGCGGACGCTCAGCGCAAACAACCCGGCAAACCTGACCACGCGAAAGCGGGCCGACGGCTCGAAGCCGAGGGGTTCGATCGCTTTCTCTGCCGGGATCGCGACGCTGCCAATCCAGACCCGTTTGACGCCTGTAGCGCGCGCCGCCGCTGAGATGCCGGCGACCAGCGATTTGAACACGCCCTTGCGACGGTGCTCCGGCGTTGTCACGCAGTTCCAGATGTACGCCTCCGCCTTGCGCGGCTTGATCTCGAGCTGCAGCTCACCGATCCATTCCGGCCCCGTCGACAGCCAGCCGTAGCCGGCGATCGCACCGTCGAGCATCACCGCGAAGCAGCGGCACCCGCGCGCGAATCGGGGCTCGACGAGCTCGGCTTCCTGTCCCATCGCCGCTTCGATCAGCGCTGCCCTATCGCGATGGACCTCCTCGACAGGAAAAAGCGGTGGACCTGTAGCCGGTAGGTCCACCGCCCATAGGGTGCTTCGGATTAGAAAGAGAAGAAGAGGTGTCGCACCTTCTCTATGGCCTCAGGGTCGCCCTGGGCCGCGCCACCTGGGAAGCGTCCGAAGAAGGTAAGGACCTCTTCGGCGGCATTTGGGAAGAAGAAGTAGGCATCAGCGTTTTCGAAGTTTCCCTTTTCGGGCTCATAGGCAAACTTGCCGTCTTTGACGGTGACGCGCCACTTACCGCCCCAGGGGCCGTCAACGTGGATTCCGTACTGGATGTCTACCCCCTCGGCCGCCTTCTGGTCGACGGTTCCCTGCCAGAAGATGAACGAGAACGGCAGGATCAGGCCGGCGGAGGCCTCGTCTATGGTCGCCAGCTTGTTGCCGAGGCCGTACTCGATGTCGTAGGCATGGACCGCGTAGTCCATGATCTGGAAGGTCGCGTATGCGCCTTCCGGAGCCGGGCCTCCGTACGGATGCATGATGATCGAGCTGCCCCACGAATCCGGGGCCACGGCATCGAGAATGCCGTCGAGCTTCTCCGCATCCTTCTTGAAGCGGTCGATCGCCTCCTCGCGCGAAAGCTTCCGAAAGTCGAGGGCGTGATCATTCAGCGTGGCTCCCATCACCTCGAGGCCGGCGGTCGTCGGGGCGCCGCCCGACCTGGTCTCGTCCCACTGCTTGAAGTACCCCTCCATCACGTCGATCATGTGGCCGACGAGGTCGCGGACCTCCCAGCCAGTGCATCGAGTCGGCACATTCCAGTTCTTCGGATCCGACACCAGCCTGGTGAAGTTCTCGCGGTCGCGTCGCATCACGGTCAACACGGTCGATTTGCCACCGCCGTCGAACGGGCTAACGGGGGTGATCACTGCGGTGCTCATCAGCCATCCCTCCAGGTGACCACTACAGCTAATGTGCGCCGGTCGTTGCGGTGGTCGGGACAACGATCGGCGGCAGGACTTCGTCGAGGCGTTCACGCCGCACCTGGAACCAGGGCGGCAGGCTCAAGTTGGTTCCCAGCTTCTCGGGCGATTCGTCGACGGTGAAGCCCGGGCCATCGGTCGCGATCTCGAACAGCACGCCGCCGGGCTCGCGGTAGTAGATCGACTTGAAGTAGTACCGATCGATCACGGGAGTTACGTTGCGGCCCGCGGTCGTCAACGCCTGCCGCCACTCCTTCTGGGTGTCGGCGTCGGGGGTCCGCCAGGCTACGTGGTGGACGGAGCCGATCGACTCCTCGCCCTCGGGCCCTTCAGGTGACTCGACGATGTCGAGCGTCGAGTGAGGGCCGCCGTCGCCAGTCTCGAAGCGCGTGCGGTTGCCCTCCTGGCCGACCATGCGGAAACCCATCGTGGTGGTCAGCAGGGTGAAGGTCGCGGCCATCTCCGCAAGGGTCATCGTCACGGAATGAAACCCGCGAACCGCGTGCTGCTCATCGACCGGCGAATCCGGCCACGGCTTCCACCGCTGGTCATCCGCGTTGGCCACGAGCTCGATCTCGATGCCGTCGGCGTCCTGCAGGACGAGTGCGTCCGATTCGAACCTGCTGACCATTCGGTGGTCGACTTCGAGCCGCTTCAGGCGGCTGCTCCAGAAGCCAAGCGAACCCGAGGGCACCGCAAATGAGACCGTCGTGATCTGACCCGTCCCGGCGCGCTGCGCGGGCCAGTCCGGCCAGCCGAAGAAGGTCATCGCCGTCCCAGGCGTGCCGAGGTAGTCACCGAAATAGATGTGGTAGGTGTCGGGCATGTCCTGGTTGATGCTCTTCTTGATGAAGCGCAGCCCGAGCACGCTGACGTAGAAGTCGACGCATCTCTGGACGTTGCCAGTGATGCAGGTCACGTGGTGGATTCCGGAAATGCTTCCCACGCCCGTCCTCATATTAGTCGCGGTCTGAGGCGGCCTCAGACTCGGTCCTGGACCAGATCTCAGCCGCCATCGGCTCCTCCATTTCCTCCTGCAGGTGTGCCACAAGACCGATCGCGCGCGCCATGACCGCCAGCCCGCGGGTGATGCGCCAGGGCAGCTCCATCTCGCTCGCGATCGCGGCGATGGCGCCGGTGGCGTTGACCGGGAGCTCGCGGCCGGTCTCCTTCGACGCCTCCTTGCCGATCAGCTGCATCAGCTGCACGTGGTGCCTGGAGAACCCATGCTCGGCGGCAAGGTCGAACAACCGAGCGGTGCGCGGATCGCCCGCCTTGTGCGTCGGGTGCCCGAGGCCCGGTATGGGCTGCTTGCGGTCACGGTGCTCCTCGACGATCCGGCGGGCGGTCTGGTGCGGGTCGTGGTCGTGCGGGGCCTCCTGCAGCATCCGCGCCGCCTGCTCGATCGAACCGCCGAACCGGTCGCCCATGCCGAGCAGCCCGGCGGCCACCGCTGCCTGCAGCGCCTCGGGAGCGCCGTAGTAGGTGAGACGTGCGGCGATCGTGCTGGGCGTGATCCCGTGCTCGACGAGAGTGACGGCGATGGCGTTGAACATCAGCGACTCGCGCTCGTCGGGGAGGCGTCCCTTCAGCTCGAGGTACGCGACGTCGCCGAGGTTGGCCTTGCCGATCAGGCCGGCGAGGTCGTGGCCGCGGACGAAGATCCGGTCGGCTGTGCTGTGGCCGAGCGCGGAACGGAGCTTGCGGCTCACCCTTCGCCCCTCCTCGAGAGCCTCGTCTTGTACCCGGCTTCGCCGAAATCAGCCTCCGGGACCAGCGCGATCCTGGATCGGAAGGTGAGCTTCGAGTGGATCGCGTCCTCGATCTCTTTGACGAGTCGGTCATCCGCGGCGTGACCGCCCGTGACCTCGACCTCGATCGGTATCGGCGGCTCGATCGAAGTGTCGGTACCTGTTCGCACGACGCGGGCACGGCCCGTGACGCGCGGCCGGAAATCGCCGACGACCGACAGGATCGCCGTCGGATAGACGTTCACACCGCGGACGATGAACATGTCGTCGCGCCGGCCGAGAATACGCATTCTGAAGGTCGTGCGCTCGCATTCGCACGACGTGCCTTCGATGCGCACGATGTCGCCGCCGAGAAACCGCACAACCGGCATCGCCTCCCGTGTCAGGGCGGTGTAGACGAGCTCACCCACGGCACCGGTCTCGATCTCCATCGGCTCGCGAGAGTCGGGGTCGATCAGCTCGACCCATACGTGTCCCCCGCCGCAGAAGTGCATACCCTGCTGATGCGGGCACTCGCCGAACAGCGACGGGGCGACGTCGCCGATTCCCATGACCTCGGTGACGGTCACGCCCAGCTCCTTCTGGATGTGGTCGCGGATCGCCGGGATTCCACCACCGGGCTCGCCTCCGGTGACGACGTGCGTCAGCAGGCCCAGTTGGTCGTGAGTCTTGTTGGCGAGGTACTGAGCGAAGGAAGCGGTCGCAAGCAGCGTGTCGGCCAGACCGGCGCGGAGGCCGAACAGGGTGCGCGTGGTATCGCCCGGGGCCACCGGGACCGAGCGAGCGCCGATGCGCAGGAGCACGAAATGCGTGTGGCCCGCGACGAACGGCCCCGCGCCGAAGGTGGTCAGCACGCTCGAGTGCTCGTGGATCCCCGTCGCGTAGTAGGTCCGGGTGCCCATTACCGTCCACGTCTCCATGTCGCCGCGCGTGAGCGCCAGCACGCTCGGCGTGCCCGAGGTCCCGCTGGTCTGGTAGACGCGCTTCACCTGGTCGGGGGCCACGCACAGGTTGCTGCCGAACGGCGGGTCCCCGTCTAGGGCCAGCTTGAGCTCGTCCTTGGTGGTGAACGGAAGCTCGTTCAGGTCGGCAAGGCTCACGAAAGAGTTGCCGACGCCCGCCTCCTTCCACTTGCCCGCGTAGAACCGTGACGACTCGCGCAGGCGTCGGAACTGACGCTCCCACGCGCCGACGGAAAGCCGGCGAGTCTCCTCCCACGGCGCCGCCTCGACCTCGCGCTCCCAGATCCAGTCGCGCTCGCAGGCGTCGCCTTTGAGCCGGTTCGCGGTCATGGCCATGCGAGCAGATTAACCTTGCAAGAGTGTCACGCCCCTCGCGGGCCGATGCAGATTCGCGGCATCGACGGCCGGAGCCAAGGAAAGGGTGGCGCGAGGAGAGCGCAATACCTTCTGGGGTCCCCGCGCCGTGGTCGCGGGGGCAGCGACGCCGCGCCGGGCCCCCTTGACGTCGGCTTCAGCGCCGCAGGCGCCCGGCCGTCTAGGCCGCGAAGATGCGCCGTCCGTCGGGGGCGTGACACTCTAAGTGGGTCCCAAGATCCTGCCGACCACGGTGGTCGGCAGCTATCCACAGCCTGACTGGCTGGTCGACCGCCAGGTGCTCGGCAGCCGACTCCCGCCGCGGGTCCGCGCGCTCGAGATCTGGCGCGTCGGGCCGGACTTCCTCGAGGAGGCGCAGGACGACGCCACCCTGGTCGCGATCCGAGACATGGAGCGCGCCGGGATCGACATCATCACGGACGGGGAGATCCGCCGCGAGAGCTACTCCAACCGCTTCGCCACCGCACTCGACGGCATGGATCTCGACAACCCCGGAGTGGCGCTCGACCGGACCGGGCACCCGAACCCAGTGCCGCGCGTCGTCGGACCGATCCGGCGCACACGCCCGGTGGAGAAGCGCGACGTCGAGTTCCTCCGCGCCAGCACGGACCTGCCGATCAAGGCGACCCTCCCCGGTCCGTTCACGATGTCGCAGCAGGCGCAGGACGACCACTACAACGACGAGGAGGCGCTGGCGATGGCGCTCGCGGGCGCAGTCAACGAGGAGGTGCGCGACCTGTTCGCGGCCGGGGCGGACGTGGTGCAGCTGGACGAGCCCTACCTTCAGGCGCGGGCGGAGAAGGCCGCGCGCTTTGCGATCCCGGCGATCAACCGCGCGCTGGACGGAATCGACGGCACGACCGTCCTCCACACGTGCTTCGGCTACGCCCACATCGTGCACAACAGACCGAAGGGGTACCCGTTCCTCGAAGAGCTCGCCGGCACCAGCGCGAAGCAGATCTCGATGGAGTCGGCGCAGCAGAACGTCGACCTCGGCGTGCTGAAGTCGCTTGGAGACAAGCAGCTCATCGTCGGCGTGATCGACCTCGCGGACAACAGCGCGGTCGAGCACGTTGACACGGTCGTGAACAGGATCAAGAACGCGCTGCGGTTCGTCGACGCCGATCGATTGATCGTCGCGCCTGACTGCGGGATGAAGTACCTGCCGAGGGACCGTGCCTACGGCAAGCTGCGAGTGATGGTCGAGGCCGCCGACCGCGTCCGGTCGGAGCTCTCTTAGCCTGGGTCTAGGCCTGGGTCCGGCTCGCCACCAAAGTCAGCTCTTCGATCGCGGCCCGCGCCATCTTCACCGCGCGCGTGTAGGCGGCCTTGCTCGGCGGCTTGGCCCGCCCCTTGAGCGATGCGTCGATGAATCGCTTGGCCTGCTCCGACGAGTCTTTCGCCATCCTCAATCTCCTCCGTTCAACTCCGACCAGTATCGGTCGATGATCAATTCCGCGAACCACTCCGACCAGTATTTCTGCTTCAGCTTCTTCTTCGCGAGGTAATTCCGAAACTCGGGAGTCACCTCGAGCTCCGCGATCAGCAACGGTACGACGTCATCCGGCCGAAGCTCCTTGATGAAGCCACGCGTGGCCGTGTAGGCATGCCTGGCCTTCGCCTTCCAAGACGCAGCGCCTTCGTCGAGGAGCGAGGTGAGGCTCGCATCCTTCATGTCCTGCAGCTTCTTCTGGGTCAGCGCCACAGGACAGTCCGGGTCACCCAGCCGGCGGCACAGAACACCGCGACGAGCTGGACGGCGAACAGCACGATCGGAGCCGCATAGGTCGCGGAGGGGCCTCCGCCGGCGAGCCACGCCAGGCAGACACCGACGATGACGAGGCTGAGGGCGAACGTCCCGAGAAGGATTCCGCCGGCCGTTCGGTACGGCGCGACGACGGGAGCCGGGACGTCACCGCCATACGACTCATACGCCGCGATGATCACGCCGAGGAAGACGAGCACGAATCCGCCGAGCGCGGCCGACGAGCCGAGGATGGCGAGCACGACGTCTTTCGGTTCGATCACGAGCGAGCCCAAAGCATAGACAGAGTCCTATTCGATTTCGGGGCCGGTTTCGCGCTAGCATCCGGCACGAGAGGAAGGACTGAAAAACGTCTTTCGCCGCCGCCTGGCGGCAGCCGCATTGTCGTCGGCCGTACTGGCTGGGGCGTTTGTGCTCGCCTCGCCGGCGGCCGAGCCCCGGCACGCGATGACGCCGGCCGCCGGCACGAACACCAGGCTCGACGCTGTGGTGCAAGCCGAGTCCGATGGCAAGACCCTCTTCTCCTGCCAGTCGCCGACGGCGCCGCTTCCCTGCTACGGGCCTGACCAGCTGCGCGTGGCCTACGGCGTCCAGCCCCTGCTCAGCGCCGGCATCACGGGCGCCGAGCGGACCATCGTGATCATCGCCGGCTTCCAGGACCCGGTTCTCGCCAAGGACGTGAGCGACTTCAACGCCGCCTGGGGCCTGGAGCCAACTAACCTCGTCGTCTCGGCGCCTGACGGCCTTACGCCTTTCAACCCGACGGACCCGCAGCAGGTCGGTTGGGCGATCGAGATCGCCACCGACGTCGAGTGGAGCCACGTCATCGCCCCCGCCGCGACCATCCACGTCGTGCTGGCGCGCTCCGGCGCCGACGCCGATCTGCTGAGCGTGACCAGGTTCGCGGTCAGCCACAACCTCGGCGACGTCATCTCTCAGAGCTTCGGCGAGGCGGAGACGTGCCCGAGCAGGAGGTTCCTCGAGCAGGAGCACGCGGTCTTTGAGGCCGCTCGCGCGAAGGCCATCACCGTCCTGGCATCGTCTGGCGATTTCGGCGCCGCCGAGCGCGACTGCGCCGGCAATGTCGTCCACGCCGTGTCGACTCCGGCGTCCGATCCACTCGTCACCGCGGTCGGCGGAACGCGGCTCGTGGCCGACCCGGCGGCCGGCACCTACCAGTCCGAGGTCGGCTGGGGCGACCAGTTCGGAGCGAGCGGCGGTGGGTTCAGCAAGGTATACGAACGGCCGGGCTACCAGGCGCGGCTGCAAAAGCACGGCGGCCGCGGCCTGCCTGACGTCGCGTGGAGCTCGGACGCGTTCGGCGCGATCGTTGTCCGCGCCGGCGGGAAGTTTCGCCTGATCTTCGGCACCAGCGTGGCAACGGCCCAGTGGGCCGGTGTCGCTGCCCTGCTCGATCAATCGGCGCACCACCGGTTGGGACTTCTAAACGGTCGGCTCTACCAGATCGCGAAGTCGGACTCTTACACGTTTGGGTTCCACGACGTCCGCACCGGCAACAACAGTTTTGCCGGGTTCGAGGGCTTCAACGCGACTCGCGGCTGGGACGCGATCACGGGCCTTGGTTCGCCGAAGGTCGACCACCTCGCAAGCCTGGTCCGGCACCAGGGCGAGAACGAGGCGGACGACTAGCGCACAGAAAGAGAGAGGCCCGGTTTTCAGGCCGGGCCTCTCGCTCGGGAGCTCGCGCCCCCACCCCTGATTTCGTCTCAGCTCAGCACGTCGGCGCCGGCTGATGGAAGCTTGCGTCTGGGTTCAGGTTGCCGAGGAATGTGAAGCGGCCATCCTGCGTGGCGGGGGCGGAGCGCATGAACCACGGCAGCAGGGCCGCGTCAGAGAGGTGGTAGGTGCCGTCGCTGAAGCGCTCGTGCAGCGGGTTGTGGCCGAGCGTGAAGCCCAACCGGAAGACCGGGTCCCCGGTCTCGAGCTCGTCGCTGCAGCCGTACTGCGGGGCCGCCACGGACTGCCAGGGCAGCACCGAGTTGTCGGCGAACGGGTTGTTCGCCCACTCCACGACCTCGTGGCTCAGGGCATAGACGTCCTGGACCATGAAGTTGGTCGCCTTCCTGAAGAACCCGGGCGTCAGCCACGAGCCCCACACGAAGGTCTGCACCGGCTGGTTGCCGTTGCCGTGCGCCGAGCCGTCGCTGGTCGAGGTCGCCGGACCCGCCCCGTGGGCGCCGAGGACGAAGCCTCCCGCCGGATTCGGGCCGTCCGAAACGATCACGTCATCGGTCAGGAAGATCGCCAGCCGCGACGGATCGAGGTGCAGGCGACCCAGCTGGTTCTGGATCCGGGTCGAGAACCAGTGCGAGTCGATGTTCGCGTAGGTGATGAAGCCCGGGGTCATGAGGATCCCCATGCCGTCTGGCACGTTGATCGTCACCGGGTCGTACACGACCGGCGAGTCGAGCAGGACGTGATAAGTCGCGTCGGGTCCGACCTTGTCGAACTCCGAGCGCATCGTGGCGTCGAGCAGCTGCACGCCGTCGTTGCCCGACGAGAGCGCCCCGCCTGCCCCCTTCCCGCCCATCGCCGTCGAGGCGCTTGGGGTGGACGCGTAGCTGTTCGCGTGGAACAGCGGCGACGCGAGGACCGCGTTGACGGCGTTGCCGCCATTGAACGAGGCGCCGGCGACGTTGACGTTCACCGGGATGATGTCGACGCCGATCAGAGCCGAGCCGCCGGTGCTCGGGTCGGCGCCGACGATGTTGTAGCGATATGTGACTCCGTCGACGGGGTTGGTCGTCGCGCCGGACCAGTGCTGGACGGTCCTGCTCGTGTCGAGCCCGGCGGCGCCACCGAAGGTGGTCGTGGAGGTCTGAAAGTCGATCCCGGGGTCGGCGGCCGCGCTGTCCGCTGCGGAGTAGTCCTCGTCGGCGGCCACGCCGACCGACGCGACCAGGAAAGCCGCAACGGCGGCCCCCAGCGCCGAAACGGAGACGCGGACACGACTAGACGGCGTGCTGCCACGCCCAGACAAACGGCCCACTCCAGACACCCCTTCTGACGGCGAATTGCCCGCGTTTTTGACGGGCTGGCCGGAGTCTACAGAGGCCTAGGTCTGGTTCCACAAATTAACGAAAGATTCTTTGCAGCCTGAACAAATTGATCAGATTTGGGCCGAAATTGAAGAGGCCCGGCACGGTGCCGGGCCTCTGACGGATGCTTCCGCAGAACGGCTAGCCGGGGTTGACCTCGGTGAGCCGGGTGTCCCAGTTGGCCAGGATGCTCCGGGTGCCGCCGCAGCTGCCGCCCGTGGCCAGGTACTGGCTGAGGGTGCAGGTCTGCCCGATGTACTCGCTGGCGACCCAGATGTTGTTCCCGTCGACCACGGCCGCGCCGTAGTCACCCCAGCGCGGGCGCGCCGGGTTGGGAGCGTTGAAGATCGCGTAGCCGCTGAAGCCGTCGTCAGGGCCGACGCCCAGCGCGGCGACCTGCACGGCTCCGGTGCCGCTCGCGCTCATCGAAGTGAACGCGGCGGTCGGGTAGAAGTCGCGGCCGACGAGCGTGAAGGACATGACGCCCTTGCCGTCGGGCCGAACGGCGATCGCCGGGTAGGTGACGTTGTCGCCGCTGACGGCCAGGTAGCCGCTGTTGACTAGCGATCCACCGCCGGCGGGGTTGACGACGAACCACTCGATTCCGGCTCGAGTGTTGGCGTCCGCGTTGACCGCCGTGTCGAGAGCGCCCCAGAGCATGCCATCCGCGTAGACGACCTGCTGCATGCGGGTGTCGTTGCTGTCGATCGAAACCTCGTGGTTGGGCGCGAAGGGATCGGTGCTGCCGATTAGGAGCGGGGCGCACGAGTGCTTGTTCAAGCAGTCGGCTATCGGCGTCGAGCCGGCCGGCTGCTCAGATCGGGCAGGCACCACGTAAAGGCCCACGCCCAGCGTGGCGTGGCTGAGGTTGATGCTCGCCGTGCTGGCGAGAGACGAGGTGTTGCTCAGCGTCCAGACGAGAAGCTTGGTCGACTGGCGGGGACCGACGCCCGAGCCGTCGCCATGGGCCTCGTCGGCCGCGTTGGAGCTGAGGAAGTACTGGGTGCCGCCGGCGGCGGTGTTGAAGTTGCCGGCCGGCGCGGTCGCGGGCCAGAGCGTGAATCCAGAGTTGCCGTTGTCCATGCCGTTGGTGTCGATCTGGGTCACGGCGACTGACGCCGCACCGGACTCGAGCGCGGTCTTGGAGTAGGCGTAGATCTGGGCGCCGTGGAACGCGTTGCCGAAGAAGTGGTACTCGTTGGTCGTGAGGTAGATGCCGTTGGCGTCCGCGCCAAGGTGCGGGTAGTCACCGAGGCAGGCGTTCGGGAACGTGGGCGCGTGGACCCGGTTGCCGAACATCGGCGGGTTGAGGCCGACGCAGTGGTGGTCCGGCGTGCCGTTGTTGCCGTCGTCCTGGACCTGCGTCGTGTAGATGGCCCACGTCGAAGTGGTGGGGTCGCCGCCGCTGCTAACCGCCAGGTCGAGGTGGTTCTGGCCGGTGAAGTCACCGCTGTCAGGGAACACCTCGAGGGTCAGCTCGTCGACGAACCAGCGGTTGGTCGCAGAGTCGAACCAGCAGCTGGGGTCGGTCACGAACGGTCCCTGGGCTCCGGTCTTGCGGTTGAACTGGGCCGCGTAGCCGAAGAACGTGTTCAGGTCCTCAGTTCCCTTGGCGGTGGTTCCGTCCGGGTTGTAGATCTTCATCACGTCGTTGATGACTTCGACCTCGAAGCCGTTGCCGACGCAGAGACCCTGGTCCGGAGGCTCCAGCGAGAACTGGTTGCCGCCGTTGGCGAGACGCTGGTTGCGATGGTTCAGACCTTGAAACGATGTCAGCACGCTGAGCCCGGTGCTCCCGACGCCGACGCCTGGGGCGACCGGTGCGGCCGGCACGCTGGCCGCCGTGTGCTCGATCGACCGGCTGCGGTTGACGCCGTTGTTGTTGTGCGAGCTGGCGTTTCCGGCGCCATTGACGGCACCGGGCAGCTCAGGCTGGCCGAACGCATCGGTTCCGTCCGCGGTCGGGACAAACGAAGTGGTGCCCGTCCGAACGACGGCGCGGGTTGAGCCGGCGGCTCCGCTCGATGCTCCGGCGGCGGGCGCGAGGGCCACGCTGGCGCCGAAGATCGTGGCCGCCAGGGCAACGATCGGAATGCCGAGTCGGCGATAGGTCATGCGCACACCCCTATGTTCAAACCTCGTAGGCACACACCTCGCGGACCTCGCGCGAGGGCTCAAAAATCCTAGCTGCTTAAGGTTCCTCGCGCAATTGCTGAAAGCGGGGGGTGCTTGGGACATTCGGGTACGCTGACCCGGGCGCGCCGCCGTAGCTCAATTGGCAGAGCAGCTGTTTTGTAAACAGCAGGTTACGGGTTCGATTCCTGTCGGCGGCTCCGGGTCGGCTGAACACGATCTGTTCTCACTTAGCCGCATGCAATAAAGCAAACGGCCCCCAGTCACATGCAGGAACTGGAGGCCGCCGAGACACGCGGGCGGGGCAGGCCTTGCACGGCCGTGCGTGTTCAATAGGAAGTACCCCTCGGCGGGCGAATCGGTCGCACCCCGAGCCCGGGTTTGGCCGGCGTCAGTGGCATCAGAATCGCACGGCCGCCTGAGGTCATCCCACCGGGCTTCGCGACCCGGACGGAAGCCAGTTCGAGTTCGGCAACGCAGCCGGTAGGACAAGAGGCATAACGGAGAGGAGCCGCCTTGGCCGCCCGTTAGTACAGAGATCCCATCGTCTGCCGACGCTTCACGTCCTAGGCTCCGGTGACGAGATTCAGCGATGGCCATGCTGATGTTTCCACCGACCTACCCATTGGTGTCCGGCGGCTCTGCCGTGATCCGGCTCCTCTTGTTCCTGATCATCACCTTGTTTGCCGGCGCGATCCTGTGTTTTGCAGAGGCGGATAGGCAGCTCGAATAGAGCCCGGCTGGTCGGGTGGCTCCCGGTTGAGTTTTAGGCTCCCACTTTGGCGGGTTCGGGTTTAGGTTTTGATCCCGCCCGCCGCCAACAGCTCTAGAGCCGGCTGCGGGTCCGCGTTTCCGGGTTCGAGGCGGCGGGCACGTCCTGGTCTGCGGTCCCTGGCGCGAGTTCGGGGTAAGGTGTCCTCACTGGCCATCCGAAGGTCGCGTTAGTGAGGTGGGGCTGTTGGACGCAGACGAGCGGGCGCGCTTGATCACAAAGTATCGAGACGGCTACCGCGCAGTCGCGGACTCTGTGGACGGGATCACGGAAGAAGAGCTCGATCGCGCCGGCGACGGCGAGTGGACGCCACGGCAGATCGTCCACCACGTCGCCGACGCCGAGATCGTCGGAGCGCAGCGTCTTCGTCGCCTGCTCGTCGAGCCCGCTTCCGTCATCCAGGGATACGACGAGAAGGCGTTCGCGGAACGCCTGACGGGCGACCGGCCCATCCAGCCTTCTCTCGAGGCCGTGCGCTGGGTGCGCGAGTCGACCGCTCAGCTTCTCGACCGCATGACGGACGCGGACTGGGGGATTGTCGGCACGCACAGCGAGAGCGGGCCTTTCGGCACCGAGGATTGGCTGCGGATGTATGCCGCGCACGGCCACGACCACGCGGCTCAGATCACGCGCGCAAGGGGGACGTAATAGAGATGGCGACCACGCAATCCCTGCAGGACGAGGCCGTCGCGCTCGCGCAGTCGCGGCGCGAGTCGGACCTGGATGCCCTCATCGAAGAGCTCAGCATCCCCTCGATCAGCACGCTGCCCGAGCGGCGCGACGACTGCCTGGCCAACGCGCGCTGGCTGCGCGACCGCTTCACCGCGATGAACATGAAAACGGACATCATCGACGTGCGCGAGGGCGGCCTGCCGGTCGTGATGGCGGAGTGGAACCAGCATCCCGGCAAGCCGCACCTGACGATCTATGGTCACTACGACGTCCAACCGGTCGACCCCGTCGACGAGTGGAAGACGCCGCCGTTCGATCCGATCGCTCGCGACGGCCACCTCTACGCGCGCGGCGCGGCGGACAACAAGGGCAACCACATGGCGACCGTGAAAGCGGTGGAGCACCTCTTCGCTCTTGGCGGCGCACCGATCAACCTGCGATTCCTGCTCGAGGGCGAGGAGGAGATCACCGGCCCGTCGCTTCCGCAGTTCCTCCGCGAGCGTGGGTCGTCGCTGAAGACCGACTCCGTCCTCATCTGGGACAGCGGCATGGACGAGGAAGGAATGCCCACCCTTGCCACGTCGCTGCGCGGTCTGATCTACACGGAGCTCCGCGCAACCGGTCCGGCCGTCGACCTCCACTCGGGCACGTATGGCGGCATCGCGCCAAACCCGATCAACACGCTCGCGCGAATCGTGGCCGAGCTCAAGGACCGCGACGGCCGAGTGACCATCCCCGGTTTCTACGACGCCGTGCGGGATCCGAGCGCCGCCGAGGCCGCCGACTGGAAGAGGAAGGATTCGGATTTCACCGCGGAGATGCTGCGGCTCACCGGCGCGAAGGCGCTCGAGGGCGAGCCGGACTTCACCGGACTCGCGCGCGCCGGCGCCCGGCCGACGCTGGACGCGAACGGGTTCGTCGGCGGGTTCACGGGCAAGGGCGCCAAGACGGTGATCCCTTCACACGCGATGGCGAAGGTGAGCATGCGGCTCGTACCGGACCAGGACTGGAAGGCGATCCTCGCGTCCTTCAAGAGCCATGTGCAGTCCCTCACCACACCGGGGGTTCAGATCGAGATCGAGGTCATCGGCTCAGCGCCGCCGGTGCTCTGCTCCGTCGACCACGACGCTGCCCGGGCGTTGACGGCGGCCTACAAGGCCGCGTTCGGCAAAGAGACGGCGCTGGTCCGCGTAGGGGGATCGATCCCGGTCGCGGTCGATTTCCAGGAGGCGGTCGGCGCGCCCCTGGTGATCAGTGGCATCGCGCAGGCCGACTGCGCGATCCATTCACCGAACGAGCACCTGCTGATCGACAACTACCACCGCGGGATCGAAGCCGTCATCCGCTTCATCTGCGGGCTGGCGGAGACTTCGAGCTAGCTCGGGACCTCGGTCAGCTCGAAGACCGCCTGCTCGGCTTTTGGCGAGGAGCTGCGGATGCCGTACTTGTTGGCGACGAGCTGCGTCGTCTCGCGAGCTTCGGCGGGGTCTGTGACATGGCGCGCGGTGACTTCGAAGGAACCGCCTTTCGCACGGACTGTCGCCGAGTTGTTGGCGACGAGGTTCTGCGGCCAGTCGCGACTCATCCCCTGGCCCGATCGGACGTAGACATGCGTGCCGTCGGTCGTGATCCAGATCGTGACCGAGCGGGGCTTGCCCGACTTACGCCCAATCGTCGTGAGGCGAACCTCGCGCTCGTTGCCCGCCGCTTCGCTGAGACCGCTCACTCAAATCGGAACCTGGCCCGGCTTCCGGCGATTCCTTGACTAGGGCAGGTTCGGTCCCTGGAGGATGTTGAGCGTGACCGTGGGAGCGGAGCCGTCGAGCGCCACGCCGGTCACCGCAAAGATGAGGCCACCGTCGCCCGAGAAGGCCAGGCCCCGCGGGTACAGGAGGTTGTGGTTGGTGCCGACGTTCAGCATCGTCGCCACCGGCGCCGGCCTTCCGAGCTCGTACTCCGCGACCGAGTCACCATCGTGCTGGCTCAGCCCCGTGACGACGAGGCCGTTGCGCACCGCGCTGACGGCGACAGAGTTCGGATACGGGCTTCCCGGATAGATCACTCCGTCCTGGCTGGCCGTGGCGAGCGTCCATTGATCGAACTCGTACGGCGAGCCCGACGCGGTGACGAGCTTGTCACCACGCGGGGTGATCGCGGCGTCGATCAGGTGGCCGAGGATCTCCTCACGCTTGCTGACCTGGATCGCGGGCTTGGCGCCCGAGACGTCGAACACGGTGAGGCTGCCGGGCTCGAGGCCTACGTCCCACGCCACCAGGATGTTGCCGTTGGACGAAGCGGTCGCGAAGCCGGCGCAGTACGAGAGACCGCTGTCTGCATCTGGCGCCAGCTGGGTGATCTTGCCAGTGACTGGGTCAACGCTGACGAGCTGCACAGACCATGCCTGGCACTCGCCCGAGGTCGTCCAGAGCCGGCCGCCGGCGAAAGCCAGGTCGCGTGGCTTCACCAGGCCGGTGGCCACCGTCTTGACGCGCGTGAGGGTATTGGTGTCGATCGCGTCGATCGCGCCTGTGGTGGTGAGGGCCACGTAGAGGGTCGAGCCGTCGATGACCATCGCTCCGGCTCCGAACTCGTCGGAGATGGTCTTGAGGACTCTGCCCGAAAAGTCGACCGCGACGACCGCGTTGCCGGCCGGGCTGGAGATGAACACCTGGCAGTGACGTGGATCGCCTATGACTCGGCCGAACCCGCTGATCGGAAGGATCACGGAGGTGCCGCCTGGGACTCGGCTGCATGGGTCCGAATTGGCGACGGTGGACGGTGAAGGCACGGGCGTGGCAGTGGCGGCTTTGGATCCTTTCGGAGAGGCGGCCGCGGAAGGGGCTCCGCCTCCACAGGCGGCCAGCACAAGGGTGACGGCGAGCGCGGTCCCGACTGCGAGCCGCATGGCGAGTACAACTTGCCAGCTGGCACCGTCTTGCGCTTGAGCTAAGATCCCCGCGCCGTGCCACGGCTGTCCCCGGTCATGGGCTCGCTGACTCTGATCGCCGTCGCCGCCGCGACCGTCCTTATATATGTGGGCGGCGAGCGTGGGACCTTCCGGTCGCTGGTCGCACTTCGGTCATCGTCGCGCGCCGCGGCGGCAGCTCCGCTTGACAACCAGGACCACCTTTACGTGCTCGACGGTTTCGGCGGATTGCATCCAGTCGGGGCATCGCCGGAACTGAAGGCCAGCGCGAGCTGGCCGGACAAAGACATCGCCTTCAGCCTCGCGCTCTTCCCGGACGGGACTGGTGGATATGTGATGGACGGGTGGGGCAAGCTGCATCCCGTCGGAAGCGCTCCGCCTGTCGACAGCGGCGTGTACTGGCCCAACTGGATCGGCGCGCGAGAGATCGTGATGACGCCGTGGTCCTCGGCGTCGTCACCCGCGGGTTATCTCCTTGATGCCGACGGAGGGATTCATCCGTTCGGCGGCGCGCCGCCAGTGAAGGGGAACACGACATGGCCAGGCACTGGGATCGCGCGCGGCATCGTGCTGATGCCTTCGTCGAGACCCGCGTCGGTGTCTGGATACACCCTCGATGGCCTGGGCGGCGTGCATCCCTTCGGTGACGCGCGGCCGGTGCTGGCGGCCGCCGCGTTCAGCGGCGACATGGCGCGCGGAATCGCCCTGATCCCGAGTCGGGGACTCGAGGTGGAGGGCTACACCCTCGACTTCTACGGCGGAATTCATCCGTTTGGGGGCGCGCCACTGGTCGTGGGCGGTGGCTTGGCGCTGGGACGCGACGAGGCGGACTCGCTGGTCGCGTGGACCGCGGCTCCCAGGGATAAGCCCGGAGGATGGGTGCTGGATCGCGCCGGCGGCGTGCACGCGTGGGGCAGCGCCCCGGCGCTCGCGCCGTCGATGACGTGGCCGGGCTGGGACATCGCGCGGGGACTCGCGGGCGCGGGCAGCGGGGGCGGAAGCACCGAGCGGTTGATCCTCGACGCGCAGCCGTTGCACGACGGGTGGGGAACGTATTTCAACCAGCGAGATGCGCGTTGGGCGTCGGATCCGGTTGCGGGGACGTTCCCGGTGTGGAAGATCGGATGCCTGGTTTCCGACCTGGCGATGGTGTACTCGCACTTTGGTTTTGGCGGGGTGTCACCGGCGACGATCGCCGGTCACGGAGGGTGGTTCGACGGTCGGGGTGAGATGTACAACGCCGCGCTGAACATCCCGGGACATCCGTTCTCGATGGTCATGAACCCGTCGTCGGGATGGATCGCGGCGCAGGTGGGCGCGGGGCGGCCCGTGATCGTGGGGATGAACCTGCCCTCGGGTGGAACGCACTTCGTGGTGCTGACCGGGCGGGATGGGTCCTCGGATTACTGGGTGAACGATCCGTGGGAGCAGAACGCCATGCACGTGCATTTCTCGGGGGATTGGTTCACGCGGGGACCGATCTACGAGGGGATCGCGTTCTTCTAGACACGTTCTGGGTCACAAGTGTTCGCACTTGTGCTCCATTTCGGCCCAAATGCATCGCAAGTGTTCGCACTTGCGAGCCTTAACAGGCAGGGTAGATAGGCAATGGTCCGTTCTGGAATCCTTGCCCCGTGTGGACGACGCTCGCGGCGTTGAGGGCTCCTCGTGACGCAGTGTTCGCATGTTCGACTGCCGCATGGATACACAGCCTGAGATCGGACATGGCCAGCCCTGTCGAAGTCATCGTCCCGCGACGTAGTCATGCGCGCTCACGGGCTGGAGTGACAGTTCGCCGCTCAGACCTGTCGCCAAATGAACGCACCGCGATCTGTGGCCTCGCCGCTACATCGCTCAGCAGGACACTTCGCGATCTATGTCTGTTCAGTCCAGCTGTTGATGCACTGATCGCCCTGGACACGGCAATTTTCAAAAGGCTGATGACCAAAGAAAGACTGGTGGACGACCCAGGAGCAAAGGCCGGGCGAAGAGGAGCCGCTCGTTTTCGTCGTCTCGTTCAGCTCGCCGAGCCGGCTGAGTCCCCTATGGAGACCCGATTGCGATGGCTGCTGATCCAGGCCGGCCTGCCACGCCCTCAGGTGCAGGTGAAGCTGCGCGACGGTCGAGGAATCCAGGTTGGCCGCGCGGACCTGTACTACCCCGACGCGCGCCTCGTGATCGAGTACGACGGCGCAAACCATCGCGAGCGCCTGGTCAGCGACGACCGGCGGCAGAACCTGCTGATCAACGCCGGCTATCGAATCCTCCGATTCACCGCCTCGGATCTGACGACTCGACCTGAGGTGGTCGTGGCTCAGGTTCGCGGCTCGATCTCCGCGTAAAGATCGATTGGATTTCCGTCTGCGTCGCGAATCTGAGCGTAGCGCTGCCCCCAGAACGCATCCCACGGCTCCTTATGGGAACGAGCACCTGCCTTGATCGCGCTCGCGTAGAGCTCGTCCACCGCGCCCGGTGAGTCGCAATGAAAGGCAAGAGCTGCGCCCGACTGCCCCTCCCCTCTCTTCCATCCTGCGTCGAACGAAACGACGCTCGACTCGCTGTCGAGCATGAAGCGAACACCGCCTTCGAGCTCCGCCTCGGCGTGCCCATGCTCCGAGTCCTCGGCTCCGTCCGCGAACCGAACTCCGAGCAGGCGGTAAAAGCGAACGGCCGACGCAAGATCCCCAACCACGATCCCGATCGCATCGAGTCGCCCAGCAGCCACCGGCACATCCTCCTTATCAGGTGAAAATGAACGGTTTTCTCTAGGGAAATACCGGCGACCACATGGGGTCGCTTCCGAATGGCGGCGACTGAGGACCTGTTCCCGCCCGGTTGGTCGCGCTGACATAGAACGTGTACGAGGTCCCCCCGGCAAGGCCGGCAACTATGGCCGTCTCCGGGGCGGGGAACCCGCTGAACGTCACCTGCTGGTCAAGCATCGACCCGTCGAAAACGCTCACCGTGTACCCCGTTACCGCAGCCCCGCCGTCCCAGGCTGGAGCCGCCCACGTGAGGGTGATCAGCCCCGGACCTGGAACTGCTTTGACCGCCATGGGCGCGTCTGGAACCACGGGCGGGATTGGCCCAGTCGCGCCGATAACCGTGAGGTATGGCGGCGTTTGACCGCTTGCGCTCGCCAGATTCTGCCAACTGGATGGGGCCGACAGGCTTTCGGCGCTGCCGTCCTCGGACAGGACACCCGTGAACTCGAGTGGCGGTAGGCCGGCGCTCAGGGCATATCCGTTCAGGCTCTGCCACTCGCCGGCATTGGTAGCGTCGTAAATCTCGGGCACGGGACAGGCCGGCGCCGATTGCCAGGCGACGTGGTAGATGGCCGAGGGCGACCAGCCGGGCACACCCGGGACGTAGTCGCCATAGTCCACCATCAGTGCCTTTCGGCTTGCCACGCATGGCTTGGTAGCGCCCGATGCGGACGCGTACGCATCAACCCAGGCGGTGGTGGTTGGACCGTCGTACCAGTCCCCGTCCCTCGACTCCTCGATGTCGTCGCCGGCCCAGGTTGTCACTCGAGAGCCCAGGCCTTGGGCAGCCGCGGCGATCGGAGCGATGACCGACGTGAACCATGCCTGTCCGTGCATCGACATCTCGTCGGTGGTCAGAGCGTTGCCGGGCACGGCCGCCGTCAGGCTGTTGCTGGTCCCCGCCACCAGCACGTAGCTCGTCGACGCCGTGCGATTGGGATTGGTCGAATAGCCGCGCAGCCAGGCCTGAGCGAGGATCACTAGCGCGGCGTTGGGCGTGCAGCTCTGGCTGTTGAAAAGCTGCGTGCCCCACGCGAGGGTTGCCGGTTCGAAACACGGCGCCCCGAAGTCGAGGATCGTCATTCCGCCCGACGGCGGGACGGCCTCAGATGCCGCGTCCTGGTACAGAGGACAGTCCGCAGTGGTACCCGGACCGCACACGTCGATAAACGAGCCATAGACATAAAAGGACGACGTGCTCGACTGAACGGACGCTCGGTGAACGCTCGCCGGCACGGCCGCCTGCTCAGCGTGGGCAGCACCGCCCAAGGGCATGACAGCGAGCGCGGCGACTACGGCACCGAGTGCCAGGCGTCGCGACATAGGGGTGGGATCCATGGGAGCCAAACGCGGGAATTTTGCCCCAACTGGGGGTGGTCTAGCGAGTCGGTAAAGGAACCGCTGGAAACAAGAACTGGCGGAGAGGGAGAGATTCGAACTCTCGATGGGCCAGTGACCCATAACGGTTTTCGAGACCGCCGCCTTCAACCACTCGGCCACCTCTCCGGGAGCAGCAGCTCAAAATGGCGGTCCCGACCGGATTCGAACCGGCGTTCTCGGCCTTGACAGGGCCGCGTGTTTGGCCAGGCTACACCACGGGACCGGCAGCCGGTAAGTCTACCAACGCCTCGTTGATCGGCCGGAAGCGGGCCGGAACCTCGATACCCCATACCTATAATTCCCTGCGGCGTGAGCGACAACGACCACCCCACCACAGGCTCCCCCGACGAGCTCCGGAGACGCTTCCAGATCCTGGAGCGCGTCGCCATCTTCTTCACGCTCCCGGACAACATCCTCCACGCCCTCTCTCGCCGCCTCGCCCCCACCTCGGCCGCTCGCGGCTCGGTCATCGTCCACCAGGGCGACCCCGGCGACACGATGTTCATCGTCGAGTCCGGCCGCTGCGAGGTCTTCGTCGAAGAGTCGCCCGGGCACACGATCACCATCGCGCTCATGGGCCCCGACGACTTCTTCGGCGAGATGGCCCTGATCTCGGAAGAGACCCGCACCGCCAGCGTCCGCGCGCTCGAGGACTGCCGCCTGCTGACCCTCGACCGCAAGACCCTCTACGAGACGATCCCGGCCGAGTCTGACGCCCTCATCGAGCTGACCAAGCTCGTCGAGCAGCGCAAGGACACGCTGCCGAACCTCATCGCCCGGGCCCGAATGGTCGCCCCGGAGCAGGCCGCGAGCACCGTCGCGATCTACTCACCGAAGGGCGGCTCCGGCCGGACGACGATGGCGGTCAACCTGGCCGCCTCCCTGGCCCGCCGATTCCCCGGCGAGGTGCTGCTGATCGACCTGGCGCTGCCCTACAACCACGCCGCGCTCATCTCCTATCTCACCCCGACCGGCTGCCTGGCCGCGGCGAGCCAGGTCCCGCCGCAAAATTTCGAGGAGGCGGTGCTGGGCGCGATCCTGCATCACCCGGGCGGCATGATGCTGCTCCCGGGCGTGCTCCGAGCCGAGCAGGCCGACCTGATCACCGTCGACCTGGTCAACAGGGCGATGGGCATCCTGGTCAACGCCTTCCGCTACATCGTCTTCGACCTCGGCGTCGCCTTCACCGACATCGTGATCAGCGTCCTCGACCACTCGCAGCGCGTGCTCGTGATCGTCACCCCGGAGCTTTCATCGCTGAAGGACGTTGGCGAGCTCCTGAACATCTTCACCAACGTCCTGAACATCGTCCCCGGCCGCGTCATCCTCGCCCTCAACAACAAGGTGCCGAAGTCGGTGGTCAGTAAGGAAGATGTCGTCCGGACCCTCAAGCAGGACCTCGCGATCGAGATCGGCTTCGACGGCACCAAGCCCGACGAGGCCGCGGTCAGGGGCGAGATCCTGGTCCTGACCGATCCGAAGAGCGAGATCTCGCGCGGCGTCGAGCAGCTTGCTCAGCAGATCTCCGGCTCGACGACCGCGGCGGACACCAAGGAAAAGAAAGGCTTCAAGCTCGGCCGGCGCTGAGCTGTCTTCGTAATCCTTCTTCGAGGATGATCCGCGCCGTCGGCGCGGCTCCCCAGGCCAGTTTCGATAGAAAATTTTCGGGTCTGACGAGGCGGCGTTCGACGATCTCATGCGCGGGAGTCCAGTCCAGGAGGGTCACCCGCGCCCAGAAGCGTGCCTGGTAGTAGCGCTCCGGCCCTTCCGGTTTTTGCGGGTCATCGACGCGCTGGCAGCCGATGTACTCGCACTCGACGACCTCGGCACAAGCTTCCTCGGCCACCTCCCGCCGCAGCGTCTCCTCGAGCGTTTCGCCAGGCTCTACCCCACCGCCTGGCAGGTTCCAGTAGTGGCGCCCGTCGCGGACCAGGACGATGTCGCCGTCGGCCGCAAAACAGATTCCGTACGACTGGTTGCAGTCGGGCGGTTCTGGCCTGAACGGAGGGTCGAACCAGGTTGCAGTCCAGGGACGGCCTCCGTCCAGGAATGTCTCGGAGGTGCGCGGGGTTGGTTCGGGGCGTGGAGCGGCAATTCCGCCCGGAGGCAAGACCCTATTCACGAGGACAATTCTCGACCCCGTGGTAGCATCTCAACCGTGATCGAACAAGCTGTCGTCTCACTAACCCCCGAAGCCTCGACCCGTCTGAGGGAGCTCCTCTCCAAGGAGGCGAACCCAGCCCTCGCCCTCCGCATCTTCGTGAGCGGCGGCGGCTGCTCAGGCATGCAGTACGGCATGGCTTTCGACGACCAGCACCGCGCGGACGACGTCGTCATCGAGAACGAGGGCGTGCAGATCCTCGTCGATGACTTCAGCGTGAACTACATCCGCGGGTCGGAGATCGACTACGTCGACAGCTTGATGGGTGCCGGCTTCACGGTCCACAACCCGAACGCCGTGCACTCGTGCTCCTGCGGCCACTCGTTCGACACAGGCGACGACGCTGGCAGCGCGCAGGCTTGCGGCTGCGGCCACTAAGCCTGAGTCGCCCGATCCTCGGCGGCATCTTCGCTACTGCGGCGGTCCATCCGGTCGTTGCCGCTTGCGCTTCGGTCCTGGCGCACCCACGAGTGCGCTCCGGTCCGGTGCTCGCGGCGCCTCCGGCTGAGCTCGGCGCAGCGCGAATCTGCTCGCTGTGGTCAGGCGACTCAGGCTTCCCCGGAGGGCTAGAGAACTAGTTCTTCTCAGCCTGGGGGTGATTACACCCCTCGGCATCCTCGCCGTGAACGCGTCGGCCTTCGTGATGAATCATCTCGCCTATTTCCGCATGGGCATCGCGGCCTGCGCGCTGATCAGCGGTCTCGTCCTCAACGGCTTGACCGCGTGGTGGCTGTTGCGCCTGGTCAGCCGGACCGCGCCGCCCCTCTACCGCGAGTACCGCTACTGGGCCGTCGGCGGCGCCGTGGCGATCGTCATCCTGACGGCGGCGGCGGGCGGCTACCTGACGTATCTAGGGCTCAACGACCCCCAACGGTTGCCTGACCCTCTCTCCGTGGTCGTCGCGACCGTCGCCCTGGCGCTGCCGTTCGCCATCTCCCTCGCCGCCAGGCGCTGGGCCGGCCTCGGAGGCATCATCCCGGTCGATGAACCGGCTGGCAAGGACCGGATGGCTCAGCGTTCCCGGCTTCGCCCCCGGACCTGAGCCCGTGCGCGCCGCCGCCCTGCTCGTGCTGATCGCGGCCGCGGCTTGCGAGTCATCACCGTCGCCTACAAATGGCGCTGACGTAGTGCCGGTGTCGCAGCCCTGCACCTCGTATGGAGGCGGCGCTCCAGGGGCTCTTTCAGGCCTGCTCGCCTATTACCGGCCCGGCGGATACCCGCTGTTGATCAGCCAGGGCGGTGACGAGCAGAGCACGGCCACGCTCTTCGAGACCTGGGAGTGGAGGTGCGGTTGGCAGCACGCGACGGGGCCTGACCCTCAGCTGTGGGGCTACGCGATGGCAGACGATCCGCCGGTGCACATGACCATCCTGGTCGGGAGGAAGACGTGGGGCTGGAACGGCTCGTCGTGGCAGGACCTTCAGATCACGCCGCCTGGGAACGTCGGCAGCACGCCGATGGTGTACGACGCCGCCCGACAGGTCCTGGTGCTCGTCGACTCATTCCCCAACGGCGTCAACACCTGGACCTTCGACGGACGTACCTGGACAAAGGTTTCGACCAGCGGCCCGGCCAACGACGAGGGAGCCGCTCTGGCTTACGACCCCCGCAGTAAAACGGTGGTCATGTTCGGAGGCACCTCGTCGAACTTCGGCGGAGGGGGCAACCAGACCACCTGGAGCTGGGACGGGGCACGTTGGCGCCTGCTCGATCCACAGACGTCACCACCCGAGGGCCCTGCGGTGATGGCCTTCGACGACGACACCCAGCAGATGATCCTGGTCACCTGGGACACCGCGTCCTGGGACTGGACCGGTGCCAACTGGCGTCAGCTGAACATCAGCACACCGATCTATGACACAAGCGCGAAGCTGGTCTACGACTCCGTCCGGCAGCAGCTGTTCTACTGGGCCAGCGGCAGCGTCTGGACCTACGCGGGGACGTGGGTTCGGCTTCCCACCGGCGGCTGAAATGAAGGGGACCCCCCGGCCGGCCGGGGGGTCCTCGGAAAGTCGATTCGAATCCCGCTTACATCATGTCGGGCGACATGCCGCCCGGCATTCCAGCAGCCTTCTTCTCCTCGGGCACCTCGGTGACCATCGCCTCGGTCGTCAGCACCATGGCTGCGATCGACGCCGCGTTCTGCAGCGCTGACCGGGTGACCTTGGCCGGGTCGACGATTCCCGCCTCGAACATGTTCAGGAACTGGTCGTTAAGGGCGTCGTAACCCTCGCCCGGCTTGCTCTTGCGGATCTGCTCGACGATGACCGAGCCTTCCTTGCCGGCGTTCGTCGCGATCTGCTTCACCGGCTCCTCGAGCGCCTTGCGAACGATGGCCACGCCGGTCGCCTGGTCTTCCTTCAGGCCAAGCGCGCCGTCGAGCTTCTTCTGCGCGTTCAGCAGCACGGTGCCGCCGCCCGCGACGATGCCCTCTTCCACCGCGGCCTTGGTCGCGCTGAGCGCGTCCTCGATGCGGTGCTTCTTCTCCTTCTGCTCGACCTCGGTCGCGGCTCCGACCTTGATGACCGCAACACCGCCGGCCAGCTTGGCCAGGCGCTCCTGCAGCTTCTCCTTGTCGAAGTCGGAGGTCGTCTCCTCGATCTGAGCCTTGATCTGCTTGATCCGGGCCTGGATTGCAGCCTTGCGCTTCTCGTCGTTCTCGACGTCGACCACGATCGTGGTGTCGTCCTTGTTGACGGTCACCTTGCGGGCCTTGCCGAGCTGCTCGACCTTGGTCTGGTCGAGCTTGAAACCGGCGTCTTCGGAGATCACCGTGCCACCGGTCAGGATCGCCATGTCCTCGAGCATCGCCTTGCGGCGGTCGCCGAAGCCAGGCGCCTTTACGGCGACGGCGGTGAAGGTGCCGCGCAGCTTGTTCACGACCAGGGTCGCGAGGGCCTCACCCTCGACGTCCTCGGCCACGATCAGCAGCGGGCGACCCTGCTGGACCACGCGCTCCAGCACAGGGAGCAGGTCGGCGATCGCGGATACCTTGCGGTCGGTGATGAGCACGAAAGGCTCGTCCAGCACCGCTTCCATGCGGTCCGGGTTGGTGACCATGTAGGCGGCGATGTAGCCGCGGTCGAACTGCATGCCCTCGACGAACTCGAGCTCGGTGGCCATGGCCTGGTTGTCCTCGACGGTGATGACACCGTCCTTGCCGACCTTGTCCATGGCTTCGGCGATGAGGTCGCCGATCTTCGAGTCCTGAGACGAGATCGCCGCCACGTGCGCGACGTCCTCGTGGCCCTTGACGGGCACGGCGAGCTTCTTGATCTCGTCGACGACGGCCTCGACGGCCTTCTCGATTCCGACCTTCAGCTGCATGGGGTTGGCGCCCGCGGTGACGTTGCGGAAGCCTTCGTTGATCATGGTCTGGGCCAGGAGCGTCGCCGTGGTGGTGCCGTCACCGGCCACGTCGTTCGTCTTGGTCGCGACCTCGCGCAGCAGCTGCGCTCCGGTGTTCTCCATCGGGTCCTTGAGCTCGATCTCGCGCACGATCGTCACGCCGTCGTTGGTGACGGTCGGAGCGCCGAACTTCTTCTCCAGGACCACGTTGCGGCCCTTGGGGCCGAGCGTGATGCGTACCGACTGCGCGACCGTGTCGATGCCCTTCTTCAGGCTCTGTCGCGCGTCGACATCGAATGTGACTGTTTTTGCCATATGCGTTCTTTCCTCTTCTAGCTCGTGATTACTTCTTGGCCTTGCCGTTCGAAGCGACGACGGCCAGCACGTCCTTCTCGGAGACGATCAGGTACTCGACGTCGTCGATCTTGAACTCGTTGCCGGCGTACTTCGCGTACAGCACCTTGTCGCCGACCTTCAACTCCATCGGCACCTTGGTGCCGTTGTCCAGGATCCGCCCGGTGCCGACGGCCTCGACGATGCCTTCCTGCGGCTTCTCCTTGGCGGTGTCCGGAAGCACGATGCCGCTCTTCGTCCTCTCCTCACGCTCGACCGGCTTGACTACGACCCGGTCGCCCAACGGTCTCAGGTTCATGTGCAGCCCTCCTCAGCTGTCTGTGGTTAGCACTCCCCAGCCGCGAGCGCTTAGCACTCTGGGGGGTCGACTGCTAGATGGTACCAAGCCTGAGGAAGCGGCTAAACGTCGTCCTCTGAGCGGGCCTTCTCGGCCTCGTCGATGATCCGCTGGGCCCGGGAGGCCTGGCCCTCGGGAACCAGCACCTGCGCGTCGAGGATCGTGCCGTACGGGTTGTCCTCGAAGACCTGGGCGTCTATGCCTTCAGCCTGGAGGGACGCGGCGATGACGTCGGCGATCGTCCGGATGCCCCTGAAGACGACCGACCAGCCCTCGATTCGAGCCAAAGCGACTACCAGCTTAATGAGGGGTCGACGTCGGCCGGGTGGCTGCCGCCGTAGTACCCGGCTGCGGCGATCATGGCCGCGTTGTCGGTGCAAAGCTCGAGGGGCGGCATCGTCAGCCGGGCTCTGCTTCCCACCACCTCGGCCGCCCGGCGGCGGAGCAGGGTGTTCGCGGCCACGCCGCCCGCCACGACGACCTCCCCGACCGGAGTGGCGTCCAGCGCCTGGTCGAGCTTCTCCAGCAGCGACTCGACGACGGACCGCTCGAAGGACGCGGCAAGGTCCGCGCGGTCCTGGTCGGTGATCGAGTCGCCCATGTCACGCAGCCGGTACAGCAGAGCCGTCTTGAGGCCGCTGAAGCTGTATTCGAGGCCTGGCAGGGATGGCCGGGGCAGGGGTTGCCGCTTTGGATCGCCCTTGCGGGCCAACTTGTCGAGCGCAGGCCCACCGGGAAAACCGAGGCCGAGCATGCGCGCGGCCTTGTCGAACGCCTCCCCCGCCGCGTCGTCGCGCGTCCGTCCGATCACCTCGAAGCGGCCGTGCGCGGGCATTCTCACCAGGTCCGAATGCGCGCCGCTCACTACGAGGCCGAGCAGTGGAGGCTCGAGGTCGGGCCGGCTGAGCATCGCGGCGTAGACGTGGCCCCAGAGGTGGTTCACGCCGGTCAGAGGTGTGTCCCACGCGGTGGCCAGACCCTCCCCCACGCCCACTCCGACCAGAAGGCAGCCGATGAGGCCCGGCCCGCGGGTGACGGCGAGCTGGTCGAGGTCACCGGGCCGGATGCCCGCCTTTTTCATCGCGAGGTCGAGTAGGGCCGGCAGGCGCTCGAGGTGGTCGCGTGCGGCGAGCTCGGGAACGACCCCGCCGAAGTCCTTGTGCAGGTCGGTCTGGGAGTGGATGACGTTGCTCAAGACCTTGCGGCCGTCCTCGACGACCGCGACAGAGGTCTCGTCGCAGGACGTCTCGATTGCGAGAGTCAGCATCCTGTCCCCTCCGGCGCTACGCGCCGCCTCCCCACCCCGTGGGAAGGAGTTGGAATCCTACTGGTCGCCCCTGGTCAGTAACTCGCGGCGCAGGCCCTTCACCTCGGCCTCGATCCGCTCGAGGTTGGCCTCGTAGGCCTTGCGGAACCGTGGCGAGTGGATGGAGTCGGACCACATCACGATCGCGTCTTCGCCGTTGTCCGTGTAGTAGCCCTTGCGCCTGCCGATCACCTTGAAGCCGAACGACTCGTACATCTTCATGGCGTTCTCGTTGGTCGTCCGGACCTCGAGAGTAACCCACTTCGCGCCCATGTCGTAGGCCGCCTGAACCAGGCCGGCGAAGATCATCCGGCCGTACCCACGGTGGTGAAGGTCGCGGCGAACGCCGATGGTCGTCACGTGCGCCTCGTCGTACATCCTCCACATGCCGCCATAGCCGACGATCGTCGGGTCGAAGTCGGCGTTCCGAGAGCCTGCCGGCCGCTCGACCTGGCCCTCCTGACGGAGGACCACGTAGTACGCGCTTGCGCGCGAGGCCAGCTCGCGGTAGTAGGCGTTGCGCGGCCAGGGAGTGGCGAAAATCTCGCGCTCGATCTCCTGGACGGTGCCGACGTCGGCCTCGCGCATCAGCTCCAGCGAGAGCTGCTGCCGGACCTGGACCATCTAGCGCTTCACCGAGAACGTCTGCATGTATTCGATCTCGAGATTACGATACGGCACTTCGACCGCCGTCCCGAGAAGGATTTCGGCGGCCGCGGCGAACGAGCGCAGTTCGGCCTCTGGAACGAACCGATGGCCCGCGGCGACCAGCGACCGGCGGTCGACGAGGTTGCCTACCAGGGGAAGCGTTGCCGGGATCGACGCCGCATCGCCCAGGCGGGGCTCCTCGCCCGGCACCTTGAAGTAGTAGCGGCCCCGACCCGCCTCGACGACCGCCGTCGCGGACTCGTGGCTCCGCGCGGCCTGGAGATCGAGCGTCGGCAGCGGCACGATCGGGATGTCGAGGCCGATCGCCAGGCCGAGGCCGAACGAGACGCCGACCCTCAGGCCGGTGAACGAGCCAGGGCCGTTCGCTACCGCAACCTTCGTCACCGGCGCGGAGCGGGCGAGCGTCTTGAGCAGGTCGCGGTCGAGCCGCGGCGACGAATACTCCTTCGCCTCGCCGTCGATCGTCGCGACCATCGCGACGCTGGGCGACGAAGTGTCAATGACCAAGATCATGCTCGGTCCGGATCAGGCGGCGGTCGCCGCCGAGGTGCTCGATGTGGATGCGCGCGGCGCCATCGACCGCGAGGCGGTCGCCCCACTCGACGACGACGGCGCCGCCGTCAGCCAGCTCTTCCAGGCCGAGGTCGCGGAGCTCGGCGCTGCTCTCAACGCGGTAAAGGTCCACATGCGCGAGCTGGACGCGGCCTGGGTAGACGCGAACCAGCTGGAAGGTCGGGCTGGCGACGTCGGCCCGCGAACCTGTTCCCTGGGCAAGCCCGCGGACAAAGGTCGTCTTGCCCGCGCCAAGCTCGCCCATGAGGAGGACGACGTCGCCCGACTGCAGCCGTTCGCCCAGCAGCATCCCCGCACGCTCGGTCTCCGCCGGAGAGCTGGTGAGGAGGTCAGGCAAAGTGGTCGTAGCCCGTGGTCTCGAGCTCGGAGCCGATGACGATGACCTCGGGCTCGATGGTCATACGGCCCACCACGATCAAGCCCGCACCTCTGACGATGTCCTCCGGCCCGGCGCACACGAGCTCCGCCTCCTCGCCGCCGGTCAGCGCCTCCTCGAGCGACGCTCCGTCGGCCACGGGCACGGCAGCCGCCTCGACGACGCAGCCGACGTTGGCCATCGCCTCGAACTTCTCCATCTCGCGCACCAGGCCGTCGGAGATGTCTCCGCACGCGAGCCCGAGGCCGTTGAGGCGGGCGCCCGCGTCGATCCGGGGCACGAGGCGAAATGGTTTGCGCTCGCGCAGCGCCACGGCCGCCGCGCCGAGCGGCCCGGTGACGCCGACGACCCACCCGGCTTTCGCCTCCGCCCGGGCAAGGGGACGATGCGGGGCGTGGCCGGCAACCGTGATCGAGACGACGGCTGGGCCGTCCGTCGCGCTCATGTCGCCGCCGACGATCGGGACCATCCCGAGCTCTTTCATGCCCGCGTAGAGCCCGGTGACCGTTGACGCCGACCAGGTCGAAGGCAGGGCCAGCGAGACCAGCGCCCACTCGGGCTCGGCGCCTTTGGCGGCCAGGTCGCCAAGCGCGAGCGCAAGCGACCGCCAGCCGGCGTCCTCGGGACTCATCCACTCGAAGTCGAAGTGCACCCCCTCGACGTACACGTCGACGCTGGCGACGAGATAGCGATGGCCGTCGTGGATGACGGCGGCGTCGTCGGCGCCCGCCCCCGCCTCCAGATAGGGCCGGATGCGTTCGAGGAGTCCGAGCTCGCCGAGGCCCCGCAGGCTCACGGGGTGAGCATGGCACGGAGGCGGCGGACGGCCTGCTCGGGGTCGCGCGCCTCGGCGATGGCCCGGACGACGCAGACGCGATGGACTCCCAGCGCGGTCAGGAGCTGGACGTTGGTCTCGTCGATGCCACCGATGCCGAAGACCGGGATGTCGAGCGCCAACGTGAGCGCGGCGACCCCTTCCGGACCGATCGCTTCTTTGCTCGGCTTGAGCGGGGTGGCGAACGCGGGGCCACAGCCGACGTAGTCCGCTCCGGGCTGCACCGCCTCAGGCTTCGAGGCCGACACGCCGATCAGGAGACGATTCCCCGCGACCTTCCGCGCCGAGGCCACGGTCAGGTCGTCGGGCCCGAGGTGCACGCCGTCGGCGCCCGACATCAGCGCGATGTCGACGTAGTCGTTGACGATGAAAAGCGGCCCCATCCGTCCGGCTTCGCCGGACACCTCCCCATGAATGGGGAGGATCCCTCTGATCTCACGCGCCAGGGTCAGCAGCTCGCCCCGCGGCATGGACTTGTGCCGGAGCTGTATGGCGTCCGCACCACCTCGCACCGCGGCCGACGCCAGCTCGAGGACGCGGTCGTGGGACGCGTCCGGGGTGATGACGTAGAGCCGCGCGGCTTCCAGCCGCGACGTCAGCTGAGGATCTGGCGAAGCTTCTCTCGGAACGCGACCGGCGCGACATCACAGTCGCACGAGTGCTTGACCAACCGCTTCAAATGCTCCTGGAACTCGTAGTGCTCCATGCAGTCGGGGCACCCTTCGAGGTGGAGCTGCACCTCGAGCGCCTCGGTGTTGGTCAGCTCCCGGTCGACGAAGCGGTCGAGCTTGTCAGCGCATTCTTGACACTTCATGCCTGTGACACCTGTGTTGGGCCGCCTGGGCGCACGATACCCGATTCGACGGCGTACTCAAATAGGGATTTTTGGAGCTGCTGGCGGGCCCGGTGCAGCCGCGACATGACCGTGCCGATGGGCACCCCAAGGGCCTGCGCGGCGTCCTTGTAGGAAAAGCCTTCGACGTCGACCAGGAGCACAACCTCTCGATGGAGCGGTGGCAGCTTGTCGACGGCGGCCACGACCTCCGAGGCCGCGATCTTGTCCAGCACGTCGGACTCGGGTCTTGCGCCTTCGTCCCGGAGCTTCTCAAACAACACGAAGTCGCCGACGTCGTCGAGGCTCACGTCTTCCTTGCGCGCCCCCTTGAACCGGTCCCAGAAGAGGTTGCGCATGATGGCGAACAGCCAGGCCTTCATGTTCGTGCCCTGCTGGTAGCTGTGCTGGTAGCGCAGCGCCCTCAGGTAAGCCTCCTGGACCAGGTCCTGCGCGGCGTCCGGATCGTGCGTGAGCCGGAGCGCGCCCCTGTAGAGGGTGTCGAGGTGGGTCAGCGCCTCGTCCGCGAAGGCGGTTTCGGCGGCGGGTTCCGCCATCAGTAGAGCCAGTTTAGGAGTACCTGCCTTTCACTCAAATGGAATGGGAGAGGGCAAGGGCGTATTCCGGCGCGGCCAATTCCTCGCAAATGCTATCTTTCGTCGCAAATGGCCGAGCATTTGCGAATCTCTGACGCCGCTCGCCTTCTAGGGGTCAGCCCCGACACCGTGCGCCGGCTGGTCGACTCGGGCGCCGTGAATACGACCCGGACTAGGAGCGGCCGGCGCCAGATCGACCCCGCCGCGCTCGCCACCTACATGGCGGCGCAGCCCAGGTCGGTGGCGCCTCCGGTTGCGTCGGCGCGCAACCGCTTTGAAGGCATCGTCACCCGGGTCGTGAAGGACGGGGTGATGGCCCAGGTCGAGATGCAAGCCGGCCCGCATCACATCGTGTCGTTGATCTCGCGCGAGGCCGCGGACGAGCTCCAGCTGAAGCCCGGCGTGGTGGCGGTGGCGTCGGTCAAGGCGACCAACGTAGGCATCGAGCTGCCGCGATGAAAAAGCTCGTACTCGCAGTGTTCATCGTGGCCGCCTGCGGCACCCAGCCGCTTGGAGCCGGCCCGACTCCAGTGAAAGTGTTCGCGGCCGCGTCGCTGACCGACGCGTTCAAGGCGCTCGGCATCGATTACGGGAGCCGCCATCCGTCGACCTACCCGACGTTCAACTTCGCCGGCACGCCGACGCTGCTCACGCAGCTCGAGCAAGGCGCGCAGGCCGACGTCTTCGCGTCCGCCGACACGGCCAACATGGACAAGCTGCAGTCCGACGGCCTTTCGAATGGACAGCCGAAGGTGTTCGCGCACAACCTGCTCGAGATCGTCGTCGCGCCCGGCAACCCGAAAGGCATCGCATCGCTGGCGGACCTCGCCAAGCCCGGCGTGATCTACATCTCCGCCGGACCGACCGTGCCCGCGGGCAAGTACGCGCTGCAGGCGCTTGCCAAAGCCGGTGTCAATCCGAAGCCGCGAAGCCTCGAGACCGACGTGAAATCGGTGATCAGCAAGATCGAGCTCGGCGAGGCCGACGCAGGAATCGTCTACGCGACTGACGTGACGGCAGCCGGCACGAAAGTGCAGGGCGTGGTCATTCCCGATACCGACAACGTCGTCGCGACCTACCCACTGGTGGAGGTGAAGGGAGCCAGGAACCCGTACGGCGCCGCGTCGTTCGTCGGCTTCGTGCTCTCGAGCGAAGGCCAGGCGACGCTGGCGAAGTACGGCTTCCAGCACGCGTGAGGCGCGAACGCGCCCCTCTATGGATCGGGGTCCTGGCCGCCATCGGGGCCGCCTTCTTCATCCTTCCGTTGATCGGACTCGTCGTCCGCACGCCGTGGGGTGACGCGCTCCAGTCGCTGACGTCGGCGGACACGCTCGACGCGCTTCGCCTTTCTCTCGTCGCATCGCTTTCAGCGACGGCCTTCGCCCTCGTTCTGGGTGTGCCGCTGGCGTGGGTCTACGCGCGGGTCGACTTTCCAGGCCGGAGCGTCGTCCGCGCGCTGACGACGCTGCCGATGGTGCTCCCACCCGTCGTCGGGGGCATCGCATTGCTGCTGGCGTTTGGCCGGCGCGGCCTGGTGGGCTCGATGCTGGCTTCGTTCGGCGTGTCGCTGCCTTTCACGACCGCGGGTGTGGTGATGGCGGAGACGTTCGTGGCGATGCCGTTTCTGGTCCTGACCGTGGAGGCCGGGCTCCGCTCGATGGACCGGCGGTACGAGGACGCCGCGCGCACGCTGGGTGCGGGGCGGTGGACCGTCTTCACGCGGGTCACGCTTCCCCTCATCGCGCCGTCGGTGGCGGCGGGCGCGGTGCTGTGCTGGGCTCGGGCGCTGGGCGAGTTCGGGGCGACCATCACATTCGCGGGCAATTTCCCGGGCGTCACCCAGACGATGCCGCTGGCGGTCTATCTGCTTCTGGAGACGAACCCGCAGGGCTCGTTCGTGCTGAGCCTGATCCTGCTGCTGGTGTCGCTGGTGGTGCTCGTCGGATTGCGCCATCGGTGGTTGGGGTCGGCGTGAGCCTTTCGGTCGAAGGTGCGCGCCTGTCGATGGGTTCGCTGCGGCTCGACATGTCGTTCGAGCTGGAAGACGGCGAGGTCGTAGCTTTGCTCGGGCCGAACGGAGCCGGAAAGACCACGCTGCTGCGGGCTATCGCGGGGCTGCTGGCTCTCGCCGGCGGCCGCGTCGTCCTGGACGGGCGGGTGCTCGAGGAGGCGGGCTCGCGGGTATACGTGCCCACCGAAGCGAGGTCTATCGGCTTCGTGTTCCAGGACTACCTCCTCTTCCCGCATATGAGCGTGGCGGACAACGTGGCGTTCGGAGTCCGGTCTCGTGCAGTTGCGCTTGAGTGGCTGGAGCGACTGGGGCTTTCTCGATACGCGGACGCTCGGCCTGGCACCCTTTCCGGAGGTGAGCGCCAGCGAGTGGCCCTGGCGCGTGCCCTTGCGCCCGGCCCGCGGGTGCTGCTGCTGGACGAACCCCTGGCAGCGCTCGATGTGTCCACCCGCGCCGGCGTGCGGCGCGACCTGAAGGCGCACCTGGCGGCGTTCCGCGGGGTGCGACTTCTGGTGACGCACGATCCCCTGGAGGCAGTGATGCTCGCGGACCGGCTGATCGTCATGGAGGAGGGTAGTCAGGTGCAGAGCGGCACGCCGGTCGAGGTCACCGAGCGCCCGCGGTCTCGCTACGTAGCGGACCTTGTGGGGGTGAACCTGGTGCGGGGCCGGGCCTCGGGCGGGGTGGTCGATGTCGGCGGTGGCGCGTCCGTCGCGGCGGCCGGGGCGGATTCCGGGGACGTGTTCGCGGTCGTGCACCCGCGCGCGGTGTCGCTTCACCGGGCCAGGCCGGAGGGAAGCCCGCGAAACGTCTGGGAGGGGCACGCGATCGGGATCGAGATGCTGGGCGACCGGGCGCGGGTGCGGATCGAGGGGCGGGTGCCGATGGTGGCTGAGGTGACGCCTGGCGCGCTGGCCGAGCTGGGGTTGGTGGAAGGGTCGCCGGTGTGGGTGTCGTTCAAGGCGACAGACGTCGCGGTGTACCCGGCCTAGGCTTCGGGTCTGGTTGACGGCGTTTTCCGCACTTTTGGGCCCAAAGAGGCGGAATTCGGGCCTGGATTCCGCACTTTTGGGCCAAAACGGGCGGTTTCCGGCACCCGGGCGTCCAGGGACGGCATCGGTTATCCTGCCTGAGGCCCTAACACGGCCCACTTCCAGGGGACCCCGCGGAATCAAGGCGAAGCCTCAGATTTCGTGGGGACTAAGGAGGCTACGAATGATCTCGATTCGCAAGTTCGTCGTTGGAGCCGGGATGGCGGCGGGGATTTTCGGCCTCACCGCGTTTGCCATGCCGGTCCAGGCCAGGGAAGTTTCGAACACCCCGGTCACCACCGACCTCATGTTCACGCCATCGGCTGCGTGCACGGCCGCCATCAACGCCATCAAGTCGGCGGCAGCCGAAGACAGGTCCGAGGACCTCGCCGAGCGCAACATCGCGCGCACCGTCGGCGCCGATGCCGTCGACCGGACGGAAGATGCCGCCGAGCGCGCCAACTTCATCGCCTTGTTCAAGGCCGCCCGCACGGCTTGCTTGCCGGCGGCGATCGGTACGCCGACGACGTTTGTGCCCAAGTCGTTCACGCCCTCGGCAAGCTGCACCGCCGCGGTGCAGGCGCTCAAAGCGGCCTGGATGCAGCACGTTTCTTTCCAGCAGCTCCAGGCGCTCGGCCAGGCGGCGCGGACGGCGTGCGGATGGAGGTTCGGCCGCTAGCTGCCGACGTAGCGGCGTTCCACGCGCGGGCCAATCGACGTGAGCACCTCGTAGGAGATGGTCCCCGACCACTCGGCGACCTCTTCCGCCGTGACCACCTGCTCGCCGTCGCGGCCGATCAGAGTGGCGACGTCGCCCACCCTGGCGCCGGGCACCTGCGTGACGTCGAGCGTGATCGCGTCCATGCTCACCATCCCGATCAGGGGCGCACGATGGCCCCGCACGAGGACATGCCCGCGGTTGGCCCGGGCGCGGTGGACGCCGTCGGCGTAGCCGATCGCGACCGTCGCGACCACTGATGTTCGCGTGGCGGTCCAAAGAGCTCCGTAGCCCACTGTCGCTCCCTTCTCCACCGTCTTGAGGTGCGTTATCGCCGACCGCAGAGCCAGCGCGGGTCGGGTGCCCGGCCACTCGCAGCCGTAGATCGAGATCCCGCATCGCACGGCGTCGAGCCCGTAGCCCGGATGGTTCAGCGCGCCCGCCGAGTTGCACGCGTGGCGGATGCCAGGGCTGACCTCGAAGCGCGAAAGCGCGTCCAGGAACAGGTCCATCTGCCGGCGCGTCATCGCGTCGTCAGACTCGGCCTTCGCGAAGTGCGTCCACGTCCCGGCGAGACGCGTGCCTCGCCCCTCCGCGATCTGCAGCGCGAGCGCCGGCGCCTCCTCGGGCGTGCAACCGAAGCGGCCCATGCCCGTGTCGATCTTCAGGTGCACCGCGACTGGATCCTTCGAACCCGCCAGCGCGTCCGCCACCTCGCGGCTGGATACGCCGACCGCGCAGCCGGCCGCCGCGGTGGCGCCGGCCTGCGATGGAAGGATCCCGCCCATGACCAGGATCTGTTCCGGGTCGACGAGCCCGCGCAGCTGATCCGCCTCTTCCAGGGTGGCGACGGCAAGGCCGGTGGCGCCGCCCTCGAGCGCCGCGTGGGCGACCGGCACGGCGCTGTGGCCGTAGCCGCCCGCCTTCACGACCGCGAACAACCTCGTTCCCCGCGGAAGGTGACGGAGTATGCGGTCGCAGTTGGCGCTGATCGCCGCGCGGTCGACGTCGGCCCACCGTAAGGAGGACTTCAGAGGCCGCCGATCCTGAGCACGTTCATGACCAGCGGGATCTCGGTCAGAAGATCGCCGGCCAGCAAGCCTGAATCGCCGATTCGAGCGGAGATCCGCCGGCCGGCCGCCGCGTGTACGTAAACACCCGTCACCGCCGCGGAGTACGGATCCGATCCCTGTGCGATCAGGCCGCCGATGATTCCCGAGAGCACGTCGCCAGTGCCTCCGGTGGCCAGCGCCGGGACCTCGTGCGGGTCTTCGCTGACTCGCCCGTCCGGGTGAGCGACCACCGTTCGCGCGCCCTTCAACACGATCACGGCCCCCCACTCCCTGGCGGCCCTCCGCGCGGCGGCCGGGCGATCGGCGTTGATCTGCTCCGCAGTCCTGCCCATCAGCCGCGCCATCTCTCCGGGGTGGGGCGTGAGTACACGCGTCGGGCCGAGCTTGCCCCTGGAGCGCGGCGAATCAGAAAGCGCGTTGAGGCCGTCGGCGTCGATGACGAGGGGGCATGGCGCGTGCACCGCCAGGTCGACGGCGAGACGCCAGGTCGAGCGGTCGCGGCCGAGCCCAGGGCCGACGATCCCGACCTCGGCCGTCTCGAGCTGCCGCAGGACCGAGTCATACGCCGCATGGCCGACAGCGCCAGGCGCGACCTCGGCCACCGGCGTCGCCATCACCTCTGTGCACTTGGCCGCGAGGATGGGATAGATCGACGATGCGACCAGAAGCCTCACGAGCCCGGCGCCTGTTCGTGCGGCGGCGGTCGAGGAGAGGTACGCCGCCCCGGTCAGTCCCATGCTTCCGGCCAGCACGACCGCGGTGCCGAACGTGCCTTTGTGCGCGTCCTTCGGCCGGTGGGGAATGACCACGGCGTCGGGGGCCGGCAACATCGTCGCGGCGTCGGCGATCTCGAGGTGGGCGGTGGCGACGGCCAGCCGGCTGTGGTGGGTGATGCTGACCTCGACCTGGGCGCCACGCGAGTCTCCCAGCAGTCGCGTCCGTGGCGCGCCGTTCGGGCCCGGCAAGACCTCGATCCTGCGCCTGGGGAAGCAGATCCCCGTCCCGTCGAAGCACTTGATGACCGCTTCCTTGGCCGCCCAGCGGCCGGCGAGGCGTTCGTCGTTGCCTGCGCAGTAGGCGATCTCGGACGCGGTGTAGACCTTGGCGAGGAACCCGGTGCCCGAGCGCCTTACGGCAAGGGCGATCCGGTCAACCGAGACGGCGTCGACGCCGATCCGCTGCACCGCATCATTGTGCAGCGCCTCCCGTCCGGCGCTCCGCGCCACCTGCGCGCCAAGCGCGGCAAGGACGGCGCGCCGAGCGCGCTTTCGACTTACTGAATACCCCACTGCGTGGTGAGGAAGTCTCGCCTACTCGACGGTGACGGACTTCGCGAGGTTTCGGGGCTGGTCGACGTTCTGTCCCAGCTTGACGGCCACGTGGTAGGCGAAAAGCTGGAGCATGACCGTGTCCAGGATCACCGACGAGACCTCCTCGACCGCCGGCATCACAAAGAGGTCGGTCGCGACGCCGTCCAGCGAGTGGTCGCCGTCGGTGACAAGTGCGATGACCGGCGCGTTGCGCGCCGCCATCTCGTGCACGTTGCTGACCATCTTGTCTTTGGTGGCGCTCGCCGTGCAGATCGCGACGACGGGAAACTGATCGTCGAGCAGCGCGATCGGCCCATGCTTGAGGAGGCCGCCCGAGGTGCCCTCGGCGTGCACGTAGGAGATCTCCTTCAGCTTCAGAGCGCCCTCCAGAGCGACGGGGAAACCGAGCCCGCGGCCGGCGTACATGAAGTCGCCGTACTTGCTGTACTTCTCGGCGAGCCCGCGTATCTCCTCGTCGCGCGCCAGGATGCCGCGGACCTGCTCGGGCAGCGCCCGAAGCGATTCCACGAGCTCCTGGCGGCGCTCGAGCGAAACCCTTCCGTTCACGGTCGCGAGGCGCAGGGCGAGGAGGTAGAGGCTGATCGTGTGGGCCAGGAGCGTCTTGGTCGACGCGACCCCTATCTCCGGACCGGAGTGCAGGTAGATGGCGCCGTCGGCATCGCGTGCGGCCGAGCTGGCGATCACGTTCGTCACCGCGACGCTCAGCGACCCGCGCTCTTTCGCCTGGTGAAGCGCGACCAGGGTGTCCGCGGTCTCGCCCGATTGCGTGATCACGACGTCGAGCGTGTCCTTGCCGACCGTCGGCCGGCGATAGCGGAACTCGGAGGCGTCCTCGGCCCTGGCCGGGATACCGGCCCAGTCCTCGATCACGTACTCGCCGATCATCGCGGCGTGCAGCGAGGTCCCCATGCCCAGAAGCAGGACGTCCTTGACGCTCTTGAGCTGCTCGTCGGACACGTCGAATTCGCGGAACGACACCGCCCCGTCGTCCGAGAGCCGGCCGCGCATCGCGTTGGCGACCGCCTCGTCCGACTCGTGGATCTCCTTCAGCATGAAGTGCGGATAGCCGCCCTTCTGCGCCTGCGCGACGTCCCAGTCGACATGCACGATCTTCGATTTCACGGTCACGCCGTCGAGCGTCGAGACCTCTGGGCCGAGCGGGGTCACCGCCGCCACCTCGCCTTCGCCGAGCACGAGCACGCGCTTGGTGTAGGGGATGATCGCGGTGATGTCGGATGCGATGTAGTACTCGCTCTCGCCCAGGCCGACAACAAGCGGCGCGTTGAGTCGCGCGCCGACGAGAAGCTCTGGATCCTCGCTCGAGAACATCGCAAGCGCGTACGCGCCGTGGATGCGCTTGAGCGCGGCGCGGACCGCGGCGAGGAAGTCCCCTTTGTAGTACTTCTCGATGAGGTGCGGGACAACCTCCGTGTCGGTCTCGGACGGAAACTCATGGCCTTCGGCTTCGAGCTCCGCCTTGAGCTCGGCGAAGTTTTCGATGATGCCGTTGTGAACGACGAAGATCTTGCCCTTGCAGTCGGTGTGAGGATGGGCGTTGATGTAGGTCGGCTTGCCGTGCGTCGCCCAGCGCGTGTGCCCGATGCCGAGCTTGCCCGACGGCATGTTGGCCTCGAGCTTCTCGACCAACGTGTCGACCTTGGCCTCCGATTTGGTGACGCTGGTCCTGGTCGCGTGCCCCTGCCTTGGCTCCTCGAGCACCGCCACGCCGGCCGAGTCATAACCTCGGTATTCGAGGCGTTTCAGGCTCTCCATGAGGATTGGCGTGGCCTCGCGGCCGCCCAGGTAGCCGATGATCCCGCACATCTCTTTACCTCTACTAGAACTCCTGGAACGGTTGTTTCGACTGGGGTGGAACGGCTGCGGAAGCGCTCAGGTTACTCCCCAGGACCCCTCCGATCAGGGGACGTTGGGGTTGCGGGAGATCGAGTACTTCACCGTTGCGGTCGCCACGGATCCCGTCACCCCGGGCGGGTAGGTGATCGCGACCTGGAACGTGACGTCCGATGTGCTGCCGCTCAGGTCTGACCCGGGCAGGGCGATGGTGCGCACCCGCTGGATCACGTTCGGGTCCCCCGTGATGGTCACGATCGTCGGCGTGATCGTCACCGCGGTCACGCGGTAGCCCTGCGGCGGCGGGTTCGAAGGTGGGGAGTCCACCAGCACGACGGGTGCGCTGGTCGTCCCCTGCACGGCCTCGGTGTGGATGTCGACGGACGTCACGTCGCTGGTCACGGCCGGTATGGTGCGCACCGACAGGTCGAGCTGCTGGTTGTTCGCGTTCTGCAGGATCACGGGCTGGTTCAGGGAGTCCTGGACCCCGATCACCGTTCCCTGCACCACGGCGACAGCCTTGAGGCCGGTCTCCCAGCTGACCGGTCCGCTGAAAACCACCTTGCAGGGGTTGCGGTTGGCCGCCACGGAAGCTGTCGTGCACGTGGCGACGGTCTTGCTGGGGTCGAGGCTCCAGCCGGGCGCGGCGCGCGCGCTTACCTGGACCGGGAGCGTCACCGTCTGGAAGGTGTCGACGGTCACCGCGATCGGCGCGGGCTGCTGCTGGATCTGGACGCCCTGGATGAGCGCCCTGGCGTCAATGCTCAGCATCACCGCCGAGCCGGGCAGTGCGCGCCGCGCGTCGACCGTGGCGACGATGTTCGAGGCATCCGCCTTCTGGATGGCGTCGGCCAGGCCGGCGATGGTCACGGTGGTCAGCGCCGGCGGGTTGATGAGGACGATGTTGGGCGGCACGGTGTAGCTCAGCGGGATCCTGATCGGCCGCGTCGTCGGCGGGTTCTCGGAGAAGGCGACGGCGCCGAGGACCAGGACGGAGAGCCCAAGCGCAAGGAGCTTCAGCCGCCATTCGTTCGTTATCCAGGCAACCATCAGCGTCGGAACCTGAAGCGGCCGTTGCCGTTCTGCGAGGCGATCTTGAGCGCGACCCTGCGGCGAAGGCTGTCGGGGTCGAGGTTGCGGCTGATCTTTCCTTCTTCTATCACGGAGATGTTCCCGGTCTCCTCGGAGACTACGAGGACGAGGGCGTCGGAGGCCAGCGACAGGCCGAGCGCCGCGCGGTGACGAGTGCCGAGCCGCTCGCGGACGGTGCCCTCCTCGGGGAGCGGCAGGAGGCAGCCGGCGGCGACGATCCGATTACCCCGCACGATCACCGCGCCGTCATGCAGGGGCGAGTTGGGATAAAAGATCGACTGCAGCATCTCGGCCGAGATCTGGCCGTTGATGCGAACTCCGGTCGCCGCGTAGTCCTCGAGCCCGACGTCGCGCTCGAAGGCGATCAGGGCGCCGGTGTGCTTGACGCTGAAGCGCTCGGCGGCGCGGATCGCCTCGGAGATGGCCTCGTTGTACTGACGCGTGTTGTAGCGGGACAGCGGCCGGCCGATGCGGCCGATGCGTCCAAGCTGGTCCAGGCCACGTCGGAGCTCGGGCTGGAACATGACGATGACCGCGATGGCGATGAAGAAGGTCGCGTTGCGGAAGAGCCAGGAAAGAAGGATGAGGTTGAGCGAGGTCGAGACGACGCCGACCACCGCGAGGAGGACCAGGCCGACCAGGATCTGCGTTCCCTGCGTGCCGCGGACGAGGCGCAGAACCTGGTAGAGGAGGAAGGTCACAACCGCGACGTCGACGATCTCGAGGGGTCCGAGGTGACGGATGACGTCCTGCAGCTGCGTCCAGAACTGCAAGAGGATGAGTGTCATCCGGCGAACAGCTCGGCCATCAAGGCCATCTGCGCGTAGAGCCGGTTCTCAGCCTGCTGGAACACGACCGAGCGCGGACCGTCGATGACCTCGTCGGTCACCTCTTCACCGCGGTGCGCGGGCAGGCAGTGCATGAAGACGGCGTTGGGGGCTGAGTCCATGAGTCGCTGGTTTACCTGGTACTGGCTGAACGCCTTCTGCCGGGCCGCGCGCTCGTCTTCCTGGCCCATTGAAGCCCACACGTCGGTGTAGATCGCGGTGGCGTCGTGGACTTCGATCTGGCTCGTGAGCGTGACGTTGTGTCTTCCGGAATTCATGCTACGAGCGCGCTCGACGACGGCCTGGTCGGGGTCATAACCAGGGGGCGTGATCACCGTCAGCGCGAAGCCGGCAAGCGCGGAAGCCTCGATGAGCGAGTTGGCGATGTTGTTGCCATCGCCGATGTAGACGAGATGCTCATGGGCGAGGTCTCCGTGCAGCTCGTCGAGAGTCAACAGGTCGGCCAGGACCTGGCAGGGGTGCGAGTGGTCGGTGAGTGCGTTGATCACCGGCTTCTCAGAAAAGCGCGCCAGCTCGAGGAGGTCTCCATGTGAGCGCAAACGCGCGATCACACCGTCGACGTAACGATCGAGCACCCTCGCCGCGTCGGCGATCGACTCCCGAAAACCGAGCTGGACGTCCTGGCTGGTCAGGGTCGTGGTGGCCCCGCCGAGGCGGCCGATTCCGACCTCGAAGCTGACCCTCGTCCGGTGGGACGGGCGCTGGAAGAGCATGGCCATGTGCCTGCCGCGCAGGGGCTTTTCGGTCCAGCGGCCCGCCTTGATGTCGCGCGCCAGCTCGAGCAGGTGGCGGAGGTCGCCCGGCTCGAGGTCGGCCACGTCGATGAAGTCCCGTCCCCTCAACGAGATCACAGGAGCGATCATGATCGCTCAGCGACGTTTTAGAGGCGGGGTTCTATCAGCTCCCCCGCCACGACCGGCGAGATCGCCAGGTCGCGGATCGAGTCGAACTCCGGGAGCCTGGCCCGGAGCTTGGGTTCATCGCGCAGGCGAACGATCAGGTCGCGGCATGCGGCGGGCGCCAGGCCGAAAGACGCCGGCTTCAGGACGAGCGCCGGCTCGTTCTTCAGCTGGATGGTCAGCCGGTCGGTCAACCGCACGCGGGGCCAGGAGTTCGGCTCGGAAAGGGTGACCGCGCCCATCGCCGACCACACCGCCCGCATCTCGTGCCGCCCCTGGATGACCAGCATGCGGTCGCGGAAGAAACACAGCCGGGCGGGAGGCCAGCTGAAGAGCTGCACGATCGTCCTGCCCGCCAACGCGGCTCCGCCGACGGCTCCGATCGCAAGGACCACGCCGGCGATACCACCCTCCGGCAGCTTGAACGCGCCCGCCGCCAGGAGCCCGAAGATCAACGTCCAGCCCAGCGCCGATATGCCCGTGAGCACGATCGAGCGGTGCGACCGAACGTAAATCAGGCTCTCCCCACCACCAGCCTGTAGTGTATTCCCGATATCGATGCGCGACATCAGCGCGGAGCGTGCGGCGATGGACGCGGCGGCGCGCGGCAGGACGGTCCTGACCAACTTCGAGGAAACCTGTAACGAGATCCCGGACAAGGACGCGCTCAAGTGGCGCGACGCGTCGGGCGCCTGGCAGAGCCTGACCTGGAGCCAGTATCGCCAGGAGGTGCGGAAGGTCGCCGCCGGCGTCAAGGCGCTCGGTTTCAAGCCCGGCGAGTTCGCGGTGATCATGGCCCGCAACCGGCCTGAGCACCTGCTGGCCGACCTCGGAATCCTGCACGCCCGTGGCACGCCGGTGAGCCTCTACAACACATTGGCTCCCGAGCAGGTGCAGTACATCACCGCGCACTGCGATGCGGTCCTGGCCGTGGTCGAGGACGCCGGCTACTTCAAGAAGTTCGAGGCGGTGCGCGCGCAGCTTCCCAAGCTGCGGACGATCGTCGTCGTCGACCCGACCGGCGTGGAGCTGAGCGACGACGTGATCACATGGAAGTCTCTGCTCGAGCGCGGCGCCGAGGAGGACCGCCGGGACCCCGAGGCGTTCGAGGAATGGCGCAAGGTCAAGCCGGAAGACCTGGCGACTCTCGTCTACACGTCCGGAACGACGGGGCCGCCCAAGGGCGTGATGGAGGCGCACAGCAACATCACCTGGATGGCCGAGTCGGCGCAGTCGTTTTTGAATCGCACCGGCCACCGGCACATCTCCTACCTGCCATTTGCGCACGTCTTCGAGCGGTTCGTCGGCTACTACGCGGCCATGCGCCAGCAGACGGTGGTCCATTTCTGTCCCGATCCCGGGCTGCTGTTCGCCTACGCCGTCGAGGTCAAGCCGACGTCGCTGATCGGAGTGCCGCGGGTGTGGGAGAAGCTGCAGGCCGCCCTGGTCGCGGGCATCCAGGCCAACCCGGACGAGCAGCAGCGGACCGCGATCCTCGGCGCGATCGAGGTCGGGCGGAAGCTGGCCAAGCTTCAGCAGGCCGGGCAGGAGCCGCCGGCGGAGCTGGCGGCCGCCGCCGAGCGCGCGCTGCCGGTGTGGACGGCGCTTCGGACCAAGGTCGGCCTCGAGGACCTCGAGTGGGCGATCACGGGCGCGGCGCCGATCAACCCGGACGTGATCGAGTTCTTCCAGGCGCTCGGCATACACCTGTGGGAAGGCTGGGGAATGACGGAGTGCACCGTCGGCGCCACCTACAACCCGCTCGAGGCGATTCGGAACGGCACCGTCGGCGTCGCCGATCCAGGCGTGGAGATGAAGATCGACGAGGACGGCGAGGTGCTGCTCCGAGGCGGCAACCTCATGAAGGGCTACTACAAGGATCCCGAGAAGACGGCGGAGACGATCGACGCCGAGGGATGGCTGCACACCGGCGACGTCGGCACGATCGACGATGACGGCTACCTGCGGATCATCGACCGCAAGAAGGAGCTGATCATCACGGCGGGCGGCAAGAACATCTCCCCCGCCAACATCGAGGCGCTGCTGAAGCAACACCCGCTGATCGGCCAGGCCGCGGTGATCGGGGATCGCCGTCCTTACGTGAGCGCTCTCGTCGTGCTCGACCCTGAGGTCGCGCCGGTCTGGGCGCGCAAAGCCGGGATCGCGTTCGACTCGATGGCGGACCTTGCCGCCGACCCGGCTGTCCATGCCGAGATCCAGGAGGCCGTGGAAGAGACGAACCGTCACGTCTCCAACGTGGAAGGGATCAAGCGGTTCACGATCCTGCCGGCCGACTGGACGCCCGAGACCGACGAGCTGACGCCGACGCTGAAGCTCAAGCGGCGGGTGATCAGCCAGAAGTATGCGGACGCGATCGAGGAGATGTACTCGCGGGCGGAAGCCCGGCCCTAGATCTACTTCTTCTCCGACCGGACGCGTTTCGATCAAAACAGGTCCATCCGCCCACCCCTTCGACTGACGCGTTTCGATCGAAACGCGTCTCTTTCGCTAAGCGACCTTCTTCGGCTTGACTGCGCTCGGCTTGTAGCCCATCACCGCTTCGGTGAAAAGGCGGGTGGCGATCCGGGTCTTGGGCTCGCCGGTTTTCGCCGCGATCTTGCTGAGCTGGTCGATGACCTTTGGTTCCACGTTGAGCCGGTAGAGCTGCTTGACCGCCGTTTTTTCTTTCATACCGCCGAGTGTGGCGGCGTCTCTGGCGCTTTCCTACCCAGCCTGTTAAGACTCTTGGTCGTGGAAAGCGACCACGCTTGGAATCATTCGGAAACGCTCGCCGCCGGCCAGGTGGCCGAGTTCAAAGTGTGGGCCGAGCTCATTCGCCAATCGCAGGGCGGCCTGCACGTCTTTCTGCCGCTGCGAGACCTCGGCATCGACGGGGTGCTGCACCGGCTGGAGGATGGCGCGTATCTGCCGGTGCAGGTGAAGGGGCGGACGTCGCTGACGCCGGCTGGTCAGGTGCACATCACCGTCACCGCGACGAGCCTGGTCGACGACGACGCGTTTCTGGTCGGCACCTTGATCGACGGCGCCGAGCTCAGTGCCTTTGTGCTGGTGGTGACGGAGTCCGAGTTCCGATGTCTTGCCTCGCATGACGTGGTCGAAGGCCGGGAGTACCTGACGGCGGCGTTCGAGCTGCACGCCGGCGGCATCTCACGTTGGGCGCCTCATCTCGTGCCGCGTGATCAGCTGGCGGAGAGGTTCGGTGCGGCCGCTCCGGCGCCTACGGCGCCACCTCCCCATGTATTGGGAGGACCGCTCATCGACCGGGCGGGAGAGGGATTTCTTGGCGAGGCCGAGGTCATCCGCCGGCTGGCCGACGCGGAATCGCTGGCGCTCTTTCGCCCCTTTCCGGATCTGGAAACGGTCGAGGTGCTCGCGCGGCATGTGAGCTCGCGTCGATTCCTGGGGCTGCAGGTGAAGACGTCCGGTTGGGACGAACCCCGGCGCGAAGAGCGAGTCTACCTCCGGCGGTCCAGCTTCCGACCCCGCGCCTCGACCTATATATGTGTGCTGGGCTGGAACCGGCCGGCGCATTCATTCGCCGACGAGTGCCTGCTGATCCCCAGCGTCGAGATCGAGGGCCTCGCGCGTACCGAAGACGAATGGCTGGTGCTGGAGCTGGAGCCGGGGACGGAGGCACACCGCCGCCTGGACCGCTATCGAGCCGATCTGCGTCGGTTGGGAGCGGAAGTAGAGACAATGCTCGCCTGATCCGGTAACCGTGAGTTGACAGGGTTCGCCCGGAGTAGGGGCACGACGCCCTCCCGGGTTCAGGTGCTTCTGAGTCACGCTCCCCATCCGGCCATGGGCCAACCGGCCTATGGGCACCCGTTAAGCACGTTGCTAAAGTGGCTCGACCGTGAGCTCGACTCCCGAGCATGTGGCCCCGCGATACAGCGCACCCGCCGGGGTCGCACGAGGCGCGTTTCCGGGTTTCGCCCTGCTTCTTGTCGCCTCCGTGGCCTTGCTGGCGGTGTTCGGCTATCTGGGCGGCGGGCTGATTTACGCCAAGTTGCGACTGGATGACGCCGATGGCGCTTACAACACGGCCGTCCAGGACCAGGACCAGGACAGCATCGCCCAGCTGATCAACTCGTTCAAGGGCAGCTCCGCACCGGCCAACGCGGCGGCCGTTTCCTCGGCGCAGTTCCAGCACGACCGCGACGTGCTGGCGAAATGGGTCACCGACTCGGAGAGCGCGCGGGGCCAGATAGCGGTCGATGACCAGTCGCTGGCCGACGCCACGGCTGGGCTGGGGCAAGACCGATGGCTGATACCGATGAGCGTGGCGTCCTTCGATCGGACGTCCAGGCGTATCGCAGCCGAGCGACGGGTCCTCGCTGACGCGAGGCCGATCGTCACCTACTACGTGCAGGTCGGAAGCTTCTTCGTCTCGCTCATAGACATCGGACTCGACTTCAACTCCATCTCGGCGTCTGTACGGGCGGGCAACCTGAGCGCGGCCGACTACGAGATAACGAAGGTGCGAGCGGATGCGGCGAAAGCGATCTCTTTCGACAAGGCCCCCGGCCTGCCGCCAGAGGCCGACCAGGTGGTGCGTTTGATGCAGGTCATCGACGGAGATTTCAGCAACGTGCTCAACGCGGGGATCGCGAGAAACGCCTCAGCACTGAATTCCGCCATCAACGTTGGGCGGGCGGACATCGCCAGGCTGCAAGCCATCGACACCACCAAGCTCGTGACCAAGATCGAGGCTTTCTATGCCCCGATGATCGATGCGTACCACGCGGACGTGGCGAAGGCCAGGGCTGCTTAAGGCAGCCCCACCGACGCCTGCGGCGCCACCTCCCCATAAATGGGGAGGACTAACCCTCAGTGAGCCAGGAGGTTGCGGCGCCAGAGGTCCAGCGTTCGCTCGAAGTGGCGCTCGGAAGCGTCGCGATCGTAAACGGGCAGGTCCGCCATCGAGAACCCGTGGGTCACGCCCGCCCATCGCTCCACCTCGCCCCGGACGCCGTGACGTACGAGCTCCTGCCGGAACTGTTCGATGTTCTCCGGGGTGGCGGTGCGGTCGTTCTCGGAGAACGCGAAGAAGAGCTCCCCACGCACCTTGGCGACGTCGTGGTGCGGCGAGTCCGGCTTGTCTGTAACGAGCGCACCTGGGTGGATTCCCGCGGCGGCGACGAAATCGTCGGCCATGGAGGCGGCGATGCCGAGCGACACGCGCGCGCCCATGCAGTACCCGACGGCGACTTTCGGACCCGCCGCCGCGGCGGGGTCGTCGGCGATGGCGTCGAAGATCGCCCTGGTGTCGGAGGCCGCGCCCTCGGGCGTGACGCTCGAAGCGGCAGCCATCAGCTTCTCGCGTTCGGCGTCCGCCAGACCCGAGCCCATGTTTCTCATGTCGAAGCTGAGCTTTTCTCCGATCCTGTAGTAGAGGTCTGGCGCCACCACGTAGAAGCCGCCTGCCGCGAACCGGCGGGCGTTCTCCTTGATCTGCTCGCGGTAGCCGACGCCGTCCATGTAAAGCACCGCGACCGGGAACGGCCCGCCGTTTTCGGGGTGGGCGACGAACACCGTCATCTCGCCGTCCCGCGTGCGGACGACGATCTCTTTCTCGGTCATGACGCCACCGCCGCGGCTTCCTCGTGAAGCTCCTCGTGCACATAGCGGCCGCCACGAAGCGCCGAGGCGGCGGCCGCGACGAGGCTCGCGACGATCGAGAAGCTCAGCACGAGCACCAGGCCGTGCTGGAACGGGCCTGAGATGAGCGATGGGAAGAACGTGCGCCCGGTAAGGTGCGCCGCCTGGGCCGGCGACAGCTGGCTCAGGATCGGACCGAGGAGCGCTCCGAGCGGGTTGTAGCCCAGGAAGGACGCGAAGAGGTAGCTGATCGGCGGCAGCCCGGCAAGCCGTTGCGCGATGGCGGCCGGCACGCCGTTCGCGGTCAGCCCGCTGAACATCGCGGCCGGAACCGTCGCGTTGAGGCCGACGATCATAAGGGTGAAGAAGAGGCTGATCGACAGCGGCATGCCGACGTTCTGGAAGGTCACCCGGATGCCTGACGCGACCCCCCGGTGCTGCGCCGGCACGGCGTTCATGATCGCCGCGGTGTTGGGCGAGGCGAACAGGCCCATGGACACTCCGTTGAGGAAGATGAGCGTCGCGAAAACCGGGTAGGCGAAGTCCGCCGGCAGCAACATGAGCGCGGCAAAGGTCGCTGCGCTCAAAACCATTCCGCCCGTGGCGAACGGTCGAGCTCCGTAGCGGTCGGACAGCATGCCGGAGACAGGCCCGGCGGCGAGGAAGCCGACCGTCATCGGAAGCATGTAGATGCCGGCCCAGAGCGGCGTCTGCGTGTAGTCATAGCCGTGCAGTGGCAGCCAGATGCCCTGCAGCCAGATGATCAGCATGAACTGCAGGCCTCCGCGGGCGACGGCGCCCAGCATGCCCGCGACGTTGCCGAGGGTGAACGCTCGGATCTTGAAGAGCTCGAGGTGAAAGAGCGGGTCCTTGGTCCGGGTCTCCCAGAAGGCGAATGCGCCGAGCACCACGAGCCCACCGCCGATCAGGAAGATCACCTCCGGATTCGTCCAGCCCATCGACTGGCCGCCGTAAGGCTGAATGCCGGTGGTGAAGCCGACAAGCACCATCGCCAGGCCGGCGGCGAACGCGAGGTTGCCGAACCAGTCGATCCGGGCCCGATGGCGGAATCCGGTCTCGCGCAGCTTCCAGAAACCCCAGATCGTCGCGAAAAGTCCAATTGGGATGTTGACGATGAAGATCCATCGCCAGTCGATGGCGGCCAGGACGCCGCCGACGATGATGCCAATGAACGACCCGCCCATGGCCGCAATCATGTTGATGCCGAGGGCGAAGCCCCGCTGGGTGGGCGGAAAGGCGTCCGTGATGATTGCGGCGCCGCTCGCCATGATCATCGCCCCACCGATCGCCTGGATCATGCGGAAGACGATCAGCTCGATCGCGCCCGCCGACCCCTGGCTCCACACGAGTGACAGACCGATCGCCGCGACCGTGAAGACGGCGAACCCGATGTTGTAGACGCGCGTGCGGCCGTACATGTCGCCGAGGCGGCCCGCGGTCACGACCAGCACCGCGGACACGACCATGTACCCCATCAGCAACCAGAGCAGGTAGCTGAAGTTGGCTGGGTCGAGCGGATTGATGTTGATGCCGCGGAAGATCACCGGCATCGCGATCAGGATGCTCGTGGCGTTGATCGTCGCCACCAGCATGCCGATGGTCGTGTTCGAGAGCGCGATCCACTTGTAGCTCATTCGCTTCCCTCTTTATGCTGCTCGCGAGCAAGTTCGACAAGCCTTTGCAAGGACGTGGTCAGCTGGTTCCGCTCGTGGCTGGTCATCGCCTCCACCGCGAGATGGACGTCGGAGCCTCGCATAACCCGGATCTCGCCCATCAGCCTCTCGCCCGCGGGCTCGAGGTGAAGTTGCACCAGGCGCCTGTCCTCGGAGTCGCGGCGCCGGCTGACGAGACCGCGACGCTCGAGGCGGTCGACTACTCGTGTGGTCGACGTCGGCGATAGGCCGATCGACTGGCCCAGCTTACCGAGAGTCTTCGGGTTGCCGCGAAGGGCGCGCAGCACCTGGACCTGGGTGAGGGTGATCTCGGCGAGCTGCCAGAGCTTGGCCTGGATCGGCTCGGCCAGGGCGAGCGCGTCGAGGTACGAAAGGAGTGCGGTCTTGGTCTCGGCGGCGGAGTCGACGGCCGCCGGGATAGTTGTCATCACGGCAACTATACACGAGAGGGCAAGTATCAGGAATGCGCTCGTGCATGGAGCGCTCCACTCGGGCTCTTCCCGGGGGAGAATTGCAGTGTTTAGCAATGTGGCGATTCGTCCGCATGCTCGGGGTCGGCCTGCTTCTTACGGCATCGATGGCCTGCTCGATTTCTCAGAACCAGCCGACGGCGGTGAACAGCAAGGCACCAGCACATGGCTCTCTGTGGCATTACGTCGATCTTCCCGGCCAGTACGGGGGCATGAGAAGCGCGCTGTACGACCGAAGCCGAGACACGATCTGGATTCTGTCGCGACAGCGTGGCGCATACGCGGACGACCCCATGTTTGCGACTCTCACTGGCATCAATGCCATCGACCGCTCAGTCGTAGCAACTCAGGTAAGGCTGCCGGCCGATGGGTACGACATCGGCTCGATCGCGCTCGACGCCCGCGGCGACATCTGGATGGGCTGGGGTCGGACGCTAGTGAACTACGACCCGCAGTCTGGGGCTGCCAAGACATGGAGCGTGCCTGCTTACTCGGGTTTGGCGCTCCTTTACAGCATGGACGACCGCATGGCATCGCTCACCATCGATGCAAACGGCGAGATCTGGGTCGTCAGAAGCAAGGTCACGGCCGTGTTTGGGTTCAACCCGATCACGGAGCGGTGGGATCACACCATCAATCTCCGGTTCGCGCCGGTCATAGGGAGCAGGCTGCGGGTGCTCTCGCCCGGAAGACTTGCCCTGAACGGCACGGGGCTCGAATCGTTCGATCCGGTATTCGCCGTGATCGATACGGCCAACCGCGCCGTCGACACCTATCCGATCGATGCGCAAAGGTTCGCGGTGATCGACGCCGACAATCTGATCGTCCAGGGTTCGGATGGAAACGTCAGCGCATTCAACCTGGCGACCGGTCGTGCCTCGATGCTCGCGACCGGCATGCAGGTGAGCTTCGATCCTTCTGCGGACGTTGCCCTCGACTCGGGTGGACTCGTATGGCTGCCTTTGAACACCGGGGTTGCAAGGCTAGAAGCACACAGCAAGCTGGTCACCCGTTTCGACTTCCCTTTCATTGCCGAAGAACGGGCCAACGCGACGCGCAGCCCTGGCTCGCCTTTGCCGTGCCCGGCAATTTCACAGGGCTGCCGCGGGCCGGCGATCCTGGTTCCGGGCATCGAGTCTCTCGTCGTCGATGGCCGGAACGACGTGTGGGTCGTGACAGACTGGCCCGCGGTGGGTGATCCCAACCAGCACGATCCGATGACTCCGATCGCCGAGTTGACGCCGAGCCCGTTGCCCGGCGCCTAGACGAGCTTCGACGCGACCTGGTCGATGCCGGTATACGTCATGCCCGCGGCTTCCAGGTAGGACGCGACTCCTCCCCACTTGCGGTCGAAGTGGTCCAGGACCCGAAGGATCCGGTCGGGCGGGCATCGCAGCTCGTCGCGAAACGAGTCGCGCCTATCCGGCGGCGCCTCGCTGATCCAAGTCTCGTACTGCGGCGCCAGCTGGACGTCTGTCTGTCCGAAATCGTCGGCTATGTCTGCGTGCGCGACGCCGGCAAGCGACAGCAGCATCGCGGTCACGACCCCGGTCCGGTCCTTGCCCGCGAAGCAGTGGAAGACCAGGCCACCATCCGCCTCGGCGATGGCCCGAAAAACGCCCGCGAAGGCATGCGGGCGCTTGTCGATGATGAACACGTAGCGCTCGAACATGTCTTTCGCGTCGCCGATCTGGTTCATGTTCGAGTCGTCGATGAGCTCGCTGTGGACGTAGCGAACACCGTCGACGCCGCCCGCGTACGGGCTCGGGTTTCGCATCAGCTCGGACTGGCTGCGCAGATCCAGCACGGTGGTCACGCCGTAGGCGGACATCGCCTCGCGACCCTCCGGGGTCAGGTGGACGAGGCTGTCCGATCGGATGAGCATGCGTTGCCGGGTGAGGCCACCGTTGAGGGGCAGGCCGCCCAGGTCGCGGGTGTTCCAGCAGTCGGGCCAGCTCAGGGCCCGTTCTACTAACGCTTCGTGTACTGGGGTGCCTTCCGCGCCCGCTTCAGTCCGTACTTCTTGCGCTCCTTCATCCGGGCGTCGCGCGTGAGCAGCCCGGCCTTCTTAAGCGCCGGGCGGAGGTCCGGGTCGTAGCGGTTGAGGGCACGGGCGATGCCGTGAGCGATCGCTCCTGCCTGGCCGCTCGTGCCCCCACCGACCACCTTGACGGTCACATCGAACTTGCGCTGCGTCCCGGTGACCCGGAGCGGCGCCAGCGCGGCCATCTCGAGCACGCGGCGGCCGAGGTACGCGAGCGGGTCCTTGTCGTTGACGGTCACGCGGCCCTCGCCGGGCGTCAGGCGGACGCGAGCAATCGCATTCTTTCGGCGACCCGTGCCGTGGTTCTGGTTGTTGTCAGCCAATCTTCAAGTTTCCTTTCGAGTCGAAGGACAGGGCCTTCGGTTTCTGGGCGGCGTGGCCGTGCTCGGCGCCGGCGTACACCCGCAGGCGCTTCAGCATGTCCGCGCCCAGTGTGTTGCGCTGGAGCATGCCACGGACGGCGGTGGTCACGGGGAACGTGGGGTCGATCTCCTGGGCCTTCTCCAGGCTCCGCTTGCGCAGACCGCCCGGGTAGCCGGTGTAGCGGGTATAAGTCTTCGTCTGCGGCTTGCTCCCGGTCACCTTGACCTTGGCCGCGTTGATTACGACGACGTGGTCGCCGGTGTTCAGGTGCGGCGTGTAGGTGGGCTTGTGCTTGCCGCGCAGGATCGCGGCGACGCCTGACGCAAGGCGGCCGAGGACCTGGTCCGTGGCGTCGACCACAAACCATTCACTTTTCAGATCCGCGGCTTTCGCCGTCCACGTCTTCTGTTTGCTCATATCTCTCTCATTTATCCGCCCTGCGCGCGGCCGGCGGGGTTCTCTAGTAAATCACTTCCATCAATGTCAGCCCTCCCGCGGGCGCCGTGCGCGGCGCCTGCCGGCGGTCGCGCGCTTTGAGGACCTTCCCCACCCAATCCGGTGGCCGTTCGCCGCGGCCCACCTCGGCCAGGGCGCCCGCGATGCTCCGCACCAGACCGCGCAGGAATCCCTCCGCCACCAGCTCCAGCTCGACGAACTCTCCGTGCCTGGCGACACGGGCCGAGCGCATCTCACGCACCCGGTCCTTCGCCGGCTCGGAGGCCGAGCAGAAGCTGGTCCAGTCGTGCCTGCCCACCAGAGCGCGCGCCGCCTCGGACATCGCGTCGACGTCCAGCGGTCCGCGCACGTGCCAGCAGCGTCCGCGCTCCAGCGCGGGCCGCGCCGGGCGGTCGAGGTATCGGTAGCGATACCTGCGCCAACGGGCGGAGTACCGGGCGTGGAAATCGTCGGGCACTTCCTCGGCGGACAGCACCGCCACGTCCTCCGGCAGCCGGGCATTCAGCGCGCCCATCAGCCGGGCGGGACCAATGCGACCCTCGGTGTGGAAGCTCGCGACCTGGCCCTCGGCATGCGCTCCCGCATCCGTGCGACCCGCGGCGTAGACCACGTGATCCTTGCCGGTGATCTCGCGCAGAGCCCTTTTGAGCTCCCCTTCAACGGTGCGCCTCCCCTCCGGCCGCTCCGCGGCCACCTCCCCGCCAGCGGGGAGGACTTGCTGCTGCCAGCCGGCGAAGTTCGACCCGTCGTACTCCAGCACGACTTTGATATTCACTTTTGAAACGCCCCTCCGGCCGCTACGCGGCCACCTCCCACTGCGTGGGGAGGAACTTTAGTCGACCAGTTCGATGATCACCATCGGCGCCGCGTCGCCAAGACGCGGGCCCTTGTGGATGATCCGCGTGTAGCCTCCCGGCCGCTCCGACAGGCGAGGCACCAGGTTCGAGAACAGCCTCTCCACCACCTCGGGCTTCGAGATCTCCTCGCTGACCCGCCGGCGTGCGTTGACGTCGCCGTCCTTGGCGGTCGTGATCAGCCTTTCGACCCACCGGCGCAGCTCCTTGGCGCGCGCCTCGGTCGTCGTGATCCGGCCGCTGGGGCTCTCGAGCAGCGACGTGCACAGGTTGCGCATCAACGCCTTGCGGGCGTCGGTGTCGCGGTTGAAGTGCCTGCCGCTCTTCTGGTGACGCAACTCGATTGCTCCTCCGCCGTCAGCCGCGCAGGACCGTGCCCATCTCTTCGGGCTTGATGAAGCCCTTCTCGACGAGCTTTTCCTTGATCTCATCCAGCGACTTGCGGCCGAAGTTGCGCAGCGCAAGGAGCTCTTCCTCGCGCTTCTGCAGCAGCTGGCCGACGGTCTGGATCTCGTTCGCCTTGAGGCAGTTGAACGCCCGGACGGAAAGGTCGAGCTCCTCGATCGGGGTGTCCATCAACCGGTTCTGACCGGTCTTCTCGCCGCGCTGCTCCGCCTCGTGCTTCTGAATCGCGGCGTTGAAGCCGACGAACAGGCTCAGGTGCTCGGTGAAAAGCCTGGCCGAGTGGCTGACGGCCTCTTCCGGCGACATCGTGCCGTCGGTCCACACCTCGATGATCAGCCGGTCGAAGTCCGTCGACTGGCCGACACGGGTCTTCTCGACGACGAAGTTCGCCTTCTCCACCGGGGAGAAGATGGAATCGATCGGGATCACGCCGATGGGCTGACCCTCGCGCTTGTTGCGCTCGGCCGGGACGTAGCCCTTGCCCTTCTCGACGTTCAGCTCCATGCGCAGGTGACCCTTGGCCGCCAGCGTGCAGATGTACAGGTCGGGATTCACGACCTCGACGTCCGAGGTGGCCTGGATGTTCGCGGCGCGGACCTCTGCCGGTCCCTTCACGTCCAGGACCAGGGTGATGGGGTCGTCGGTGAACGCCTTCAGGCGGAGCTTCTTGAGGTTGAGGATCACCTCCGTCACGTCTTCCTTGACGTGCGGGATCGCGGTGAACTCGTGGGCCACACCGTCGATCTGGATCGACGTCACGGCCGCGCCCCAGAGCGAGGACAGCAGCACCCGGCGCAGGGTGTTGCCCAGCGTGGTGCCAAACCCCGGGTCGAGGGGCTCGATGTCGAACTTCCCATAGTTCGCGCTCGTCTCGAGCTTGCGAACCTGCGGGTTGACGCTCATCTGTGTATCAATCGCCAACTGAACTAACTAAACCTCCGTGCACTACTACCGTGAATAGAACTCGACGATCAGCTGCTCCTCGACGCCCGGCTCCATCTCGTGGCGCTCGGGGCGGGCGAGGATCTTGGCCGATTTCTCGTCCGTGTTGAAGGAAAGCCATGACGGCACCGGGCGCACCTTGGACGCCTCGAGCACCACATCGAAGACGCCGTCCGATCCCTTGACCTTCAGCTCGTCGCCGGGCTTGAGCTGGAACGACGGCACGTTGACCAGCTTGCCGTTGACCTCGAAGTGGCGGTGGGTGACGAGCTGGCGTGCCTGCTTGCGCGACGCGCCGAGGCCCAGCCGGTACACGACGTTGTCGAGGCGCAGCTCGAGGCGGCGAAGCAGGTTGATGCCGGTCACGCCGGGCTCGTTCGACGCCTGGTCGAAGTAGTTGCGGAACTGCTTCTCGAGCAGGCCGTAGATGCGGCGCGCCTTCTGCTTCGCGCGAAGCTGCAGGCCGTAGTCCGACGTCTTGCGCTTGCGCGCCTGCCCATGCATGCCGGGCGCGAATGCGCGCCGCTCGATGGCGCACTTAGGCGTGTAGCACCGCTCGCCCTTCAAGTAGAGCTTGGCGCCCTCACGGCGGCAGAACCTGCAGACGGGGCCGCTGTAGTTCGCCATCCGCTACACCCTTCTCCGCTTCGGCGGCCGGCAGCCGTTGTGCGGGATCGGCGTCACGTCCGTGATCGCGCTCACCTCCAGGCCGGTGGCCTGCAGCGAGCGGATTGCGGCTTCGCGGCCGGCGCCCGGCCCGCGGACGAAGACCTCGATCGAGCGCATGCCGTGCTCGAGCGCCTTCTTGGCGGTGGTCTCAGCCGTCTGCTGGGCGGCGTAAGGCGTCGACTTGCGGCTCCCCTTGAATCCCTGCGCACCGGCCGAGCCCCAGGCGATGACGTTGCCGTCGACGTCGCTGATCGAGATGATCGTGTTGTTGAACGTGCTCTGGATGTGAGCCTGGCCGTTGACCACGTTCTTGCGCTCGCGGCGCCGCGTGCGGACGACCTTCTTTGTCTTAGCCATTTGTCTCCTGCGGAGGGCGTGCCACTACTACTTGCCCGCCTTGACTTTCTTCTTGCCCGCGACGGCACGCTTGGGTCCGCGCCGGCTGCGAGCGTTGGTGCGCGTGCGCTGGCCGCGCACGGGCAGGCCGCGGCGGTGCCGCTGGCCGCGGTACGAGCCGATCTCGGTGAGCCGCTTGATGTTGGTCGCTACCTCGCGGCGGAGGTCACCTTCGATCAGGATGTCCTTGGCGGTCGCGAGGCGGTCGATTACCTGACGCAGGCGGGCGATCTCGTCCTCGGGGATGTCCTTGGTGCGGCGGTTGCCGTCGATGTTCGCCATCTTCAGGATCTTCTGGGCGGTCGTGTCCCCGATGCCGTGGATGTACGTCAGCGACACGACCACGCGCTTCTGCGGCGGGATGTCGACGCCGGCGATTCTTGCCATCTAGTCCCCTTCTAACCCTGACGCTGTTTGTGTTTGGGCGTCTTCGAGCAGATCACGCGCACGACTCCGTTGCGCTTGATCACGCGGCAGCTCGGACACATCTTCTTGACTGACGGACGAACCTTCATCTCCAGATCTCTCGAATTCGTCCTCGACTTCGGTCGTCGGAAGCCAGCTCGACGCCCACCTTGTCCCCAGCGAGAAGCCGGGTGAAGTGGGTGCCGGCACGGTCGGCGACGTGGGCCAGGACCTTTGCCCCGTTCTCGAGCTCAACCCTGTACACACCGTTGGGAAGAGGCTCCACCACGACCCCCCTTCACGAGTGAGGGGCGTTGGGGCACGAACGGCGATTGTACCAAACTCGTTCGGAAGCTCAGTCCAGCGCTCCCTTGGTGAGTACGATCGGCCCCTTTTCTGTGATAGCGACGGTGTGCTCAAAGTAGGCGGACAGGGCGCCGTCGGCGGTGCATATCGTCCACCCGTCAGGCTTCATGTAGACCTCGTGGGTCCCGGCGTTGACCATTGGCTCGATGGCCAGGGTCATTCCCGGCTTGAGCCGAGGCGGGGTGCCGGGGACGCCGAAGTTCGGCACCTGCGGGTCCTCGTGCATCTGCCGGCCGATTCCGTGGCCGACGAACTGGCGGATGACCGAGAAGCCGTTCTTCTCGACGTGCTGCTGGATGGCTGCCGAGATGTCGCCCAGGAACCCTCCCGGGCGGGCCTTGTCGATGCCGACGTAGAGGGCCTCCTGAGTGACCTTGAGCAGGCGGGCGGCCTCCGGGGTGATGTCGCCCACCCCGACGGTGATCCCGACGTCGGCCCAGAAGCCTTCCAGGACCAGCCCGAGGTCGAGGCTGACGAGGTCGCCGTCCGCGATCTTGCGGCTGCCCGGGATGCCATGCACAGCCTCGTCGTTGATCGAAACGCAGATCGACTTCGGGAACCCGTGATAGCCCAGGAAACCGGGCGTGGCGCCGCCGTCGCGGATGAGCCGGTCGGCGATCCGGTCCAGGTCGGCGGTCTTGACGCCTGGCTTGCAGGCTTCCTTCAGGGGTGGCAGGACAGAGGCGAGCAGCGCACCCGCGCGGGCCATCAGGTCGATCTCGTGAGCGGTCTTGAGGTTGATCATTGGGCCTTGACCTTGCCGTTGGCGGCGGCGAGCACCTGGCGGCTTATCTCCTCAATGGTTCCCCGGCCGTCGATCTCGGAAACCAGCCCCTCGCCCCGGTAGTGGTCGAGGACCGGGACCGTCTTCTCGAGATAGATCTCGATGCGCGGCCGCACGGCCTCCGGCTTGTCGTCCTCGCGCTGGACGAGCGGAGTCCCGTGGATCGCGCAGGCGGCGGTGCCAGGCGGGTACGTACGCTGGCACCGGGGGCAGACAAGGCGGCCCGACAGACGCTGGAGCAGCTCCTCGACCGGCACCTTCAGATAGATGACCCGGTCGAAGGCTCTGCCAAGCTCCCGCATGAGGTCGTCGAGCGCCGCCGCCTGCGGAACGGTGCGGGGGAAGCCGTCGATGATGAACCCCGGATCACAGTCGGGCTGGCGGAGGCGGTTGCGGATCATGCCGATCATGATCTCGTCGGAGACGTACTTGCCCGCGGCCAGGATCGGCTGGGCCTGGAGCCCGAGCTCGGTGCCGGCGGCGATCTCCGCCCGGAGCATGTCCCCGGTCGCTATGTGCGGGATACGGAAATACGCGCGCAGCACATTGGCCTGCGTCCCCTTGCCGGAGCCGGGGGCGCCGTACAGGAGAAGATTCACCAACCCCTCCGGCGGCTGCGCCGCCACCTTCCCGCTGCGCGGGGAGGAGCCTCGTCCGTCATTTGATGAAGCCGCGGTATTGGCGCATCACCAGCTGCGTCTGCAGCTGTTTCATCGTGTCGAGCGCCACGCCGACCACGATCAGGATGGCCGTACCGCCGAGGTACATCTGCTGCTGGTTGATGCCGGAGATCTTGGACGTGGCGATCGGCAGGATGACCGTGATGAACCCGAGGAAGATCGCGCCCACGAACGTGACGCGGTTCATCACCGCCTGCAGATAGTCGGCGGTTGGACGCCCTGGACGTATGCCGGGGATGAAGCTCGAATAGCGTTTCAGGTTGTCGGCGACGTCCTGCACGTCGAATGTGATCGCCGTGTAGAAGTACGTGAAGCCGAACGTGAACAGGAAGTAGAGCCCGTTGTACGTGAGCGCCATCGGAAGGTTCGGCGTCGACGGCGAGAAGTTGCCCCTGATCCACGCGGCCGCGTTGTAGTACCAGGTGTTGGGCGGCGCGCCGGTGAAGTAGTTGGCGACGATGGTCGGCAGGAACATCACCGAGATCGCGAAGATGATCGGGATCACGCCCGCGTGGTTGACCCGGAGCGGGAGGAAGCTCGCCCTCCGCCCCACCTCGCGGCCCCCCGCGACTCGTTGCGCGGACTGGATCGGGATCTTCCTCACGGCCTGCTGGACCTCGATGATCACCGCGGTCATGACCAGGGCGATCAGGCCGAAGATGATGAACGGGACGTAGTCAGCGAGTCCGCCGCCGGTCGAGTGCGCGCCGAACACCGCGCTCAGGCCCTGCGGCCCGCGGCCGATGATGCCGGCGAAGATGATCAACGAGACACCGTTGCCGATGCCGTACTCGGTGATCAGCTCGCCGAACCACATCAGCATCACCGTGCCAGCGGTCAGGACCAGGATGATCTGCAGGCGCTGGAACCACTCGAGCGGCCCGAGGATCACGGGGCTCGTGTTCTGGAACAGCACCGTGAACCCGTACGCCTGGCCGGCGCCGAGCGCGACGGTGAGGTAACGGCTCCAGCGCTGGATGCGGCGGCGACCCATCTCGCCCTCTTTCTGGATCTCCTTGATGCGCTCGGAGATCACCGTCATCAGCTGCATGATGATCGTGGCGTTGATGTAGGGGTTCATCCCCATGGCGACCACGCTGAACCGCGAAAGTCCGCCACCCGAGAACAGGTCGAGCAGTCCGAGAAGGGCCTGGTTGTTGAACAGCAGGCTCAACGCGGTCTTGTTCGCTTCCGGAATCGCGATGTTGGCGAAGAGGCGAAAGACGATCAGGATGCCGCCGGTGAAGAGGATCTTGTTCCGGAGCTCGGGCAGCCGGATCGCATTGATGAGGGCCTCGAGGAGGTTCATCTACTTCCTACTCCGCGGCTGGAGACTCGCTCTCCGGCTCGGGTTCCTCTTCCTTCTGGTTGAGCACGGTCACGGTGCCACCCGCCTTCTCGATCGCCTCGCGGGCGCTGGCGCTGATCGCATGCGTCTCCACCGTCAGTTTGCGCTTGATCCTGCCCGCGCCCAAAATCTTGATCTCGGCGCCGGGCCGGACAAGGCCCGCCTGCAGAAGCGTCTCGGCGTCGACCTTCGCGCCGTCCTGGAAGCGGCTGAGCTTCGACAGATTGACCACGGCGTAGACCTTCTTGAAGCGGTTCTTGAAACCGGGCAGCTTCGGGATGCGCTGGGCAAGCGGCATCTGACCGCCCTCGAAACCGAGGCGGAACCCTTGACTTCGCGCGTTCTGGCCCTTCTGGCCGCGACCGGAGGTCTTGCCCCGGCCGGAGCCGGTGCCGCGGCCGATCCGCTGCGGGCGGCGGCGCGAACCGGGGGCGGGCTTGAGGTCGTGAAGCTGCATCTTTCTCCTCAGTTGCCCCGCTTGTGCTTCTTGGTGCTGCGCGCGCGCCAGATCTTGTACCGGCTGCGCTTCGGGCGCTCCCACGGCTCGCCCTCCACGGCCACGAGGAACGCGACGCGGCGAATCATGCCCCGGACGGCATCGTTGTCAGGAAGCTCGCGGGTCTGGTTCATGCGCCGGAGACCCAGCGATTCGACGGTGGCGCGGATCTCCGGCCGCGCGCCGATCGCCGACTTCATCAACGTCGCTTTGAGGGTCTTGTCAGCCACCGTTCTTTTCCGACTGCTCCTCGACCTTCACGCCCGCACCGTAGGCGGCCGCAAGGCGCTTGCCGACCATCTGCGGGATCTCCTTACCGCGCAGCTCGGCGACCTGCGGCGCTGTCTTCAGCGTCTGCAGCGCTGCGAGGGTCGCGCGGACGGTGTTGATCGGATTGTTGGTGCCGTGCGACTTGGTGAGGATGTCCTTGATGCCGGCTGTCTCGATCACTGCGCGCATCGCGCCACCGGAGATCACGCCGGTGCCGGGCGCGGCCGGCTTGAGCATGATCCGCGCGGCGCCCCACTTGTACTCGACGGCGTGAGGGATCGTCGTCCCCACCATCGGCACGGTGATCATGTTGCGCTTGGCGACCTCCATGCCCTTGCGGATGGCCTCCGTGACCTCGCGCGCCTTGCCGATGCCGGCGCCTACGCGGCCGTTCATGTCGCCGACCACGATCAGCGCGCTGAACGAGAACTTACGGCCGCCCTTGACGACCTTGGCGACGCGGTTCACGCGGACGACGCGGTCGGCGAGCTCGGAGCGCTCGCCTCGGTCTCCGTATCGGCCCCCCATCTGTCTTGACATCGCGCTAAAACTCCAGACCTGCTTCGCGGGCTGCGTCCGCGAGCGCCTTGATTCTGCCGTGATACAGAAAACCGCCGCGGTCGAACACAACGTTCGTCACGCCGGCGGCCTTCGCCTTCGCGGCGATCTCCTTGCCGACCTCGGCCGCCTGCGTCATGCCGTTTCCCTTTGACTTCAGCGCGACCGTCGACGCGGACGCCATCGTCCGGCTCTCGGTGTCGTCGATGACCTGCGCGTAGAGGTGGTTGAGGCTGCGGAACACGGCCAGGCGCGGCCGCTCTGGGGTCCCGGCGACGTGCACGCGCACCCGCTTGTGGCGACGGACGCGGTTGACCTTCTTGTCCTGTCTTTTGATCATCCTGCGGCTTTGGCCCCCTTGCCGGCCTTGCCGGGCTTGCGCCGGATGCGCTCGCCGCGGTACATCACGCCTTTGCCCTTGTAGGGCTCGGGCGGGCGCATCGCCCGGATGTTGGCCGCGACCTGGCCGACGTCCTCGATCGAGATGCCGTTGACCGAGAACTTCGTCGGATCCTGGACGTCGATCGTGATGCCCTGCGGCGGCTTGAACCGGATCGGGTGCGAGTAGCCGAGGTTCAGCACCAGCTCTTCGCCCTGCTTGGCGACGCGGTAGCCGACGCCGACCAGCTCGAGGTTCTTGGTGAACCCCTTGTCCACGCCCTCGACCATGTTGGCGACGAGGCTGCGGACCAGTCCGTGCAGCGCGCGCAGGCGAAAGTCGTCGGACGGGCGCTCGAAGACGAGCTCGCCGTCGTTCTGCTTCACGGTTATCTCCACCGGCAGGGTGCGCTCGAGCTTGCCCTTCGGGCCTTCGACCGCGACCTTTCCGGGCGCCAGCGTGACCTTCACGTTCTTTGGCACCGGGACCGGGAGCTTTCCGATTCGCGACAACTTCTTCTCTCTTTCTCTTGGATTACCAGACGTAGGCGAGGACTTCCCCGCCCAGGCCCTGGCGCGTGGCCTGCCGTCCGCTCATGACTCCCTCAGCGGTGCTGAGGACGGCGATTCCGAGACCTCCGAGGACCCTCGGGATCTCGGTCTTGCGCGCGTAGACGCGCAGTCCGGGGCGGCTGATCCTCTTCACGCCCGAGATCACGCGGGTGCGGTCCGGGCGGGACTTGAAGATGATACGCATCGTCTGCGTGGTGCCGTCCGCCTCGACGTCGTAGCCGGCGATATACCCCTCGTCCTTCAGGACGCGGGCGATCTCGAGCTTCAACCGCGAGGCCGGGACCTTCACCTCGGCGTGGCGTGCGGCGTTGGCGTTCCGGATGCGGGTGAGCATGTCGGCGATGGGGTCGCTGACGATTCCAGCCGGGGCCTTCTTGACGACTTTGGTCGGCGCCTTGGGCGCTGCTGAGGCCGCCATCACCAGCTCGACTTCGTCACACCGGGGATGCGGCCCTCGGCGGCGTGGGTTCTGAAGCAGATGCGGCACATGCCGAACTTGCGCAGGTACGCGCGGGAGCGCCCGCAGATGCGGCAGCGGTTGTGGTAGCGCACCTTGAACTTGGGCGTCCGCTTCCAGCGCTCGATCGATGACTTCTTAGCCATGCTTAGCCAAACTCTCTCCCTCTTTGTTTATCTCTTTCTGAACGGCATACCGAGCCGGGTGAGGAGGCTGCGCGCCTCGTCGTCGGTGCGAGCGGTCGTGATGATGCTCACCTCGAGCCCGCGAAGCTTGTCGATCTTGTCGTAGTCGATCTCCGGAAACACCACCTGCTCGCGCAGGCCCAGCGAGTAGTTGCCGCGGCCGTCAAAACCGTCCGGGCTCACACCGCGGAAGTCGCGGATGCGCGGCAGCGCGATGTTCAGGAGCTTGTCCAGGAAGTACCACATGCGCCTGCCGCGGAGGGTCGTCTTGATGCCGACCGTCTGGCCCGCGCGCAGCTTGAAGGCGGCCACGGACTTCTTGGCCTTGATCAGCTGCGGCTTCTGGCCCGTGATCGTGGTGATGTCGCCGACCGCGGCGTCGAGTGCCTTGTCATTGTCCTTGGCCTCGCCGATGCCTACATTGACGACGATCTTTTCGATCCGCGGCACCTGCATGGTGTTGGCGTAATCGAACTCCTTGGACAGCTGCTGCATGATCGTGTCGCGGTAGGTCGTGAGCATGCGCGGAGGAGCCTCGGACTTCGTGCCCGGGGCTTTTTGAGGTGCGCCCTGCGCGCGTCCGGCGGGTAGCGCCTCTTTCTTCGGCGCGGCCTGCTGCTGCTTCTTGGCTTTCGCCATTTAAGTCCTTACTGGGCCTCCGTCTTGCGAACACGCTCGTAAGGCTCACCGCAGTGCCGGCAGACCAGGACGCGAGCGCCGGATTCGAGCACGGTGTGCTTGGCACGAGTCGGGCGCCCGCAGTGCGGGCACACGAGCATCACGTTCGAGTAGTCGAGCGGCGCCTCGAAGTCGACGATGCCGCCCTGGGCGACCTGGACTCCGCGGCGGCGCTGGCCGGCCTTCTCGTGGCGCTTGAGGATGTTGACGCCCTTGACCACGATCTTGTGCTGGTCGGGGATGGTGCGCAGCACCTCGCCCTGCTTGCCCTTGTCCTTGCCGGCGATCACGATCACCGGGTCACCGGGCGCCAGGTCGAGCCAGCGGCGCTTGTCTTGTTCCTTGTTTCTCAGCATCTGGTTGCTACAGAACCTCCGGGGCGAGCGAGATGATCTTCATGAAGTTGCGCTCGCGCAGCTCTCGCGCGACGGGGCCGAAGATACGAGTACCGCGCGGGTTGTTCGCCTGGGCAAGCAGCACCGCGGCGTTCTCGTCGAAGCGGATCAACGAGCCGTCCGGTCGCTTGTATTCCTTGTTGACGCGGACCACGACCGCCTTCACCACCTCGCCCTTCTTCACCTGCCCGCCGGGCTGGGCGGACTTGACGGTCGCGGTGATGATGTCGCCCACATAGGCGTACTTGCGGTAGTGGCCGCCGGCCACGCGGATGACCAGGAGCTCTTTCGCCCCTGAGTTGTCCGCGACCTTCAGCCGGGTTTCCTGCTGGACCATCTTGTTACTTGGCTTTCTCCACGATCTCGAGCACGCGCCAGCGCTTCTCCTTGGAGATGGGGCGCGTCTCGGTGATGCGGACCAGGTCGCCGACACCGCACTCGTTGTTCGGGTCGTGGACCTTGAAGCGCGAACGCTGCTGCACCGTCTTGCGGTACAGGCGGTGGGCCTTGGACGAACCGACCTGGACGATGACGGTCTTGTCCATCTTGTCCGCGATGACGGTGCCCAGGCGGACCTTGCGCCGACCCCGGGACTGATTCTGTTGATCGGGGGTCGCTGTCGCCGGCGGCGTCGCCGTGGCTGTGTCGCTCATTCAGCGTCCTCCTTCTTCTTTCGTCCACGCTTTGGCTTGGGCGCCTCTTCCACCTCTTCCGCGGCCGCTTCGGGCTCGGCCACAGCCACCGCCTGCTGCGAGACGGCGTCCTCGGCCATGCTCGGGCCGATTCCGAAATCACGCTCGCGCAGCACGGTCATGATGCGGGCGATGTCGTGCCTGACCTTCGAGATCTGGCTCGAGTTCTCGAGCTGGCCGACCGCGTGCTTGAAGCGGAGCTCGTAAAGCTCCCGCCGCGCGGTCCGCAGGCGCATGCCCAGCTCGTCCGCCTCCAGGATGCGCAGCTCGTCGACCTTCATCTCTCGACTCCGGTCTCGGCCGCGCTGACGAACCGCGTCTTCATCGGCAGCTTCGCCGCGGCAAGCTTCATAGCTTCCTTGGCGACCTGCGGCGTGACGCCGCCCATCTCGAAGAGGACGCGCCCGGGCTTGACCACCGCGACCCAGCCTTCAGGGTTGCCCTTGCCGGAACCCATCCGCGTCTCGGCGGGCTTCTTGGTGATCGACTTGTCGGGGAAGACGCGGATCCAGATCTGGCCGCCGCGCTTGACGTGACGGGTCATGGCGCGCCGGGCGGCCTCGATCTGCCGGTTGGACATCCACGCGGCCTCCATCGCCTGCAGGCCGAAGTCGCCGAAGGCGACGGTGGCGCCACGCGTGGCGATGCCCGTGCGGCGTCCGCGGTGCATCTTGCGGTACTTGACGCGCTTGGGGATGAGCATCTCTAGCCGTCCGCCTTCTTGGTGCGGGTGGTGGTTTTCTTCGCTGGAGCCTTCTTTGCGGCTCCTTCCGCCTTGGGCCTGGCCGCCGCGGCTCGCGGCTTCGCGGTCCCGGCTGTGGCGGGCGTGGTGGCTCGCGGCTTGCGAGCGGGCTTGGGAGTGCCGACCGTATCGGCCTTCATCGGCTCCGGCTCCGCGCTCGGCACCGGCGTGGTGTCGACGGCGGCCGCCACCGGCTCGGGCTGGGAAGCGACCGGCGCTTCGGGCTGCGGAACCCTCTCCTCCTCAGGCTGCGCCGCTCCGCGGCGCTGGGCCGGCGACATGACGTCCTTGTAGATCCAGACCTTGATGCCGATGGCGCCGAACGTCGTCTTGGCGGTGGCGCGGCCGAAGTCTATGTCCGCCCGCAGCGTGTGGAGCGGGACGCGGCCCTCGCGATCCTGCTCGCGGCGCGCCATCTCCGCGCCACGGAGGCGGCCACCGGCGTACAGGCGGATGCCTTTCGCCCCGGCTCTCATAGTTCGCAAGATGGACTGCTTCATCGCCCGCTTGTAGCTGATGCGGCGCTCGATCTGGGAAGCGATGTTCTCGGCCACGAGCTGGGCGTCGAGCTCGGGCTGCTTGATCTCCTGGATGGAGATGCGCACCCGGTTGCCGAATCGCTTCTCGAGGTCCTCGCGGAGCTGGTCCACGCTCGCCCCGCCTTTGCCGATGACGATGCCCGGCTTGGCCGTGTGGATCGTGACGGTCAGCTGCGCGTTCGAGCTGCGCTCGGTCTCGATCTTGGCGATGCCGGCGTTTCGCAGCCTGCTCAGGATGATCCGCCGCATCTCGAGGTCCTCGTGGAGCATGTTCGTGTAGTCCTTGGGGTTGGCGAACCAGTTCGCCTCCCAGGGACGGAAGACTCCGAGTCGAAATGCGTTCGGATGGACTTTGTGACCCAACTAGCGTCTTGCTCCTCTGGACTGTTGCGGCTGGTCTTCGACGACCGCCGTGATGTGGCAGGTGCGGTGGAAGTACTCGTGCGCCATGCTCCGGCTCACGGGACGGCGGCGCCGATACGTCGGGCCTTCGTCGACGAGCAGCTGCTTGAGCACGAGGTCGTCGCGGTTGAGGTTGAAGTTGTGCTCCGCGTTCGCGGCGGCGGACTTGATCGCCTTGGCGACGTCCCGTGCCGCGTGTTTGGGCGAGAACTCGAGAAAGTTCAAAGCGTCCGTCACCTTCATGCCCGTGACGGAATCCGCTACCAGGCGCGCCTTCCGGGGCGTGCGGCGGACGAACTTTTGAACCGCGGTTACTTCCATCGTCGCCACTAGGAGACCATCACCGCGCCGGCGGCGAGAGATGCGGCGGCCAGGCGGCCGAGGCCGAGGAAGCAAGGAGCACCGGAGCGAGCGCACCCGTTGGTGCGTGAGCGAGGAGCGCAGGAGATGACGACGGCATTCGGCCGAAATGGGCGTCGCAGATCCGTCGCTGGCACGGGGATGGTCTCCATACCTATGCCGCCGGCGCCGGCCCGGCTTTCGCCGGCCCGGTCGTCTTCTCCACGTGCGTGCCGTGGCCGCGGAAGTGCCGCGTCGGGGCGAACTCGCCGAGACGGTGACCGACCATGTTCTCGCTGATGAACACGGGCACGTGCTTGCGCCCGTCGTGGACCGCGATGGTGTGCCCGACCATCTCGGGATAGATGACGGACGCGCGCGCCCAGGTGCGGATCACCTTCTTGTCGCGCGTCTGGTTCATCTTCTCGACCTTCGCCCGCAGGCTGGGGCTGATGAACGGGCCCTTTTTCGCTGAACGTGACACTTCTTACTTCTTCCTTCCCTTCTTCTCGCGCCGGCGGATGATGAGCTTGCTCGAGGCCTTGTTCGGCTTGCGCGTGCGGTAGCCGAGCGCAGGCTTGCCCCACGGGGTCTTCGGGTTGCCGCCGGGCCCGGTCTTGCCCTCGCCACCGCCGTGGGGATGGTCGCGGGGGTTCATCGTCGAGCCGCGGACCTCGGGGCGCTGGCCAAGCCACCGGCTGCGGCCGGCCTTGCCCCCGGACTCGTTCTCGTGCTCGATGTTACCGACCTGGCCGACGGTGGCCTGACAGCGGATGTGCACGCGCCGCAGCTCACCGCTCGGCATCCGGATGACGGCGTAGTCGCCCTCCTTGGCGAGGAGCTGGGCGGACGCACCGGCGGAGCGCACCAGCTGGCCGCCACGGCCGAGAGTGAGCTCGATGTTGTGGATCGTCGAGCCGACCGGGATGTTCTCGAGTGGAAGCGCGTTGCCGATCCTGACCGCGGCGTCCGGTCCGGCCTCGATCCGGTCGCCGACCTTGAGGCCGAGCGGGGCGAGGATGTATCGCTTCTCGCCGTCCTTGTAGTGGATGAGCGCGATGCGAGAGCTGCGGTTCGGGTCGTACTCGATGGTCGCGACCCGCCCCTCGATCCCGGTCTTGTCGCGCTTGAAGTCGATTTTGCGGTAGAGCTTGCGGTAGCCACCGCCCTGGTGGCGCGTGGTGATCCGGCCCTGGTTGTTGCGGCCCGCGTGCGTCGGCAGGGACTCGATAAGGGTCTTCTCCGGGCGCTTCGCGGTGATCTCGTCGAAGCCGGAGATCGACATGAAGCGCCGTCCTGAGCTGGTGGGCTTGAACTTTCTAATCGGCATCAGACGCTCCCAAACAAGCCTTCGATCTTCTGGCCGGCACCGAGGGTCACGATCGCCTTCTTCCAGTCCGGCGTCTTGCCGACGGCGCCGGTGCCGATGCGCCGGAACGCACGTCGGGTCTTGCCGCGCATGTGCACGGTGTTGATCTTCTTGACCTCGATGTTCTGCGACTCGTACTGCTCTTCCAGAGCCTTCTTGATCTCGGTCTTCGACGCGCGCGCGTCGACCTTGAAGGTGTAGCGACCCTGGGTGTAGAGCTGGTAGGTGCGCTCGGTGATGAGCGGGCCGATCACGATCTCGCTGGCGGCTCGCGTCGTCATGCCTCGTCTGCCTCGTCCGCTTCTTTGCTGCGCGGTCGGAAGTTCTCTTCCAGCAGCTCGATCGTGTCCTTGCTCAACAGCAGGTAGGTGTGGGTGAAGATGTCGCGCAGGTTGAGGTTGCGCGCCAGCACGATCTTGGCGTGGCCGAGGTTCTCGAAGGAGCGGCTGACCGTGTAGTTCGGTGCCGGCAGGACGACGAGCGTCGTGCTGTCGAAGCCGATCGCGTCCATGAGCTCCTGCGCCTGGCTCGTCTTCGGCTCGTCGAAGACGAACGCCTCGATGACGCGGATCTTCTCTTCGATCGCCTTCTGGCTGAGGGCGCTTCTCAGCGCCAGGCGGCGCATCTGCTTCGGCATCTTCTGCGAGTAGTCCCGCGGCTTCGGGCCGAAGACCTTGGCACCGCCCTTCATCGACGGTTCCCTTGTGGACCCGTGACGGGCTCGGCCCGTGCCCTTCTGGCGGTACGGCTTGGCGCCGCCGCCGCGCACGTCCTTGCGCGTCTTGGTGCTGGCCGTGCCCTGGCGGGCGTTGGCGAGCTGGCGGACGTACGCCTGGTGCATCACGGGAACGTTCGGCTTCTCCTCGAAGATCGCGCTCGGGAGGTCGACCTCGCCATTGCGCTCCCCGAGGGCGTCGAAGAACGGCGCCTGGACGGCCATGCGGCTAGACCTTCCTCGGGTTCGGCTTGCCCGCCGGACCCTTGGGCTTGATCTTCTTGGTGGATTCCTTGATCAGGACGACGGCGCCCTTCGCCCCAGGCACGCCGCCTCTCACCATGACGAGGTTGCGCGCGGGATCGACCCTCACGACCTTGTAGGCGCGCGCGGTGGCGCGCTCGTTGCCCATCTGGCCTGACATGCGAACGCCCTTGAACACACGCGCCGCATCGGTCGCGCCGATCGCGCCGGGCTGGCGGACGTTCATGGAGCCGTGCGACTCAGGGCCACGCGAGAACTTGTGGCGCTTGACCAGGCCCTGGAAGCCCTTTCCCTTGCTTGTGCTCGTTACGTCGACGAGCTCGCCGGCCTTGAACATCTCGGCGGTCAGGTCCTGGCCCTGCTCGAGACCGTCGTAGTTGCGGATCTCGACGACGTGGCGGTGGGGGTCGAGGCCGGCCTTCTTGAACTCACCGAGGCGAGGCGCGGTCGCGCGGCCCTCAGCAAGCGGGAGAAACGCGATGCGGGCGGCGGAGTAGCCGTCCTTCTCGGCCGTCCTGAGCCCGAGCACCTTGCAGGGACCGGCTTCGAGCACGGTCACCGCGGTCATGGTGCCGTCGGGGTTGAAGAGCTGGGCCATGCCGAGCTTCTTGGCGAGGAGTCCTTTCATCTTCTTCAGCTCAGCTCTTGATCTCGATGCTGACGCCGGCCGGGAGGGAGAGACGCTGGAGCGCGTCCACGACGCGCGGGTTGAAGTCGAGGATGTCGACGACCCGCTTGTGCGTGCGCATCTCGAACTGCTCTCGCGAGTCCTTGTCGATGAACGGGCTCCGAATCACGGTGAGCTTGCTGATCTCGGTCGGGAGCGGGATGGGACCGGCAGTGCGCGCGTTGGCACGGCGGGCGGTATCGATGATCTTGTCCGCCGCCTGGTCCAGCACACGGTGGTCGTATGCCTTCAGCCGAATCCGAATCTTCTGCGCCACTGCCGGTTTGTCCTTTCCCTTCCCTTATCTATTGACTATCTATTGACTGCTTACTTGACGACCTCGGTCACCGCGCCCGCGCCGACGGTCTTTCCGCCCTCGCGAATCGCGAACCGAAGCCCCTGCTCGATGCCGATCGGCTCACCCAGCGTGATCTCCATGACCACGTTGTCTCCGGGCATCGTCATCTCGACGCCCTCGGGCAGCTTGACCTCGCCGGTGACGTCGGTGGTCCGCATGTAGAACTGCGGACGGTACCCGGTGAGGAACGGCGTGTGCCGGCCACCCTCTTCCTTGCTCAGGACGTAGACCTGGGCCTTGAACTGGGTGTGGGGTGTGATGGTACCGGGCTTGGCGAGCACCTGTCCGCGCACGACGTCCTCGCGCTTGATGCCGCGCAGGAGCGTGCCGACGTTGTCGCCGGCCTGGCACTCGTCCATGTCCTTGTGGAACATCTCGATGCCGGTCACCACGGTCTTGGTGCTCTGCGGCTTGATGCCCACGATCTCGATTTCCTCGTTCTTCTTCAGCTTGCCGCGCTCGACGCGACCGGTGGTCACGGTGCCGCGACCTTCGATCGTGAACACGTCCTCGATCGGCATCAGGAACGGCTTGTCGACGGGCCGCTCCGGCTCGGGGATGTAGGTGTCGACGGCGTTCATGAGCTCGAGGATCTTGGGGGTCCACTCGGGGTCGCCCTCGAGGGCCTTGAGCGCGCTCAGGCGGACGATCGGGATGTCGTCGCCGGGGAACTCGTAGCGGTTCAGAAGCTCGCGGAGGTCGAGCTCGACCAGCTCGATGAACTCCTTGTCGTCGACCATGTCGCACTTGTTCAGAGCCACAACAAGAAATGGCACGTTGACCTGGCGGGCAAGGATGATGTGCTCGCGGGTCTGCGGCATCGCGCCGTCGTTGGCGGCGACGACGAGGATCGCGCCGTCCATCTGGGCCGCGCCGGTGATCATGTTCTTGATGTAGTCCTGGTGCCCCGGGCAGTCCACGTGGGCGTAGTGGCGCTTCTCCGTCTCGTACTCCACGTGGGTGATCGAGATGGTGATTCCACGAGCCTTCTCTTCCGGAGCCTTGTCGATCCGGTCGAACGGTGTGAACTCGGCCAGGCCCTTCTCCGACAGCACCTTCGTGATGGCTGCCGTCAACGTCGTCTTTCCATGGTCGATGTGACCGATGGTCCCGATGTTGAGGTGGGGCTTGGTCCGCTCGAACTTCTTCTTCGCCACTGTCTCCTCCTAACTTCTCCCTGTTGTGCGGCGGCCAACAGCCTCCGCGAGGTTGCCTGGCATCTCCGCGTAGTGACTGAACTCCATCGAATACGTCGCCCGCCCCGAGGTCATCGACCGAAGCTCGGTAGCGTAGCCGAACATCTCCGCCAGAGGCACGTGGGCCTTGACGTTCTGCGACGTGCCACGACCTTCCATCCCCAGGATGTGGCCACGGCGCGACGCGAGGTCGCCCATCACGTCGCCGAGGTACTCCTCGGGCATGACGACGTCGACCTTCATGATCGGCTCGAGCAGGTAAGGCTGCCCCTTCTGCATTCCGTCCTTGACCGCCATCGACCCGGCAACCTGGAAGGCCATCTCCGAGGAGTCGACCGGGTGGTACGACCCATCGACCAGCGTGGCGACGATGTCCACGACGGGATAGCCCGCCGAGACGCCGGACTGCAGCGCCTCGCGGATGCCCTTCTCGACCGCGGGGATGTACTCGCGCGGGATGCGGCCCTGCGTGATCTTGTCTTCGAATACGAAACCGGTGCCGCGCTCGCCCGGCCGCACGTCGACCTCGGCGTGGCCGAACTGGCCCTTGCCGCCGGTCTGGCGGATGAATCGGCCGACGCCGTGCGCCGCGCGCTTGATCGTTTCCTTGTAGGCGACCTGCGGCTTGCCCTGGTTTGCGTCCACGCGGAACTCGCGCAGCAGGCGGTCGATGATGATCTCGAGGTGGAGCTCGCCCATGCCCTCGATGATCGTCTGGCCCGTCTCCTCGTCGGTGTGCACCTTGAAGGTCGGGTCCTCCTCCGACAGCCGCTGCAGGGCAAGGCCCAGCTTCTCCTGGTCGGCCTTGGTCTTCGGCTCGATCGCGACCGAGATCACGGGTTCCGGGAACGTGATCGCCTCGAGCAGGATCGGCGCCGACTCGTCACAGAGCGTGTCGCCGGTCGTCGTCGTCTTCAAGCCCACCGCAGCTGCGATGTCGCCTGTGAACACCTCGTCCACGTCTTCACGCCGGATGGCGTGCATGCGGAGGATCCGGCCAATGCGCTCGCGCTTGCCGGTCGATGCATTCAGGACCGATGAGCCGGCGCGAAGGCGCCCTGAGTAGACGCGGAAGAACGTCAGCTTGCCGACGCCCTGCGGGTCCATCTGGATCTTGAAGGCGAGCGCCGAGAACGGCTCGCTGTCGTCGTGCTCGCGTACTTCCAGCGCCTCGGTCTTCGGGTTCCTACCTTCGACCGCGGGCACGTCCGCCGGCGACGGCAGGTAGTCGACGACCGCGTCGAGGATCGGCTGGACACCGCGGTTGCGCAGCGCGGCGCCGCACAGGACGGGGACAAGCACGCCCTTGACCGTGCCGACGCGAAGCGCCTCGCCAATCTCCGCCTCGCTGATGTCCTGCTCCTCGAGGTATTTGTGCATGACGTTGTCGTCGAAGTCCGCCACGGCCTCGACGAGGTCGTGCCGGTACTGCGACACGAGGTCTTCCATCCCCGCCGGGATGTCGAGCGACTCGGTCGACTTCGTCCCGAGGTCGTCGGTGTAGATGACGGCCTCGCGCGAGAGAAGGTCGACGTAACCCTGGAAGCCCGCTTCCGCGCCGATCGGCAGCTGGATGGGCACCGCCCGCGCGCCCAGGCGCGTGCGGATCGACTTCAGCGACGAGTAGAAGTCGGCGCCGATCCTGTCCATCTTGTTGATGAAGGCGATGCGGGGCACGCCGTAGCGGTCGGCCTGCCGCCAGACCGTCTCGGACTGCGGCTCCACGCCCGCGACCGCGTCGAAGACCGCGACCGCGCCATCGAGCACCCGCAGCGACCGCTCGACCTCGACCGTGAAGTCCACGTGCCCGGGTGTGTCTATGATGTTGATCGCGTGATCGCGCCAGTTCGCGGTCGTCGCGGCCGACGTGATCGTGATCCCGCGCTCCTTCTCCTGGACCATCCAGTCCATGGTCGCGGCGCCCTCGTGGACCTCGCCCATCTTGTGGATGCGGCCCGCGTAGAAAAGGATCCGCTCCGTCGTCGTCGTCTTACCCGCGTCGATGTGCGCCATGATCCCGATGTTTCGGACTTTCTCGATGGCGACGGGACGCTCCTGCATTTTCAGTGCCACGTTCATTTCTCTTAGTACCGGAAGTGCGAGAAAGCCTTGTTGCTTTCGGCCATCCGGTGGGTCTCTTCCTTGCGCTTCACCGCACCGCCGGTGTTCTGCGCAGCATCCAGAATCTCGAAGGCGAGTTTCTCGCTCATACTCTTCCCGCCGCGCTGCCTCGCGAAACGCACGATCCAGCGGCGCGCGAGCGCCAGCCGGCGCTCCGGCCGGATCTCGATCGGCACCTGGTAGGTGGCGCCGCCGACGCGCCGAGGCTTGACCTCGAGCAGGGGCGTGGCGTTCCGAAGAGCCAGGTCGAACACCTCGAGCGGCTCCTTTTTGGACTGCTTGGACGCGCGCACGAGCGCGTCGTAGACGACCTTCTCGGCGGTCGACCGCTTGCCCCGGCTCATGACCACGTTGACGAACTTGGCGATCGCCTCGGACTGGTACACCGGGTCGGGCGCGACGACACGCTTGACGGGACGGTTGCGGCGAGGCATCAGGCTGCCGCCTTGCCCTTTTCCCGCTTCGCTCCGTACTTCGACCGAGCCTTCTTGCGGTTCTTGGTCCCCGCGGTGTCGAGAGTGCCGCGGATGATGTGGTAGCGGACGCCCGGCAGGTCCTTGACGCGGCCGCCGCGGATCAGCACCACCGAGTGCTCCTGAAGGTTGTGGCCGATGCCAGGGATGTAGGCGGTGACCTCGATGCCCGTGGTCAGACGGACGCGGGCCACCTTGCGAAGGGCCGAGTTCGGCTTCTTCGGTGTCTGGGTGTAGACGCGCACGCAGACGCCCCGCCTTTGGGGCGAGCCCCTGAGCGCGGGCGCCTTAGACTTCGCTCTTGCCGCCTTGCGCCCAAGGCGGACCAGCTGCTGGATGGTCGGCAATGCTTTCTCCGAATGAGGGACGAATTCCCAGGCGGCAACAGCCGATTGGGCGACAAGCGATGAGTATACCCAAATCCCACTACTTCGAAGCTCAGCCCGCTGTTCCGTCAAAGCCGCGGACGGTGCGCCTCCACCTGGCCGACCTGGACCTCGAGCTACAGGCCGACCGCGGCGTTTTCGGCTCCAAGGGGATCGACGCCGGCACCCTTGTCCTCCTGAAGGAGGCGCCCGCCCCTCCTCCGCAGGGCGAGATCCTGGACCTCGGCGCCGGCTACGGGCCGATCGCCGTCGCGCTGGCCCGCCGGGCGCCGAACGCGCACGTCTGGGCGGTCGACGTGAACGAGCGCGCCGTCGAGCTGACCCGGGCCAACGCCGCCGCCGCCGGCGTCGCCAACGTGACGGCGGGCGCTCCGGAGGAGGTTCCCGCCGGCCTGGAGTTCGACGCGATCTACTCCAACCCGCCGGTGCGAGTCGGGAAAGCCCCGCTGCATCGGCTGCTCGAGACCTGGCTTCCTCGCCTCAAGCCGGCTGCCGCCGCCTACCTGGTCGTCCAGCGCAACCTGGGCTCGGACTCGCTGGCCAGGTGGCTCGGCGAACATGGCTACGTGGTCGCGCGTCTGAAGTCGAAGAAGGGCTACCGCGTCCTGGAGGTTCGGGCCGCCCCTTCTCAGGCCTGACCGGGGAACCAGCAGGCCGCTATCTGGTCCGCCGCGCCGTGCGGCTCGAGCTGGGGCTCCTGCTCGTTGCAGATGCCTGGCACTCGAGCGATCGGGCAGCGCGGGTGGAACCGGCATCCCGAGGGCGGGTTCACCGGCGACGGGATCTCGCCCTTCAGCGTGATGGGAGCCCGCTCTTTCTCCACCGCAGGGTCCGGGACCGGGATCGAGGACAGAAGAGCCTTCGTGTACGGGTGCTGCGGGCGGTCGTAGATGTCGTTCCGGTCGGCCGTCTCGACGACCTTGCCCAGGTACATGACGGCGATCCGGTCAGAGAGGTGGCGGACCACCGCGAGGTCATGGGCGATGAAGAGGTAGGTCAGCTGGAACTCACGCTGCAAGTCCTGGAGCAGGTTGATGATCTGCGCCTGGATCGACACGTCCAGCGCCGAGACCGGCTCGTCGCAAACGATGAAGGACGGGTTCACGGCCAGGGCTCGGGCGATCCCGATGCGCTGCCGCTGGCCGCCCGAGAACTCGTGCGGATACCGGTTGGTGAAGTTCGGGTTCAGGCCCACCAGCCGCAGGAGCTCCTGGACCCGGCGCCGGCGCTCGCGCAGCGTGCCGATGCCGAAGTTGTCGAGCGGCTCCTGGAGGATGTCGCCGACGGTCATGCGGGGGTCGAGCGACGCGAACGGGTCCTGGAAGATCATCTGCATCTTCCGGCGGACCCTGCGCAGCCTGCCGCCGCGGAGCTTGGTGACCTCCTGGCCGTCGAAGTCGATGGAGCCACCCGACACCGGTATCAGCCCGGTGACCAACCGGGCGAGAGTCGACTTGCCGCACCCCGACTCGCCGACCAGGCCGAGCGTCTCGCCTCGCCGGATCTCGAGGTCGACGCCGTCGACCGCTCTTACCGACAGCCCTCCGAGACCGGCGACTGGAAAGTACTTGAAGACGTTCTGAACGCGGACGAGCACCGGGTCCGGCGTCGTTCTCGTCAGCGGCGCCCGCTCAGCTGCCTGCATTGTTGTTCCCGGAGGGCGGTGCCCCGACGGTCGCCGACGGCTCTTGCTTCAACCTGGCGGCGGCATCCTTCGAAAGACCGCTCGACTTGGCTGCGTCCAGCTCCTCTTCGTTGATCGTGCGCATCAGCCTCCAGCACCGCGCGACCTGGTTGACTCCCACCTCCTCGAGCTGGGGCTCGGGCTCGGTCTTGCACTTGTCGATCACGAATGGGCACCGCGGGTGGAACTTGCACCCGGGCGGCGGGTGCGAAAGGTCCGGCGGCAGCCCCTTGATCGAGACAAGCCGCTCCTTGCGCGCCTCGTCGACCCGCGGCACAGAGCGCAGCAGCGACCACGTGTAGGGGTGCTGCGGGCTGCGGAAGATCTGCTCGACCGGGCCTTCCTCGACGATCCGGCCGGCATACATGACTACGACCCGCTCGCAGAGCGAGGCGACCAGCGCCATGTTGTGCGTGATCAGCATCATCGCGGTCCCGAGCTCGCGGTTCAGCTGCTTCATCAGCTGGATGATCTGGGCCTGGACCGTCACGTCCAGCGCGGTCGTCGGCTCGTCCGCGATCAGCAACGAGGGCTCGTTGGAGAGGCCCATTGCGATCATCGCGCGCTGGCGCATGCCGCCCGAGAACTGGTGCGGGTAGTCCTTCACCCGCGACTCGGCGGCCGGAACCCGCACCCTCTTCAGCAGCTCGACCACGCGCCCTCGGGCAAGCCTCTCGGTGAAGCGCTCGTGCGCCGTCATCGCCTCTTCGATCTGGGTCCCGACCTTCGTCACCGGGTTCAGCGACGTCATCGGGTCCTGGAAGATCATCGCGACGTCGTTGCCGCGGAATTCACGGATCTCCTCGTCGGTCATCTTGGTCACGTCACGGCCGCGGAAGAGGATCCGGCCGGAGGTGATCCTTCCCGGGTCGGGCACCAGGCGCAGGATCGAGAGCGCGGTCATCGTCTTGCCGCACCCCGACTCGCCGACGACGCCGAGGGTCTCGCCGGCGTCGACGTGGAAACTTATGCCGTCGACAGCCCGAACAACCCCCCGCGACGTGAAGAACTGGGTATGTAGGTCTTCAAGCTGAAGGAGGGTTTGTCCCACAGTGCGGCTTGAAGATTAACTAAGTGGCCGGGGCGGCGGCCACAACCTACCGTCGCATGCGTGGATCGAGGGCGTCGCGCAGCCCGTCACCCACGAACGTGAAGGCCAGCAGCGTGAAGCCAATCGCCAGCGCTGGGAACACGACGGAGGTCGGGTTGGCGTAGATCGCCTCGTAACCGTCGAAGACCATCTGGCCCCAGGTCGGGGTCGGCGGCTGGATGCCGACGCCCAGGAAGCTCAGCACGGCCTCGAGAAAGATCGCGTTGGGGATGCCGAACGTCAGGGTGACGATGATCGGCCCGAGCGAGTTGGGCAGCAGGTGCTTGAGGATCAGCTTGACCGGCGCGGACCCCGACGAGCGGGCTGCCTCGATGAATTCCTTTTCCTTGATGGAGAGCACCTGGCCGCGAACCAGGCGGGCGAGTCCGACCCAGTTGACCAGGGCGATGGCGCCGAAGATGGTGATGAGGCTCGGCCCGAACACCGACACGACCACGAGCACGAACAGCAGGTCCGGGAACGCGTACCAGATGTCCGTGAAGCGCATGAGCAGGTTGTCGATCCGGCCGCCGAAGTAGCCGGCCGCGAGGCCGATGGTCAGGCCGATCGGCAGGATGATCGCCTGGACCAGGATGCCCACGGCCAGGGAAACACGACTTCCGAACAGGAGCCGCGAGAACGTGTCCCGCCCGAGCTCGTCCGAGCCGAGCAAGAAACCGTTCTGCCCGGGGCCCGACTCGATGAAATCCACGTTCTGCTTGAGTGGGTCCGGAAGGATCCCGATGTGCACAAGGAGGGGCGAGCCGAACGCGATCACGACGAGGAGGGCGATCAGCGCGGCGCCGGCGATCGCGAGCCGGTTGCGCCGGAAACGCTGCAGCGCGTCGGTCCAGAGCCCGATCTGCTGTTCAGGAACTTCCCAGTCGGTGATCTGCTCGACTGCGGCTGCGGGAATCGCCATCTACGTTAACCGCACCCGAGGGTCGATGAACACGTAGAGGACGTCCACGATCAGGTTCGCCACGGCGACCACCAGCGAGAAGAGAACCGTGGTGCCGAGGATCATCGGATAGTCCCTGGATTCGATGGCCGTGACGAACGCACGGCCGATGCCGGGAATTGCGAACACGGTCTCGACGATGACCGATCCGGTCACCAGGAAGGCAAAGGTCGGCCCGAGGGTGGTCACCACCGGGATCAGCGAGTTCTTCAGCACGTGGCGAATCACCACCAGCCGCTCGGGCAGGCCCTTGGCCCACGCGGTGCGGACGTAGTCCTGGCGGATCGTCTCCAACGTGCTTGCGCGCGTAAGCCTGGCCGTGTAGGCGATGGGCAACAGGGCGAGCGTGACCACCGGCATGATCAGCGAGTCGTCGACGGCGAAACCGGCCGCGGGTAAGTAGAAGTTCCCTCCCGTCGCCTTGTAGGCGAGGACCGAGAGCACCACCACCATCAGAGCGCCGATCACGAAGTTCGGGAACGAGGCCGCGATGGTGGCGAATCCCATCGTGATGTAGTCGACTCGGGTGTTCTGGCGCAGCGCCGCCAGCACTCCAAGCCCCACCCCGACGGGAATGATCAGCAAAAAGGCGAGGACTCCGATCGTCGCTGTGTAGGGCCAGCTCTCGAGAAGAAGGTCGGAGACGGTCTTGCCCTGGTACTGGTACGACAGGCCGAAGTCGAAGTGGGTGACGTTCCAGACGTAGAGAAGGAACTGCTGCGGCACGGGCTTGTCCAGCCCGTACCGGACGTTGAGGTTGTGGACGACGGTGTCCGAGAGCTGCCGGCCCCCGTTCTTGTCCCACGGGCTGCCGGGAGCGAGGTGCATGAGCGAGAAGGTGATCAGGATCACGAAGAACAGGATCGGAATCATCCAGAGGATGCGCCGGATGATGAAGATCGCCAGCGCGCCGCTGCGGGTGCCCGTGATCGCCCGCAGCCGCGGAGGCAGCAGGGCGCCCCGCGCGGGACGCCCTGCTATTACTGCCAACTTTCTACTTGTCCTTTCCTAATGCTGCGTTATGAACGCCGTGTTGTATCTCTCGTCACCGGGGAGGTTCTGGTCGTCGGTCGTGGTGACCGTCAGCCCCTTCACGTATGACTTCACGAGATCGTACTCGTACGGCTGGTACATGAACGCCACGACGGCGTTGTCGATGAGGAGCTTCTGGGCCTGGGTGTACAGCTGGGCCCGCTCGGTCTTGTTGGAGTCTCCATCTGCCTGGCTGACAAGTTTGTCATAGTTCGGGTCGCTCAGGCAGCCCCAGTTCAGGTTGTGGCAGGAACCGGTGACGAAGATGTCGAACCAGTCCTGCTGGTCGGGATAGTCGCCGATCCATCCGTCGAGGCCGTAGATGTCGAACTGGCCCTTGCGGATGTCGCGCGTCACGGTCTTGCTGTCGATGACGTCGAGCGTGATGTTGACGCCGAGGTTGGTGTTCCACTGGTCGGCGAGGAACTGGTTCAGCGTCTTGCTGGCCGTGCTGTTGCGGGTGAGGAGCTTCATCTTGGACAGCTGGTCCGCCTTACCGGACTGTGCCAGCAGCTGCTTGGCCGCCGCCGGGTCGAAGCTCTGCGCGTTGTCGGAAGTGTTGTAGCCGGTCATGCCCTTCGGGATGAAGGTGTCGAGCGACTTGCCGTTGCCGTGCTCGATGTCGTTGACCAGCTTGTCGCGGTCGATGGACTTGGCGAGCGCCATGCGGACGTTCTTGTCGTCCAGCGGCGCGCGGGTCGTGTTCATCGAGATCCAGTACTGGCTGAGGGTCGGGATGAGGATCGCTTCCTTGCTCAGCTTGGGGTCGTTGCGGACGACGGTCACGTCGGCCAGAGGCACGCCGATCATGTCCAGCGCGCCGGTGTTGTACTGCGAGTACGCCGTGTTGCCGTCAGCGATTTCGTAGTAGACGATCTGCTGCAGGTGCGGCGCCGGCGCCCAGTAGTTCGGGTTCGGCACCAGGGTCACGTGGTCCTTCGGGGCGATCTCCTTGATCATGTACGGCCCGTTGCCGACGATGGTCGCGGCGTTGTTGGCCCACGCTTCTGCCTTGGTCGTGTCGGTCGAGGGGAACGATCCGCCTGCGGCCTTCTCGATGATGTCCTGGCGGAGTGGCACGGCCACCCAGAGCGTCGTGACCCACTTGAAGTAGGCGGCAGGGTGGTCGAGCTGGACCACGAAGGTGTGGTCATCCGGAGCCGAAAGGCCCAGCCCGTTCAGGAAGGCGTCGACATCGGCCTGCTTGGTCCCGTCCACATTGCCGTAGTTGGCGCCGCCCTTGATGGTCAGGTCGAAGAACGGGTCGACGTAGCCGGCGGCGAGCGCCGGGTTCAGGAAGTGCTTCCAGCCGTAGACCCAGTCAGCGGCCACGACCGGCTTGCCGTCGCTCCACTTCTCGTTCTGGCGAAGGTGGAACGTGTAGGTCAGGCCGTCCGACGAGACATCCATGCTGGTCGCGCCCAGCGGCTCGATGTCGCTCCCGTCAGCCTTGGCACGGAACAGGCTGTCAAACGTCTGGACGCCGACCGCGCGCTCGTACGTATACGTCTGCTGAGTCGGGTCGAAGCTGTTCGGCTCCGTCCCGTTGTTCGCACGCAAGATCTGCTTGTCGGGCGACGCCAGGTTCTGCGTGGGATTGTTATTACCCCCGCACGCGGCGATGAACACGCCCGCAGTGGCGAGCGTCAACGCCCGGCTCCAAACACCTATATGCATACGCGTCTTACCTCTCAGGACTCATCACCCTGCAGCCTTCTTCCCGGCAGGCACCGGGGCGAGAGTGCGCCGGCAGCAGGTCTTACTACTCACAGCCTCTACGGCCAGTAACGAATTCTGTTGTGGCGGGGTAACGAGTGTCAAGTTGCCTATGACAATAGTGCCCCGAACGGGCGTTCCCCTTCGGCTTTAACACTCTCCCATCAGTGGGGTGAAATGGATATCGCCCCCGGCTGCAGGGCGCCCGGCCACTCGTCGACAGGCGAGCTGACGACTCCGCGCACGTAGGGCTGGACCAGGTACCAGCTCACGGTCTGAGCGAGGAAGGCAACCGGCGCGTCGTCGACGAGCATCGTCTGCGCCTGCAGGTACTCCTGGTCCCGGCGCGAAGGCTGTACATCCGTGCGGGCGACGCTCACAAAGTTGTCGTACTGCTGGCTCTGCCAGAAGGAAAGGTCGTTCGAGCTGCTGGTCAGGAACACGTCGTACCAGTCGGCGGGGTCGGGATAGTCGGCCGTCCACCCGCGCGGGCCGGTGATCTGGAACTGCCCCTGGTCGATGCGCGACCCAAGCGTGTTCGGGTCCAGTGCCTGGAGGTTGAGCTCGATGCCGAGGTTCGTCTTCAGCTGGTCGTGGACGAACTTCGCGGTCGCCTTGGCGAAGTCCGACGTCTGGTCGTACGAGTAGGTCAGAGACAGCTGCTTGCCCGACAGCCCCGAGGCTGCGAGCGACGCGCGCGCCTGCGCCACGTCGAACCTCTGCGTCCCGAGGCTGGGCGAGTAGCCGTGCATGCCCCTGGGGATGAAGGTCGTCGCCGGCGTCGCCTCGCCCGCGAAGACCTGGTCGACGAAGGCGTTGCGGTCGATCGCCTGGGCGATCGCCTGCCGCAGGCGCACGTTGTCGAGAGGCGGCGAGTTGACCCTGAACACGATCCAGAACACGGTGAGGTTCGGCGTCTTCACGAGCTGGTGGCTCAGCGTGCTGTCGCTGCCGACCGCCGGAGCCTGCGCCGGCTGGACGGCCATCACGTCCAGGTCCCCTCCCTTATATCGGTTCAGGCCGGTCGCACCGTCGTTGACGATGTCGAAACGTATCTGCTCCAGGGCGGCCTTCGGACCCCAGTAGTACGGGTTGCGCTCGACGCGGATGTAGTTGTTCTTCGACATCTCGGTCACCTTGAACGGCCCGTTGGTCAGGTACGTCTCAGGCGCGGTCGCCCACTTGTCTCCGTTCTGGCTGACGACGTCCTTGCGGATGGGTCCGGCGGCAGGCAGCGAAGCGAGCCACAGGAACGCCGGGTCAGGATGGGCGAGCTGGACCTGGAACGTGAGGTCGTCGACCGCCTTGAGGCCAATGGTCGCAAGCGCGGGATCGATGTTCGCCTTGTCGCGCTGCGGGTCCATCAGTGACACCCTCTCGCCGTTGAGCACGGCGTCCGCGAACAGTGACTCGTCGGGCGCGGCAAGGCGCGGATCGATGAGCCGCTGCCACGCGAAGACGAAGTCCTCCGCCTTGACCGGCGTGCCGTCCCAGTACTTCGCCGTGGGCCGCAGGTGGAAGACGTAGGCGGTTCCTGCGCTGTTCACCTCGTAGCTCTGCGCCGCTGCCGGTACGACGCCGCTCAGGTCCGGCATCGGCTTGACCAGTGGCTCGGACACGGCCCGGAGGACCGCGGTCTCGAACGTGTACTGCGTCTGGCCCGGGTCAAGAGAGGCCGGTTGGTCCTCGATCTGGACATGGAGAACCTGGTTGCTCGCGAGCTTCGGCCCCACGGTCACGCCCGTGTTGCAGGCCGACGCCGCAATGACCAAAGCGAAGGCGCCAGCCAGCCTTCGGTTGAGAGTCACCACTTCACTTCATCTTAAGAAACAGGAAGGAGGCAACCCTGGCGGGCGCCCCCTTGTGCACGTACAGGTGACTTTAGCCCAAACGCGCCGCTTTTTCCACGCTCAAGAGAGCCGGCTCCATGAAGACCCATCCCAGGCCCAGAGGTCGTTCAAGAAGGTCTCGTCCTGGCCGCTCGGCTTCTTGCCTCCGAACAGAACCACCTTGCCGATCGCTGGGTCGTATGCGAGGCTCTCGTCGCGCCGGATCCCGGGGCCTGTAGTCGACTGGATCGTCCAGTTGCGGCCGTCCCAGGTCCAGGTCTCTCCGGCGACGCTGTACATGACGACCTGCTGGTGAATCGAGTCGTATGCAGCACTCGCCTGGACGTAGCTCGGAGCGGCCGACGTGGTGACGCTGGTCCATTTGGCGCCGTCGAACAGCCACGTGGCCGGGTCACCGCCCCCATAGACCACGACCTGCTCACGCGCCTGGTCGTAAGCGACGACGACCTCGTTTCGCAGGCTCATCGGAGTCGACGCGGCCCCCCAGGATGAGCCGTCCCAGGACCACATCGTCTCGGTCTGCGAGGCCGTGGTCGCCGTCCCGAGCACTCGCACGATGGCCGACTTGCTGTCGTAGGCGACGCCACCGATCTCGTCCATCTGGAGGCCGCCTCCGCCTGCCGTCCACGCGGTGCCGTCCCACGTCCACACCGTTGGGCTCGCCTGGCTGACCAGCACCATTCGCCCGGCGGCCGCGTCATATGCCATCTGGGAGAGGTAGCCGACCGTGGGCACGATCCGCGGTGTCAAGCGCGTCCACCCGTTGATCGGCGTCCAGCCCCAGAAGTCCTGCCCGACGACGACATCCGTGCCGGGCGGATGCAGCGGATCTGACATGCCGCCGACCAGAAGCAGCTGTCCCGAGACCGGATCGAAGGCGATGGCCGCGCCCGCGCGCTCCGGAGGCCGAATCACGGCGCCGGACGGCGACTCGCTCGGACTGGGCAGCACCGACGCGACCGCGACCGGGCTCTGCGTCGTTTGCGGTGAAGACACCACCGGGACAAGCGGACCGCTGCCGGTGCACGCCGACAAACCAAGGGCCGCAAGCGCCACAGCGAGCCGAACTCTCACGTCTCCTCGCCGATATGAACGAGTGGCGGGGCCGTTGGGGAACGGCCCCGCCAGTTTCTAGCCGGTTTCTAGACGGACAGCGTCTCCAGGTCGATCGGCTCCTCCTCGAGGATCCTCGCCGCCTGCTCGCGCTGCTTCTTGTAGTAGTCGAGCCCGGTTCCGGCCGGGATGAGCTTGCCGATGATCACGTTCTCCTTCAGGCCCCGCAGACGGTCGACCTTGCCGGAGATTGCGGCTTCGGTCAGCACGCGCGTCGTCTCCTGGAACGACGCGGCCGACAGCCACGACGTCGTATTCAGGGCGGCCTTGATAAGGCCGAGCAGCACGGTCTGCGCGGTGGCGGGCTCGCCGCCCTCCGCCAGCGCCCGCGCGTTGGCCTCCTCGTATTCCCACTGTGAGACGATCTCGCCCGGCAGCAGCCCCGTGTCGCCGGCCGAGTCGATGCGGACCTTCCGCATCATCTGCCTGACGATCACCTCGATGTGCTTGTCGTTGATGTCGACGCCCTGGGAGCGGTAGACCTTCTGGACCTCGTCCACGAGGAAGGTCTGCACTGCCTCCTTGCCGAGGATGTGCAGCAGCTCCTGCGGTGAGATCGACCCTTCGGTGATCTGCTGTCCCGCTTTGATGGTCACCTTCTGCCCGTCGCGGCGGTCGAGCTCCGGCCGGATGCGGACCTGGTGCGGAATCGCGTACTCGCGCACCTCTTCGTCCACGGTTCGGACGGTGATCTCCTTGGCTGAGACCGCGACCTTGCCGGCATGCCGCGTTCGGACGCCGCCGCCCTTGGAGTCGCGCGCCAGCTCCTGGCCTTCCATGACGTCGTCGCCCGACTTGACGAGCGCCTCGGTCTTGGACTCGAGCGGATACGAGACCTCGAACTCCTCCTTGGAGGTCACGCGCACCTTGCGAGCGCCTTCCTGGCGGATGATCTCGAGCTCGCCATCGATCTCGGAGATGATGGCCTTGCCCTTGGGGATGCGAGCCTCGAACAGCTCCTCCACGCGGGGCAGACCCTGGGTGATGTCGACGCCTGCCACACCACCGGTGTGGAACGTGCGCATGGTCAGCTGAGTGCCCGGCTCACCGATCGACTGCGCGGCGATGACGCCCACCGCCTCGCCGATCTCGACCAGCTTGCCCGTGGCCAGGTTGCGCCCGTAGCAGGTGCGGCAGACGCCCTCGCGCGCCTCACACACGAGCACCGACCGCATCTTCACCGGCACGCCGGCGGCGATGATCTGTCGCGCCGCGTCGTCGGTGATCGACTGGCCTGACGGGACCAGCACCTTGCCGTCCACCGAGACGTCCTCCGCCGCGACCCGTCCGGCGATCTTCTCGAAGATCGGCTCGTTCTTCGCGCGGTCCGGGGTGATATCGCGGATCCAGATTCCGTTGGTCGTGCCGCAGTCTTCCTCGCGCACGATGACGTCCTGGGCGACGTCGACCAGACGCCGAGTCAGGTAGCCGGAGTCGGCCGTCCGCAGAGCGGTGTCGGCGAGACCCTTGCGCGTGCCGTGCGTGGAGATGAAGTACTCGAGCACTGTCAGGCCTTCCGTGAAGTTGGCCTGGATGGGCAGGTCGATGATCCGGCCCGTCGGGTCGGCCATCAGGCCACGCATGCCCGCCAGCTGGCGGATCTGCTGGATGTTGCCGCGGGCGCCCGAGCCCATCATCATCCAGATCGGGCTGAACTTGTCGAATGCCGTCTCGGTCTGGCTGCCCACTTCCTCGTAGGCCCGCTGCCAGAGCTCGATGACCTTGCGGTAGCGCTCGTCCTCGGTCATGACGCCGCGGCGGTACATCCGCTCGACGTCCGCGACCTCCTTCTCGGTGTCGCGGATGACCGTCCACTTTTCGTCCGGGTGTGGGATGTCCATCGCGGACACCGTGATTCCGGCCTGGGTGGCGTAGCGGAAGCCCAGCCGCTTGATGTCGTTGACGACGTTGGCGGTGACGTCGCTGCCGTACAGGCGGTACAGCTCGGCCACGAGCACGCGAAGCAGCTTGCGATCGAAGTGCGCGTTCTGGAACGGCAGAGGCTCCAGGTTCTTGTCCGGGACGGGGGAGCTCCCCCCGACCCCCTGGTCCATCGGCTTCCGGCCGACGGGCAGAGGCTGGTTGAAGACGACGCGTCCCGGAGTGGTGACGATCGTCTCGTCTTGCCCACCGTCCTTCGACGTGGTGACCCGAACGCGGATCCATTCCTGCAGCTTCACGACCTTCGCCTCGAGGGCCAGAAGGACCTCGTTCTGCGAGCTGAAGATGCGCAGCCTGGACGCGTCCTGTGGCTTGTCGGTGCGGCTGGCGGTCAGCCAGTAGCAGCCGAGGACCACGTCCTGCGTCGGCGCGACCACCGGGTGGCCGTCCGCCGCGGACAGGATGTTCTGCGAGGACATCATCAGGTTCTTGGCCTCGGCGATCGCGCCGCTGAACAGCGGAACGTGCACGGCCATCTGGTCGCCGTCGAAGTCGGCGTTGAACGCCGCGCACACGAGGGGGTGGATCTGGATGGCCGATCCTTCGACCAGGACCGGCATGAACGCCTGGATCCCGAGCCGGTGCAGGGTCGGGGCGCGGTTCAGCAGCACCGGGTGGTCGCGGATGACCTCGTCGAGGACGTCCCAGACCTCGTTGCGGCTTCGCTCGACCATGCGCTTGGCCGACTTGATGTTGGTCGTGTAGCCCTTGTTCACGAGCTCTCGCATGACGAACGGCTTGAACAGCTCGAGCGCCATCTTCTTGGGCAGGCCGCACTCGTGGAGCTTCAGGTCCGGACCGACCACGATGACGGAGCGGCCCGAGTAGTCCACGCGCTTGCCGAGCAGGTTCTGGCGGAACCGGCCCTGCTTGCCCTTGAGCATGTCGGAGAGCGACTTCAGCTTGCGGTTGCCGGTGCCGGTGATGGCCCGGCCGCGGCGGCCGTTGTCGATCAGCGCGTCGACCGCCTCCTGGAGCATCCGCTTCTCGTTGCGCACGATGATCTCGGGCGCGCCGAGCTCGAGCAGCCTCTTCAGGCGGTTGTTGCGGTTGATCACGCGGCGGTAGAGGTCGTTCAGGTCGGAGGTCGCGAACCGGCCGCCGTCGAGCTGGACCATCGGGCGCAGCTCGGGTGGGATGACCGGCAGAACCTCGAGCACCATCCACGTCGGGCTCGAGTTCGACTTGCGGAAGTCCTCGACGACCTTCAGGCGCTTGATCGCCTTCTGCTTGCGCTGGCCTGACGAGGACCGCGACTCCTCGCGGAGGCGGTACATCTCGGCGTTCAGGTCGATGCGCGAGAGCAGGTCGCGGACCGCCTCGGCGCCGATGCCGGCGCGGAACGCGCGGCCGAAGCGCTCCTGGTAATCGCGGAACTGGGTGTCGGTGAGGATCTGCTTGGCGTGAAGCGCCTCGAGGTCCGTTCGGGTCGCCTCGATCTCCTGCTGCAGCGCCTCGAGCTGGCCCTGGATCTCCTCGCGCTCGGTCTTCGTCGAAGCGTCGATCTGGGCTTCGAGCGACTTCTTGTCGGCGTCGAGGCGCTCCTTGGCGCGCTTCTGCGCGGCCTTGGTGTTGGCCTCGAGCTTCTCGATCTTCTCCTGGACCTTGGCGAGCACGCTTCGGGACATCTCGCGAGACATCAGGTCGCCCTTCTCGATGACGATCTCCTCGTCCCCGTCGAGACCGACGGTCATCTGGCGCCGCGACTTGGTGCCGATACCGGCCTTGATGTGCTCGGTCGCCTTCTTGCCCTGGGTGGTCAGCTCGTCGACCGACTCCTGCAAAGCCTCCTCGAGCCGTGCCACGTCGGCGTCGACCTCGCCCTTCAGCTTCTTCGACTTGGCCTCGTGCTCCTGGCGGAGCTCGCGGGCCTTGGCGTCGACGTCGGCGCGCAGGCGGATGGCCCTGTCGTCCTTGTCCATGTTGAGGACGGCGAGCATGTCCTGGCGGACTTCCTCGTGCACGTCGGTGACGATGTAGTTGGCGAAGTAGAGGATCTTCTCGAGGTTGCGCGGGGACATGTCGAGCAGCAGGCCCATGCGGCTCGGGATCCCCTTGAAGTACCAGACGTGGCTGACTGGCGACGCGAGCTTGATGTGGCCCATGCGCTCTCGGCGCACCTTGGACCGCGTCACCTCGACGCCGCACTTGTCGCAGATGATGCCCTTGTAGCGGTAGCGCTTGTACTTGCCGCAGTGGCATTCCCAGTCCCGCGTCGGACCGAAGATGCGCTCACAGAAAAGACCGTCGCGCTCCGGGCGAAGCGTGCGGTAGTTGATCGTCTCCGGCTTCGTGACCTCGCCGTGCGACCAGGACATGATCGTGTCCGGCGATGCCAGCGACAGCTTCAGCGCGTCAAAGTTCTCTAGCTTCAGCAACCTTTTTCCTCTTCTTCCTTATCTATATGCGCCGAGTTATTCCGCCCAGTTATTCCGCCGAGTTATTCCGCCGAGTCTTCCCCGAGCTCTTCGCGCTCGAGGCTGATGCCGAGGTCCAGCGGGATCTCGGGAATGTCTTCCTCTGACAAGACGATCTGGCGCTCGTCCTCGCTCAGGATCTCGACCCCGAGCGCGAGCCCTTCCAGCTCCTTGACCAGGACCCGGAACGACTCCGGGATGCCGGCCTCGAGCGTGTTGTCGCCCTTGACGATCGCCTCGTATGCCTTGACGCGGCCGACGATGTCGTCCGACTTGACGGTCAGGATCTCCTGCAGGACGTGTGCGGCGCCATACGCCTCGAGCGCCCACACCTCCATCTCGCCGAACCGCTGGCCGCCGAACTGCGCCTTGCCGCCGAGCGGCTGCTGGGTGACCAGGCTGTACGGACCGGTGGAGCGAGCGTGGATCTTGTCCTCGACGAGGTGCGCCAGCTTGAGCATGTAGATCATGCCCACGGTCACCGGCTCGTCGAACTCGTCACCGGTTCGCCCGTCGCGAAGCCTGACCTTGCCGTCCTCCGGAAGGCCCGCCTTCTTCAGCTCCTCGACGATGGTCTTCATCGGCGCGCCGTCGAAGACGGGCGTCGCGATCTTCTCGCCGAGCGCCGCCGCCACCCATCCGAGGTGCGTCTCCAGCACCTGGCCCAGGTTCATTCGGCTTGGCACGCCCAGCGGGTTGAGAACGATGTCGACCGGTGTCCCGTCCGGCAGGTACGGCATGTCCTCCATCGGCATGATCCGGGCGACGACGCCCTTGTTGCCGTGGCGTCCCGCCATCTTGTCGCCGGCCGAGATCTTTCGCTTCTGGGCGATGTAGACCCGGACCATCTCGTTGATGCCGGGGCCCAGCTCGTCTTTGTTGTCGCGGCTGAACACCTTGACGTCGACCACGATGCCGCGCTCGCCGTGCGGCACCCGCAGCGACGAGTCACGCACTTCGCGCGCCTTCTCACCGAAGATCGCGCGCAGGAGGCGCTCCTCGGCCGACAGCTCCGTCTCGCCTTTGGGCGTGATCTTGCCGACGAGGATGTCCCCCTGCTGGACCTCGGCGCCGATGTAGACGATGCCGCGCTCGTCAAGGTTGCGCAGCGCGTCGTCGGCGACGTTCGGGATGTCGCGGGTGATCTCCTCGGGGCCGAGCTTGGTCTCGCGCGCTTCGGACTCGTACTCCTCGATGTGGATCGAGGTGTACATGTCTTCCTTGACGACCCGCTCCGAAAGCAGGATCGCGTCCTCGAAGTTGTAGCCCTCCCACGGCATGAAGGCCACGAGCACGTTGCGCCCGAGGGCCATCTCGCCGTTGTCGATCGCCGGGCCGTCGGCGAGGATGTCCCCCACCTCGACGTGCTGTCCGGGCTTGATGACCGCGCGGTGGTTGAGGCAGGTGCCCTGGTTGGAGCGCGCGAACTTCTGCAGCGGGTAGTGCCTCTCCGGTCCACCGTTGTCGGGCTTGACCACGATGTCGTAGACCGGCGTGGCGTGGACCGCCTTCAGGTCCTGCGGGTGGGCGATGTCGGTGACCGTGCCCGCAACGTCGGCGACGATCATCTCGCCCGAGTCCTTGGCCGCGTAGTACTCGACCCCGGTGCCGACGAGCGGCGCGTCCGTGACCAGGAGCGGAACGGCCTGACGCTGCATGTTCGCGCCCATCAGCGCGCGGCCGGCGTCGTCATGCTCGAGGAATGGGATAAGGGCCGTCGCCACCGAGACGATCTGCTTCGGTGAGACGTCCATGTACTGGATGTTCTGGATCTCTTCGATCTTGAAGTCGCCGCGCGCCCGAGCCGGGACCCGCGTGTCCACGAAAGTGCCCTCGGGCGTGAGCGAGGCGTTCGCCTGGGCGATGCCGTACATGTCCTCTTCATCGGCCGACAGGTACTCGACCTCGTCGGAGACCCACGGCACGATGTCGACGCTGGCCACGTGCGCCTTGATGAGCTTCTGGATCGACCTGTCGTCCAGCTTCTCGTGCGCGGCCATCACCTCGGTGCCCTTGGAATCGACCGCGGGGCGGCGCAGCTCGCGGCCGATGAGCTTCGGAGCGACCGCCTCGTTCAGGGCCACGCGGTTGTACACGCGCCGGAACGGCGTCTCGATGAATCCGAACTCGTTGACCTTGGCGTAGGTGGCCAGGTTGCCGATCAAGCCGATGTTCGGACCTTCCGGAGTCTCGATCGGGCAGATGCGCCCGTAGTGGCTGTGGTGCACGTCGCGGACGTCGAACCCCGCGCGCTCGCGGGAAAGACCGCCCGGTCCGAGGGCCGACAGGCGGCGCTTGTTGGTCAGCTCGGACAGTGGGTTGTGCTGGTCCATGAACTGCGACAGCTGGCTCGAGCCGAAGAACTCCTTGATCGCGGCCACCACCGGGCGCGCGTTGATCAGGGACGCCGACGTCACCGTATGCGGGTCGGAGATCGTCATGCGCTCCTTGATGATTCGCTCCATCCGGATCAGGCCCATGCGGAACTGGTTCTGCAGGAGCTCGCCCACCGCGCGCACCCGGCGGTTGCCAAGGTGGTCGATGTCGTCAGGGATCTGCTTCTCTCGCGGCGCGTTGTTGAGCTCGATGAGCTTGCGGATGAAGGCGATGAAGTCGCCCTTCTCGAGGATGCGCAGCTCGCGCCGGCGCACGCGCTCGAGGATGTCCTCCTCGTCGCGGCCCAGGCGCTTGTCGACCTTGTAGCGGCCGACGCGGCCGAGGTCAAACCGGCGCGGGTTGAAGAACAGCGACTGCAGCAGGTTGCGCGCGTTGTCGACCGACGGCGGGTCCCCGGGCCGGACGCGGCGGTACAGCTCGAGCAGCGCGTCCTCGGTCTTCGTGGTCGTGTCCTTGTCGAGCGTCGTCTCCAGGTAGCGGTGCTCAGGGTTGTTGTCGACGTCCCCGAACAGTTCGTGAAGGGCGCGCTTCTGCGCCTCGCGGTCGTTCTCGGTGCCCTTCATCTGGGGCAGCTCGAGGGCCTTGAGCAGCACGGTGACGGGCACCTTGCGCTTGCGGTCGATCTTGACCGTCAGCAAGTCCTTCGCGGAGGTCTCGATCTCGAGCCACGCGCCGCGGTTCGGAATGAGCTTGGCGCCGAAGAGCTTGCGGCCGGTGGCGGGGTCCTCGGCGGCGGTGAAGTACACGCCCGGCGAGCGCACGAGCTGCGACACGACGACGCGCTCGGTGCCGTTGACGATGAAGGTCCCCTCTTCGGTCATCATGGCGAAGTCGCCCATGTAGACCTCGCTCTCCTTGATCTCTCCCGTCTCCTTGATGGTGAGACGGGTGCGGATCCGGAGCGGGGCCGCGTAGGTCATGTCCCGGTTGCGACACTCCTCGACCGAGAACTTCGGCTGACCGAACTCGTAATCGAGGAACTTCAGCTCGAAGTTCTTGCCGGTGTAGTCGGTGATGGGGTTGATCTCGTCGAAAAGCTCGCGCAGGCCTTCTGTCTTGAACCAGTTGAACGAGTCGAGCTGGGTGGCGATGAGGTCCTTGAGCTCGATGAGGTTGGGAATGCGGCCATAGCTACGACGCGCGGGGGCTCTCATCTCTGAGATCAATTCGTTCTCCTATCTGGACCGGAGCCAGGAAAAAGGGCGCGCTCAGCTAATCGGCAGGAGCGGCCAGGACGTGCACAAACGGCGAGTATACGACAAGATACCCCTCAGTAGGGGCACTTAAACAGGCGCGGACGCTCCGGCGTCCGGCCGAGGTTTCCCGGCACTATACCACCCCACGCCGGAGGCGACTAGCCTAGAAAAGTTGTCTGACTGGGAAGCCCTGCGCAACGAGTTCCCTCTGCTGGATCGCTACGTCTATTTCAACGCCTGCTCGCTCGGCCCTCTTCCCCTGCGGGGCAAGGCCGCCCTTGCGAAGTACGCCCAGGACTGGGACGAGCAGGGCACGCCGGCCTGGTTCACGACGTGGCTGCCCCTGCTGGAGCGGTACCGGGAAAAGGTCGGCGAGCTCCTGAACGCCCCGGCCGGCTCGACCGCCATAGCGCCCTCAGTCTCTGTCGCGCTCACCACCCTGGCCTCTGGCCTGCCGCTGCCGCCAGGCCGGCACACGGTGCTGATCGGCGAGCTCGACTTCCCGACCATCGGCCACCAGTTCCTCTCCCGGCCGGGGTTGGAGGTCGAGTTCGTGCCGTCGGAGGACGGCATGACCATCTCACCGGAGGCGTTCGCCGAACGCATCGACTCCCGCACAGCCCTCGTGGCGACGACCCACCTCTTCTACACGACCGGCTACCTCCAGGACGTCCGCGCCATAGCCGACGCCGCGCATGCCGCCGGCGCGCTCTGCCTGATCGACGGCTACCAGACCTGCGGCTGCGTACCGATCGACGTGGCGGCGATGGACTGCGATGCCTTCACGGGCGGGTGCCTGAAATGGGTCAGCGGCGGGCCTGGCAACGCTTTTCTCTACGTGCGGCCTTCTCTCATCCCGCAGGTCCGCCCCCAGGGCACCGGCTGGTTCGCCACCCGCGACCCGTTCTCGTTCACCCTCCGGGAGCTGACCTGGGCCGACGACGCGCGCCGCCTCGAGACCGGGACGTGGGCCGTCGGCTGCAACTACGCGGGGCTCGCGGGCCTGGAGCTGGTGCTCGAGGTCGGCGTCGCCAACATCCAGGAGCGGCTGCGCGACCTGACCGGGCGAATCCTCGAGCGATGCGATGAAGCCGGGGTCAAGACCTTCACGCCGCGCGAGCGCTCACGGCGCTGCGGGATCGTCACCCTGGAATGTGACCGGCCCGAGGAGGTCGAAGCCAGTCTGCACGCCGAGGGCGTGATCGTCGACTCGCGGCCCGGGCGCGTGCGCCTGTCGCCGCACTGGTGCGTGACGGAGGAGGAGCTGGAACGCGGCATGGACCTCGTCCTGCAGGAGGTTCAGTCGGTCAGCCGGTCGTAAGAGTTGGCCACCACCCCGACGACCAGGCAGACGATCGCGGAGAGGGCGGTGCCCATCTCCACCACGACCAACACGGCATGCCATTGAAGAAGCCACACCACACCCACATAGAGGCAACGCCGGACGTTCTACTTCTATCGTGGCGAACCTGGGCCTGCCCGACCACATAACGACATGCCTCTTCGACCTCGATGGCGTCATCACCCAGACCGCCTCGGTCCACGCCCAGGCGTGGAAGCAGGCATTCGACGAGTCGCACATCCCGTTCAACCTCCCCGACGACTACGACGACTACGTCGACGGCAAGCCACGCGAGGACGGCGTGCGCTCGGTCCTGGCCGCGAAGAACGTCCCGGTTTCCGACGAGCTCGTCGACCGCATCGCCGAAAGGAAGGACAAGCTCTTCCTCGCCCTCATCCACCAGCACGGCGTGCAGACTTACGACTCGTCGGTGCGCTACCTCAACGCCGTCCGCGACGCCGGCAAGAAGCTCGCGGTCGTCTCCTCGAGCAAGAACACGACCGAGGTCTTGCGCGCCGCGGGCCTCGAGCACGCGTTTGACGCGCAGGTCGACGGAATCGTGGCCGAGCGGGAGCACCTCAAAGGCAAGCCGGCGCCCGACACCTACCTGAAGGCCGCGGCGATGCTGCATACCGCCCCGGCAGATGCCGCCGTCTACGAGGACGCCCTCGCCGGTGTGGAGGCTGGTAGAGCGGGAGCCTTCGGCCTGGTCGTCGGCATCGACCGCGCCAACCAGCGAGATGCCCTGAAGCAGCATGGCGCCGGCGTCGTCGTCGAGGACCTGGCCGAGCTGCTCGACGGATGATCCCGGAAGGCCACTTCACCGTCGAGCCCTGGGCGGTGCGCGAGCCCAAGCTCGACCTCGAGCTGCTGGGCGAGACCGAGTCCATCTTCGCGCTGTCCAACGGGCACATCGGCTGGCGGGGCAACTTCGAGGAGGGCGAGCCTCATCAGATCGCCGGCTCGTACCTCAACGCCGTCTATGAGCAGATCCGGCTGCCGATCGCCGAGTCGGCGTACGGCTACCCGGAGGCAGGGCAGACCATCGTCAACGTCACCGACGGCAAGATCATCCGGCTCCTCGTCGACGACGAGCCTTTCGACGTCCGCTACGGCAAGGTCCATTCGCACGAGCGGGTGCTCGACCTGAAGGCGGGCGTCCTCGAGCGGACCGTCACGTGGGAGTCTCCCGCCCACCGGACCGTCCGCATCCACTCGACGCGCTTCGTGTCGCTGGTGCACCGCGGGCTGGCCATCATCCGTTACGAGGTCGAGCCCCTCGACGGCTCCGCCGACCTGGTCTTGCAGTCCGAGCTGGTCGCGAACGTGCCGGCCAGCACCCGCCGCGAGAACGATCCGCGAACGGCGGAGATCGTCGAGAGCCCATTCGAGGCCGAGCTCAACGACAAGTTCGAACGCGGCGCCGTGCTCGTCAACTGCACGAAGAAGAGCCGGCTCCGCGTCGCGGCGGCGATGAGCCATGAGGTGCACGGGCCGCGGGGCACGCAGACCGAGACCTTCACCGGCTCTGACTTCGCCCGGTTCACCGTCGCCACGACGGCGAAGCCCGGCCAGCGGCTGGTGCTTCACAAGGTCGTCTCGTACGGGTGGTCGAGCTTCCGCTCGGTGGAGACGATGCGCGACCAGGTCGAAGGCGAGCTCGCCTCCGCGTACACACACGGGTTCGATGGGCTGCTCACGGCGCAGCGGCGTTTTCTGGCCGATTTCTGGAAGCGGGCGGACGTTCAGCTCGACGGCGACGACGAGCTGCAGCAAGCCGTCCGCTTCTCGATGTTCCATGTCCTGCAGGCCGCGGCCCGCGCGGAGCAGCGTGCGATCCCGGCGAAGGGCCTGACGGGCCCCGGGTACGACGGCCACACCTTCTGGGACACGGAGTGCTTCGTTCTCCCCTTCCTCACCTACACGTATCCGGGATGCGTCGCCGACGTCCTGCGGTGGCGGCACTCGATCCTGGACGGCGCGCGCAAGAGGGCCGGTGACCTCGGCATGAAGGGCGCGGCGTTTCCGTGGCGGACGATCCACGGCGAGGAAGGTTCCGGGTACTGGCCGGCGTCAGTCGCCGCGGTTCACGTCAACGCCGACATCGCGGACGCCGTCGTGCGCTACACGAGCGCGACTGGCGACCGTCGTTTCGACCGCGAGGTCGGCGCCGAGATGCTGATCGAGACCGCCCGGCTGTGGGCGTCGGTCGGACACCACGACCGCACCGGGGCCTTTCGCATCGACGGGGTGACCGGGCCGGACGAGTACAGCGCGCTGCACGACAACAACGTCTATACGAACCTGATGGCGCAGCAGAACCTCGACTGCGGAGCGGACGCGGCCGAGCGTCACCGCGACGTCGCGAGGCGGTTGAAAGTCTCAGCCGCCGAGATCAAGTCCTGGCGGCGCGCCGCCGCGAACATGTACGTCCCCTACGAGCCGGAGCTGCGCATCCACAAACAGGCGAGCCAGTTCACCGACCACGAGCCATGGGACTTCGAGCACACGCGGTCTGACCAGTACCCGCTGTTCCTTCACTTCCCCTATTTCGAGCTCTATCGCAAGCAGGTCATCAAGCAGGCGGACCTCGTGCTCGCGATGCACCTCCGCGGCGATGCGTTCACTCCGGACGAGAAAGCGCGCAACTTCGCCTATTACGAAGCGCTGACCGTGCGGGATTCATCGTTGTCGGCGTGCACTCAGGCCGTGATCGCGGCCGAGGTCGGTCACCTGCAGCTCGCCCACGACTACCTCGGCGAGACGGCACTGATGGATCTTCGGGACCTGGAGCACAACGTACGCGAGGGAATTCACATGGCCGCGCTGGCGGGTGCGTGGCTGGCGGTCGCGCACGGGTTCGGCTGCATGCGCCATCACGGCGACTTCCTGAGCTTCGCTCCCCGCCTCCCGCCCGCGCTGCAGAAGGTCACGTTCCGGGTGACGTTCCTGGGCCGAACGATTCGGGTGAGCTTTGATGCGCGGCGGGTCACTTACGCACTGGAGCGCGGGCGCCCGATCGCCTTTCATCACTACGACGAGATGATCAAGCTGTCGCGCGCGCGAGCCGTCAGTCGCCGCCTTCCCGTGCTCAAGAAGCTGCGCGAGCCCAAGCAGCCGGCGGGCCGGGCTCCGGCGCGCCGCGTTTCGGCGGCGCGCCCGAAGGAGCTACGCCCTACTTCATCTCCGCGGTCGCGCCCGCTTCTTTCAACTTCGCGACCGCCTTCTCGGCGTCGGCCTTCGAAACGTTCTCCAGCACCGGCTTCGGCGCGGCGTCGACGAGGTCCTTCGCCTCCTTCAACCCGAGCTGGGTGAGCTCGCGAACGGCCTTGATCACGTTGATCTTGCTGTCACCGACGGCGGTCAGGTTGACCGTGAACTCCGTCTGCTCCTCTTCCGCCGCGGCCCCATCTCCGGCCGCCGCCGCAGGACCTGCCGCCGCGGCCACCGCCACCGGCGCCGCCGCCTTGATGCCGAGCTCGCTTTCGAGCAGGTCGAGAGCCTCCTTGACGTCCAGGATGCTCCAGCCCTTGAGGGCCTCTACGAATTCCTTCGGACTGAGCTTTGTCGCTGCCATTTACGCTGCCTCCAATTTCTTCTGATATGACTCGAGCGCGCCCGCAAGCGTCGACAGCGGCGTCTGCAGCGCTCCGGCGAGTTGCGAGATCGGGGACTGAATGGTGCCCGCGAGCTGCGAAAGAAGCGTCTCGCGCGAGGGCATGTCCGCGAGCTGCTTGACCTGTTCCGTCGAGAAGATGCGCCCCTCGACCAGTCCGCCCTTGACGTCGAGCTTCAACCGGGTCGCGCGGACCCAGTCGTTGATGAGCTTCGACGGGGCGCTCAGGTCGTCGTAACCGAACGCGATGGCGACCGGCCCCTCGAGCTCCGGCTGGAGCTCCTTGACGCCGGCGGCGTCGGCCGCGCGCCGGGCAAGCGTGTTCTTGACGACGCGGAACTCGACGTCGCCGGTGCGCAGCTTGCCGCGCAGGTCCTGGAGCTGGGTCACCGTCAGGCCGCGGTAGTCCGCGAGCAGCGCGACCTTCGCCTTCTTCAGCTTCTCGGCCAGAAGGTCCACCTGCTCTGCCTTCTGCTCTTTGCGTGCCTTGGGCAAATGAAAAATCCTCCCTGCCCTTGCTTGGACCGACAAGGCAGGAAGGATCTGAGCGTCCTTCACTTTCGGTTGCCTCGGTAGGGAATTAAGCCCGCTCGCGCGAACACCTACGGTCTAGGGCAGGCCGCGAATTATACGCGAGACCGTTCCCAGTCCTCGCGAAGCAGCTCGGTCATCACGTGATCGATCCACCTGCCGTCGACGAAGCGATCTTCGTGCCACCGCCCCACCTCTTTGTAGCCTGCCGATCTCTGGGCTCGTGAGCTGGCGACGTTGCCGTCGAGATATCCAGACCTGAGCGCACGCAAAGGTGTCTGGGTGAAGGCGTACTCCGCGCGCAGCTGCATGAGCTCGCGGGCCAGCCCCTTGCCCCAGACAGACTTGTCCGCCAGCACCGTGCCGGTCGTTCCGTGCCCGTGCTTCCAATCGATCAAGTGAATTCCGGTTCCGCCGACCAGGCGACCGTCGTGCTCGACCGCCCACCAGATGGCATCCGGGTCTCGGCCTACCCGCTCGACGAACTCCTTCTCGGCTTCGACTGTCGGCGGGTATCGCAGCTTCAGGAACCGCGTGACCTCCATGTCCTCGAACCACCCCGCCATCCCTGGAGCTTCGTCGGGCTTGGGTGGACGCAGGCGGACGAGCTTGCCCTGGATGACCGGTCCGTACATGTCAGGCGGAGCGCTCCGACTCCCAGTCGCTGCGCATCAGCTCCATGAGAATCTCATCCTTCCACTCCCCATCACGGAAGACCTCTTCGTGCAGCCGCCCGACTTCCTTGTAACCCGCGGCCTTCTGCGCCCGCGCGCTCGCCTCGTTGCCGTCGACGTAGCCGGACTTCAGCTTGCGCAGCGGTGTCTGGGTGAAGGCGTAGTGCGCCCGCAGCTGCATCACCTCGCGCGCGATGCCCTTGCCCCACGCGGTCTTGTCGCCGATGACCGTGCCGGTCGACCCGTGACCGTGCCTCCAGTCGATGAGCAGGATGCCCGTCCCGCCTACCGGCCGGCCCTCGTGCTCGATGACCCAGTAGATCCTGTTCGGGTCGCGCCCGGTCTTGTCCATCCACTCCAGCTGCGCCTCGAGCGACAGCGGAAAAGTGACGTTGATGAACCGGGTCACCTCGGTGTCTTCCAACCACCTCATCATGCTCGGCACATCCTCCCGCGTCGGCGGGCGCAGGCGAAAGAGCTTGCCCTCGATGACCGGGCCGAACATTCCCGAATTTTCCGGGAAAGTTAGCCGGCTACGTGCAGCTTGGCCGCTTCCTTGACGTCGACCGGCACCGAAGGACCCTGGGTGGACGTCAGGTAGAACGTCCGCAGGTACTGGCCCTTCGAGGCTGTGGGCTTGTTGCGGATCAACGCGTCGACAAGAGTCGTCAGGTTCTGGGCGAGCAGCTTCGTGTCGAACGACACCTTGCCGATGGGGACATGGACGATGCCGAACTTGTCCGTCCGGAACTCCACCTTGCCGCCCTTGGCGTCGCGCACCGCCCGACCCACGTCGTTGGTCACGGTCCCCGACTTCGGGTTTGGCATCAGGCCACGCGGGCCGAGCACCTTGCCCAGCGGGCCGACCTTGGCCATCATGTCCGGCGTCGCGATCGCGGCGTCGAAGTCGGTCCAACCGTCCTGCACGCGCTTGACCAGGTCGTCGCCGCCGACCACGTCGGCACCCGCGTCCTGGGCCTCGCGCGCCCGGTCACCGGAGGCGAACACGGCCACGCGCACCTTCTTGCCGGTGCCGTTCGGCAGCACGACCGAGCCGCGGACCATCTGCTCGGCGTGCCGCGGGTCGACGCCCAGCCGGATGTGCGCCTCGACCGTGGCGTCGAACTTCGAGGTCGACGTGTCGCGGACGATCTGGCAGGCGACCTCGGGCTCGAGGCCGCCGTTGCCGTTGCTGGTCACGGCGGCTTCGACCTTCTTGGCCGCCTCGATGTACTTCTTTCCTCTCTTCTTCGGCATGCGCGCTACTCCACGACCTCAAGGCCCATCGACCGCGCCGTGCCCTCGATCATCCTTGCCGCGTGGTCGGGATCGTAGGCGTTCAGGTCCTTGCCTTTGGCCTCGACGATCTGGCGGATCTGTCCGCGCGTCACGCGCCCGACCTTCTCCCGGTTCGGCTTCGCCGAGCCCTTGTCCACCCCCGCGGCGCGCTTCAGCAGCTGCACTGCGGGTGGGGTCTTCAAGACGAAGCTGAACGAGCGGTCCTCGAAGATCGTGATCTCGGCGGGGACGACGTCACCGACCTGCTGGGCGGTGCGCTCGTTGTAGGCCCGCGTGAACTCCATGATGTTGATCCCGTGCGGGCCGAGCGCGGTGCCGACCGGCGGCGCGGGCGTCGCCTTTCCGGCCTGAAGCTCGAGCTTGAGGACGACTCGGACCTTCTTCTTGCCCATCCGCCTAGTGCACCTTCTCGACCTGCAGCAGGTCGAGCTCGACGGGCGTCTCGCGCCCGAACATGTTGACGAGCACCTTCAGCTTGCCCTTCTCGGGGTTGATCTCGTCGACCTTGCCGTGGAAGTCGGTGAACGGCCCGTCGACCACGCGCACGGACTCGCCGACCGCGAACTCGACGCGGATCTTCGGCGCCTCCTGCTTCATCTGCTTCTGGATCGCCCGGACCTCTTTCTCCTGGAGGGGAACCGGGCTGTTCGCCGAGCCGACGAACGACGTCACGCCCGGCGTGTTCCGAACGACGAACCAGGACTCGTTCGACATCTTCATCTTCACGAGGATGTAGCCCGGGAAGATCCGCTTCTGGACGTGACGGCGCTTGCCGTCCTTGATCTCGATCTCGTCCTCCATCGGGACGAGCACCTGGAGGATCTTGTCCTGCATGTCCATGGACTCGATCCTCTTCTCGAGGTTCTTCTTGACCTTTTCCTCATGCCCCGAATAGGCGTGGACGACGTACCACTGCGCGTCGTCGTCCGGGGTCGGCTGCGCCCTCTCGACAGCCATCAGCCGCCCACGTTGGTCGTGTAGATGAACCGCTTGGTGGCCTCACCCAGGATGTAGTCGACGCCGCCGATGAAGATGCCGAGCAGCGCGACCGTGAAGAGCACCACCAGGGTGTAGCGGTACAGCTCGCCCCAGGTGGGCCAGACGACCTTGCGGAGCTCGTCGTAGACATCCCGCAGGAACTGCCCGATCCCGCCCTGCGACCGGACGTCGTCTCGCTTGCGTGCTGTTACAGCCATGGCCGGGTTACTTGGTCTCCTTGTGAGGGGTGTGTTTGTGACACCACTTGCAGTACTTGCTGAGCTCGATCCGGTCTGGATCGTTCTTCTTGTTCTTCAGGGTGGTGTAGTTCCGGCGCTTGCAAACGCCGCATGCGAGGGTGATGACTTCTTCCATGTTTTGACTCAGTAGAGCGCCCTGCGCGCGCCCGGCGCTCTTCGGTTGGGGGAAAGAAAAAAGCCTAGGCTACCTAGGCGCTGTCAATACTAGCAGAGGCTCCGGCAGCTTCCCAATCAACCGAACACGGCTTTGGGCTGGGAAGCGTCCAGAAGTGGCTTCTGCGTGCCGGCCTCTTCCTTCTACCCCTTGTCTACACCCTCAACACCTACGACCAGTACGTCCTTCCCAAGCTGCTGGCCGCCCGTACCCTGCTCCTCGGGCTCATCCTGGTTCTCGCCCTTCGCGCCGCCATGGAAGGCGGCCTGCGGTGGCGGCGGACCTCGCTCGACTTTCCCCTCCTGGCCTTTCTCGCCTCCGCCTTGCTCTCCACCGTCTTCGCCTTCAACTTCAACGTGGCGATCTTCGGCACCTACTCCCGATACGACGGCCTGCTGACCACCATCACCTACCTCGCCCTGTTCTGGGCCGCCGTCCAGAGCATCGAAGGCCCGCAAGACGCCCGCGCCCTCTTGCGGACGGCGGTCGCGAGCGCGTACGCGGTCGCCCTCGTGGCGCTGGGTCAGGCGCTCTTCGACACCTTTCGCCTCGGCAGCCTCCAACCGGCTATCGGCAGCCTGGGCAATCAGAACGTCACCGGCGCCTTTCTGGCCATGGCCTGCCCGCTCGCCTACCTGGAGCTGACGGCGGCTTCGACGTGGGCGGGGCGGGTCGTCACGGCCAACGCACTCTTCGTGGTGGTGGCGGCCTTGGTGCTTACCTTCAGCCGAAGCGCCTGGCTGGGCGGAGGCGTCGCGGCCGGAGTGATTGCTTTTGCCGGCCGGCGGAGCGGGCGTCAGTTCGGCCTGGCGGCGGGGGTGATCGCGCTGGCGGCGGTCGTCGTCATCTCCGGGTTGGTACCGAATCCCCTCACCACCAAGCTCGAGCATCGGTTTGCTTCCCTTTGGGACCCCGCGAACTCATGGGGACCGCGGCTGCCGATCTGGAAAGACAGCCTCCGGTTGATCGCCAGCCGGCCGATTCTGGGCTACGGGCCGGACAACGTCGGTCTTGTCTACCCCCGGTTTCAAACCGGCGAGTGGGCAATGGCCACATCCGGCGCCGAGCTCCAGATCGACAAGACCCACGCCGAGGTGCTGCAGGTCGCGGCGACCCAGGGAGTCGTGGGCGTGCTGGCCTACCTGGTCGTCCTGGGCGCATTCATCCGCAGCTTCTGGCGCAGCCCGCGTGACAACCTGTCCACAGCCCTGTTCGCGGGCTGGGTCGCGTATCAGATCACCGTGCAGCTCAACTTCACGGCCCTTGCCGCCGCCTTTCCGTTCTGGATCGTGGCAGCGGTCTCGGTGAGGACGTGGGAAACCGAGCCGCCCTACCGGCGCCTGGCGGTTCCGGCCGCCGTGCCCCGGCCGATGACCGCGGTCGCGGCCGTCCTGGTCGCGGCGGCCGCGATCGCGGGCGTCGCCTTTCCATACCTCGCGGATTCGAGCTTGCGCGATGCGGTCGACCGGGACGCTCAGGCGGCCGCGGCTCGGGCAAGGGCCCTGTCGCCGTTCGAGAGCGTCTATGCGGTCGAGATGGGCAACCTGGCCTACGAACGGGGCGACTGGACCGCCGCAAAACGCCAATACGAAGCCGCGGCCGCGCTCGGTACCTACAATCCGCGCGTGTATCGCAGCCTGGCTCTCGCCGACATGCAGCTCGGCCTGCGACGGGACGCCCTCGTCGCAGCTCGCAAAGCGGTCGAGCTCGACCGCTTCGACCCCGCCAACCAGGCCCTCGTCAACCAGCTCGAGGTCGGTGGGCCGTAACCCTTTGGGCAGGTCTATCGCTTAACGGGCATGAACCTCGGGCGCTGGTACCGGATGCTCCTCGATGGTCCACGCAGCCGGATGGTCGCTGCCGCGGCAGCGGTCACCCTCATCTCCGTCGCGGTCATCGGCTCCGTCATCGTCACCGTGACCCCGGCCGGCTGTCAGCTGGGGAACAAGCTCGGGGTCAAGGGCCATGCCTGCGCCGAGCCCGTCGCCAGCCGCGTGTCTCCGACTCCAACGGTTGTATTCCCGACGGCGCCGGCGACACATCCGCCATCGGCGCCGCCATACACCCCACCGGCCTCACAGCCGTACAACCCGCCGGCTTCGCAACCCTACTATCCCCCGGCGTCGCAGCCCTACAACGCTCCCGGTTCCGCTCCTTACCCATCGACGCCGATCTCGAGCGCCACAAGCCCGTATCGAGCCCAGCTTTCATGCTCTCTCCCGGTTTACGCGGGTGGCTCCGGGAGTGGAGGCTTCATCACGTTTCCGAGTGGTCAATTCATCGCCGATCCGAAGAGCGCGGTCACGCTTCCCTCGCCGGGCGTAACTCCACAGGGATATGGATATGGATATGGACAGGCGTTCGGATTGAGCTATGACCGCGCTTACGGCAGATGGCTGGCCGTGCCATACCGCCAGGTCTCGCCCGACGGGTCCCACTACGCGTTCGGCGGCACCGACGGGATCTACATCGTGAACGTCGCAACGGGTACGCCGACCGAGGTCGGATCGGGTCATGCCTGGGCGATCGTCGGGGTCACCAACGTCGGCGTCTACGGGGAGGAGCAGAACCTCGCAGGTTTGACGCTGTTTGCGTTCTCCGGCACGACCACGCAGATCACGACATCGGGCTTCTGGCAGGCGATCGACGGCACGTCGGCCTACGGGACGGTCACATCGGCGGTTCCCCAGGGTGTCACGCAAACAATCATCAAGCTGAACATGCAGACCGGATCGACCACAAACTGGTTCAGCAGCCAGGGCCTCCAGGCCACTGTCGTCGGGTCGGACGGGCACGGCAACGCCGTCATCAATGCGACGGGGCAGCTCGGCGGCGCCGGATGGAGCACCACCGTCTGGATCGCCTTCGGACCGAACAACGCACAGCTCATCGCGGCAAGCTACGCGGGCTTCAACGCCAATGGCGCTCCCATCGCCGACCGCAACGGGGTCTGGTTCTCCGGCAGTGCCGGCAACGCCGGCGTTGCGATCGTTCTATACGTCCCCGGTTCGGGGCTCTACAACGTCTCCCCGATCGGGGCGAGCCTGGCCGGCACCTGCAGCTGACGGCCATATGATTTCGGGCGATGGCCGCCCCAACCATCGCCGTCCTGCACGGCGATCAGACCGGCGAAGAGCTGCTGAAAGAATCCCTGCGCCTCCTCGAGCCGGGGGTGCTCGGCATCAGGGTCGATATGCGCGACTTCGACCTCTCGCTGGAGGAGCGCCGGCGAACACGTAACGAGATAGTGCTCGAGGCAGCCGCCGCGCTTCGCGAGCTCGGTTTTGGCATCAAGGCGGCGACGGTCACGCCAGAGGGCTCGGGCGACGTGGGCAGCCCGAACGCGATCCTCCGCAAGCAGATCGACGGCCGCGTCATCGTCCGCACCGGACGGCGCATCCCGGGGGTCCGGCCGCTCGCCGGGGTGCATGCACCGATCTCCGTGATTCGCATGGCCGTCGACGACGCCTACGGCGCGCGCGAGTGGCGCGAGGGCCACGACCTGGAGGAGTGGGCGTTCAGGACCGAGAAGATCAGCCGCCGGACATGTCGAATCGTGGCCGATTACGCGTTCAGCCACGCGCGGCGCATCGAGGCCAAGGTCTTCGGCGGGCCGAAGTTCACCGTCAGCCCCGTGTACGAGGGCATGTTCAAGGAAGAGCTCGACGCGGCGGCCGCGCGTCACCCGGACGTGCGCTATGAGCCGCAGCTGATCGACGCGACCTACGCCTTGCTGCTCGCGACCACCGGCGAGGCGCTCGTGATCCCGGCCCTGAATCGCGACGGTGACACGCTCTCCGACCTGGTCATGCAGATGTTCGGCACCATCGCCGGCGCGGAGTCGACGCTCTTGGCGTTCGACGACGCCGGGACCGTCACGGTCGCGATGACCGAGGCGCCACACGGCACCGCGCCGGCGCTCGAGGGCAAGAACGTGGCCAACCCGATGGCGATGATCCTGGCGGTCGCCTCGCTGCTCGGATACATGAAGGGCGAGGACGCGAAGCGCGCGTCGCGGGCAATCTACGAGTCAGCCCTGGAAGCAGTGTCGGACGGGGTGCGCACCGCCGATCTTGGCGGACAGGCCTCGACGTCCGACTTCACCTCCGAGGTCGTGCGCCGCGTGAAGACGAAGGTCGACGTGTGGAGCGCGCTCGCCGACATCGAGCGCTAGCCCGGTGAAGTACCTGGCCCTCGGCGATTCGTACACCATCGGCACAGGCGCATCCGACGACGCGCACGCGTGGCCTTCGATCATCGCCTCGCGTCTGGGCGCAGACCTCACCAACCCCGCGGTCAACGGATACACGACCGAAGACCTGATCCGCGTGGAGCTGCCTCTTGTTCCCATCGTCGATCCCGACCTGGTCACGGTCCTGATCGGGGTCAACGACCTGGTGCAGGGCCGGAGCATCGACGAGTACCGCCACTCGCTTGCGACGATCTACGACGCGATCGAGGACCGGCCTGTGGTCGCGGTCTCGATCCCGACGTGGTCGTACGTGCCGGCGGCCGCGAGTTTCGGCGGCGCGGACCAGGTCGCGCGAAAGACGGAAGAGTTCAACGACGTCGCACGCGGCCAGGCGACGGCGCGGGGATTTGCGTGGGTCGACATCGGGCCCGTCAGCACGTCGGCCATCGGCTCGCCGGGTTGGATCGCGTCGGACGACCTACACCCGGGCGATGCGCAGTACGCCGCGTGGGCGGAGGTCGTCTGGCCGGTGATACGGGCGCGCGTGTAGCCGCGAACTTCACAAGTGGGCGCACTTGTGCCCGAGTGGGGCACTGAGGGCCCACAAGTGTGCGCACTTGCGGCCAGACGAGCGCCTAGACCTTGATCCTCTTGAACGATTCCGCGTACTGGTAGCCGGCCTTCTTCCCCACGTCATGCGATCGCTTGCGCATGAACTTCTCGAAGTCCCACGTTCGCCCGGGCTTGGCCACCTGCGAGCGGTGCTTCTTCAGCGCTTCGATCTTCTTGTCCAGCGTCTTGCTGACGTCGACCAGGAAATCGCCCTGCGTCCAGAAGGGAATCCAGACCTCTTTCACGACGTGCGGCTGCAGTCCTTCCTTCAACAGCGCGCGGAATGCGCGCGGGTTCCGCGAGTCCGGGTACACGGCCGCCATCGTCGCCTCGCCCACCGCCAGGTGGTCGGGGTGCGATCCGCCCATCGGCATGTCCAGCACCCGGCCCGGAAGATGCGTGATGACCATGTCCGGCTTGTACTTGCGGATCTGGCGCACAATGTCTCGCCGCAGCTTCAAGTCGGGTGCCAGGTGTCCGTCTTTGTAGCCCAGGAACTCGACGTTCTTGACTCCGAGCACCTTCGCCGCGGCGCGCTGCTCCCTCTGGCGCGTGGCGATGAGGTCCGCGTCCTTCTGCTTCGGGTCCTCGCCTCCCTGGCGACCGTCGGTGACGATCACGTACGTCACCTCTGCCCCGCTTTCCGCCAGCCGGGCGATCGAACCGCCCGCGCCGAAGTCAGGGTCGTCGGGGTGGGCGAAAACGCCGAGGACTTTCGTGAACTTCGGAAGCCGGCCGTTGCTGCGTGCTGTTGCCATCTGAAAAAAGGTTAGACGCTTACACGGTCTCGACTTTGAGCAGGTTCGTCTGGCCCGGGCGGCCGACGGGGACGCCGGCCACGACCACGACCCGATCGCCGGCCCGCACCATGCCTGCCTCGACGGCGGCCGCCGTCGCGTTGGAGATCATCTGGTCCGTGTCGGAACCGGGCTGGACCATGAGCGGGACGACGCCGGAGTACAGGGCGGTGCGGCGCAGCACCTCCTGGTGCGGGCTGGCGGCGATCACAGGCACCGGCGGCCGCGCCTTGCTGCATCGCAGGGCCGTCGTGCCCGACTCGGTGAAGGCGATGATGACCTTGGCCTGCAGCTCGGCCGCGGTGGAGGCGGCGGCGTGGGCGATCGCGCTGCCGACCTGGCCTGGCTCGCGCCACACCTGTGGCGCACGCGCGTAGGCGGGGTGCTTCTCGGCCGCGATGCAGATCGTGGACATCGCACGCACAGCCTCGACTGGGTGCGCGCCGATCGAGGTCTCCTGCGAGAGCATGACCGCGTCGGTGCCGTCCCAGATCGCGTTGGCGACGTCCGACGCCTCCGCGCGCGTGGGTCGGTTCGAGGTGACCATCGACTCCAGCATCTCCGTCGCGGTGATCACCGGCACGCCGGCGCGGTTGGCGCGGTCGATCACGTCCTTCTGCACCGCCGGCAGCTCGCCGAGCTTCAGCTCCACGCCGAGATCGCCTCGCGCGACCATCACCGCGTCCGCGACCTCCAGGATCCTGTCCAGGTTGTGGATCGCCTCCAGCTTCTCGAGCTTGGCGATGACCGGGATGTTCCGGTTGTGGCCGGTGATGTGCTGCTGGCAGATGAGCACGTCCTCGGGACGGCGCACGAACGACAGCGCGATGTAGTCGACCTCGAGCTCGATTGCGAGCTTCAGGTCGTGCATGTCCTTTTCGGTCATGGCGGGCAGAGGCAGCGTGCGCCCGGGAACGCTGATGCCCTTACGCTCGCCCAGCAGGCCGCCCCGAACGATCGATGCCTCGGCGCGGCCGTCGTCGACCGCCTTGACGGCGAGCTCGATCCGGCCGTCGTCCAGCAGCACGCGGTCGCCCACGCGCAGAGCCTGCACGAGCTCGACGTGACTCACCTCGATGTCGTCCGGAGTGTCGGTGTGACGCGCGACCAGGGCGACGGAGCGTCCGCGAACCAGGCGCTGAAATGTGCCCTCGACCGCGCCGGTGCGGATCTTCGGGCCCTGCAGGTCTCCCAGCAGCGCGACGGGCCGACCCACCTCCTGCGCCGCCTCTCGGACGTTGGCAGCGATCGCGCGGTGAGTGTCCGGATCGCCGTGGGAGAAGTTGAGCCGGGCGACGTCCATGCCCGACTGGATCATCGTGCGGAGAATGTGCGGCGCCGAGCTGGACGGCCCGATGGTGCAGACGATCCGCGTCCGGCGCACCGCCGTCACGAGTAGCGCCTGACCCGGCGCGAAATCTCGTCTTCGGCGTCGACCACCCGTCGCTCCAGCTCCAGCGCGCTTATCACCGCGCCTCCCATGCCGCGGACAAGATTCCCTTGAAAGCGGTCGGACGTGGCGACGGTGATGATCTCGCCGGCCTCCGTGGCCCTGTATGCCAGCCGCTCGATCGAGTGGTCGGCCGAGTGGCCCCTCCGCGTGAACACGACGCGCACGCTGTCGACGATCGCCTCCGAGTTCGACATCGCTTGTGAGTGGTGCGCGTCGAAGACGACCGTCACGTCCTCGCCGCTCACCAGCCCGAGCACGGCGAGCCGGCGCACGAGCTCGTCGCGCGCGTCCTCCAGCGAGGCGGTCGACAGGAGGCGCTTGAGCGACGGCCAGGCGTGGACGACGTTGTAACCGTCGACGATCAGCCTCGACACGCGACCAATGTTATGAAGCGGTCCGCTGCCTCATGACCTCATAAAGCAACGCGGCGGCCGCGGCGGATGCATTCAAGCTCGCCACCTTGCCCCTGACCGGCAGCTTCACGCGGGCGTCGCACCGCTCCTTGACCAGGCGCTGGACGCCTGCGCCCTCGCTCCCGACCACCAGGCAGACCTGCTGCGTGAAGTCGAAATCCCATGCGTTCAGCTCGCCGCGCGGATCCAGAGCGACGCACCAGATGCCCGCGCGCTTCACCTCGACGATCGCCGAAGGCAGGCCGGAGACTCGCGCGATAGGGAGCAGCTCGCTGGCGCCCGAGCTCGCCTTGACCGCGACAGGCGACAGCGGCGCGCTGCGGTGTTCCGGGACGATCGCGCCGTCGGCGCCGGCGACCTCGGCGCTGCGCAGGATGGCGCCGAGGTTCTGTGGGTCCATGATCGAGTCGAGGGCGACGAGCAGCGACGGCCGGCTGTCGAGCAGCTGCTTGAGCGTCCAGTCGCGACGTGGCTTGAGCTCGGCGGCGACGCCCTGGTTGACGCCGGGCGCCAGCTGATCGAGGCGAGCAGGGGACACGACCTCGACCTTCGCCAACTTCGCGAGCTCCTCGAGCCGCGGATCGTGACCGAGGCCCGAGGCCTGGTAGACGTTCTGGACGCGGCCCGCACGGGCGGCCTCCAGCACGGCGTTGCGTCCGTGGATGATCATTTAGAGCCATGGTTGCAGAGTTCATGTCGAGGGCACGCGAGATCCTCGCCACGGGGGTCACCGAAGCCACGCTCAACGAGGTCGGTCGGTTGTTGTCCCAAGCATCACGCGAGGCCGGGTTTTTCACGGAACCCGAGATGCGGTCGCTTCACGGCGGAAGCACCACCTCGAGCATTCTCCAGAGCGACACCGATGGACTGACGCTGATGGTGGGCCGGTTTGCGCCGGAGGAGACGCCGGTGCACAACCATCATTCCTGGGGCGTGGCGTGTGTGGTGGAGGGCAAGGACCGCTACCGGCATTGGCGCCTCGACGGCGACGGACGCGTCCGCGTCCTGTACGAAAAGGATCTTGGCCCGGGAGACTTCGTCGTATGGCTCGGTCCGCCTCATGACATTCACAGCCAGCAGGGCGTAGGAGGAGCCGCCGTCGAGCTCGTGCTTTTCGGCAAGAACGTGATGAAGATCGAGCGCGAGTACTACAACCCGGAGACGGGCGAGGTCAGGACCGCTCTGCCGGCCTGAGTCGCCTCCAGCGCACGCCGTCCTTCGAGTCTTCGAGCGCGATGCCGCGCGACTTCAGATCTTCGCGGATGCGGTCTGCGCGGGCGAAATCGCGCTCGCGGCGCGCTGTCTCGCGCTCGGCGATGAGGCGCTCGACCTCCTCCGCCAGCCCCGGCTCCTCGGCCCGGATCACGTCGAGATGCGCGTCGACGTCGCTCAGCAGCGCCCGCAGCGCGTCCTTGTTGAGCGGCCCGACGCGGCCCGCGTCCAGTGCCGCGTTTGCCTCGCGCAGATGATCGAAGACGAGCCCCACGCCCTGCGGGAGGTTCAGGTCGTCGTCGAGCGCGTCGCGGTATCCGGCTCGCACCTCCGCCGTCCGCCTGGCGAGGGCATGGTCGTCCTCTCCCGCGGGCGTGGTCCGGTCGAGCCTTTCCGCGAACTCGCGCAACCGGCGCACCTGCTCCGCGGCTGCATGCAGCGCCTCGGGGCTGAGCCGCACGCGCGAGCGGTAGTGCGCATTCGCGATGAGGAACATGCGGACGGCGAGCGGATCGTGTCCCGCGGCGACCAGGTCACGCAGAGTTGTGAATCCGCCAGCGCTCTTCGACATCTTTTCCCCCGTCGCATCCGAGAGATGCTCCGAGTGCAGCCACACGCGTGCGAACGTCTTGTGATTCGCCGCCTCGGACTGCGCGATCTCGTTCTCGTGGTGGGGAAACATCAGGTCGATGCCGCCCGCGTGGATGTCGAGTGTGTCGCCGAGGTAGCGCTTGCTCATCGCTGAGCATTCGATGTGCCAGCCGGGCCGGCCTTTGCCGAAGGGCGCGTCCCAGGATGCACCGATCTCTTCGTCCTCCGGATGCGATCGCTTCCAGAGCGCGAAGTCGCTCACCGACTCCTTCTCGTACTTGTCGGTGGCGACGCGGACACCCGCCTTCAACCCGGCGCGATCGAGGTGCGACAGCTCGCCGTACCGGGGGAAGCTGTCGATCCGGAAGTAGACGTCGCCGTCCGCGATGTACGCGTACTCGTGCTCGATCAGCGAGCTGATCATGTCGACCATCTCCGGGATGTGCTCGGTGGCGCGCGGATAGTGCTCGGCGCGCTCCGCGCGGAGCGCGGCCATGTCCTCGAAGAAGGCCTGCGCATACGGCTTGACGTACTCCTCGATCGTCGTGCGGGCGTGCATCGCCTGGTCGAGGATGCGGTCGTCGATGTCGGTCAGGTTCATGACGTGCGTGACGCGATAGCCGGACACGCGCAGGTGCCGGCGGACGAGGTCGTAGAAAAGGAAGGCGCGCAGGTTGCCGACGTGGGCGTAGTTCCATACCGTCGGGCCGCATGTGTACATGCGCACGTGGCCGGCCTCGAGAGGTTCGAAGTCTTCTTTCCTACCGGTGAGCGTGTTGTGGAGCCGGAGCGTCACGTGCCCATTCTCACAAGTGCAACCACTTGGCCTCGTTTCGGGGTGCCTTCTGGCGCAAGTGCAACCACTTGCGCGGTCACTCCTCTTCGATCGTCGCGACCGCCTGGGCGGCGATGCCCGCGCCCTGCCCCAGCGCACCCAACCCTTCGGGCGACTTCCCCTTCACGTTCACGTCGACCGTGCCCAACACCCCCGCGAGGTTCGCGCCCATCATCGCCAGGTGGTCGTGCAGGCGCGGCTCCTGCGCGATCACGGTGCAGTCCACGTTGACGATGCGGAATCCGGACTCGGCAAGCAGTCCCGCAGCGGAGCGCAGCATCTCGAGGCTTGACGCGTCCTTGAACTTGGCATCCTCCGCCGGGAACAGCGTCCCGATGTCGCCCAACCCCGCCGCCCCCAGCAGAGCGTCGATCACCGCGTGCGTGAGCACGTCGGCGTCCGAGTGCCCCTCAAGCCCGCGCGGATGCTCGATGCGAACGCCGCCCAGCACCAGGGGACGCCCCGCGACCAGCGGATGGACGTCGTAACCGATGCCGACTCTCAATGGGTGGCCGCTTCGTGCTCGCGGATCAGCGCTTCGACGACTTCCATGTCCTCGGGAGTGGTCAGCTTGATGTTGGCCGGCTCGCCGGGAACGACCGTCACCATATGGCCTGACGCGGCGACGAGCTGGGCGTCGTCGTCGCCCACCAGTCCAGCGTCCGCCGCCTCGCGGTGTGCCCGCGCGAGCAGCTCGTACGCAAACCCCTGCGGCGTCTGCGCGAGCACGATCAGCGAACGGTCGAGACTCTCGACCAGCCTGTTTCCCTCGACGCGCTTGACCGCGTCGCGCGGACTGATCGCCGGGAACGCCGCGCCGGTCTCCATCGCCGCCGCCAGCACGCGCCGCACGAGCGCCGCCGTCGCCAATGGACGCGCGGCGTCATGCACCAGGACGTAGTCGCAGTTGCCCAACGCCCCCAGGCCCGCTCGCACCGAGTCCTGCCGGCTCTCACCGCCGGCCTTGACGATGACCGGCTTGCGCGGCTGCAGCGCAGCCACCTCACGCTCGGCGAATTCGAGCCGGCTCGGCGGCCCGACCACGACCACGCGGTCGATCTCGTCGAGGGCCAGGAACAGCTCCAGCACACGCGCCAGAGTGGTCCGGCCGTTGAGCCGAACCAGCGCCTTGGAGCCGCGACCGAGGCGCGAGCCTGTGCCTGCGGCCGCGACGATCGCCCCGACGGTCGGCAACTAGGTCACCTCCTCGCGCGGTCTCGCGCGCGGGGTCGACCGGCGCGCCTCCACCCCGCTCGGCTCGGCGAAGATCATCCGACCCGCCGACGTCTGGATCACAGAGGTCACTGTGGCCGTGATCGTCTGGTTCAGCAGGCGCTTGCCGTTCTGGATGACGACCATGGTGCCGTCGTCGAGGCTGCCGACGCCCTGTCCCGGCTCCTTCCCTTCGCGAGCCACCATCACCACGATCTCCTCCCCGGGGATCGCGACGGGCCGCATGGCCTGTGCCAGCTCGTTCAGGTTCAGGACGGCCACGCCTTCGAGGCGCGCGATCCGGTTGAGGTTGAAGTCGTTGGTCATGATCGCCAAGCCCTTGCGCTTGGCGGTGCGGACGAGGTGGTTGTCGATGTCGCCGTTCGGCGACGTCTCGTCCTCGGTGACCTGCAGGTCGATGCCCGACTCCTTCTGCATCTCGGTCAGCACGTCGAGGCCACGCCGCCCCCGTCGTCGGCGCGTCATGTCCGCCGAGTCGGCGACCGTCTGGAGCTCACGCAGCACCGACGAAAGAGTGATCAGCGGCATGTCGAGAAAGCCCGTCTTGGCGATGTCGAGGATGCGGCCGTCGATGATCACAGAGGTGTCGAGCAGGACGCCGGGGATGCGGTGGCCGTCGTTTTTCACGGCGCCGCCGAAGAAGAGGGCGGCAAGCTCAGCCCGGCGCGTGAGCCCGACCGAGGCGCCCTGCACCGCGAGGAGCAGCGCGAGGACCGCGGAGAGGTAGTAGCCGTAAGGAAGGTCGCGCACGAAAACGCCGACCAGGACGGCGATGACCAGGCCGACGATCATGCCGAGGAGTCCGCTCAAGAGGTCGGGCAGCGGAGTGCTTGTCAGCCGGAAGTTGACCCTGCGCCAGCCGCCCAGCAGATATGGCGTGCCGAGGTACGCAAAGATCAGACCTTCCAGGGTGGTCAGCCCGATGATCGCCCAGCCCGGGTGAGCACTGGTGCCCAGGCCCCGGACCATGAAATAACCGAGCAGAAAACCACCGATCACTCCGAGCCCCGCCCCCAACCATCGGGCGAGAATCTCGGAACGCTTCACGGATTACCTCCTCAAGAGACCGAGACTTCGGCCTCCCTTATGAATTCGCCGGACCGGATAGGTGAAGAAAAGGCGGCGGCGATCGCCTCCGCCACTGTCCGAACCTCGACGATGTCGAGGCCGGAAGGCCGGACGGCACGTGAGCCGGCCGGAATCAAGGCGCGCGTCAGGCCATGGCGCGCCGCCTCTTGCAGGCGGCGGTCAAGGTGACCCACGCGACGCACTTCGCCCGACAACCCCAGCTCCCCGATCACGACCAGGCCGTCCGGCATTGGCCTGTTGTTCTCGTTGCTGAGGATCGACAGGGCGAGACCGAGATCGGCGGCCGGCTCCGTGATGCGGATGCCGCCCGCCACGCTGACGAAAACGTCTTTGTTACCGAACGACAGATCGCGCACCCGACGCTCGAGGACCGCGAGGATCATGTGCAAGCGGTTGACGTCAAGTCCGTTCGCGACCCGCCGGAGCGGGTGATTCTGGGTGCTGTTAACCAGGCTCTGGACCTCGACCAGCAAGGGCCGGGTGCCCTCCAGGACCGAGACGATCACGGTGCCGGGCGCGGCCTGCGCCGCGGACGCGAGCAGGGCGGCCGACGGGTCCGACACCTCCTCGAGACCGTTCTCGCCCATGGCGAAGACGCCGATCTCCTCGGCCGACCCGAACCGGTTTTTGGTCGCGCGCAGGAGGCGCAGCTCCTGCCGCCGGTCGCCTTCCAGGTACAGCACGGTGTCAACGATATGCTCCAGGACCCGCGGTCCGGCTATGGATCCCTCTTTGGTGACGTGGCCGACCAGGAAAACAGGAACGCCGATCTCCTTGGCCAGGCGCATCAGCCGGGCGGCCGACTCCCGGACCTGGGTCACGCTGCCGGCGCTTCCCTCGAGGCCGGCGTCGGTGACGGTCTGGATGGAGTCGACGATGGCCAGGCGCGGGCGCTCGTGCTCGATCGCCTCGCAGATCGTCTCGAGATCGTTCTCGGCCAGCAGCAGGATCTTCGGCTCCAGGGCGCCGAGCCGCTGGGCGCGCATACGGACCTGGTGGCCGGACTCCTCGCCCGACACGTAGAGCACGGTGCCGCCCCTGGCGACCTGGGCGGCGGCGTGCATGAGCAGCGTCGACTTGCCGACGCCCGGCTCGCCGCCGATCAGGACCAGGCTGCCGGCGACGATCCCGCCCCCCAGGACGCGGTTGAGCTCGCCCCACTCGAGCCGGGTCCGGGGCGCGTCGTCCGGGGCCAGGTCGGCAAGGGCGACCGCTTTGGCCGGCTGGAGCGGGCGGGGCTTGGCCTCCTTTGCCGCCTTGCGTACCTGGAACTCCTGGAGGGTGTTCCAGGCGTGGCAGTGCGGGCACTGGCCCGCCCACCGGAGGCTCTCGCCGCCGCACTCGGTGCAGACAAAGGTGAGGGTCGATTTGGGCATGGGGAGACTGTGTACCCATGATCGGGGTTTTACAAGTCCGGGCGTACCGCTTTACAGGGTCGCGACGTTTCATCAGGTGAGCGTCACGGCGCCGCCCTGACTACCCCCGGGGCGGCGTCCCTCTCTATCCTCCGACCGTGGACTCGTCGATCACGGTCGAGCACATCCGCGAAGCCGCGAGCGCCGTCGATCCCGCGTTCCTCGACTCCCCGCAGTTCGACTGCGCGCCGCTCAGCGAGCGGCTCGGCGTGTCCACGATCCTCAAGGTCGAGACCGTCAACCCGATCCGCAACTTCAAAGGGCGCGGCACCGACTACCTCATGCACCGCCTGGGCCCGTCCAGCCAATCGATCGTCTGCGCCTCCGCCGGCAACTTCGGCCAGGGCATGGCCTACGCCTGTCGCAAGCGCGGCATCCCGATCGTCGTTTACGCGGCGACCACCGCCAGCCCGCTGAAGATCGAGCGGATGCGCGCGCTCGGTGCAACGGTCGAACTGACCGGGGATGACTTCGACGAGGCAAAAGGCGCCGCCCGCCGGCGCGCAGCGGCGCGCGGGGAGCTCTACGTCGAGGACGGGCAGGCAGGTCCCATCGCGGAGGGCGCGGGCACGATGGCGGTTGAGCTGTCGAGGTCGTTCGAGCTCGACGCGATCTTCGTTCCGCTGGGCAACGGTTCGCTCGTCAACGGAATCGGCACATGGCTCCAGAACGCATCACCCAGGACTCGTGTGATCGCGGTGTGCGCCGAGGGCGCTCCGGCGATGGCGCTCTCGTGGCGCCAGGGCAAGGCCGTCGACGCTGAAAGCACCACCATCGCCGACGGCATCGCAGTCCGCGTGCCGGTGCCCGAGGCGGTCGAGATCATGGCCACGACGGTCGACGAGGTGATGCTGGTCACCGATGAAGAGATGCGCACCTGGATGCGCAGCCTGTTCATCGACACCGGCCTCGTCGTCGAGCCGGCCGGGGCGGCCGGCGTCGCGGCGATCGCGCGCGTGGCCGCCGAGTGGAAAGGCAGCAGGCTGGCGACGATCCTCACCGGGGGGAACCTGACCGAGCCGCAGGTCAGGGACTGGCTTTACTGAGCGCGCGCCGCCGGAGGGGCGCCATGCTCCAGGTCGGCCAGGTAATCCAGCGCGGCCAGGGGCCCGTATCGCTCGAAAACGTCCGGCGCCGCGGAGCGAAGGCTTGTCTGCGCCGCGCCGGCGAGCTGCGCACGAAGGGCCGGCGGCAGCTCGGGCCGCCGCCGGGCGTAGGAGGTGACGAACCGCCTCACCTCGGGGTCAAGGCGTCTCAACGCGAGCTCGCCGGGAGTCGCTGCCGCAAGCGGGGCCGGCGAGGCGAGCGCCGGGGGCTCGCCCCCCGGCTGCGGCGCAGGGACCCCTGAAGGACTGGCCGGCCTGGCCCCGGGCAGCTGCCACAAAGCCACGTAGTCGGAGTCCTTCACCACGATCGTCCCTGCCGCCAGGTCGCCCAGGCGCTTGCCCCTGCCGTTGATGAACAGCACGACCAATCCCACGCCGTACGCGTACGGCAGGAAATCGACGATCCGGATGATGTTGCGGATCCCGGCCTGGAAGAACGTCAGCGGCTCGCCGCGGTCACCGACCACGCGAAGCCGGAAGACCTTCTTGCCGATCGTCTGCCCGGACCAGAACGCCTCGCACGCCCAGTGGTAGCCGAAGATCACGACGAAGCTGCCGATGATCGCGATCAGCGCCCCGAGCGTGTCCTGGCCGATCCCGACTTCGAAGAGGGCGAAGAAGTAGACCGCGAACAGCACCCCGGCGAGGATCAGGAGATCGAGCAGCTGGGCGATGCCGCGCGTCGCCATGCCGGCAACCTGGTAGTCGAACGAGACGCGCTCGGGCGTCGCGACGACGAGGTCTGTGTCCGGTAGCGACTGGCTCAAGGAAGTTACGTTACTTAACGTGCGAGCCGAGGAATTCGTCGCATTGCGGCGGGATGACTGGAACCGCCTCGAGGACCTGCTCTCGCGGGCGGGCGCGGGGCGCCTCAACCCTCTGACCCCCGCCCAGGTGCTGACGATGACGGCTCTCTACCGCCGGGCGACCGCCGACCTTGCCCGCGCGCAGCGCGACTGGCCGGGCGAGCCTGTCCACCGCTACCTGAACGGACTGGTCGCCCGAGGCCACGGCATCGTCTATCGCCGCGGCGGCGAGGTCGGAAAACGGATCAAACGCTTCTACCTGGAGACGCTGCCGCAGACATACCGCGGCGCGTGGCCCTACCTGGTGGCCGCGGCGGCGTTGATGTTCGTACCCGCGCTCATCAGCTTCTTCGTCGTCCTCGCCAATCCCGACGCCGCTTACTCGATCGCGGACCCGCGGCTGATCGACCAGGTCCACCACCACAAGCTGTGGACCGACATACCCCCCGACGAACGTGTGCAGATCGCGGGCCTGATCATGGTCAACAACATCTACGTCTCGATCCTCGCGTTCTCGTTTGGCGTTTTCTTCGGCCTGCCCGTGATCTGGGTGATGATCACCAACGGCATTTCGCTCGGCGGACTGTTCGGGTTGACCGCGGCGTACGGCCTCGCGGGCGGCCTGTTCGATTTCGTCATCGGCCACGGGATCCTCGAGCTTTCGATCGTCATCGCCCAGGGGGCGGGGGGCCTGATGATGGGCTGGGCGCTCATCGCGCCTGGCAACCGCAAACGCTCCGACGCCCTGGTGATCGCGACGCGGCGGGCGTTCACGATCCTGCTGGGCCTCGCTCCACTGCTCGTCGTCGCGGGCACGATCGAGGGAAACGTCTCGCCGTCCGGCACGCCGTTTGCGGTCAAGCTCGCGATCGGGCTGACGACCGGAATCCTTTTCTACTCGTACCTGCTCCTGACGGGCAGACGATCAAACGATGCCGCGGCGGCCGGACTTGCTCCGGCCGCAACACGCGATACCTGAAACCGCCGGGCGCTGCCAGCGGAGGGCATTCAGGCCAGATCTTCCTTTCCGGAAGGCTAGAGGAGAGCGCGTTCCTTGAGCTCCATGTAGCGTTCCACGAGCGCGGGGGACAACCGGCCTGCGACGACATCGAGTCCCAGCACCCCGCCACGCCTGAGCAGCTCGAAGCTTTCGCGCCGCCTCGACACGAACTCTTCCGCCGCCGCCCACTCGTAGGCGCGGGCGGTGCTGTCGACCGGCGCGTCGCGCGCGGTAAGCACCGCCGGGTCCGACATGGCCACCACCAGCACGAGGTGCCGCGCGGCCAACCGCAGAGCGTGCGCGACCAGCTCGCGCGACGCTTCCGGATCCTGTACGTCGGTGAGGATGACGACCATCGAGCGGCGGCCGACGCGCAGCGCCAGGTGCGTCATCGCGTGGCCGAAATCAGGCTCGACGTAGTCGGGTTTCACCGAGTACAGCGCCTCGGTTATCCGGCGCAGCTGGGTTGGGCCGCGCTCAGGCTTGATGAACGCGGTCACGCGGTCGTCGAAGGTCATCAAGCCCACCCGATCGCCGTAGGCCTGCGCGACCCAGGCGAGCATCAGCGCCGCGTTCACGGCGTGGTCGAGCTTGTCGAGCTCGCCGGCGGGCGCGGTCATCAAGCGCCCGCAGTCGATGGCGATGATCACCTGCTGGCCGCGCTCGGCCTCGACCTCGACGACGACCGGGCGGTCCCGTCGCGCCGTCGCTGTCCAGCTGACGCGGCGGACATCGTCCCCACGCACGTAATCGCGGAGGCCGGCAAATGCCGTCGAGGCGCCGGGCGGCTTCGCTCGGCGCATTCCGGCCATCGCGCGGAGCCCGCGGCGCAGCGTGAGCTGGATGCGGCGGATGGCGACGACGTTTGGAAAGACGGCGGCCTCTTGGGGGAGCGGGAGCCGGATCTGCCGCCGCCACCAGCCTTCGGACCGCGAGACCTGGAGGTCGACGCCATCGAAGCGGTATGCGCCGCGTTTCGGCGAGTACGTGCTGTAGCTCAACTTCAGGACGCCGGCGCCGTCGAACCGGCCCACCATCACACGCGGCGACGGCCGCAGAATGTCGGGCGCGTGGTCGGCAACCCGGGCGACGAGCCCGGCCGCCGCCCGATTCTCGATGATCACCGTCACCTCTTCGGGCTCGCCGAGCGAGAACGGCTCCGGCATGACGCGACGCACGCGGTAACCGGCTCGCCCGGGAAGCGGGGCCAGGTCGCGTGCGGCGATGATCGCCAGGCCGGCGTTGTAGACGGCGGCCACGACTCCAATGACGGGCGACACGACCGCGAGCGCGATCAGCGCGGCGCCGATGCCGACGGCCCAGATCAGGCGCGGCTGAGGCGCCAGCCCGCGGACGAAACCAAGCCTGCGCATGCTGTTGCTTGACGAACGTAACTGACACGGCGGCCCCACGTTTTGACGGACATGAGACGCGCGGCCGCCCTCCCGCTGATGTTGCTGATCGCCGCCTGCGGAGGCGGAACCGCGTCGGGCGACCACACCACGAGCCCCGTGGCGGCGGTCGCAAGCCCCTCGGCATCCCCCACCCAATCGCCGGCGCAGCTTCCGAACAAGTACGGCATCTTCGTCAAGGACTTCCTGGTCGACGGCGGGTCCACCTACTCGATCGCCCTGGTTGGCACCGATGGAAAGGTCCAGGCGACCGCGACCGCCGCGAAGCGCGGCCACCCCCGGGGCTTCCTGGTTCAGATGCCAAACCTCTCAGCGTCGAGCTCCCGCGTCTACTACCTGGACGGCGACTCGAGCCTGAAGTTTCTTCAGCCGGACGGCAAGACGGGCTCGGTGAAGACGCTGCCCGTGGATGCGAGCTCGGCCGCGGCGTTCGCCGTCAGCCCCGATGACACGCGGATCGCGGTGGCGATCGTCACCTACCCGTTCCCCGTCAAGACCCGCATCTACGTCGAAGACCTGTACACCGGCGGAAACCACGTCGAGCTCTTTTCCTCATCGACGGTGTTCGAGTGGCCGGTCGGCTGGCACGAGGGGCACCTCGTGATCGGCGTGGGCATCAATGCCGCGCCCCAGAACTTCTGGGAGGGATTCGCCTACAACCAGACGGGATACCACGTCGCCGACGCCTCGACCGGAGTTCGGATCGCCACCATCTGCGCGGGCGGTGCAACCTTTGGACCACCCGTCACGGTGGGCACTTCCTGCCAGACAGGTTCCAGCTACACGGTGTCGCTGTGGTCGGGCAAGACGGCCATCAGTATCCCAACCGGCAACTCCTGCGGCGGCGGCGTCGTGTCTTCCGACGGCATGGTCGTCGCGGACCGCTGTTCGGGCGGCCCTGTCAGGTTCGTCAACCAATATGGCGAGATCCACATCACCCCGTACGTCGCCACGCCGGTGGGATGGTTCGATTACACCGACGTCGTCGTTGTCACTGGGTCAGGGCAGCTGAGCATCCTCGGTGTGGACCTGAAAAACACGACGATCGACGCGAGCGGCTTCTTCGCGGGGACTCTGCCCGAAAACCTCTAGCGAGGAGGCACCACCCGGCTGGCGACCACGTCCAGGACGCTGTCCGGCGTCTGCCCCGCGACCTCGGCCTCGGGACGAAGGATCAGCCGATGGCGGAAAGCCGGCGCGACAAGTGCCTTGACATGGTCCGGCGTGACGAACTCCGCCCCCTCGAAGGCCGCGTAGGCGCGGGCCGCGAGCATCAGCAGGACCTCGGCGCGCGTGCTCGCGCCGAGGGCAATCTCGGGCGCGCTTCGAGTCGCGGCGGCGAGGTCGACGATGTAGCGGCGGATCTTCTCGTCGAGCACGACGGTCGCGACCTGCTCGCGACACTTCTCGATGTCTGCGGCTCCGAGCACCGGTTCGACCCCCGCCTTGGCCGGGTCGCGCAGCTCGATTCCCGACTCCCAGCGACGCAGCACCTCCATCTCGCCCGCGGGCGATGGATAGTCGAGCCGCACCTTGAACAGGAAGCGATCCTGCTGCGCCTCGGGCAGTGGGTATGTGCCCTCGTACTCGATCGGGTTCTGGGTCGCGAGGACGAAGAACGGAGCGGGCAGCGCCATCTGCTGACCCTCCAGCGTGACGCCTCGCTCCTCCATCGCCTCGAGGAGCGCCGACTGCACCTTCGCCGGCGCCCGATTGATCTCGTCCGCGAGAAGGACGTTGGTGAAGATCGGTCCGCGTCGCAGCGCGAAGGTCCGCGTGGCAAGGTCGAAAACCGATGTACCGAGGATGTCGGCCGGCATCAGGTCGGGCGTGAACTGAACACGGCCATATTCGAGAGTCAGAGCGCGGGCGATCGACTTCGCGAGCAGGGTCTTGCCAGTCCCCGGCACGCCCTCGAGCAGGACGTGACCCTGGGCGACGAGCGCGATTCCGCACAGGCGGATGGCCTCGTCCTGACCGACGATCGCCTTGGCGAGCTGTTCGCGGAATCGCGCGAAGAACTCGGTCGCCGCGGTCATCTTCGAGGGACGGGGTGCGCGATCTCGTGCAGCTTTCTTGCCGCGTTCAGCAGGTCGTGCTCGCTTGCCGCCGAGGCGACGAGCGAGCTTTCGACTTTGGCCAGCTCATCAGCGGTGTCGGGCGAGCGCATCCACAGAGCATTCCAGAACCGCTCGCGCGGCTGCAGCGGCAAACCGTTACGGGCGGCGACCGCGCGCTCGGTTGCGTTGGTCAGCATGCCGAGGGTGACGGCGCGCGCGCTCGACCGACGCAGCAGCTGACCGACGGCGACCGCCCACTCGACGTCGGAGCGCGCCGCGTCGGGCGGTCTTGACACGACAGGACCGAAACGCCGGCCGCGCAGGAAGAGTCCCAGGAACACCGCCACGACAAGCCATGCGAGCGCCGCACCCCAGGGAGTCGCCAGCCAACTCTGCGGCGCGAAGTCGCTGACCGTCAACCCGTGGTGGTATTCGTCGAACGTGACCTGCGCGCTCGAATCCGAGCCGATCAAGTCCGCCAGCAGCCGCCCGTTGTCGGTCTTGTCGAGGTAGCCGTTGCACAGCACGAGCGGGTCGGCGAGCACGACCACGCGACCGAGGCCGACGCGTTGGACGTAACCGGCCGTGAGCCCGCCGCCCGAACGCAGCAGGGTGACCTGCGGCGCGGAGGTGTAGATCGGGACGAACGCGTCGCCGCCGCTGACCCTGGTCACGCCGTCGCCGAGGGGAATCGAGGAGTAGCTGCCGCCCAACGCCTGACCGCTGTATCGGGTCACTCCGAACGCCCTGTCGAGCTCACCGTCTCCCTGCTCCGACGCGTACACGAGCACGCCGCCCTGCTCCTGCACCCACGCGTGGAGCTGATCGGCCTCGCCCTCCGAGTAGGGGCTGGTCGGCGTGAACACGAACATCACCGAGCCTGCAGCCGGAAGATTGAAACCGTCGGTCATCTGGCTCGTCTGATGTCCCATCGCCTGTGCGAATAGCAGCGCCGCCGAGGTGCCGTTCGCCGCGTCGCTGTTCGAGCTGTGCTCGGGGGAATCGCTGTGCGGCTGCAGCGCGTAGGCGAGCGCCGCGATGGCGATGGCGACGACACCGGCGACGATCCAGCCACGCAGCCCTCTCATGCCGCGACCTGGGCGACTGGTTTGCGAAACGGTGCGGCGACCCGCGCGGCCCGGTCGTACGTCGCTTCGTCGACGTCGCGGCCGCCGTAGACCGCCGCCTCGAACGGAAGCAGGAGCGGGCGTAAGGCCTCGTGGTCGGGCGCGCGATTGAAGATCTCGCGCACGGTCAACGGGCTTCCCTCCCACGAACGCTCGCCCTCCAGGGTCGCGGCGACGCCGGCGCAGAGGGCGCGGATGGCGCCGACGCGGTCGCCTTTCGCGGCCAGGCTGTCGGCCTCGGCGAAGTAGTCCGCGGGCGGCCGCGGCCCTCCAGGCACGACGCTGACCGACTGGCTGAAACGACCTCGGGCCGAGCGGACGATGACGAAGACCACGAGCGCGAGCACGACGATGCTCACGACGTAGAGCCACCAGGATGCGAGCTGGGCGCCGCCGCGGTTGCCGAACAACAGGCGCAACAGCGCCGCGATCCGGTCCTGCACCCACTGCACGAACCGATCCCACAGCGAAGGCGGGCGATGCAGCGCGTCGTACCGGCTCATCGAGAGGACCTGCCCGAGCCGCTGCTGTGCGAGCTGCGGGTCCGACGTGCTGAGAGGTTGTTGCAACGCGCTTAGCAGCTCGGCGAGGCGCGTCCGAGCATCCGCGTACAGGGGCGGCCGCGCGAGAAGGTCGTCGATGATCTCGGGCTGCGTGTTCCCCGTCCCCGATACGAGCGCGCGATAAGCGCGGATGGCGGGACCGGTGTCCGAACCCGACGCGTTCTGGATGATGTCGTATGCCATCTGGACGGCGTCGGCGTAAGGCGGCGGCGAGGGCGGATCCGCGGATGCGACGGACGGCGAGGCGAGGGCCGTGGTCAGCGCCATGAGCGCAGCGGCAGCCGGCCGGATGAGGCGCGAAATGCTCAGGTCGTGGCCTGCTGGGCCGGCAGCCGGTACGCCATCTGGAAGAGATCGAGCGCCTCGCGACGCACACGCAGGTCGAAGTAGATCAGGACGAACACGATCTGCGCGACCGGCGCAATCAGGGCCGCGATGATCTGGCCGCTCGCGAGTGTGATCGCGCTGGCGACGAACTGGGAGACCACGAGCCCGAGCAGGCCCTGGGCGAGGTTGATGAAACCGTTGAGCGCGATCGAGAGCACGAAGTAGAGGACGTAGGTCAGGAAAAGGATCAGGAACGTGCGCCACCACCGGCCCTGCACCAGCTGCCGGCTGCGAGTCACCGCCGCGCTGATGCCGATCCCCTCGACGAACATCGCGGGCACGACGGCCACCCACATGACGAAGACCCAGAGCCAGAGGATGAACGGCGCGATGCAAAGGAAGATCGCCAGCTCGGCGGTGAGGGTGTTGAAGATGAGCCAGTAGCCGAGCAGCGGGAAGTAGCGCCGCATCACGCCCTTGAAAACGCCGCCGGCGGTCACCTGACGGCCCAGCGCCGACTCGCAGGCCGCGTAAACGATCGCGCTGTGGCTGAAAGGCAGAAAGAGAAAGCTGACGAGCGCCGACGCGCCGATGGCGCCGACGAAACCCAGCACCGGCCCGAGATCGGTCGGGCTGGAGGTCGCCGCCAACCCGGTCGAGAACCACGCCAGCGCCAGCCCGTAAAGCGCGGCCGACGGGATGGCCAGGATGACCGAGATCGCGGCAATCAAAAGGAAGTGCCTGCGGTACATCCGGAACGTCTCGTCGAGCAGGTCTCCGATCTCAAGCGGCCTCAGGCGGAGCGGCATCGGGACGTCCATTTCTCGGGCGTTAAGCGTTGCACGAATAGAAGGGATGGGACTTGGTGAGCGTTCAAACACGGCCCCAGACGAGGTAACCGTCCTCCTCGTCGAGGACGACGCGTCGGTGGCTCAGATGTACCGGCTGAAGCTGGAGCTCGACGGCTACACCGTCCACGTCGCCGGCGACGGGATGATGGCGCTGGAGAAGGCCGAGGCGGCGCGCCCGGACATCATCTTCCTCGACCTGCAGCTGCCCAAGCTGGACGGTATGAGCGTCCTCGAGGCGCTGCAGCGCAATCCCGCGACCAGAGAGATCCCGGTGGTCATCCTCTCCAACTCGACCGAGCGAGAGCTCGTCGAGCGCGGGGTTCAGCTGGGCGCGCTCGACCACCTGATCAAGAACCAGACCCCGCCGGCCCGGCTCTCGCAACGCCTGCGAGGCTGGCTTGGCTCCTGAGCGGTTTCTGGCGCGCTAGCCGCTAGCTCTTCGGCGCAGGCCCTGCCGGCGCAGCCGCCGCAGGCTCCTTCTTCGCGTGCTTGATCGGGGTGAACTTCAGCTCGTCCTCGCCGCCTTCTTTTTGATCGGTGTCGATCTGGACGGTGTCCCCACGCGCGATCTTGCCCCGCAGCAGGTGCTCCGAGAGCTGGTCTTCGATCCGGCTCGTGATCACGCGCCGCAGCGGCCGCGCGCCATACGTCCGGTCGTAGCCCTCCTTCGCCAGCAGGTCCTTGGCCGCGTCGGTGACCTCGATCGTGATCTGCTGCTCCGCCAGGTGCTTGCCGAGGCGCTCGAGCTGCAGGTCCACTATCTCGCGGATCTGGTGCGTGGTCAGGCTCTTGAACACGACCACGGCGTCGACCCGGTTGAGGAACTCCGGCCGGAACATGCGCTTCAGCTCGTCGTCGATCTTCTGCTTGGTGTTCGCGTGCCTTCGCTCCACCTCTGCGGCCTCGTCCACCACCGAGGCCTGGAAGCCCAGCGAGGTCCCCGCCTGGTTGACGTCGCGGATGCCGAGGTTCGAGGTCATGATGATCACGGTGTTCGCGAAGTTGACGATCTTGCCCTTCGCGTCGCTCAGGCGGCCGTCCTCGAGGATCTGCAGCAGCATGTTGAAGACCTCGGGGTGCGCCTTCTCGATCTCGTCGAACAGGATCACCGAGTAAGGCCGGCGGCGGACCGCCTCGGTCAGCTGGCCGCCCTCGTCGTAGCCCACGTAGCCGGGAGGCGAGCCGACCAGCCGCGCCGTCGTGTGCCGCTCCATGAACTCCGACATGTCGAGCTTGATAAGCGCGTCCTCGGAGTCGAACAGGTACTCGGCCAGCGCCCTGGCGAGCTCGGTCTTCCCGATTCCGGTTGGGCCGAGGAAGATGAACGACCCGATCGGCCGGCGCGGATTCTTCAGGCCGGCACGCGCCCGGCGGACGGCCTGCGAGACGGTGACGATCGCCTCGTCCTGGCCGACCATCCGCTTGTGAATCTCTTCCTCCATCCGCAGGAGGCGCGCGCTCTCTTCCTCGACCAGGCGTGAGACCGGAACGCCGGTCCACGCGGCGACGATCTGCGCGATGTCTTCCTCGCCCACCTCGGGCACGGTCTCGCCCAGCTTGTCGCGCCACGCGGCCTCTTTGAGCGCGAGCTTGTCCTGGAGCTTCTTGACCTTGTCGCGAACGCTCGCCGCGGCCTCGAAGTCCTGCTTGTTCACTGAATCGTCCTGCTCGACCTTCTGGCGCCGGATCTCCTTCTG
>JAMXLM010000046.1 GCA_024280995.1 Candidatus Dormiibacterota bacterium
ATCACGAGCACGTCGCCCGAGGCGACGCGACCGGCGAGTGCCGCGGCGATCGACTCCGCCGCCCGCTGCGGCCGGAACGGAACCGGGAAGACGGTCGGGCGGCGGGAGCGGTAGAAGCGGTATGTCGCCAGGCCGGCGATGAGGCCGATCAGCGTCAGGCCGCCGCCGAATGCCGTCGCGTATGGCTTGAAACGGAGGTTGATGGCCCACGCCGCGACAACGAGCACCGTCGTCAGTACTCCAACCGCGAAGAAGGCGACGGCTCCCGGGCTGAGCATCGACCTGTACTCGCGCCAGCGGACGACGTCGAGGCTCACGCATGTCAGGACGAACGTGCCGAGCAATCCGAACGCGTAGAGGTCGCCGAGGTTCTCGACGTTTGCGCCTTCGATCAAGACCATGACGATCGGCAGCGAGACCGCCGCGAGGATCGCCCAGTGTGGTGTGAAGCGCAGCCGGTTGCGCCGCTCGAGCGCGCGCGGCAGGAAGCCCATGCGCGCGAGCGCGATGAACACGTGATACGCGCCGATGATCGCTGTGTTGCTCGCGAACACGAGCAGCACGGAGCCGCTGATCGCGACGTAGTCGCCGACGAACTGGCCGGCGACGTGTGTGCCAAGCAGTGAGATGAACTGGTTCGGGTCGTCGTTGGCCCCCAGCAGCGTCGTCGACCACAGCGTGAGCAGCGGGGTGGTGATCGCCATGGTCGCGACCACTGCGAGCATCGCCCGGTACGAGATCAGCTTGCGAGGCTCCCGCATTGACGGTGCGAGCTGGGCGATGCTCTCCAGCCCGGAGAAGGCCAAAAACGCGGCCCCGTAACCCTGCATGAGGAAGACTGGCGTCAGCGCCGGTCCTTGCGTGACGGCGTGAAAGCTGTTCACGATTCCGGCCGGGCCCAGGTAGATGGCCGTGGCTGCGACGACCACCAGCTGGCCGGCGACCGCCAGGATCGCGAAGAGGGCGGTCGTGCGGGCGCTTTCCTTGATGCCGAACCCGTTGAGCAGGCCGAGGAGTATCAAGGCCACGATGACGGTCCCGATGACGATTGGCTTGAGCGTCGGGAAGATGATCGCGAGGTAGATGACGCCGGACACCGCGCTGATCGCCGCGGTCAGGTAGTAATCGACCAGGATGAACATGCCCCCCAACAGCCCCGCGAAGGGGTGCAGAGCCTGGGACGACACGTTGACCACGCCGCCGCCCTCGGGATAGCGCCACGTCACTTCGGCGTACTTGATGCAGAGCAGCGCGAAGACGAAGAGCACGGCCGTGACGAAGATGGCCGATCGCTGGTGAAAACCGGTCGAGAAGAGGTAGCCGGGCGAGTAGTAGACGGACGTGCCGATGTCGGCGAAGACGACAGCCCAGCAAAGGAAGGCGCCGAGATTCCCGCCGCGGATCTTGATCCGGCGGCGGGCTGGAGCTTGCGCTTCGGTCATTGGCGGAGCGCTGTCCTCCGCTCGGCGAGATAACGCCGCAGGGCCTGGGTGTCGGCGCGGAGGCGCTCGACCGCGCGACGCGCCTCGTGGTCGTTGAGGTCCATCCCCTCGACGGCGTCGAAGTAAATCTCGGCGCGCTCGAGCTGCCGGATGGCCGCGCGAAGGACCTGTCGCTCTTCGTTCGCCGACCGGAGGTCGGGGAGCTGGACGACCGCGTTGCGCATGCGTCCAACCTAGGAGCCAGGCCGTTAGCTGCCCGTTGGTTATGCGCAGGAAGCCGTATGGAACCTGTATGAATTTGCCGCCGATCAATTACGGTTGACCGGCAGTGAGCTCGGACTCGGTAGCCCGGCGCGGCCGCCGGCCGGGCGACCTCAGGATTGTCGTCCGCCGGCCGGCCAAGCTCCCCCGCACGCTGGGCCCAGGCGCGCTTTTTGCCGCGTGTTACGGGAACGTCGGCTCGAGCATCTACTACGCCCTAGGCGTCACCGCCGCGTTCGCGCTCGGCCTGACGCCGGTCGCGCTCATCCTCGCCGGCTTCATCTTCGTCACGACGGCCCTGAACTACGCGGAAGGCACCGCCGCCTTACCTCATGCCGGGGGCAGCTCGAGCTTTGCCCGCCGCGCGTTCAACCAGCCGATCGGTTTCATCGTCGGTTGGGTCCAGCTGCTCAACTACACGGCGACCGCCTCGATCTCCGCGTACTTCGCCATCGGCTACCTGGGCGTGTTCGGCAAGTACGTGCCGTTCTTCGACCTTCTCCGCCACAACGATTTCGCGCATGTTGGGGCGACTGCGGTGCTGATCGGCTTTCTCATCATCGTCAACATCATCGGCATCCAGGAGTCGAGCGCCCTCAACCTGGCGCTCGCATTCGCGGACCTCGTCACCCAGTTCGTGCTGGTGATCCTGGGCCTGATCCTCATCCTCAACATCCAGGTCGTCCTCCACAACATCCACCTGGGCGTGGCACCGACGTGGGGCAGCTTCCTGGCCAGCATCTCGATCGCCATGGTCACGTACACGGGAATCGAGACCATTTCCAACCTCTCCGAAGAAGCCAAGGACCCCGGCCGCAACGTTCCGCTCGCGACGTGGTGGGTCATCATCGCGGTGCTGTTCGTCTCCGCATTCTTGCCAACCATCGGCATGAGCGCGTTCCCGGTCCACATGCAGAACGGTCAGTTCGTCACGGACCTGGCGACGATGCACAAGGACGACCCGGTGGCCGGCATCGTCAGTCAATTCCCGGTCGCCCAGCTCGCCTTCTGGTCGGAGATCTGGGTCGGCATCCTCGCGTTCACTATCCTCGTCATCGCGACAAACGCTGGGCTGATCGGCATCTCCCGCCTGAGCTACTCGCTGGCAGGCGTCGACCTGCTGCCCAAGCGCTTCGCTGTCCTGCACCCGAGGTTCAAGACCCCGTACGTGTCGATCATCGTGTTCGGGGTCATCGCGGCGGTCCTGGTCTTACCCGGCATCCTGGTCCATGGCGCGGTCATCGACCTGATGAGCGCGGTCTATTCGCTCGCGGCCACGTTCGCCTTCTGCTCGGCCCACCTGTCAGTGATGCGGCTGCGCTTCATCGAGCCGCAGCTGCACCGTCCGTATCGCATGCCATGGAACATCCGGTTCGGGCGCGATTCAATCCCCGTCCTTTCGATCGTTGGCGCTCTCTTCATCGGCACGGTCTTCACCCAGCTTGTCTTCCAGAACATCTCCAACTCCACGTTCGTTTTCGTCGGCTGGCTTGCGCTCGGCGCACTGACCTACGTCGGCTACCAGAAGTACCGTCGGGAGCCGTTGTGGGAGCCGCTCGAGGTGCCGCCGCCCCGGGACCGCGAGGTCGAGCGGGTGCCGTTCGAGAGCCTGCCACGAAGCGCGCGCTATCGGATGGGCCGGCGAGAGCGCATCGCGGCCCATGCGGCACGAGGCATAACCGTCCGAGAGCGTCACCGGTCGACCTGGCGGCTCGAGATCGAGCTCTTCTTCGCGCGACACGGCGCCATCCGTGGCGTGCTGATCGTTGCGGTCTTTGCGGCGGTCAGCGGCCTTGCGGTGTTTGTCGACCTGTCTCCGTACGACCCGTTTGGTCCCGGGCTCGGCTGGTCACCGGGTCTGGTGGTGGTCGCCTTCCTTGCCGCTTACCTCCTCAACCGCAGTCACTCGGAGCAGTAGCCTCAGCCAGGCTGCGCCGCTTCGCTCCGCAGGATGTGAACGTCCACGCCCGTAAGCCGCCTGATCACCTCGCTAGTCGTGTCGCCCGGCATCCAGCGGTTCCACCGGCGGTGGCCGAGGATCACCTCGGTCGCGAGCGACTCGTGAACGTAATCGACGAGCGTCGGCGCCACAGAGCTCCCGTGCAGGTGGACGAACTCGCCGCCGAGTTGATGGACCAGGGCTGCGTATGCGCCCTCCAGTTCCCGTTGTTCGTCCGTTAGGCTCTTCGTCCGCACCCAGACGACCGAGAACTTCGCGTCCTGAAGCTGGGCGTAAGCAGCCGCGCGCCGGATCCGGTCCTCGAGCCCGCGCTCGACCGGGATTCCCAGCACGATCCTGCCCCGAACGTCCCACGGCACCTGGACGCCGCTCTCGCGCATGAACCCGATCAACTGGCGGTCGGCATGGTCGGCGATCACTCGAAATGCGGACTCGCGCAACGCCTGCAGCATCGTGGTCCGGAGCTCGCGCTGGAGCGCGACCGCGAGCACCGCCGGGTGCAGCACCTTCTGTTCGCGAAGTCTCTGCAGCAGGTCGTCGGGCGTGATGTCCATCAGCTCGAGCTCGTCGATCGCGATCAGCGCGTCGTCGTCGATCAAGGCTCCAGTCGGCCGTCCGCCAAGCATCGGCGCGTATGCGTCGGCGACGCTCTTGATCGAGAGCAGGTGGAGAGTCGCCAGCACCGTGATGCCGGCCGCCATGAGCCGCGCGACGTGCTCGATACGCGGTTTGCCATCGCCGTCGACCTCCGCGAGGTCATCGATGCAGACGACTTCGGGGTTCCGCGCCAGGACGGCATCGATGTCCAGGTGCTGCTGTGGCTCGCGATTGCGCGTCGCACCGAGCACCTCGAGCTCGCGCAGCGCGTTGTCCGCATCCCCGTGCACGACGTACGAGGCGGCCACGACGTCGGTGCCCCGACCGTGCCTCCGGCGCGCCTCGTCAAGCATCGCCGTCGTCGTGCCGACGCCGCGCGCGTAGCCGAGATAGACGCGCAACAGGACGCGCCGCCGCGTCTCTGCAGAGATCTGTTTCAGGACCTGCATCGGGTCGGGCCTCTCGCTCCGCTGCTTCATTGGACCAGCCGCGCGATCACGTGCACGTCAGAGTTCGGCAGGCCGTCGATGATGCGATCGACGGTGGTCGGTCTTAGGCGACTCAGCCCCGAGCTCGAGACGCGCTCACCGAGAACGACGTGCTCCACCATTGCGTCGCTCGCCGCTTGAATCACCGCGCTCGCTACGTCCGTGCCACCCAGCACTGCAAACGAAGCGCCAAGCTGCGCCGCGAGACTCCGGAAGCCTTCGAGCTCCGCCGATTCCGCCGCGTCTATTTGCACCGTGACGACGATGCAGGTTCCACCGAGGCGGCGGGCGAGACGCGCCCCGCGGCGGATCAGGTCTTCGGCCGAACCCGTCGTGGAAACCGCGACGAGAACATCCTCGGGCGACGTCAGCACGTGGCGCGAGCGGGCCATCGAGTCCGCGACCAAGCGCAGGCCGATCTGGCGCATTGCAGCAAGGTTCTGCGGTCGGAAGAAGTTGGCGAGTGCCGTCTCGACCCTGTCCTTGGCGTAGATGTTGCCGTGGCGCATGCGCTTGCGCAGAGCCTCCGGCGTGATGTCGATGAACTGGATTTCGTCCGCGCCGTCGAGCTCCTTGTCGGGCACCGTCTCGCGAACGACTATCCCGGTCACTTTCTCGACCAGGTCCTTGACGCTCTCGACGTGCTGCACGTTGACCGTCGTGATCACGTCGATGCCCGCCGCGCGAAGGTCTTCGACGTCCTGCCATCGCTTCGCGTGCCGAAGACCGGGCACGTTCGTGTGCGCCAGCTCGTCTACCAACGCTATCTCGGGCTTGCGGCGAAGCACACCGTCAAGGTCCATCTCTTCGAGCACCGTGTCGCGATAGGGCACCGTCACGCGGGGCACGACCTCGAGGCCGGCGAGCAGCTCGACTGTACGTGGGCGGTTGTAAGTCTCGACGTAGCCGACGACCACGTCGTGGCCGTGCGCCGCCAACTGGTGGGCATCACGCAGCATGGCGAAGGTCTTGCCCGCCCCGGGGGTGGCCCCAAGAAATACCTTGAGCTCGCCCCTCCGAGGCTGCATCGCGGTTCCTAGGCTAGCCCGCTTCTCCGCGATCAAGGGCCAGGTTCACCTCGAGGACGTTGACGTACTGCTCGCCGAATATCCAGAGCACGCGACCGTGCACGTACTTCTCGACCATAGAGCGAACCTTTGCCGGGTCGAGGTTGCGAGCCGCAGCCACGCGGTTCACCTGCAGCAGGGCGTTCGCCTCGCTGATGTCCGGGTCGAAGCCCGTGAAGTCCGAGGTCACCGCGTCCACCGGGACCTGCTGGCTCGAACCCAGCCCGTTCGCCTGCCGGTACGCGCGCGCCGCGCTGGCGGTGTTGTTCATGAGGGTCTGGCTGCTCGGGCCCAGGTTGCTGCCGACCGAGTTGCTCGCGTCATAGGGTGTGGCCGTGTACGAGAGCCTGCCCTGAAAGTACTTGTCGGCGGAGAAGTTCTGGCCGATCAAGCTGGAGCCGACGACCTGGCCGTTGACCATGATCAGGCTTCCATTGGCGGCGTCGTGGAAGGCCAGCTGGCTGAAGCCCGTGAACAGCAGCGAGTAGGCGAGGCCTGTCACCAGCCCGAAGACGATCGTCAGCCGGATGGCCTTGACGATCTCGGACGGAATGGACTTGAGCATTTGTCTCTTAGGCGGACAGCCCGATGGCCGTGATGATCAGGTCGATGAGCTTGATGCCGATGAAGGGGGCGATGATCCCGCCGATGCCGTAGATCAAGAGGTTGTTGCGCAACAGCGCAGCCGCGCCGATGGGGCGATAGCGCACGCCACGCAGGGCGAGTGGGACGAGGGCGATGATGATCAGGGCGTTGAAGATCACGGCCGCAAGCACAGCGCTGTTCGAGCTGTGCAACTGCATGACGTTGAGCGCCTTGAGCTCGCCGACGGTGGTGCCGATGAAGATGGCTGGGATGATCGCGAAGTACTTCGCGACGTCATTGGCGATGCTGAAGGTCGTCAGCGCGCCGCGGGTGATCAGCATCTGCTTGCCCGCCTCGACGATCTCGATCAGCTTGGTCGGGTCGCTGTCGAGGTCGATCAGGTTGCCGGCCTCTTTCGCCGCTTGCGTGCCCGAATTCATGGCGACGGCCACGTCCGCCTGAGCGAGCGCGGGAGCGTCGTTCGTGCCGTCGCCGGTCATGGCGATCATGCGGCCCTGCCCCTGCTCGTTCTTGATGAGCTCGAGCTTCCTCTCCGGAGTCGCCTGGGCGAGGAAATCGTCGACACCTGACTCGCGCGCGATTGCGGCGGCGGTGAGGGGGTTGTCACCGGTGATCATCACGGTGCGCAAGCCCATGCGCCTGAGCTCGGCGAACCGGTCGCGGATCCCGGGTTTGACGATGTCTTTCAGATGGATCGTGCCGAGCACGACATGGTCCTCGCCGACGACCAGCGGCGTGCCGCCTGAGCGGCCGATCATCGCAACGCGCTCGGCGACCTCGGCCGGAAGCTCGTTGGCGCTCCAGCGCGCCATCGCGTCGTCGGCGCCCTTGCGGATCGAGTGGCTGTCGACGTCGACACCGCTCATGCGGGTGCTGGCCGAGAAGGGCACGAAAGTCATTCCGTCACCGCCGTTGGATGCCGCGGCAGCGCCCAGCCGGCGCGCAAGGGCGACGATTGACTTGCCTTCAGGGGTCTCATCGGCCAGGCTCGCGAGCTCGGCGGCTTCCAGCAGACGGTTCATCGGCACTCCTGGGGCGGGGATGAACTCCGACGCCTGGCGGTTGCCGTACGTGATGGTTCCTGTCTTGTCGAGCAGAAGCGTGTCCACGTCGCCCGCGGCCTCGACTGCGCGACCGCTGAGCGCGACCACGTTGCGCTGAAGCAAACGGTCTATCCCCGCGATGCCGATCGCGGACAGCAGCCCACCGATGGTCGTCGGGATGAGGCATACCAACAACGCGATCAAGACCGTGATCGTCACCGAGGTCCCCGCGTAGATCGCGAACGGCTGCAGGGTCACCGTCGCGACCATGAAGATGATCGTCAGCGCCGCGAGCAGGATGTTGAGGGCGATCTCGTTCGGTGTCTTACGCCGCGAAGCGCTCTCGACCAGGTTGATCATGCGGTCGAGAAACGTCTGCCCGGGGTTGGCGGTGATCTGCACGACGATCCGGTCGGAAAGGACACGCGTGCCGCCGGTGACAGCGCTCCGGTCCCCGCCGGCCTCGCGGATGACCGGCGCGGATTCGCCGGTGATCGCCGACTCGTCCACCGACGCGATACCCTCGATCACGTCACCGTCGCCCGGGATCACGTCGCCGACTTCGCAGACGACGACGTCGCCCTTCCTGAGCTGCGTCGAAGGGATGCGATCCTCTTTCCCGTCGACCAGGCGGCGCGCGATGGTGTCGGAGCGCGTTCGGCGCAGAGCGGCCGCCTGTGCCTTGCCGCGCCCCTCGGCCACGGCTTCGGCGAAGTTGGCGAAGAGAACGGTGAGCCACAACCACGCGGCGATCTGGCCGACGAACAGTTGGTTGTTCGCGCCCGAGAACCCCGGCGTGCCGTTGAACAGGTCGAGCATGAACACAACCGTGGTGATCACGGACCCGACCTCCACAACGAACATCACCGGGTTCCGGACCATCCGCAGCGGGTTCAACTTCGTGAAGGCCCCGCCGAGCGCCGGCAGCAGGATGGTGCGGTCGGTCAGGCTGCTGGTCCGGCCCCGCCGCAGGTTCCGCCGCTCCTGACGCTGCCTGTCTTCCATCTCTTTAGTGCAGATGCCCCGCGGCCAGCTGCAGCTGTTCGAGGATCGGCCCGAGGGCCAGGGCTGGGAAGAAGGTCAGCGCGCCCACTATCAGCACCACGCCGATCAGCAGGCCGACGAACAACGGGCGATCGGTGGCGAACGTGCCTGAGCCCGCCGGCACGACCTTCTTGCCCGCCAGCGCGCCCGCCATGGCGAGGATGGGGATGTGCTCGAGGAAGCGGCCGATCCACATCGCCGCGGCACCGGTCGTGTTGTAGAAGAGCGTATTGCCGGTCAGGCCCGCGAAGGCGCTTCCGTTGTTCGCGGTCGCCGACGAAAACTGGTAGAGGATCTCGCTGAATCCATGCGGACCGGAGTTGAGCGGGCCGGCCTGGCCCGCCTTGGTCAGCACGGCGATCGCGGTTAAGCCGAGGATGCTGAAAACGTCGATGAGGATCGCGAGCATTGCGAGTCGAACCTCTTTCGACTCGATCTTCTTGCCGAGGTATTCGGGCGTGCGGCCGACCATGAGCCCGGCGATGAAGACCGAGAGGACGACAAAGACGAGCATGAAGTAGATCCCTGCGCCGATCCCGCCCGGGTCGATCTCGCCCAGCTGCATCTGCACCAGCGCGACAAGACCGCCGACTGGAGTCATGCTGTCGTGGCTCGAGTTGACCGACCCGGTGCTGGTCCCGGTCGTTGTGGCCAGGAACTGGGCGGAATAGATCGGGCCGAAGCGGACCTCCTTTCCTTCCATGTTTCCGGCCGCCTGCGTGGCGGTTCTCGCCTGGTCGGCGCCGGCATTGCTCAACGCGGGATTGCCGGACTGTTCCGCGATCGCGGCGATGACGGTGAAGGCGACCAGGAGGATGGCCATCGCCGCGCCAATCGCCAGCCCCTCGCGGACCCGACCAACCCACTTGCCGAAGGTGACGACGAGGGCAAACGGGATCAGGAGCTCGAGGAAAAGCTCGAACTGGTTGGTGAACCCATTCGGATTCTCGAAGGGATGTGCCGAGTTGGCGTTGAACGGTCCGCCACCGTTGTTGCCGAGGTCTTTGATCGCTTCCTGCGAGGCAAACGGCCCTACCGCGATCAGCTGCTTGGCTCCTTCGAGCGTGTGGGCCTCGACGTAGGGACCTATGGTCTGGATCGTGCCCTGCGAGACCAGGATGATCGCGCCGAGAATCGAGATCGGCAGCAGGACGTAGAGCGTCGCGCGTGTGACGTCGACGTAGAAGTTGCCCAGCGACTTGGTCGTTTTGTTCGCGAGGCCACGGAACAGGGCGATCGCGATCGCGATGCCCACAGCCGCCGACAGGAAGTTGTGGACTACGAGCGCGAGCATCTGCGACAGGTACGACATCGTCTGCTCGCCCGTGTAGTTCTGCCAGTTCGTGTTCGTCGTGAAGCTGACCGCGGTGTTGAAAGCCAGATCGGATGCGACCGGCCCGAAGCCCTGTGGGTTGAGGCCGAAGTCGTTGAAGGGCAGATGGCCCTGCAGGCGGAGCAGCACGTAGGTGAAGAGGAAGCTGACGAACGAGACGATGAGCATGCTGACCGTGTAGCCGACCCACGACTGCTCGCTCTTCTCGTCGATGCCCATCAGCCGGTAAGCGCCCCGCTCCGCCGGTCGCAGAACCGGGTGGAGGAACGTGCGCTCGCCCTGGAAAACCTTGACCATCCACAGGCCGAGGAACCACGCGGCGACCGCGACCGCGATCCAGGTGACGACGACGCCGATGATGTCGAGGACCATCGCCTAGAACCGTTCCGGGAACAGCAGCGCGGCGACGAGGTAGATGGTCACGAGCAGCGCGACGATGCCAGTGATGATGTACGGCAGATTCGCTGCCACTAGGGAAGCTCCTCGAGGCTACGGACGTAAAGAAGCGAGACCACCGTCAGGAGCAACCCCAGTCCGAGCATCCACACGTCCAGCGGCATGCCCAGAACCTACCTAGGCGGGCATCAACAAGCCGTCAATGTTCTGCCGCGGGCGGGCCAAACCGGTAGCCTCGCGCGCCAACCGTGACGATGACCTCGGGATTCTTCGGGTCGGCTTCGAGCTTCGTGCGAAGCCGCTGGATGAACGTGCGCAGGTAGTTTCGCTCGTCGCCGTAGCCCGGGCCCCAGACCGTTCGCAGCAAAGTGCGGTGATCCATCAACCGGCCCGCATGCTCGGCCAGCGCTGCCAGCAGCCCGTACTCCGTCGGGGACAGGCGCACCTCGACGCCGTTTTTCATGACGGCCTGGCTGCCGAGGTCGACGGTCACGGTGCCTGCGGTAACGGTCCTCGCGTGCGCCGGCGGTTGCTGCGCTCGCCGGAGCACCGCGCGGATCCTGGCCAGGAGCTCGTCGGCGCCGAACGGCTTGGCGAGGTAGTCGTCGGCCCCCATGTCGAGGGCGCGGACCTTGTCGCGCTCCTCACCGCGAGCGCTGATCACCACGACCGACGGGATCCGCTTATCGCCTTGCGACTCGAGGATCTCCCAGCCGTCGACGAATGGAAGCCCGATGTCCAGGAGCACGACGTCGTAGTGGTTCTGCTCGAGCTCGCGAGCCCCCGCGGCACCGTCGCCGGCGGTGTGAACCTCATGGCCGCTCCTCTCCAGCACGGAGCGCACGGAGCTCCGGAGCGCGGGGTCGTCCTCGACGATGAGGATCCGGCTCAAGCGGCGGGGCGCGCCTCGGGAAGCGTGAAGCGAAACACCGCACCGCGCTCCTCGCCTTCGTCGATGGCGACGGATCCGGCGTGGGCCTCGACCAGCCCTCTGACGATCGCGAGGCCGAGTCCGGTGCCTCCGCTCGAGCCGTCGCTGCTGCCGCGGAAGAACCGCTCGAAGATTCGCTCCCTCAGCTCGTTCGGCACTCCAGGGCCGTGGTCGCGCACCCTGACCGTCACCAGTCCCGCCTGCTCGCTGGCGACCGAGATCTCGATCGGCGTGCCCCGCGGGGCGAATCGGTCGGCGTTGGACAGGAGGTTGTCGAAGACCTGGCCGAGGCGGTCCCAATCGGCCAGCGCCTCGACATGCGCCTGCTCGCGGTTCCACTCGACCTCGCGGTCGGGCGAGACGTGATGCAGCCGCTCGGCCGCGGACTCGATCGCGTCCGACACGTCGACCGGGACGAGGTCGAGCTCGAGCGCGCCGCCTTCGATCGTCGTCACGTCCAGCATGTCCGCGACGAGCGCGTTCAGACGCCGGGCCTCGGCGGCAATCGTATGCAGCGCGGCGGTGTTTTCGGCCGGCGTGCGTGGACGGTCGCCGGCGGTGCTCTCGGTGAGGATCGTCCCCAAAGGCGTCCGCAGCTCGTGCGACACGTTGGCGAGAAGCTCCCTGCGCAGTCGGTCTGTCTCCTGCAGCGCCTGGATCTGCTGCTCGCTGCGCGCAAGGCGGAGGGCGGCCTGGGCAGCTTCGGCCTGTTCTTTGTTGAGCCGGATGAGTTCCGTGTTCGCCTGCTTCAGCTGACGAGCGAGCGCCTGGGCCTGCAGCAGGGCGTTGCGCCGTCGTGACGCGAGAAGGCCGACACCGATCGCGGTGGCCAGGAAAGCCGTGAGGTTGACCAGGTCCTCTTCGTCGGCGATCGTGAACGTGTCGACCGGAGGAACGAAAAAGTAGTCGACGAGCAGGAAGCTCAGACCGGCGCACACCAGGGCGGGCCACAGGCCTCGAAACACGGCCACCACGGCGACCAGGGCGAGGTAGAAAAAGATGTAGTCGCGCTGGGCCTGGTGGCTGAGCTCGACGAGCGCGGCGGTCACGACGGCCGGCCCGGCGATGGCGAGGGACCAGATCACCGCGTCGACCCACCTTGTCTTCATTGGCCCAGGCAGAAAAGACGGTAGCCGACGCCGGGCTCATTCAGGATGAACCGGGGGTTCGCCGGGTCGTCGCCGAGCTTCTTGCGGATCTGCGCCACCACGTAGCGCGTGTTGTAACGGTCGCCGACCGCATACTCGCCCCACACCTGGCGCAGAAGCGTCGTGTGCGTCACGGGCTTGCCCGCGTGCAGGCCGAGGTAACGCAAAAGCTCGTACTCCGTCGGCGTCAAGTGCACAGCCGTGCCATCGACCGACACGAGCCTGCGCGCAAGGTCGATCTCCAGGTCGCCGCATTTGATCACCGGCTCGCCTTCACGAAGATTCGCCTGGCGGCGCAGCACGGCGCGAATGCGCGCCACCAGCTCGTCGGTGCCAAATGGCTTGACGACGTAGTCATCTGCGCCTGCGTCCAGCGCACGCACCTTGTCCTTCTCGCCGGGCATCACGCTCACGACTATCACGGCCGCGCGCGTGGTCGGCCGCAGGGATTTCAGCGTCGTGAACCCGTCCATGCCGGGCAGGCCAAGGTCGAGCAGGATCACATCGGGACGCCACACGGCTGCTTCACGCACAGCCTCCTCCCCGCTGCCCACCGCGCGAACATCGAAGTCGTGGTACTTCAGCCCGGCGCGCAGCGCACGCTGCATCTCCACCTCGTCGTCGACGACGAGGACGCGGCCGCTCACGTCGTCACCCGCGTTGGAGCGAGGGGCAGCGTGAACGTGAAACGTGGGCCGCGCCTACGATTCTCGGCGCTGACTCGCCCGCCGTGCGCTTCGACGACTCGTTTCACTATGGCCAGCCCGAGGCCCGTCCCTTTGGCGCGGCGGGTGTAGAAGCTGTCGAAGACACGGTCGAGATCGGTGGGCGTGATGGCCGGGCCTTCGTTCTCCACCCACACCTCCAGCCGGCCGTCGCGTGCCGCCGCACCCACCTCGATGGCGCCGCCCTTCTGCGACCACTCGACGGCGTTCTCCAGGAGGTTGGCCAGCACGCGTCCAACCTGGCCTTCGTCCACCTCGACGTCGGGAAGATCCTCAGGAATGTGAATCGAGACGTCGTGACCGTTCAGCTCCGAGCTCATCTGGCGCACGGAAGTTCCGACCAGGTCGGCGAACGAGTGTGGCTCCACGTCAAGTGCCACGCCCGCCTCGAGACGCGACAGCGCGAGCAGGTCGCTCACCATGCGGTCGAGCCGCGCGGCCTGGTGGTCCATGTCGGTCATCAGCTCGCGCTGCTCGGCTCCCATACCGGCTTGCGGCGCGATCAGCGCCGTGAGGCCCGCACGCAGCGTGGCGATCGGGCTCTTCAGCTCGTGCGAAAGGGAAGAGAGGATCGCGGTCTTCAGCCGGTCGGATGCCTCGAGGCCGCGCACGCGCTCCGACTCCTGCGCAGCGCGACGGCGGTCGAGCAGGAGATCGGCGAGGCCGATCAAAGCGCCAAGCACTCGGTCGTCCGCGCCGCTCAGCTGCATCACCGCAACGCCGCTCGACAGCGGCAGGTAGCCGAGCGGGTCGGTGGCGCCGTGCACGCGCATCGGCGCGACCGCCCCGTCCTTCATCGCGACGCCGACCGCGCGGCCGTTGTCGTAGACCCACTTCGCCTGCTTCAGCTCCTCGGCACTCAGGGGATCGCCAGCAAGCTCTGATCCGTCTGCCGCGACGATGGCGAACCGCTCGACCGGCGCGAGGGCTTTCGCCCGCTCGGTCACCATGCCCAGCGCCGGCGCGACGTCCTGGGCGCGCAGCATGGCCGTGCTCAGCTCGTACAGCGCGCGGACGTCGCTCGCGATCGCCTCGGCCGACGCCCGCTCGCGCCGCAGCGAGGCGGCGAGCTGGCTCGTGACGAGGGCGACCGCCAGCAGAACGGCAAGCTCGATGAGCTCAGCCGGACCTCGGACCGAGAAGGTGCCCACCGGTGGCACGAAGAAGAAGTCGTACAGCAGGAAGGCGGCTACGCTTCCGGCGACGGCCGGGCCTCTGCCCCACCTCGCCCCGAGCCAGAGGACGAGGAGGAGATAGAGCGCCGACAGGCCTGACACCGACGCCAGCGATGTGATGACGCCGATCGCGCCCGTGATCGCGAGCACGCCGCCGACCGCCACCCCGTAGGGAGCCAGCCGCCGGACACTCATGGTGAGTGGGAGTTTACGTTCCAGCGCACCCCGGTCCCGTGCGCCATCGTCGTGCCGAGCAGTTCGCCGTTGAGCCGGACCTCGAAGACCGGGTAGGCCGGCTCCATGGTCAGGTAGAACACGCCCGCGCCCTCGATGCACGCGTGCATACGCGCACGCAACGGCTCGTCGACGTACTGCATGAACACCGAATGAAAGACGACCGTCGCGACGCGGTCCCGCGGCGAGGCGAGCTCGCGTTCGAGGAAGTCGGCGGCGTTGGCGCGATCGAGCTCGACGGGAAAAGTCCGGGCCACCTCGATCGCGCCGTCGAGCAGCGCCATGCGCGCCAGCTGGTCGGCCCACACGAACGAGCGAAGGGTGAGCGCGCCGAGGTCGGTGGTCGGGTCGATCGGGTTCAGGTCGCACCCTTTCCGCTCGACCACCTCGGCCGTGCGGTTCAGCGGCGGGGGGAACTCGAACGAGTGCGTGAACCGAACCGGCGACGCCGGCTCGCCCCAGGCTCCTTCGGCGCTCTCGTACCTATAGCGGTCCCACGCGAGGTTGAGTCCGGCGCTGGAACCCACCTCCAGGATTCGCAGTGGCAATCCGGTGCGGTGGGCGACCTCGAGGAAGCCACCCAGGAGTGCCGCGCTGCGACCGACCTCGTTGGTCTGGCACCCCTTGCGCACGAGCGCCCGGACCGTGGCGCCCTGATCGATCAGCGCCTGGCGGAAAAGAGGCCAGGCCGCTACCGGGTCGCCGTCACCTCCGGTCGACGGATAGTGGCGCGCCAGCCCAGGAAGAACCCCGTCGAGCACGAGGCGGTGCACCGGGCCCATGAGGCGGAGGGCGATCGCCGCGCCGGCCGGTTCGTTCTCGAAACCCTCGAGCACGTCCATGACCGGCCCGTCGCGTTCGAGGTCTTCCGCCGCCGACTCGAGCAGCGCGGCATAGAACGGTGAGCCCAGGACCAGGCAGCCTCTCGCCTGCCACCTGAGGCGCTTGGCCAGGATGTCACGCGGATCCTGCAAGCTCGAGCTCCTTGGCCCGGTTCGCGTACCCGGGGTGGCTCGGCCTGGCGACGCGGTACCAGGCAAGCGTCTCGGCGAGCGCATCCTCCAGCGCCGACGGCTCGAAACCGAGCTCGCGGCGTGCGCGGTCGATGATGTAGCCGGCCGAGCGTGCCGGGTCTGGACCGTAGGGGCTGGCGCCGTCGGGCAGCTCGGCGAAAGGGATCGGGTGCAGGCTCACCGGCTTGTCGAGCGCGTGCGCGATCCCCTCGATGAGGTCGCGCAGGCTCACGCCTTCGAACGCGACGTTGTAGGCCTTGTGCGTCGTGTCCTTGCGCAGATCGCACGCGAGCGCACAAGCGAATCCGATGTCCTTCACCCACGAAACGCCGGCCTGCTTCTCGTAGGTCTCGGCGGGGACCAGCAGCGGCCCGCCGTCGGCAACACGCTCGATGTATGCGGCGATCCGCAGCGTGTGGTCCGCGGGACCGAAGACGGCGGGTGGACGGATGACCGTCCACGGCAGGTCGGGATGTCGCGTCAGCACCGTCTCGCACCAGCGCTTGCCCTCGCGATAGTCCAGATCAGCAGGTGGTTCCCCGTCGAACGGGACGAAGTCCTCTTCCTTCGCCGGCCTGCCGTGAAGCGAGGGATAAACGCCGGTGGAGACGAAGATGTAGCGCGTGCCTCGAAATGCTCGCGCCATCGCTTCGACCTGGGGAGGCTGGTAGCACGCGAGGTCGAGGATGACGTCCGGCTCTGTGCGAGCGATCGCCGACGCGAGCTCGGCCTCGTCGTCGCGGTCGAACGCGACGTAGCTGGTGAAGGTTCCGTAGGGCCGCTCCTTGCGGCCGGCTGCGATTGTCTCGACACCACGGCGCATCAGCTCCTTGCACGCGGCGACGCCGATGAACCCCGCACCGCCGATGACGAGAGCCCTGGTCAATCGATGTCGCGGGTTACGAAGTCGACGTCGATCCCGTCCTTCTCATCCAGCCGGCGCGCCAGCTCCGACGCGAGAACCACCGACCGATGCCGGCCGCCTGTGCAGCCGAACGCGACCACGACGTGCATCCGGCCCTTCTCCTCATATAGAGGTAGTAGCTCGCCGACGATTCGCTCGATGTCGTCGAGCAG